>NZ_RJJT01000040.1 GCF_003938655.1 Rhizobium pisi
AGCCAAACGGCATGAACAATCACCTCCGCTGGAAATCGGTGGCGACGATAAAGAGGATCGCGGGCAAATCTGGTCATGCCGCCAGATCCCACATTTTGATCGATGGCCGGTTAACGTTACGGTGCCATACGCACTGCTGCCTCAACATAGCCAGCGCTTGTATCGAAAACGCTTTTGTATCCGACCACGAGAACGTCGAGGGCATCTTTCTTCCGGTAGGCATCGTAACCGAAATTGAGAGAGAAATGCCCGACTTGGCCGATCTCGGCCTCGACCGTAGCAATTTCTTGGCTGAGACTTTCCTTTAGGGGCCCGGACATATATTGGCGCGCGGCCTCGTCGACCTCTTCCGCCAGCGCCTCTTGCTGCTTGGTCACCGAGGAGAGAGCGGCGATCTCACTCTCGGTCGGTACTTTCAGATCGGCTTTGTAGATGCCGATATCGATATCCTCGGAAAAGCGATTAATCAGGCCATAGGCCTTGCTGAGGCTGGTGCCACCCTTGAAGTAGAGGCCGATCGGATCGTCGGTGCGCCTATTGAACAGGAAGTCGAGGACCCAGCAGACGTAGAGATCCTTTTCGATATTCTCGGCGCGCGTCTACAGGTCGGAAGCCACCGTTTCGAACAAGGCCCGGCGCTCATCGGCGCTACTGCGAAGCACTTTATTGAAGCTCTGGCGCATGTTCTTCCTCTGAGACGCGAATGTCGCGCGTTATTGTCTCCACCACGGGATACATCCAGGCAGGAAGGGCGCGAATGTTATCGTGCAGATCCTCGACAATTGATCGCTTTTGCGAGCTTTGCGCGAGATGACGGACCACGCCGTTGATGATGGTTTCGAAATTCGACCGTTCATCCCGAAACCATGTTAGGGCCTGAACGATCCGCATGGCAGGTCGCCCGGCCCAAAAAGCCGTCTTTGCCGCTATTCTCTTGAAATCGAGCCGGTAGATGACAGGCTTCGTTGCGTTCGGATCGCCGGAGTTGGCTTCGATCTCTATCGTGCGAGGGTAGGTATCCGCATAGATCGTCGAACGAGCGGGGACAGCTGTCGTCAAGCCAAGATCGTTAGCGGCTGTCATGCCGTCAACCAGAACCCGCAACTTGTCACGTCGCGCAATCGCGTCGACGAACGCGGCGCGGGGCGGAAATACCATTTTCCCAGTCAGCTGGCCGATGCCCGGCTTGTCGTAGAAGCCTCGATATGGGCGCCGAATATCTCCGCGGGTGGTGAGCCTCTGCAGCGCCTTTTCGACCGCATTGGGCGTTCCGATATCGAGGAAGTCGTCACGCGACCATACGCCTCCGGGGGACGCGGCAGCTATGCGATCGTGAATGCGCTCAAGAGTGTCCGATGTGGGATCCGGCATGGCTTTCCTACCTTCTGACCGAAGATTATATACAAACTTTGGTCACTAGCAACCATCGCCGCCATACTGACCAATTTTTATATCGAAATATTGGTCAGTAAGATGCATAGGCAATTCGGCGTAACGGGCGTGTTGTTCCCAATCGTTGCACACCGGTGAGAACGAGGCCTCCACAGTAGGGGGACGTCGCCCTGTCGGGCCAGGCTGTTGGCTACGCAGAAGCTTCGGGACGCGAGTCTTCTCCCTTCGGGCTTTCATCCCTGAGGCGTTCAATGATCGTTGGTCTGGCACAATCGAGCGTTGCTGCACAGTTCCTCTTTCGGAAAGCCAAGCAGCAACTGCCCAACACCTTCTTTGCATCGGAACCTGCAGGTCGCCTGCTCAGCAAGCGGCCGGACAATTCAGGCCGAACGCAATGATGCCCCACCCATCGGCGTTTCCGATTCCCGCTCTTTTGTCTGGCATCCCTAATCCAGTCCCGTCTTTGGACGGTCAACCCGCAAGGGGTTCGCAGCTGCTGCGACCTCTTCGCCTTCGCCGCCGAGGTGACCGCGGCCGGGTCCGGATCGAACGGGCGCCATCGAGCGGGGATCGGCCCCGCCAACGGATGGAGCCTCACATGTCGGATCTCAGCCTCGCACAAAACCACGCATTCGATCTTGCTCGGACCCTGATGGTCCCGGTCACGCTCTTCGAGGTGGATGGCGAGATCGGCGTCATGATTTCCGCCGAGTATGACGGCGACGAGGACGCCATCATCAATATCTATGATCCCTTTGCTTACGGATCGGCTCATTGAGCCGATCACCCCTTCGGGGGAGCGCGTGCCGCTTGCGCTGATGCGCACGCAAGGGAGGCTTCGCCGCGAGCTTGTCCGGCAGATCTGCACATTGCGAACCGCGCCCTTGCACGCTTCCATCTTCGCGGCTTGGGCGCTGACAGCCAAAACAGTCAGGAAAGCTAAAGGAAGTGATATGGAAAAGAGTGACATCGAAGAATTACGCGCCCGGGTGGGCTGCGCAGCCGTCCTTGAGTATGAGGGCTTCGCGATAGACCGGAAAGAGAGCACGCGCCGGGCGGTCAAATTCCGGCGCGACGACGACATCGTCATCGTGATCCGCGGCGACAGAGGCTGGTTCGATGCCCGTTCCGACGCCAAAGGCGACGTCTTCGCGCTTGCCAGCTATCTCCATGCGATCGGTTTTGCCGAGGCTTTGGCGTTCGTCGGCGATCTCATCGCGTTTCAGCCCACCATGCCGACCTGGGAGAAGCCTCTTCTTCAAACGCAACCAATGGCTTCGGTCGCTGACCGCTGGAATCACCGAAAGCGGCCGTGGCGCGCATCGGCGACATGGAGCTATCTTCGACAGAACAGGGCGCTGCCATGGCAGGTCATCTCTGCGGCGATCGAGGCGGACGTTCTTCGAGAAGGCCCATATGGCTCGATGTGGGCAAAACATATCGATCAAGCGGGCGCCGTCATCGGCTGGGAGGAGCGCGGCCCGGACTGGCGCGGATTTTCCACCGGTGGTGCCAAGGCGCTCTTCCAGTTTGGAATGGATGGCGCTCGTCGGATCTGCGTCACAGAGGCGGCAGTCGACGCGCTCAGTCTGGCGGCGATCGAGCAAACAAGACCGGACACGCTCTATGTCAGCACCGGTGGCGGCTGGTCGCCGCTGACCGCGCAAGCGTTGCAGACATTGGCTTCCGGGGAGGGCGCGTGGCTTGTGGCAGCGACCGACAACAATGTTCAGGGTGAGGTCTTTGCCGATCGCCTGCGCCAGATGGCGGACAGCGCCGGTTGCGATTTCTCGCGGCTACGGCCGGAAGCTGAGGACTGGAATGAGGAATTGAAGGAGAGGAGGGAGAGAGGAGAGCTGCCGCATACGCGGCCAGCGCATCAAGGGTGAAGCTGCCGCCCGCCTGACGGCGGCCCTTGACCCGCTGCCCGCGAGGCGCCGGCTGAGGAGGGGTGATCAAAGGACTGAAAGAAGAGGTCGATCAGGCTTCCGCTTCGGTCCCCAACCCCAAAGGAGCAGCCGATGTTCAATCCTCCCACCATCCGTAAAGTGTTCGAAGGTGTCGCCAGTCGCCACGAAATGTACACCCTGTTCAATCGCCATAGCCAGTCGCCGTTCGACGATGACAGAATAAATGGCACGCGATATGTCGGCGAGTGGTTTGAGATATCCGAAGCCGATCACGACCACATGTTCGAGATCCTCCCGCCGCTGTTTTACCGCGGTGACATGTTCGCCATGCGCGAGTTTCTGGCCGCCAGCGTCACCAGCGTGTTCTTCGCGCTGACGATCGATGATCGGTCCCGATGGTTCCACGGCTATTGCGACCTGGGCGATCGTCAGTCGCCCGACCGGATGCGTGCCGCGATCATCACCCGCGAATCCCGCCCGGTGCGCGCCATGAACCGACAGGAAAAACTCGATCATATCTGGAGCGCGACCGGTCCGGATTTTCGTGGCTATGCCGACAACAGATTTCCAGCCGATCTGCGCAATCGCCAGATCGTGCTCGTCTATCCCTCAGCTCAAGGCAAGGTCTGGAAGCTGCTCGACGATCTGACCGACGAGGAGATCGCCGCCAAGCTGCCGGTGCAATTCCGTCTTTTGCCGGAAACCATCGCAGCCTGAAGGCAGCCTTCACTTCCAAACCTCCACCATCCGCGCCCTGGCAACACCCGCTCCCAACGGCGAGTGTGCTTCGGCGCGCCCACTTACAGGAGTTTTCCTATGGCGCATGACGATCCTTTCACCATCGACCTGTTCGGCAATACAGCTCTCTCATCCGGTTTTGATCTCGGGGTGCCGGGTTTCGCAGCAGACTTCGGGACCGATATCGATATCGACCCGCCGCCCTCGACGCCGGCGCCAGCCGCTCCGGTTCGCAAGGAACCGAAAACCACGCCGCAGATACGGACGAAGGTCGATTTCCGGCTGCAGGGTTCTCGCGGTCTCGCCAAATCGTGGCGCGACCGGGCACGCGACAATATTGCCGCAATCCTGCTGGCCAGTGAGATCGAACGTCACGGAGTGCCGGCCCGACCAGACCAACAGGCTAGGCTGATCAAGTTCACCGGCTTCGGCGCCTCGGATCTGGCCACCGGAATATTCCGGCGTCCCGGCGACGAGGCGTTTCGCAAAGGCTGGGAAGACCTCGGCGGAAATCTCGAAAGCGCCGTCACGGCAGGGGATTACGCATCGCTGGCGCGCTGCACCCAGTATGCGCATTTCACGCCCGAGTTTATCGTCCGTGCCATCTGGGCAGGGTTGATCCGCATGGGCTTCAAGGGCGGGCGGGTACTCGAACCGGGAATCGGCACGGGCATGTTTCCGGCCCTGATGCCGAAAGCGCTCTCCGAGGTCAGCCAAGTCACTGGCGTCGAGCTCGATCCAGTGACAGCCAGGATCGTCCGACTGCTGCAACCACGGGCCAGGATCATGTCAGGCGATTTCGCCCGGATGGAGTTGCCGGCGCACTTCGATCTCGCGATCGGCAACCCGCCGTTTTCCGACCGAACGGTGAAAAGTGATCCGGCCTTCCGGTCTCTCGGCTTGCGGCTGCATGACTATTTCATCGCTAAGTCCATCGACCGGCTGAAGCCCGGCGGGCTTGCTGCTTTCGTGACCTCGTCCGGCACCATGGACAAGGCTGACGCCCGCGGCCGTGAACACATCGCCGGCATGGCCGATCTCGTTGGCGCGATCCGCCTGCCCGAAGGCAGCTTCCGCGCTGACGCCGGCTCGGATGTTGTCGTCGATATCCTCTTCTTCCGGAAGCGCCGCGCCGACGAGCCGGCTGGAGACGACAGATGGGTCGATCTCGTGGATGTAAAGGTGGAAGGTAAGGACGACAGCGTCCGTATCAACAGGTGGTTCGCCGATCATTCCGACATGGTACTGGGACGGCATGCGATCACGTCAGGTCCATTCGGCGAAGCCTATAGGTGCCTCCCTTTTGACAATGACCTCGAAACGATATTGAACTCCGCAATCAGTCAGCTGCCCGCCGGGATTTACGACGGTAAAGCTTCCACGATCGACTTTGCCCTTGAGGACGAAGTAGCGGAAGCCATGGCAGAGCGGCCCGAAGATCCCAAGGTGCGCGAAGGCAGCTATTTCATCGGCAAGGCCACGGCGCTGATGCAGGTGGTGGACGGGGTTGCTGTCCCGGTCGAGGTCAGGAAGGGCCGCAGCACCGACGGCATCTTTGCCAAGCACGCCCTGATCATCCGAAAGTTGATCCCGATCCGCGACGCGGTCCGGCTCATCCTCAAGCTTCAGGAACGCGACCAGCCCTGGCAGAAGGCGCAGGTGTCGCTTCGCATCGCTTGGTCGAGCTTCGTGCGCGAGTTCGGTCCGATCAACTTCACCTCCGTCTCGACATCGGAGGATTCGGAAACCGGTGAGGTCCGGGAGGTCCATCGCCGGCCAAATATCGTGCCGTTCCTCGACGATCCCGATTGCTGGCTGGTGGCCTCGATCGAGGACTACGATCTGGAGACCAACACCGCCAAGCCCGGGCCGATCTTTACCGAACGGGTGATTGCGCCTCCGCCGGCACCCGTCATCACCTCGGCATTGGATGCGCTCGCGGTGGTGCTCAACGAACGCGGCCATGTGGATCCGGATCATATCGCCGAGCTTCTGCACCGTGATGTCGATGATGTCGTCGGCCAGCTGGGGGACGCGATCTTCCGCGATCCGTCCAATGGCTCCTGGCAGATGTCAGATGCCTATCTGTCCGGCGCGGTACGCTCGAAACTGGTAACTGCACGAGCCGCCGCGGACATAGATCCGGCCTTTCAGCGCAACGTCGTGGCGCTTGAGCGCGTCCAGCCAGCCGATCTCAGGCCCTCGGATATCACCGCACGCCTTGGCGCGCCTTGGATTCCCGCCGATGACGTCGTTTCCTTCGTCAGAGAGACCATGGAGGCCGAGATTTCCATTCATCATCTGCCTGAACTGGCGACCTGGACGGTCAATGCCCGTCAGTTGGAATGGTCGGCATCGGGCACGACCGAATGGGGCACGCACCGCCGCCATGCCGGCCAGCTTCTATCGGACGCGCTAAACTCCTCCGTGCCGCAGATCTTCGATACCGTCCGCGACGGCGAGACCGAGCGTCGGGTGCTGAACACGGTGGAGACGGAGGCTGCAAAGGAAAAGCTCGCCAAGATCAAGACCGCCTTCCAGTCGTGGATCTGGTCTGATCCAGATCGCACCGACCGGCTGGCACGGGTCTATAACGACACTTTCAACAACATCGCGCCGCGAGCCTTCAACGGCGATCATCTCCAACTACCGGGCGCCTCAGGCGCCTTTTCTTTGTACGGGCACCAGAAGCGCGGCATCTGGAGGATCATCTCCGCCGGTGCCACCTATCTTGCCCACGCCGTCGGCGCCGGCAAGACGTTGACCATGGCGGCCGCCATTATGGAGCAGCGCCGGCTCGGTCTGATCAACAAGGCGATGCTGGTCGTGCCCGGCCATTGCCTGGCGCAGGCCGCCCGCGAATTCCTGGCTCTCTATCCCAATGCCCGCATCCTGGTCGCCGACGAGACCAACTTCGTTCGGGAGAAACGCCATAGGTTCCTGTCACGGGCGGCGACCGCCAACTGGGATGCCATCATCATCACCCATTCGGCGTTTCGATTCATCGCGGTGCCATCTGCGTTCGAGGCCCAGATGATCCAGGACGAATTGGAGCTTTACGAGGAGCTTCTGGTCAAGGTCGAGCGCGACGACCGACTGTCGCGCAAGCGTATCGAACGGATGAAGGAGGGGCACAAGGAACGGCTCGAAAGCCTCGCCACCCGTAAGGACGATCTGCTGACGATCTCCGAACTCGGGATCGATCAGATCATCGTTGATGAGGCGCAGGAATTCCGCAAGCTGTCGTTTGCCACCAACATGTCGACGTTGCGCGGTGTCGATCCGAACGGCTCGCAGCGCGCCTGGGACCTGTTTGTCAAATCCCGCTTCATCGAGACGAAGAACCCGGGCAGGGCGCTGGTGCTGGCCTCGGGAACGCCGATCACAAATACGCTCGGCGAGATGTTCTCCGTAGAGCGGATGATGGATCCAGCAGCACTGTCAGAACGCGGACTGCACGAGTTCGACGCCTGGGCCTCGACCTTCGGCGACACCTCGACGGAACTCGAGCTGCAGCCGTCGGGTAAGTACAAGCCGGTCACGCGCTTCAGCCAGTTCGTCAACGTGCCGGAGCTGATCGCCATGTTCCGCTCATTTGCCGACGTCGTACTGCCGGCGGATCTCAGAACCTATGTGAGGGTTCCCGAGATATATGGTGGCAAACGCCAGATCGTCACCGCCGAACCGACGGCAGCCTTCAAGGCATACCAGAAGCAGCTGGACGCCCGGATCAAGGCGATCGAGACGCGCGAGGGGCCGGCAAAGGCCGGTGACGACATCCTGCTCTCGGTGATCACCGATGGACGCCATGCCGCGATCGATCTGCGGCTGGTCGATCAGGCTATGGAGAATGAGGCGGCCAACAAGTTGAACGCCCTCGTCGCCAACGCCTATCGGATCTGGCAGGAGACAGGAGAGACGGAATATCGCCGCAAGGACGGCAAGCCGTTCGACCGGCCGGGCGCCGGCCAGCTGATCTTTTCCGATCTCGGCACCATCTCCGTCGAAGCCACGCGCGGCTTTTCCGCCTATCGCTGGATCCGCGATGAGCTCGTCCGCCTGGGCGTGCCGGCATCCGAAATCGCCTTCATGCAGGATTATAAGAAGTCGGACACCAAGCAGCGGCTGTTCAACGACTTCAATGCCGGCAAGGTCCGCGTGCTGATCGGCTCGTCCGAAACCATGGGCACCGGCGTCAATGTTCAGGCCCGGCTCAAAGCCCTGCATCATCTCGATGTTCCGTGGTTGCCATCGCAGATCGAGCAACGCGAGGGCCGGATCATCCGCCAGGGCAACCAGCACGATGAGGTGGACGTTTATGCCTACGCGACGCTTGGGAGCCTCGACGCCACCATGTGGCAGAACAACGAACGCAAGGCACGGTTCATCGCGGCCGCCCTCTCCGGCGACACGAGTGTGCGTCGGCTGGAAGATATGGGTGAGGGGCAGGCAAACCAGTTCGCCATGGCCAAGGCCATCGCGTCCGGCGACGAGCGGCTGATGCAGAAAGCGGGGCTCGAGGCAGAGATCGCCCGTCTCGACCGCTTACGGGCGGCGCATATCGATGACCAGCACGCGATCCGGCGGCAGATCCGCGACGCCGAACGGGATATTGAGTTTTCTGGTCGGCGAATCGAGGATGTGGGCAAGGACATCGACCGTTCGGTTCCGACCGCGGGCGACGCATTCTCGATACAGGTCGGAAGCGAAGATTTCGATGAACGCAAACTGGCTGGACGCGCGCTGATGAAGGAAATCCTAACGCTGGTTCAATTGCAGCAGCAAAAAGAGGTCATCATCGCCACGATCGGCGGCTTCGATCTCGCCTATCATGGCGAGCGGTTCGGCAAGGACGGTTATCGCTACGACACGTTTCTTCAACGCACCGGTGGCGACTACGAGATCGACCTGGCCGTCACCACGACGCCGATCGGGGCCATCTCCCGGCTCGAGCATGCTCTCGGCGGGTTTGAACAGGAACGCGAGAACCATCGCAATCGGCTCGTCGATGCGAAACGGCGTCTCGCCTCCTATACGCCGCGTTTGGGAGAGGCCTTCTCTTTCGAAGCAGAGCTCGAACTCAAGCTGAGCCAACTGGACGAGATCGAAAGGGATCTAGCGGAGACCGCCGATGAACCGCCTGAAGATCGCCAGGAAGCGGCGTGAATGGCGGAACTTCTCCGCTCATTTGAAACGGGTCGAGATACACATCTATCGGTCATCCCCGTTTCGATTGTTCCCTGCGATGGCGATCGTCGCGCGTAGCTGTCCGGGTCGGAAAGGGCGCTCCCCGAAAGGGTCAAGCGCCCTTTCGTTTTCAAGTGCGCGAGCACTTTTTGCCAGCGGACCTAAGTTCTTTATCAGCCTGACAGGCTGCGAAGCGGTGTTTTTTTGGTACGAGATCTTGCCGGATTTTCTTTTGTGACAGGCCCGGCATCATTATCGAACAAGGACGACAGGACGACGGGATGGCGGTCCGGAAAACGAGCAACAAGTTCAAGTGTCCCGCCCATGGCCCCGACATAACTGCGCAACGTGGACAGAAGCAGATCGCTCCGCTTTTCCAGACGCGAAATATTTTCCTGTTTTACACCGAGCGTTTCGGCCATACGGACCTGGGTGAGGTCGCGCGCCTTGCGCAGATCCTGCAGCGTCCGGTATTCCTCAAGCCGCTCGTTGCCCAGCTGTTCGAGCCGTTCGCGACGTTCCGCAGGAAGGCCCTGAAGGACGTCATCCAATGATCTAGCCATTCTTTTTCTCCTTCATTGCGTCGAGGTGCTGTGTCAATCGCTGATCAGCTTTTGCGATCAGCACTTTGTAGAACCGCGTCTGACTGCCGCCCGATTTGTCGCCTGCGACCAGGAGGATTGCCCGGCGCTCGGGATCGAACGCATAAGCCAGTCGCCAGACGCCGTCTGCAGCCTTGAACCGCAATTCCTTCATATTCGCGTGTGCCGATCCCTTGAGCGTATCGGCGTAGGGACGACCAAGTTGTGGACCATAAGCTTTCAGGAGCGGCAATGCCGCGAAGATTTCGTCCTGTACCTCTTCCGGCAGCGCTGAAAACTCCGGGTCGAACTCGTCGTGGAGCAGAACTGCCCATTCCTTCGTCATAATATGATCTCAGAGTTATATGCTGTCAAGGTTATATTATTGAGTGATTCTGTTTCGGCGTCCAGGTTCAACATCCTACAGCGCCTGGTGCGAATGGCCAATCGTGGTCGGGCAGATTTAAGACGAGGGAGGAACGAGGAGGGGAGATAGGAAACCGGTTCGCAAGGACAGTCCATCGGCTGACAGTTCCCTCAATCGCGCCGGTCGCCGAGACCGGGCCAGCTTGCCTCGCACGGCAGGTGTGCCTCGCTCCTCCGCAAGCCAGGTCTGCTCCGCCGCAATTGCAGCCGCCGGCCCGTCCTGCGGTTCGGAAGGTGTCTTCGAAAAGAAGATGAGGAGGCAAGGACAGCCCGTCCGCCCGAAACCGAAAGGTCATTCCCATGCAGTTGATTACAGCCGATCCGCGCAGCCTGAAGGACAATCCCGACCGGTCCCGCCAGTCGAAATCCTCACCTCAGTCTGACGCGCTATTGTGCGCATCGATCAGGGCCATCGGCGTCGTACAGCCGCCCGTCGTCAAACTCGATCCAGAGGGCGGCAACAGCTACATCATCGTCTTCGGTCATCGCCGCGCGGCGCAGGCCATCGCAGCAGACCTCGCGGAAATCCCGCTCTTGCTGGCCGATCCCTCCGACGATCTCGGCGCCATGCAGTCCTTTGCGGAAAACATCGCCCGTGAACCGCTAAACCCGGTCGATCAGTGGCGGGCTATCGAGCGTCTGGTGGCTCTGGGATGGACGGAGGAATCGATCGCCATGGCGCTGGCGCTCCCGAGCCGGCAGATCCGCAAGCTGCGGCTGCTCGCCAACATCCTGCCATCCATGCTCGACCAGATGGCGCGTGGCGATATGCCGAATGAGCAGCAGTTGCGCACGATCGCCGCCGCCGGCCAGGACGAGCAGGGCGAGGTGTGGAAGAAGTACAAGCCGAAGAAGCAGGACCCGCAGGTGTCTTGGTGGGAGGTTGCCCGGGCCCTCACCAGAACCCGGATGCTCGCCAAACATGCAAGCTTCGGTGACGAGTTGGCGCAGGCTTACGGTATCACCTGGGTCGAGGACCTGTTCGCGCCCGCCGACGAGGACAGCCGCTACACCACCGATGTCGAGGCGTTTCTCGGGGCGCAGCAGGAGTGGCTGGCCAGCAACCTGCCCCAGCGTGGCGCTGTCATCGAGGCCAACGAATACGGCCAGGCCAAGCTCCCGGCCAAGGCACAACAGGTCTACGGCAAGCCGGGCAAGGGCGATCTCACTGGCTGGTACATCAACGCCCGCGACGGCTCGGTTCAGTCCGTCGCCTATCGCATGCCGGAGGCGAAGAAGCCGCAGCTGATCAAGGATGCCGATGGGGTCGAGGCCCTCATCGAGGAGGTCGAGGCACCGAGGGCGCGACCCGATGTGACCCAGAAGGGTCTCGACATGATCGGCGACCTGCGCACCGATGCTCTGCACGAGGCACTCGCCCGTGCGCCGATCGAGGATGACACACTGATGGCTCTGCTCATTCTCGCCTTCACCGGCACCAATGTCACGGTCGCCAGTGGCGCATCGGACAATCCCTACGGGCACGCCAAATGCGGCCCGCACGCCGCCCGCCTGATCGGCGAGGACGGTAAATTCTCATTCGATCGCGAGACGCTGATACAGGCTGCGCGCTCGGTTCTGATCGAAGTCCTGTCTCTTCGGCGCAATCGCTCCGATAGCGGCCTGATCGCCCGCATCACCGGTGATGCGATCGGCGCGGATCAATTCCTGCCCAACATGGCAACCGAAGACTTCCTCTCATGCCTGTCGCGCAATGCGCTGGAGGCTGCAGCCGAAACAGCAGGCGTGCCCGGTCGGATCAAGGTGAAGGATACTCGTACGGCTCTGGTCGAGCACTTTGCCGAGGGAAAACTGGTGCATCCGGCAGCGCTGCTTGCGCCATCAGCCGAGGAGGTGGGGTCGTGGGTCGGACGTTACACCAGCGCCGATAGCGAGTTGGAGGATGCCGATCAGCCGGGTCGACTGGAGGAGGAGCATTCCGATGGTGACCTTGTCGACCATTCCGCCGCTGACGCAGAACCCGACGAGGGTTTCCGCGAGGCCGCCGAATAACGCCAAACAAGAGGGAACTGAACCGACGCCGCTGGCTCATGCCGGCGGCGTCTTTGTTTCGAGCAATCAGAAGGAGTTTGTCATGGCCAAAATCCATGATGAGATCGCCGCAGAGAAAGCGGCGCATGAGACTGAACTTCGGGCACTGTCGCGGCCGACGATACGAGCTGGAGCGACAACCCCCTGGGGCGTGGCACAGATCTCGCGGCAGTATGCTGACGGGGTCATTCTGCATTCGACCGCCAGCCACGGCGGTTTCCATCTCGACGAGAATGCCAATGCCGTCGTCCATCCCCTCTATCGCAATGACACCGGATTTTACGAGGAGGATTGTGAATGGGCGAAGGTCGCCCATGCATTCCCGCAGCGGTTCACCGCCTATGAGCGGCGTTTGGCTGATCGCACGCTTCGCGACTATTATCCAGATGCCTACGAGCGCGTCATGGGCGTTACTCTCCTAGAGGGCCAGTCACATGCCCGGGACAGGCAGGATTTCGAGAAGCGACATCGCAACGACTGGGTTGTCATCGCGGCACTCAATTCCAATCACAAGCCCGGTTTCGTCGAATGCATCGCGACCCTAGGCGCCAAGTGTGACGGAACCGATGAACGAAGGTTTCTGGTTCCATCGTCAGACTATATTATCGGCCGACATGGCTTCGTCATCGATCCGCTCAAGCACGAGCCATATGATGGGCCATCCAGCTTCGTGACCTGGTCGGCACGGCGATGACAGCCGAATCTCCAACCAACACCGACGGTCAGCGAAATCCGGTGATCGATGTCATCGCGTTTTATCACGGAATTTGGGCACGACAGCAGGATTTCCGCTCCCGGCGGGCAGAGCTGACCCGACCAATGAAGGCTCGGTGGAAATGCAAAGCACGGCGTGGCCACCGACCGATCATGCCATGCAGATCAACAGAGCCGGATATTGGGTGGAGTTCCACACCGTCGAGCGTGCGGCGACGCTCTGATCGAAGCGCGGTGAGGTCGGATCATGTAACCGGCAGCAACCGCCCCTCACTGGAGCGTGGCTGGATTTGGGAATTGTCAGCATCCTCTGTGGGTGATGTGGCGATACCAGGATCGGATTCCGATTGGCGACTGCATCACTATGCCGAAACCAGATTGTCCGCCCGGCACAGCACCTCGGTTTTGCTGCGGTCTGACATGGGCGCGTCCCGGTCAAAGGCCGTGTGCCACGCCGCGTTGCGGCAGGATCATCGCCTCGTCGCAAGGCAGGCCCGCGTTTGGCGCAGCCCGCAAGTGCGGGCCGCACCATCCGCAAACCGTCCCCGCTCCTCCTGGCAATATCCTGACCTTGGGCCGGGCCGCTGACGCCCATGTCATTTTGCCCGCACCCGAGGGGCTGAGCCGGACGACAACCAGCACCCCGGGCTTCGCTGAAACATCGCTCATAAAGGATCCGATCATGGCACCGCTCAACCGCTCCACCCAGAAGAACCATCCTGCAAAATCCCAGCGCGCCACCACGCTCGAAATGGTCAGGCACGCCTTCCCTGATACAGCCCAGGCACTGCGCATTTCCGAAAGCTTCGGCCTTGCCCTCATCGACAGCGACGGGATCCGCGACCTTCACCGAGGCCAGTTGATCGAAAGCGCCGATGCCCTGAGGGATGGCCTCGCCGAAAAGGCCATGCAGATCCACATGCAGCGCATCGTCGGATCCTTTGTCGGCTCCGCCTACGGCGCCGGGCAATTCTACAGCCGCGCCGTCACCGAGGCACGCGATCTCACCACGAAGCTTTCCAACGATACCAGAGACGAGGACCTGGACGGCCCGGTCGGCTTTGACAGCCGCGCCCAGCGCAAGCGCGAGTTCGCAGCCGACATGGGCCTGCAGGCCCACGTGCTTCGCATGGCAGCCGAAGGCGCCGTCTCGGCTTACGAGGACATCACAGGCGAAACCTGGAAGCCTTATGAGCGCACGGTCGAACAGCCTGCCAACTCCGTCGATCAAAAGGTAGCAACCGCCCAGATGGCAGCATTCGAATAGGACGTTCGCGGGGCTTCGGCCCCGCCTGAGACCTCATTTAGGATAATCATAAATGGGTAAATGCGCCGTAGGGTCCGAGCGCCCTCTTTCTCCGGTCAGCCGTCCGTCGATACCGTCACGGACGTCCACGCATCGATCTCTTCTTGAAGGCGCTTGATTCTCGCCGATACATGCTTGAGAGCGTCGCTGCCAAGGAGAAGCTGCGGTGGCGGGTTATCGGTCTCGACCAGGATCAAGACGGCTGCAGCGAGTTTCTCTGGATCACCAAGCTGCTTGCCACTGACTGCCTGCCGGGCCTCGCGTACCGGATCAAAAAGGGAATCGTAATCCGCGATCGACCTTTCCGTGCGGATCATCGAACGTCCGGCCCAGTCTGTGCGGAAAGAACCGGGGCATAACGTCGTCACATGCACGCCGAACGGCGCCATTTCTGAACGCATCACTTCCGATATGCCTTGCAGCGCAAACTTGCTGCCACAGTAATACCCGATACCGGGCATGGTGATCATGCCGCCCATCGACGTGACATTGACGATGAAACCCTGGCGCCGTTCGCGGAACCTGGGAATAAACGCCTTGGCGACAGCCACAGCGCCAAAGACGTTCACGTCGAACTGTCTGCGCATCTCTTCGAGAGGCGATTCTTCGATCACGCCCTCGTGGCCGTAACCTGCATTGTTGATCAGCACATCAACTGGGCCATGTTTCTTTTCCGCAAGCCGGACGACGTCCGCCATGCGGTCGAACTCCGTGACGTCGCATAGCACGGGGTGCGCGGCCGGCACGGCTGCGGCTAGCGCCAAGCGTGACGCCTCGGAGCGGACGGTGCCGATTACCTGATGGCCCTTCTGGACGGCAGCCGTAGCGATGGCCAGGCCGAAACCTGAATTTGCGCCGGTGATGAAAAAGGTCTTTTTTGACATGATGTGCAAACGCCCTTGATTGAGGATACGTTTGACAGATAATATGCATCACCTGATGAAAAAATCGCGAATTCGATGAACTCCTTGCCAAATCCTATGAGATATGGAGATCGCCAGTCAGGGCGAACCTCCCTGGTCAAGTTGGCCGATGGTCTCGCCCCCCGTCACGGGTACAATCCGACGGCACTTGATCCCGTGCGCATTCTGCGTACCGAGGCAGTACTTCACGATATTCCGGTCCTCTACAAACCGGGCGCAGTGTTTGTCCTGCAGGGAAGAAAGCAAGGCATGCTGGACGGAGAAATTTTCCGTTACGATGAAGACCACTATTTGGCTGTTTCGGTGCCCGTTCCATTCCGAATGGAATCGATCGCCAGTCCAGAGCGGCCTTTGCTTGCCGTTTACCTCGAATTCGACATGCAACTTGCAGCAGAGATTGCCTTGCAGATGGAGCAGCACGCCGAACTGACGGACGACAAGCCACGGGGTCTAGTGTCGAGCAAGATGGCTGACGACATCGAGGATGTCTTGTTGCGCCTCCTAAGAGCACTGCGAAGTCCCGTCGAGAGTGCTGTTATCGGGGCCGCCATTCTGCGCGAACTGCACTACCGCGTTCTGGTTGGTCCGCAGGGCGGTGCAATGATAGCCGCGCTCCAGACGAAGGGGACATCCGGGAAAATCATCCAGAGTTTGGCTTGGTTGCGGAACAATTACGGCTCTGAAATTTCCATCGCCGATCTTGCAAGGAAGGTTGGCATGAGCGTTCCCTCATACCACGTCCATTTCAAAGACCTAACAGGCACCAGTCCGATGCAATACATCAAAGCAATGCGGCTCCACGAAGCCAGATTGGTGATCGCCCGTCAGAGATCCACAATCGCAGAGGTCGCTGTTTCGGTCGGCTTCGCCAGCCCAGCCCAATTTAGCCGGGACTTCAAACGACATTTCGGTCGCACAGCGTCGGAGGAGGCGAAATGGGTCAGACACCACCTTGGCGAACTCGTCTGAGCATAAGCGAGGAGGCATAATGCCCGTTCCGGCAATCTGTCACATGTGGGCGTTCGCTTCGATTATTCGATTGGGAGTTGTGGGCACTATGCAACCCGCTCCCATTCGGCACCTCCCGATGATGCCATAGTTGTACCCCTTTATCTGACGGTTGGCACGTCCACTGCGGTCTCGATGGGGCATGTCTGACCAAAAACCGCCTCGCGATGCTCGGCTCGATCGGCATCCGCAACGGCCGGCTCGTTTTCTTCCCCTGTGCGCTAAAGCGCCCATTCCTCGCGATGACCAAGAAAGCCTCGCCTTTGGCCGTCCTCCACTTCGTTTCGGCCTTTCAGGTGCGGGCCGATCGACTCCGGTCCTATCGACTGCCATCGAGGCCGCGATGGATGCGGCCCGAACAACCGAAAAGGAATACGACAATGGCAACCATCGGCTCTTTCACCGCTTCCGGCAACGGCTTCTCCGGCACCATCAAGACCCTCAACCTCAACGTCAAGGCAACCATTCGCACAGTTGAGCGCACTTCCGAGAAAGGCCCGGACTACCGCATCCTCGCCGGAGCAACGGTCGAATTCGGCGCAGCCTGGAAGAAGACCTCGAACGAAGGCCGCGACTACCTCTCGGTCAAGCTCGACGACCCGAGCTTCCCGGCTCCGATCTACGCAACGCTGATCGAGGTCGAAGGGGAGGAAGGCCTCTCCCTCATCTGGTCCCGGTCGAACCGGGACTGATAGCAACGAAGGCCCCGCCGAAAGGCGGGGCTCTCCCAAGTCGTTAGATCACTTGTTCAGTGCATCCTTGAGCGCCTTTGCAGGCGCAAAGGTCAGCTTCTTCGAAGCCGCGATTTTCACGGTCGCGCCGGTGGACGGGTTGCGGCCTTCGCGCTCCGGTGTCGCTTTGACCTTGAACTTCCCGAAGCCCGGCAGGCTCGTTTCGTTGCCGGCAATCGCGGCTTGAGTGATCGAGGCTATTACCGCTTCGACGATGGCCTTGCCCTGTGCCTTGGTCAGGCTGTGTTCGCCGGCGATCTTGTCGGCGATTTCATTCGTGGTCGTCATTTTACGTCTCCGCATCCTTGTTGATACGGAATCCCTGACAGCGGATTGGCGTGCTGTCATTGAGGCGGTGCGGCATGTGGCGTGGAATTGCCGGGATTTCCACAGTTTCCGACCGGTCGGTAGCCCTTACCCCGCTTTATCCGTGCCAGTTCCAGGAAATGCCGCGCAGCGTCCCTCTCCGTGGCGAACACCTCGCACTTCTCTCCGCCACGCCTTCCAAT
Organism: Rhizobium pisi; assembly: GCF_003938655.1. Classification (GTDB taxonomy): domain Bacteria; phylum Pseudomonadota; class Alphaproteobacteria; order Rhizobiales; family Rhizobiaceae; genus Rhizobium; species Rhizobium pisi. Next base: position 17,478 of record NZ_RJJT01000040.1, read on the forward strand.
CCGTCCCCAACAGCGAACCACGGCCATCTCGCCGAACAGGGTGGGCTGCAACGACAGCGCATAATAGCGCGCCATGTTTTTCGTTGCGTCGATGCGCTGGCAATAAAGCCTGAAATTGTAGAGTGCCATGGTGAAAACATGACGAAGGCGCCCGCTCTCGTCCAACGACAGTTTTGAATCAATGCGAGGGTTCTGATTCACGACGTTGATGAGTGCTGGCGATCCGCGAGCAGTCGCGATAGAAGCCGCATTCCAACAATGGGCAGAGCATAATGGACGACGCAATCAAGATCGATAATCGCGGTGACTTCGGGCTTTGGGCGATTGAAGCCGCCAAGCAGATCGTCAGCGATCAGGGGTTCGAGCTGGCCAGAGCAGCGCGGGACGGCACGGAGGAAGAGCTTCGCGTCGCTGGGAACGCACTTGGGCAGACGATCACCAATGCACTCCTGGAAGTCTATGATGGGCTGCTGGGTGGTGATGAGGACGAGTAGCCTCGTCGCCCGAATTGGCACGGCAAAGTAACGGGTATGTCTTCGTCGCGCCCATCCGCCGCTTCGGCGTCAAGGACTGCGTGGCAGATAAAAACGGAACGCAAAGAGCGGGGCAGTCGGTCCCGCTTCCCCTTCGGGCCACTATGTTGAAGCTCCTGCGGCTGTCCTTGTTCCACTCCTTGCGCGTCGAGAATTCCCGAAATCCCGGCCTGTGGCCGGCGCATGCTGATTTCTCCGATGCTCTTCATCCTCTTCGTGTCGCCCTTGCTTGTTTCACGTCGCGCCGTTTTCCAACCGAAGCGCCCTTTGGCTGCCGGCGCGTTCCACGCCAGCGCAAAATGATCCACGACCAGGTCGTGACCGGTGACATCAATGCCCGCTACGATCAGGACAACGAGCACTGAGGCGGATGAGAATTGCGATCGGGTTCCGCGCTTTGCAAGCCATCTTTTTTCCGGAAGGAAAAGGTTAGGCGAGCCCACTTCGGGGGACGGCTCTGCTCGCACCCCAGATGCATTTCAGGGTAGACGCTCCACGAATCGTTATTACGCAGTGGACGGCTTTGTATCGCTGGCCGTCGCGCTTTCCTTCTCCTCCCGCGGCTTTCGTTTTCCAGTTGTCGACCGGATCCGGTTCAGGACAGGTGGCAGAAACGGAACATCCTCCCAGACCACATCGCGCTCGAAGAGGTGCTCGCTGTTGCTGTTGCGCCAGCGCACCTCCTCCCTGGTAACAAAGGGCGGTGCGATCTCGCAAACAGCCGCAAGCGGTGCAAGTATCAGAGCGCAGAACATGGCGACGGTTTTCACGATCGTATCGCCAAGCGGCGTCAAGACGCCGAGAGAAACGATCACGCCCATTCCGAGAAATGGCACGGCGATGATGAATACGACCCAGATCATCAACGGTCCGAGCAGTGGGTACCAGGTCTTTTTCCAATGTTGCATGGCCGATTTCCTCTCATTTGCGTAACGGTGTCAATGGCGTCTCCGCCTTCGAGACAGCTTCGCGTTCGGGCGCTGTTCGATGGAACCTGTTCACGCCGACGATCGATATCATGTCGGCGCGCCGGAACCAGATCGCGCGGCCACATCTCAGCGGCGCGTTGCCAGCGGTGAAGACGATCTGCTCATCGCCACGCATGCGCATCACTTCATGCGGCAAGATCAGCGGGCGGCGGATGAGTTGCTTCGAGCGAGACCGCGATGATCCCTTCATTCCGGAAGAACGGTTCGTCTGGTCGACCTCGACCGTGGTGTCGCCGCAACGCTTCGAAATGTACTCTGCGGTTTCCGGGTCATTGATCGCGGCAAACGAAATCCAGGATGCGGATTCGAACCATTTGGAGCTGGCATCGCGGCCGCCATAGGCCTCACGCATCTGGCCGAGCGACTGGAAGATCAGCGCCAGGCTGATCCCATATTTGCGTCCTGCGTCACGGGCCGTTTCGAGGACGCGCAGGTAGCCGAGACGCGCCACCTCATCAAGCAGGAACAGCGTTCGCCCCGCTACCTCGCCATCGCGATTGTAGATCGCATTTAGGAAAGAGCCGATCACCACCCGCGCCAGTCCCGGATGCGCTTCCAGCACCTTGAGGTCCAGAGCAATAAAGATATCCGTGACGCCAGTCGTCAGTTCGTCGGTCGAGAAACTGTCGCCCGAGACGAGGGCAGCATAGTTCGGATAGGAGAGCCAGTGCGTCTCCTTCACGGCATTGGCGTAAACGCCGCTGAACGTCTCCGGCGTCATGTTGACGAAGACGGCGACGTTCTCGCGCACGAAGGTGGATTCCGACTGCTCGTAAATCCGCGTCAGCCGCTCGCGCAGCTTCGGCTCTGGCTCCGAGAGGTTCGCCCGGACCCGGCGCAGCGTCTGGTCCTTTGGGTCGGTGTGTCCGGACAGGCAGACGTCGGCGATCAGCGCGGTCAGCAACTGCATCGCAGACGCGCGAAAGAAGTCGTCGCGTGCCGAGGCCGCACGTGCATTGTCGGTCATGATCCATGTCGCGACCGCAACGATGTCTTCTTCTTTCGTGCCACCGTACCGTCCGATCCAGTCGAGTGCGTTAAATCCGGTCGCAGGATCGGCGGGGTCGAGCACGATCACCTTGCGTCCAGCCTTTCGTCGATGCTCGACGACCATTGGCGCAACCTCGCTCGACGGATCGAGCACGACGAGCCCGCCGCCCCATTTAAGCGCGGTCGGGATTGTCACCGACGTGGTCTTGAAACCGCCGGAGCCGGCAAAGACGATGCCATGGGATGAGCCGAACGAACCATCGAAGCAAAGTAGAGGGGACTTGCCACCGGCACCCCATGTCGCCTGCGTGTCCGCGCGAAACGCGACGCCCGAGACGCTGTCCCAATCGACGCGGTAGCGCTCACCGATGACGATGCCACCCGCATCCGGAAAGAGTTTGCCGGCCTCAACCATGCTCATCCAGTCGGCCTCGCCGTGGACAGCACGCTTGCCGCGAATGCGACGGGGAGCCGCGTCCGCAAACGCGGCATTGCCGCGAAGCCCGACGCGCGTAGCAAAGACGCTGGCGAGGAATACGGCGGCCGCGCCAAGCATCGCAGCCGGATCTGCATAGGCGAGAACCGATTGGCCCGATGGGACAATGTCAGCGATGTTAGCAAGGCGGGTCGCCTCGCGAAACACTGCGATCAAGATCGTCGCAACGCATCCGGTGACTACGCCCCATCCCGCAGTCTTGATTTGTGTGGCGCCGTTGGCGGCAAACAGGAAGATCACGCCGATCGCCGCCGCCGTCATATAGGGTAAGGCAAGCCCGACGCGTGCGAGCATCAGCTTTGCCTGTGCTGTCTTTCCGAACGCAGCGAGCCAAAACTCAGCGCCCGGCATGAGGACGGTGACTGCGACCATGATGGTCACTGGTAAGAGGGCGAGGAGAAGCCTATTCGCTGTCACGACCAAAGGCCTCCGCGCCGATCGTGGTCAGGCGCACCCGCTCGGCTTCGTCGCCTTTGATCCGCCCAGCGGCTTCGATCAATAGACCGAGCAGCAGCGCCCGCTTCTCGTGGCGCAAGCCCGCCTTGACGATCAGACCGCCCAGCTCGATTTTCTCGCGCGTGTCCTTCTTGCGCGCTTCCGTCGACATTCCCTTCGCCATCCGTTCAAACCTCGCTAGCCCCGCCCGCATCCGTGCCAGACGTGAGCGTCGCGCGCGGTTCGGCGCCAGTCCTGCCGTTGCCGGCATTCTTCTTTCCGGACGCAGCGCCATATGTTGCCCCTTCACCTGCGCGAAACCGCTGCGCCACTTCCTCGAAAGCCACCTGAAGCTCTGCCTCGTCGATCTCGATCTCACCAATGCCGGCTCTCAGCGCGATCCGGCCGATGCGTTCGGCCTCGCGCGTTTCCGCTGCTTTCAATTGGTCCTGCAATCTCGCGATTTCTTCCCTGATCTTCGATGACGGCTTCTTCATTCCGGTTGCTCTTCCTTGCAGTTTTGACGTTGCTGTTGCGACGGCAAACTCTCCCGGATGCTCGACAAAGGGAACCTGCAGATCTGCAGATCGGCAAAGCCGATACTTTCGTGGATGATCCCGCCGTTCCGAAGGAGCGGTTCCAAGGGCGCAATTATACGTCGCTGTTGCGACGTGCTTACTCACGCCCGGTGGGGCCGTCGTGGTGTTACCGCTCCGACGAACGAGGTTCGAACCGGGAGTGTCTCACATCGTGGCCATCGCTCATTTCTCAGCCAGCATTGTCAGCCGCGGCGACGGCCGCAGCGCCGTGCTCTCTGCTGCCTATCGGCACTGCGCCAAGATGGAATACGAGCGCGAAGCCCGCACCATCGACTACACCCGCAAGCCGGGCCTGCGGCATGAGGAGTTCGTCCTCCCCGCCGATGCCCCGAGATGGGCACGGGCAATGATTGCCGACCGCTCGGTCTCTGGAGCGGTCGAAGCCTTTTGGAACAAGGTGGAAGCGTTCGAGAAACGCTCCGATGCGCAGCTCGCCCGGGACCTGACGATCGCGCTTCCGCTGGAACTCACGCCGGAGCAGAACATCGCTCTGGTGCGAGACTTCGTGGAAAAGCACATCCTGTCGAAAGGCATGGTTGCCGACTGGGTCTACCACGACAATCCCGGCAATCCGCACATCCACCTGATGACGACATTGCGGCCGCTGACCGAGGAGGGTTTTGGGCCGAAGAAGGTCGCGGCCATCGGCGAGGATGGCCAACCGGTTCGCACCAAGTCCGGCAAGATCGCCTACGAACTTTGGGCCGGGACTAGTGACGACTTCAATGCCCTGCGGGATGGTTGGTTCGAACGTCAGAACCATCACCTGGCGCTGGGCGGTATCGATCTTCGCATCGATGGTCGCTCCTACGAGAAGCAGGGCATCGACCTGGAGCCGACTATTCATCTCGGTGTTGGCGCCAAGGCGATCGAGCGGAAAGCGATGGTGGAAGGGGAGCGTCCTTCGCTCGAGCGGCTCGACCTGCAGGATGCGCGTAAGACCGATAACCTGCGGCGCATTCAGGCGCGCCCGGAGATTGTGCTCGATCTCGTTTCCCGTGAGAAGAGCGTCTTCGATGAACGCGACGTGGCCAAGGTGCTGCATCGCTATATCGATGATCAGGGCATCTTCCAGCAGCTCCTGGCGCGCATTCTCCAAAGCCCAGAAATCCTGCGTCTGCAGCGGGACACGATCGAGTTCGCGACCGGACAGAGGCTGCCGGCGCGGTACACGACGCGAGAGCTGATCCGGCTGGAAGCGGAGATGGCACGGCGCTCGCTCTGGCTCTCCGAGCGGGAAACGCATGGTGTATCTGGGCCGGTGCTGGAAGCGACGTTCGCGCGCCATGCCCGCCTGTCGGCTGAGCAGCGAGTAGCGATCGAGCACGTCGCCGGTTCCGCGCGCATCGCCGCCGTCGTTGGTCGAGCCGGCGCCGGCAAGACCACGATGATGAAGGCGGCCCGTGAGGCTTGGGAACTTGCCGGATACCGTGTCGTCGGTGGGGCGCTTGCCGGTAAGGCGGCAGAGGGACTGGAGAGAGAGGCCGGCATTCAGAGCCGCACGCTCACGTCATGGGAGCTGCGCTGGAAGCGAGGCCGCGACACGCTCGACGCAAGCACCGTCTTCGTCATGGACGAGGCCGGCATGGTGGCGTCGAGACAGATGGCCGGTTTTGTCGAGGCCGTGGTCAAGTCCGGCGCAAAACTGGTTCTGGTGGGTGATCCCGAGCAGCTTCAGCCGATCGAAGCGGGTGCCGCGTTTCGTGCCATTGCCGATCGTGTCGGTTATGCCGAACTCGAAACAATCTACCGCCAGCGAGAGGACTGGATGCGCAAAGCCTCGCTCGATCTGGCACGCGGCCGCGTTGGCGAAGCGCTCGCCGCCTATCGTTCCGAGGGTAGGGTGCTAGGCTCGGAGCTGAAGGCTCAGGCCGTCGAACACCTGGTCGCCGACTGGAACCGCGACTACGATCCATCAAAGTCCATGCTGATGCTGGCGCATCTGCGCCGCGACGTTCGCATGCTCAATGTCATGGCGCGTGAGAAGCTCGTCGAGCGCGGCCTCATCAGCGAAGGGCATAGCTTCAGGACCGCCGATGGCATCCGTCAATTCGACGCTGGCGACCAGATCGTCTTCCTCAAGAATGAAGGCTCGCTCGGCGTCAAGAACGGCATGATCGGCCGTGTCGTCGAGGCAGCGCCGAACAGCATTTCTGTCGTGATCGGCGAGGGCGATCAGCGTCGCCAGGTGTCGGTCGAGCAGCGCTTCTACAACAACCTCGATTATGGCTATGCGACCACGGTCCACAAAAGCCAGGGTGCGACCGTCGACAGGGTGAAGGTGCTCGCGTCGCTCTCGCTCGATCGCCATCTCACCTATGTCGCGATGACCCGCCATCGCGACGACTTGGCACTCTATTATGGCCGCCGTTCGTTCTCCAAGGCAGGCGGGCTGACGGAGATCCTGTCGCGCAGGAATGTCAAGGAGACCACGCTCGACTACGAGCGCGGCAGCCTCTACCGACCGGCACTGGCCTTTGCCGAGAACCGCGGCCTGCACATTATCCATGTCGCCCGGAGCCTGCTGCGCGACCGGCTCGACTGGACGCTTCGCCAGGGCTCGAAACTTGCCGATCTGGCGGTCCGTCTCCGAGCAGCGGGGACACGTCTCGGCTTGATGCAAACGCTAAAAACTCAAACGAACAAGGAGACCCGCCCGATGGTATCAGGCGTCAAGCAATTCCAGGGCTCCGTTTCCGATAGCGTCGAGCAGAAACTTGGATCCGATCCCGCCGTGAAGAAGCAATGGGAGGAGGTGTCGACCCGCTTCCGCTACGTGTTCTCCGATCCCGAGACGGCGTTCCGGGCGATGAACTTCGACGCGGTGCTCGCCGACAAACAGGTGGCAACGCAGACGCTCAACAGGCTTGCCGCGGATCCGTCGTCGATCGGCCCGCTCAAGGGCAAGACCGGGGTTCTCTCCGGCAAATCTGACCGCGCGGCCCGTCGCGTCGCAGAGGTTAACGTGCCCGCGCTGAAGCGCGACATCGAAACGTACCTTCGCATCCGCGAGATGACCGTGCAGCGGATCGAGGCTGAGGAGAGGACGCTGCGCCAGCGCGTCTCGATCGACATCCCGGCACTGTCGCCGGCCGCGCTAAGCGTGCTGGAACGGGTACGCGACGCGATCGACCGCAACGATCTTCCCGCGGCGATGGGATATGCGCTCAGCAACCGCGAAACCAAGGCTGAGATCGACGGCCTCAGTAAGGCGGTATCCGAACGGTTCGGTGAGCGGACCCTGCTGACCAACGCCGCACGCAATCCCGACGGCCAGCTATTCGTCAAGCTCTCAGAGGGGCTGGCACCTCAGGAAAAGGAGCGGCTGAAAGAAGCCTGGCCGGTCATGCGGACGGCTCAGCAGCTATCGGCTCATGAGCGCATGGTCGCAACACTGAAGCAGGCCGAGGACCTGAAGCTCGCTCAGCGTCAGGCGCCGGCGATCAAGCAATGAGCAGGCGAGGGATGATAGTGTTCGTCACTGCAAGCGCCAGCGTCATGGTGGCTCTTGCAGTGACCGGGTTTATAGGCTGCGTCAGGCTAAACCTGACGCGGAGCGAACCCCTTGGTCTCTGGCGCATCGAGCAGCTTGATCGTCCCGCCGCAGTTGGAGATCTGGTGTTTATCTGCCCGCCGGCCACGGCGCCCTTCGAGGAAGCACTCGAGCGCGGCTATCTTCGTCGAGGCCTCTGCGTTGGCGGTTTCGCGCCGCTCATCAAGACTGTCGCAGCGCTTCCCGGCCAGAGCATTGCGATCGGCGACACCGTCGAGATCGATGGCGCTGTTCTTAGCGCGTCACGCATCCGCAGGACCGACGGGCAAGGTCGACCGATCGTCCCTTATTCCGGTGGCATCGTGCCGCAGGGTCACCTGTTTCTCCACTCATCCTTTGCGAGCTCCTATGACTCCCGATATTTTGGACCGATCCCGGTCAGCGGCCTCCTCGGCCTCGCCAAGCCGATCCTCACCTTCGATCCCTGACCGCTTGCACCGACCGATCCTGGTCGCGCTGTCGATCGCGGTCGGCACAATCGGCTGGAGCGGAAACATGCTGGCCCTTCCGGTCGCCATGTTCTTTCCACTGCTCTGGGCGAAATCGCCGACGCGGTTGGTCGCTGCTGGAGTCTCGGCTGGATATTTCCTGGCGGCCTCGCGTGGGCTCCCGCAAGGCGTCGCAAATTTCTATGCGTCCGATCTATGGCCTGGGCTCTTGCTCTGGATAACTGGTTCGCTCGCCTTCGTCTCGGTTCATACGGCTCTCTGGACTGAGCGACCGGGCAAGGGAAGGGCGCTACGGTATGCGGTGGCTGTGGCGGTGATGGCCGTTCCTCCCTTCGGGATCGTCGGTTGGGCGCTTCCAATCACCGCGGCTGGCGTATTGTTTCCTGGATGGGGGTGGTTTGGCCTCGGCGCGACGGCGATCCTATTGGTCATCATGACCGGTAGAAGGTGGCCGATCGCGGTCGCGGTCCTGGGAGGACTTTACCTCTGGTCCGCCACGACCTGGACGCCATCCAACGCACCAAACGCTTGGACGGGGGTCGATCTTGAACTCGGGGAAAACCTCGGCCGTGACGCATCTCTCGAGCAGCAGCGTGACCTGATCGCGACAGTGAAGCGTGCGGCAGGTGATGGCGCCCGTGTTGTCGTTCTTCCCGAAAGTACTCTCGGCTTTTGGACGCCGACCGTTGAGCAACTCTGGCAGACGGAGCTTGCGAATAGCCACGTCACCGTGATCGCTGGTGCAGCCGTCATTGAGCGCGCCGGTTACGACAATGTCCTGGTCGCGGTTTCCAGCGGCCGCGGACACATTCTCTATCATGAGCGAATGCCCGTTCCGGTCTCGATGTGGCAGCCGTGGCTTGGCTGGAGCGGGCAGGGCGGCGGCGCGCGGGCTGGCTTTTTCAGCAATCCCGTCGTCGAGCTCAATGGCAAGTGGATCGCGCCGCTGATCTGCTACGAGCAGCTCATCGTCTGGCCTATCCTGCAGTCGATGCTGCACAGGCCAGACATGATTGTCGCCGCCGGCAACGGTTGGTGGACATCGGGCACATCGATCATCGCGATCCAGAACGCCAGCACCACCGCCTGGGCTCGGCTGTTCGACTTGCCCCTCGTCAGTGCATCCAACACCCAAGCAGAGGAATAGCAGCCATGGTCGATGCCGCCTTTATCCTGAAATGTGCCGATCCAGGCCTAAAGCCCGCGATCGTCGAAAAGTTTATCGCGCAGGCCGGATCGTCTGATCCGCTCACCGTCACGGTTCGCTCCGGTAACAGCGTTATTCTGATGCCGCAGGCGAAAACACCCGACGAGGCAATGGCGCTGATCGGCGAGTATGTCGGACAGGCCATCGTGCGTGTGGGCATTACGCAATATCCGGCCGGGCTCGGGATCAAGGACGTCTCGGAGTTGAAACCGGACCTCGTCGACGCTTGCAAGAATATCCGCATGGGGACAGCGTTGTTCGGCAAGGTCTATCGCATCGTCACGAAATGGTATGGCAATGCCGTCGACGAGGCATTCGAGGATGCCATCATCTCCTGGAAGAGCGGATACTTCGAGGGGACGGCAGTTTTCCGTGCCCCGGATCCGGGGGACGTCAAACTGGCCGAGCCGAAACAAGAAGAACCGGGCATTGAGCCGGATGCTCACGCAGGTGTGAAGCCGCGGGACCAGGAAGGCCGGGACGCTCCGAAAGCCGACGGTGCGAGCGATCCCAACAGGGCAGGGATACGGGTCGATCTCTCCGGAATTGGTGGCTCCAGATAGACCGTATTTCCAACACGTCACAGGTGAAGCGGCGATCATTCACCAGAAAACACCGACACACCAGGCGATGTGGCAAATCCTCAAATTTGCGGAAAACAGCAAACCAGACATGTTGCTCGAAAGGAAACCAATGGAAGATCGACAGCACTCACCATTGTCATGGTCGTTGACGATGTTGCGAAAGGTAGGCAGCAGCGCGGAATTGAATGTTGCCGTTGCTGACATTCGAGATCATTACCAATTTGCTCATCTGGCGTTCTTGGTGGTGCGTCTCGCAAACCAGGCAGACGCCCATCCTTTCTATTGCACGACATATCCGGAAGAATGGACATCCTTTTATCTTGATCGGAACTATTTCGAGATCGACCCCGTCATCGAACTCAGCCGCACTGGCTTCTTGCCCGTCGATTGGTCAAATCTTGATCGGCGCTCTGTGAGAACCCGCGGCTTTTTCAAGGAGGCGGCGTCATTCGACATTGGCCGGCACGGTCTGACAGTTCCGATCAGGGGCCCGGGCGGCGAACGCAGCCTGTTTTCGGTGACGTCGAACCTGCCGAGGGCTGATTGGCGAAAATTACGCACGTCGAGTAACCACGACCTTCAAATACTCTCCCACTATGTGCACGAGAAAGCGCTTTCAGTGTGGGGTCTGCGGACAAGTGGAGGTTACCGGAAACTATCGGGACGGGAACAGGAGTGTCTGCAACTCCTTGCGAACGGCCTGGTTTCGAAGCGTATCGCCGCGAGATTGCAGATTTCGGAGAGTGCGGTGCGCCTTTATCTCAAGCTTGCCAAACGCAAACTCGATGCTGCAACGATCTATCAGGCTATTGCAAGGGCAAGCTTTCTTGAAATAATTCAGGCCTGAAAGCGTGTTCTTACTGCCATCGCATCACCTCTCTTCATAACTCGAAGGTGCAAGTCAATCTGTCGAAATCGGCAGATTGCATCGAGGCTGCTCGGCATTCAACTCTACGCAATCACAGGTAGCCGCCAAAGATGCCCTTGCGAAGGGCGATCAGCGGATTGGTGATGCCTTTCCGAACGCGGATCAGGCCGGCACCTGTCGTTTGGCTTCAAACGAGGATCGTACCATGGTGGATAGCAAGACAATAGACGTCTGGCGGAAGGCTCCGCGCCTCAATGCATTCGCCACCTTCTTTGAACAAACAGCCAGCGGGCTGGGAGGGGCGCCGGATCTGGGCAGGCCCGAGCCTGACATGGGCCTTTTGTCGTTCGATCTGGCTTGCTTGACATTCTCGGATACGCATAGGCGTTTGTGGGGACATTTCGATAGCCACTATTTTGCAAGCATCCCCTATCGGCTGGAGGAGGAGTGTCGCCTGGGCGCCGCCATCCTCTCGTTTGCGGAGAAGACCTGGGCGCGCCGCGGACGTCCTGCGGCAGTCTACACCCTGGGCGCCGGCGCCGGCACCCTTGCGAGAACCCTGGCGAAACTCGGTGACGGGCGCCTGAAAACCCTCAATTGCAGTCCCACGGACGGCAACCGTGTCTCCTTTTTCGCCCGCAGAGGCAGCGAGGATGCTCACTTTTACCACGGGCCGTTCTTCGAACTCGACGATGAGCGCTATGCGGAAGATGAAACTCTTCAGCCTTTCCGGGACGGATATGATGTCCTGCTCGAAGACACGACGTTCCAGATGTACGGGCGTGACAGGGACAATCAAACTGGCTTCATTGCGCCTCGTGTCCGGCCCAACGGCGTGTTGGTTCAGGTGCAAAAGCTCGCCCACGCAAACACAGAGGCCTATCTTGAACGAGAGCGTCAAAAGGACGAGACGTTCAAGTCGAGGTTTTTTACCAAGAGGCAGATTGTCGAGAAGAAGCGCGGTGTTCTGGATACGATGTTCGACTTCAGGTCGACCTGGAAACATCGCGATCGGCGCTCCGTGCGTACTTCCGGTATTCTGTCGTCACCTGGAATAGCGGGAATTTCTATACGATCATCTCATCCAATTCCTTGAATTCGCTGCGAGACTTTGTCACTTCGATGGTGAAGCCGGCGATACCGCCAGCATTTTGCCACGAGCACGTGCCGCACATCCTCGTGAATGACGAGAAAAATCCAATCCCGTCAGACTGGGGGTGGCGACCGCCGCAGTCGATCGGCAGCGAAGCCTGAACGGTCGGTTGTTCATGCGAGAATTGCAAAAATGAGCAAAGAGCTGTCGAGCGCCACGGGCGGTCAAAGTGCTGCGGAGGATGTAAGACGGACTTTGTCCTTTCTTATGCCCGACCTTGCCAGGTTCTGGGCGCTTCCGCTCAAGGACTACGCATCTGCGGTTTACGCAGAAGGCCGCCGCGGCCGATGTTCGGTTCGCGACGATGCGATGATCCGGTTTCGGACTTTTGTCGCTCGGATCGCGTTAAGGTCAGGGGCCAGTCAGGACGACGCAGAGAATGCAGGCCGGCAAATAGCGGCCTCGCCGGTTATCCAAACCGGTCCCCACTGTCATTTGCTGATCGAGCCCGATGCTTTCTACACGCACCTGTTCAGCGCACTCGGTCTCACCGCCCATGCCCAGCGGTGGCACATCTGCTACGGTTCCTCGACGGTGAAGTTTATAGAAAAGGCGAAAAAGGGCCCCGGATGGCTTTCGCTTGGCGGCGAGGTGGTGAACGTGTTCGGCCTGCCTCGAAGCCGGATGGATCCTTACAGTGTTTGTGGCTTCAACGGACCTTATCGGTTGACGCTGACGGGGCAAAATGCCGGCGGAGTCGCCAATCCCGCCGCAGCCCGGCTCAAGGCTATCTTGCCGGACACCGACTTTCCGTCGGCAGCCGAGGCGATCAGGGCCGCCAATCAGGACCTGTGGAGAAGGTCGTTTCCGCCGTCTCTCCGGCTGCTGCAATTTGACGATATCGATGTTGCCGATCTTGTCGCTGAACATTTCGAGGACCCGACTTCGTGGCTGTCATCTCGTTTTTCTGGCGATGGCCTCTTCGCGGAAAGGATATTGCACACCATGGAGCGGCTCAATGCCGGGCCCTGGACAGGATGGATACGCCAAACAACCGATTTTTTCTGGGGTTTGGAGGACGGCAGGATATCTCCCCTTCGTTTGCAGGACGGTGTTCTTGCAAGCGTATCCCCTTCGTTCCGTGAGGTGAGGTTCGATCCCGGAAGCCTCGCGGCCTCGCTGCGCCAGCGCAATTTGGTGCCGAATCTGCTTATGACGTTTCTGGTGATGTCGATCCTGCCGGGCGTTCGTGTTCTCGGCGGATGCCGGCAGACCGTCTACTATCCCCTCATGCGGTATCTTATCGCTACCGCACTCGACGGCTCCAGCGATCGGGAGCTTCTGGATGCACTACGCGCTGACGAGCGGCCAGGGATGTGGGGGCACCGGGTTCTGCGCCCCAACGACGGCTCACCGTTCAAGGAGATCGAAGAAAGCGGGGTGGCGATGGAGGTGGCTGACAGATATGGCGCGATATCGCTGCAGGATGCCGCCGGCGACCTCGCTAGTTTCACCAGCGATCCGATCTGGGCGGAGCTGTCGGCGCATATCAGGGCTGAAGCAATTCATCCTGCGTCCGCAGAGTGGCAGTGGGCGTAATTCTTGCGGCTTTCTGGGGAGCTGCCGGCTGGGAGATTTGGGAAGAAAAAGCCCCTCCACGCGGCAAGTGGCTGATTGGGCTCGAAACTCTCCACGGTCGGAACTCGGTTCACGTTTCTGGAGTCCGTCATGGGAGTAGAGCGAGTATGACCTGCCACTGAGAATTTCCTCCAGAATGGATTAGAGTCCGGCCTATTAAGGGACGGACGAATGAAGAAGCAGAGATTTACGGAAGAGCAGATTATCGGTGTGCTGAAGGAGCAGGAGGCTGGCG
>NZ_RJJT01000041.1 GCF_003938655.1 Rhizobium pisi
TTCCGCCTGGCGCAACACAGCCTTGATTTGGGCTTCGGTAAATCGGCTCTTCTTCATCAAAATCTCCTCGAGCATCTTGCCGAGAAAATTCTACTTTTGAAGCCCCTTATTCGCGGGGAGGACTACCGATCCAATATAGCAAGCCGTACGCTGGTAACACAATTTCGCTTTACGGACCGAAGGACAAGAAGATGGCCGAAATCGGCGATCTCGCAGGCCTGGAGATCGGCGTTCCAAAGTCAAGCTCGCAGGATAAGGCGGTGACCGCAGCTGTCGGCGACACGGCGACCGTCCGGCGCTTCGACGATGATGCCGCCTCCATCCAGGCGCTGCTTTCCGGACAGGTGCAGGCGGTCGGCGGCAATCAGTTCTACCTCGACCGTCTGGAAGCAGCCAGCGCCGGTACCTATGAACGCAAGATCGATTTCCTCACGACATTCAATGGCGTCGGAACACGACTCGGCGAGAAGGACTGGAATGAGACCGTCAACGCCTTCCTCGACAAGATCATGGCGAACGGCGAGCACGCCAAAGTCTATGCCAAGTGGATGAAGGTGGAGGTTCCGAAGTTCCCCGAATCCATCCCAAACATCCCCTTCACCATCAACTGATACATGTTCTACGCAGGAGATCGCCGTGCCGCACGCCGCTGACACTCAAAGCCCGCTTCTCTCCATGGAAGCAGTGGATAAATGGTACGGCGCATTCCATGCGCTGAAGAACATCAACTTGACCGTCCGCAAAGGCGAGAAGATCGTCCTTTGCGGACCGTCCGGATCCGGCAAGTCCACGCTGATCCGTTGCATCAATGCGCTCGAGAAAATCGAGAAAGGCACGATCATGGTCGAGGGGAAAAAGCTGGATGACAGCGGCAAGTCGATCGACGCAGTTCGGCGCGAGGTCGGCATGGTGTTCCAGAGCTTCAACCTCTTTCCACATATGACCATCCTTGAAAACTGCACGCTCGCGCCGATGCGGGTGCGCGGGACAAGCAAGGCGGATGCCGAGAAAATCGCCCGCAAATATCTCGAACGCGTCCGTATTCTCGATCAAGCCGACAAGTACCCCGCCCAACTTTCCGGCGGACAGCAGCAGCGCGTTGCGATTGCACGGGCGCTCTGCATGGAGCCGAAGGCCATGCTGTTCGACGAGCCGACCAGTGCGCTCGATCCTGAGATGGTCAAGGAAGTCCTCGACACGATGATCGGTCTGGCCAGGGACGGCATGACGATGATCTGCGTCACCCATGAAATGGGCTTTGCCCGGCAGGTGGCCGACCGCGTGATCTTCATGTCCTCCGGCGAGATCATAGAAGAGGCACCGCCGGAAACTTTCTTCCGCAATCCGTCGCATCCGCGCACCCAGGCCTTCCTCGGCGAAATATTGGCTCATCACTGAGGCGAAGCACATGACAGTTTCAAGCGAAACGACGAAGCGCGCTGTGTTGGTGGGACTGATCGGCGCCGATATCCAGATGTCGAAGTCCCCGGCCCTGCATGAGCGCGAAGGCGCGCTCCAGGGGCTCGACTATCGCTATGAACTCCTCGACCTTGCGGAGCGCGGCCTTCCGGCCACAGCCCTACCCGATCTTCTGGCAGAGGAGGAAGCGCGTGGCTTTGCCGGCAGCAACATCACCCATCCCTGCAAGCAGACGGTGATTCCGCATCTGACGGATCTCTCCGAGGACGCCCGCATGCTGGGCGCCGTCAACACGGTCGTGTTTAAGGATGGAAGACGGACCGGTCACAACACGGACTGGTACGGTTTCTACGAAAACTTTCGGCGCGGACTTCCTGACGTCCCGCGGCATCGGGCTGTCCTTTTGGGTGCCGGCGGAGCCGGTGTCGCGGTCGCACATGCCACAATGAAACTCGGCATCGAGCGTCTTGCGATTTTCGATCAGGACGTTTCCCGTGCGGACCGTCTGGCGGAGGATCTGAACAGCCGGTTTTCCGCTGAACGGGCTTTTGCGATCACTGATGTCGGCAAGGCGATGCGGAGCGCCGACGGCCTCATCCATGCGACGCCGACGGGCATGAAAAACCATCCGGGTCTGCCGATCGAAGAGAGTTGGCTTGAACCCCGCCATTGGGTCGCCGACATCGTCTACATGCCGCTCAAGACCGAGCTTCTGGCGCTTGCAACCCGTCTTGGCTGCCGCACCTTGCCGGGTGGCGGGATGACGGTGTTTCAGGCGGCGGCCGCGTTCAAGCTCTTCAGCGGTATCGAACCCGACGCCGAACGCATGAGCGCCCATTTTACCGAACTGTGCAAAGTCTCCTGATCCAGGCTGGCGAAGGAAGAAAGCGATGCCCCATATCGTCATCGAATACAGCGAGGGAGCCGGAAGTCGCATCGACATACCGGGGCTGGTAAAGGCCGTTCATCGCAGCGTGCGAGACAGCGGCGCCGTCAAGCCGAATGCCGTGCGCACTTTTGCGCGCGAGGCCACGCATTCGCTGGTCGCCGATGAGCATCCTGCCAATCAGTTCGTACAGATCATCTTGCGGATCGCGCCCGGACGTACGCCGGACGAAAAACGGGCAATATTGCAGACGGTCTATGACGCAGCCGAAGGCGTCGCACGTCCGGCACTTGACGAGGGACGCTGCGCCCTGCGTGCCGATCTCATCCAGTCGGATCCCGATTTTGCGATCCACGAGACAACGCTGCCGTGACCATTCCGGCAATTCGAAAGGAAGAAGAATGAGCCTGATCTACGTCCTCAATGGCCCCAACCTTAATCTGCTCGGCAAGCGCCAGCCACATATCTACGGCCACGAGACGCTCGCCGATGTCGAAGCCGATTGCCGCCGGCTCGCCTCTGAACTCGGCCACGACATCCGCTTTCACCAGAGCAACCGCGAATACGAGATCATCGATTGGATCCACGAAGCGCGCGAGGACGGCGCCGGCATCGTCATCAACCCGGCCGCCTTCACCCACACCTCTGTTGCGATTCTCGATGCGCTGAATACCTTCGAGCAGCCGGTCATCGAGGTGCATATCTCCAATGTCCACAAGCGCGAAGCCTTCCGCCATCACTCCTTCGTCTCGCACCGCGCCGATGGCGTGATCGCCGGTCTTGGCACCGAAGGCTATCAGCTAGCGATCCGCCGGGTGGCAAGCCTGATCATGTCGGCCGAGAAGAAGTGACGCAGAAGGGGCTCGGCATGGAACGGAAAGTAAGGCTTGCGGTGCTCGGCGCCGGCCTGATCGGCAAGCGACACATCAAGCACGTACTTGCCGAGCCGCAGGCGGAACTTCTGGCCGTCGTCGATCCGATGCCGCTCGGGCAGCAGATCGCGCGGGAATCCGGCGCTAAATGGTTCCCGAGCTTTGCGGCAATGATCGAGACGGATCGTCCCGACGGCATCATCGTCGCGACGCCCAACCAAGTCCATGTCGCCAACGGTCTCGAAGCCGTTGCCGCCGGGGTGCCGGCGCTGATCGAAAAGCCGATTGCTGGCGATATCGCGGCCGGTGAAAAGCTGATCGGCGCCGCGGAAGCCGCTGGCGTGCCGCTTCTGGTCGGCCACCATCGCCGCCACAATCCGATGATCCAGAAGGCCAAAGAGATCATCGACAGTGGCGAGCTTGGCCGCATTCTCGTAGCCAATGCGATGTTCTGGCTGTTCAAGCCGGACGACTATTTCGATATTGACTGGCGGCGCCAGGCTGGAGCCGGCCCAGTCTTCCTCAACCTGATCCACGACGTCGACAATCTGCGCTACCTTTTCGGCGACATCGTCGCCGTCCAGGCACGCGAATCCAGCGCCGTTCGCGGCAATGTCGTCGAGGAGACCTCGGTGATCTTGATGGAATTCGCAAGCGGTCTTCTTGCCACAGCGTCCGTTTCGGACTCCGTCGTCGCTCCCTGGAGCTGGGAGATGACGGCGGGCGAAAACCAAGCTTACCCGAAAACGGAAGAGGCATGCTACTTGATTGGCGGGACGCACGGATCCCTGACGATCCCGTCGCTCGACGTATGGAAGAACGGCATAAAACGCAGCTGGTGGGAGCCGTTCGAAAAGCGTCGCGTCGCCGTTCAGGACGAAGACCCGCTGGTGCTACAGATCCGGCAGTTCTGCAAGGTGATCCGTGATGAAGAAGCGCCGTTGGTCAGCGGGCGCGAAGGGCTGAACACATTGAAGGTCATTTTGGCCGTCAAACAATCCGCAGCCGGTGGCGAGCGCATAGTGCTGGGATAGAAACAAACCAACACGCCGGGGTGTTGAAGCACTGTGAAGACGATCGGCAGCTTGCTGCCGGATCCACGGAATAGCCGTGAAGGACTCTCCGAGTTGTAGCTGATCGGCAGGGAAATGCTCGCCTTGAAGGGGATCGAACCGCCGGCCCGCGGCAACCGACGGCACTCCGACCGATATCAGCGCAGGCAGGGATACGAACGACCCGCCGCCCGCCAGCGCATTCATGCTGCCTCCTAACAAGCCGCGGAAATCAGAAGCGTATCGCTCAAGATCGTGTCTTAGTCACATAGGGGGCGAGCGGCGTGATCCGATACTCTATCAGCCACGAGCGATCCGATAGACAGACGCGTTGCCTTCGACGCCCCGGAGCGGAGCTTCGAACTCCATGATTGTCTGTCCCGACAAAAGCTGCCGGACTCCTGGTGCCATATAGAGCGCCTCAGAGATGCAAATTTCCCCGGCATCGGCCAGAGACTGCACGCGTGCCGCGACATTCACCGTCTGGCCAAAATAATCAAGATTTTCGTTCAGCGTAACGGCGATCGAAGCGCCGCAATGGGCACCAATCTTCAGGATGATACCTGGCTCGCCATGCTCGCTATTGAAGCGCTCGATTTCGTCCAGGATCCTGAGCGCCGCCTCAACCGCATCCGCCGGCCGGGAGAACGCCGCCATTACAGCGTCACCGATCGTCTTGACGACGGCGCCACCATGTTGCTGCGCCGTCAATTCCAGCAAGGCGAAATGCTCTCTGACCAAGGCATAGGCGTTGAGATCGCCAAGTTTTTCGTAGAGTGCGGTGGAACCCTTTAGGTCAGTGAACAAGAATGTGACCTGACGGATGCCAAGCCCCTCGCGTTCATCGACACGCTCCGAGCGGAACAGTCGCCGGAAAGTTTGCCGCGCGATCAACATTCCACCGGAAATATATGGCTCGAATTCCAGCGCTGGTTTGCTCGGCAGCGCCACGATCTCGGGCGGCCAGTTGATCAGCATCAGCGAGCCGCGAACGGCTCCGCTATTGTCGACTTCCACAACACAGCGGCCAGGCGACACGATGGCTTGGTCGGGGGCGAAGCGATGTCCGTCATATCGAATCCGCAACACCGCGGGTTCCGGCCCCGGCTCACCGGCGATCCCGACCATGAAGGCAGCCTGCGTCTGAACGTTGACCCCGGCCAAAACGCCAGGCCCTAACTCGACCGGCAGTCTGACCGTCGCGCCGGTTGGCAAATAGGAGAGGCCGCGTACAAAGCCGCGCAGCATATCGACAAACCGCACCGACTGGCCTGGCAGTTTGCCATCGCCGGCAAACCGCAGCTTCCAATGAAAGTCCTCAACCGACAGAGAGCCCGGATCGTGAAACGAAAGACGGCGGAGGTTGGGCGAGGCGGAAAACGTCACCTCAATAAAATCGTCGAGATCGGTTTCGCCCGATACGTCGCAGAGGCCGCAAACATAATGCGTTTTTAGCGTGCGCAGCGAACCGAAACTGTCCAACACCATCCCGGACTGCGGGCAGAGTACGTCCCAATGCATCTCGAAAAGACCACAACGCGCTGCATGCAGGAAAAGGTCAATGCACTCGCCTTCGCCGATCGCGCGGTCACGGGCAAAGGCGAGCGGGTTGACCCGGTAGAGCGACAATTCCTCGCTGCTGCGGATCAACGCCCCAAACTTGGAAACCACACGCGGGCTCCAGGATCGAGCTTTCTCGATCTCGGTCATCTTTCGTTCGAGAAGGCCATCATCGATACCGTTCATGGTATCCAACCCACCCGTTGGTGCGGCGACGTCGCTAACACCTTCCGCCGGTCTAATCCCAGGCATTCATCTCTGCTACACTCTCTTTTAATGCTACTTTATCCAAACTCTTGAAACAAGCCGCGGCCTATGGAAGGCATCCGCTTCTTCGTCTGCAGGCATGTCCGAAGACAGTCCCTACCCTAGTCCCCGAATGGAAGTTCGATCTCTTCTCGGTTCCTCTTCGCGCCTTCGACGAGCGCGGCGGAAAACCACCCAATATCCTCGGGCGACATCATCCCTGCCCCTGCCCTAATGCCTTCTCGCCATGCAGGACCGCGTTCCCACGCCTCGTTGTAGGCGAATGCCAGGTCGGATGTTCGCCGGGTCTGCTGCAGTGCTTCGAAGAGCAGCGCAGCTTGGCGGACGTCTTTCTCACGCTTCGCTGGCCCCTGCCCGTCGGTGTGCCGGCGGCTGGCGACTATGAGTTTGTGGATCGCGTATCGGGACGGATCAGGGACAACGACCGGGACACCGCTGCGATGGAGCAGCATGGTTCGAACCGGCTCCCTGATAAGGAAGTCGAGGAAGCGCAGCGGATCGGCGCTGGCACCGCCGAGAGCGGGCATCTTCGCGGGCTGGTCGATGTCGTCGTCCGATCCGCGATTCGACGTCAGGAACTCCACCCGATAGCCGTCGGCGTTCTGAAATGCCGACGAGGCCGCTGCTCCCGATCGATGAGGAACCGGGCGGAAGGAAGGGTCGACTCCCTGTAGGAGATCGACGATGGGAGGCAGGCTGTCTTCGACTTCGCGGCTGATGGCGTAGTCCTGGGCAATATCTGCATCGCCGGTCAGGATCGCAGCCATGGGCAGGCGAACGCCAAGCAGCCCGGAATAGCACTGGAACGCTACCGTGCCGATGAGGACACCCCGGAGCCGGAAAAGGCCAGCGGTCGCCAATGCCTCGACGATGTCTCCGGACATGGCATCGGGTGCGATCATCCCGCCCTCGCGGGTGAGACTGTTGACCATCCTCCTCCGGGCGCGGATGTCATCCTTGTCGCGCTTGTGGTCGGCGACGCGCTGCGCGATAGCCGGATCGTCCGCAGGGCCGACGTAGCGACGTGTCGTACCCCCATGTCCATCTGGGATGTCAAAGTACCAGTACTTCCGGCCCTTTACGTTCGCCGGGGTGAACCGGCCTTCCGGAGGAAAGTCGGCCGTCCAAGCGGCGTCGAGCGAGCGTTGGCCCAGCTCGGCGAGCATCGTCTGGTACATGAGGTCGATGGATTTCATCGGCTCGACTCCGGCGTTATACTGTTTTTCAAAAACAGTATAACCGGCGAGGAGATAGGGAACAAGGTGGGATGTCGTAGGGGCCGTCCGGAGACAGATCGAGCCGGAGTAGCCTCCGTTGTAACGTCTTTGCGCAACCGTTACAACGCGCTCAATAGCGGCAGCCGGAATGGCTCCGCATCGCAACCCGCTTTCTCCTCGGTCCAGACCTCCTTCGGGCATTTCTCGGCAGGGAAGCATGACTTACAGAAAAACCTGAGCGATCGAAGAACACAGACGCACCTCCATCCGAGGAAAAGCATCGTGAAATTGCGTCAGGCGCGGGAGGAGCCAGCGTTGCGAGAATGTCGAGTAGGATTGGATGGCCAGAATGTCTCGCCTGCCGCGCCGCGAGACACGTTTCGCCGCATTGCCGATCTCCAGGAATGCGCGGGTGACGCCATTGTAAAGCTACTGCCTTCGTCGGTCGGTACCACACCACGATGCAGCCGCTTGAACCGAACACCGTTGCAAACCTCGCCTTCGGCGGGCCGAAACGCAACCGCCTCTTCATCGCCGCCACCCGCTCACTTTATTCGGTCTACGTCGCAGCAACCGGCGCCCAGACGCCGTAGGCTGGCGAACTGGCGCCTATATCGGGGCAGTCCGGCGGACACGGCACCTCCCGACTTCCTGTGTGACGGGATTCTCATCGAGGCGTGCCGCGGCGGCCGTCTCCCTCTCTGGCTATTGGCAGGCACTGAAAAAATGCGAGCGCCGGCCCCAAGCGCAACAGTTTAATAAGACCCAGCTAACTTACGCTTAAGTTTTAGTTAAAATGCGATTCACTGTGTTTGCAGATGATGGGCGACGTTTTCGGCAGCTGACGCGTTAAGACGCCATGGAACAGATTTACCGCCAATGGCAGCTCTCCTCCCGGAACGCGACGAGCTACCGCGCCAAATTCATCCTGGCGACGGAGATCCTGAAATCCGATATGTCTTCTCATGAAATCCGCCGAGCTGCCCGCCGTGTCGTTCGTGCGCTCGAAGCCGTCATCGATCTTCCTATTGCCGGCGCTGATGTACTGAGGACGGCGCGGGAGCACTTTGGAGCATTGACGGAACTCCTCGCAGCCATGGAACCCCAGCCAGCCGGTGACGATGGGCATTGTCCCGGCCGCGAGGGCCGCGACAGCAAGCTGATGTAACCCTTGGCCATGGGGCCGGGAAGGCTCGGCTTCTGACATGGCGCCGAGCGGGTTTGAGCTGACCCCGCACGATCGCCATGTCGGTAAGCAAAGCGTGAACAGGCTAACCCTACGACCGAACTGACCTCTCGAAAACCCTCGCCAGCCGTTGCGCGAATTTTCGGGGATCTTGTGGCCGTTCGCCGTCGAGAATACGCGCTTGGTCGAGCAACAGGAACGTTGCGTCCTCTTGATAAGACGCATCGTCCTCGACGGCCGCAATGGCTTTAATCACGGGATGTGCCAGGTTGATTTCGAGGATCGGTTTGGTGGCTCCCTGGAGACGACCTGCGTTTTGCAGGATCTTTTCCATCTGCCTGTCATAGCCGTCCTCCGGCGCAACCAGGCAGACCGCGCTCTCCGTCAAGCGGTCGGATGCCCGAACATCGGCGACTTGACCGGCCAGTTTTTCTCTTGCGAAGCCAATAAATGTCGCCAAACCGGCGCTGTCCTGTTCGGGCGGCGTTTGATTGTCGAGCCTTGGAAATTGCGCCAGATCCGCAGTTCCCTGCGTGATCGATTTGAACGCCTTTCCTTCGAATTCCGGCGCGTTCACCACCCAGAAGCTGTCGACCGAGTCGGTTAGCAGCAGCACTTCGATGCCACGCGCCCGGAAACCTTCGAGCTGGGGCGACGCCTTCAGTTGGTCCAGGCTGCCACCCGCAAGATAGTAGATGGCATCCTGGCCTTCCTTGGCGTCTTTGACGTATTCGGCAAGTGAACGGTGCCCTTCCGGCGATGCCGACGTGTGAAATCGTGCAAGCGCCATCAATTGTGCACGCCGCTCGTAATCCTCGTAAATGCCCTCCTTCAAGACGGGCCCGAAATTCTCCCAGAACTTGAGATAGGTCTCCGGCTCGCCGTCAGCCAGTTTCTCGACCGCTGTGATAACCCTGTTGGTGACACCCTTGCGGATTGCCGCCAGGATGGGACTCTCCTGGATCATCTCGCGAGAAACGTTGAGCGGCAGATCAGCCGTGTCGATCAGCCCTCGGACGAAGCGCAGATATCTGGGCATCAGTTCCGCATCGTCGGTGATGAAGACCCGCTTGACGTAAAGCTTCATCCTTCCTTTGCGTTCCGGATCAAACATGTCGAACGGCTGCGTTCCCGGTACAAACGCCAGGGCTGTGTATTCGTGCCGCCCCTCGGCACGAAAGTGCACAGTCAGGGCCGGTTCGTCGTATTGCCCAGATAGGCCGCGGTAGAAGTCGGTATAGTCTTCCTTGCTGACTTCGCTCTTCGATTTGGTCCACAGCGCAGTCCCGTCCGTAATCTGGACCGGCTCGCCATCGGGTTTGTCGACAATACGGATCGCGACCGGGACGTGACCGGATTGTTCTTTGACGATTCGTTCGACGGTCCACCTTGAGGTGTATGTCTTGGCATCTTCCATCAGATGCAGGACGATGCGCGTACCGCGGGGTGGCGCTTCGACGAGGTTTGCCGCCTCGACGCTATAGCTTCCCTTCCCGTCCGAGGACCATTTCCAGGCTTCCTCTGAGCCGGCGCGACGGGAAATCACATCGACATGTTCGGCGACCATAAAGCAGGAATAGAAGCCAACGCCGAATTGCCCGATCAATTGTGCGCCTTCAGCGGCCTTGTTCTCTGCAATCCGCTCCATGAACGCCCGCGTCCCCGACCTCGCGATCGTACCGAGCGCCTCAATCATCTCGTCACGCCGCATCCCGATGCCGTTGTCCTCCACGACAAGCTGCCGGCGCTCTTCGTCAAGCCGCAGCGTGATGCGGCTCTCGGGATCGGCCGCCAGCAGCGACGGCGTCTCGATCGCCTCATAGCGCAGCTTCTCGCAGGCATCGGCGCCATTCGAAATCAATTCGCGGAGGAAAACGCCCTTGTCCGAGTAGACGGAGTGGACCATCATGTGCAAAAGGCGGGCAACATCGGCCTCAAAGACGTGGTTTTCAGCGGTCTGTTCGACAGTTGTCGTCATGTGCTCGGATTCTCCAAAGGAATGCAACTTGCGCCAATCAATTGGCGAAACCAGGCTCAAAATTCAAGATCCGAAAACAGGTGGTCGCGGCCGAAATATACCGTCGCGCAGTTGCCATTTTCACCACTAACTCATGCCCCAGCCACAGCTGTGGGGTCTTATGGAGACGAACACCTATCTGCCGGTGCAGGAACTCGAGGAACATAGCGAGGTTGATGGGACGGCGTGGGAGCCGGCATCACGAACTGAATTTGATGTCGCTCGCTTTAGCTGCGGCAATGAATGCGCGGCGAACATGTTCCGCGTCAGAGATGTCATTGAAAGCGTCGAGGACGAGGAGTTCGGCCGCCCTGGCCGCTGGCGTTTGTTCGGGCCAATCATTGAGCAGTGCATTGCCGGCCTGCAGCACGGTGTAGACCGTTTTGGTCTTCCCTTTGATCGTAATCTTGACTGGCTTGAAAGTTCGCTTACTCAAGACATATCCCCGAACACGCGATTCAACGAATCACTTCGCGGGTCGTTCCAATCAAAGTCAAGACGATTCTAGGTGATTTCGGACACCGCCGCGTGGTCGCCCTCTTCCCGCAGTCCCTTATGGGACGCGTGACGCAGCTTCCCGTCATGCGTCCAGGCCCGGTATTAGACCCGCCCAAAAGTGGCAATCGGGAACCTCATTGACATCGGTGCGTGATCCTAGCACTGGTAGCTGAAGGCGAAAGCTGCAAGTCCCGTTTGAAAAATGGGCCTGCATAGCCTTGGGGGATAAATGTCTTATTTGACTTTGCCGTGGGTCATTGGCCCACTTCCAATTGTAGTAACAGTTTGGGCTGCCTATGCTTGCGGTATAGCTATAGCCCAGAAAACGTGGACTAGCGGCGAAGCATTTTTAGGTGCATTACTTCTTCCGAGCGGCCTGACTGCAACCGGGTGTCAGTTAATTCTCTTAAATCAGAACATTACTATTCTTCTAATAGGCAGTCAGATAATCTCAAGCCTATGCTGGTTTATTGTGATGCATGCCAGTGGCTTTCGCCTGACACCGGTTGCAAACCTTGAAACGTCCAGCGAAAAATATCCGGGGCCTCTAAAGATTTTTGTTATTTTAGTGTCTGGGTACATTATATTTAATGTTGTATTCCTCTGGATAGTTCCCGGCTCTGGTCGCTGCACTATTGGGAAGTGCTTTGCTTATGAGTGGGCGCTAGGGAGAAAAGACCATGTGTTTGCAGGGTTGTACTTAGGGATTTCCTTTGGAGCGCTCGTGTTAATTGGAATACTTGCCTTGCTTTTTCGGGCATTTCTCAAATTTTACGCGACCACTTTTCCAAGTAGATAGTGGAGTTGCAGCGAATCGAGCTGCGTTGATGGAACGGCCTGCCCCGCGCTATGCTTTGGCAACCACCTAAACTTCTAGATGGAGAATCAGCATGCCAAGTCTCGCGCAGATGACCGGTTCACTGCATATCCACAATTTCTATATCGGGAAGTTGAAAGCCAAGCAGGCACAGCTTTTCGAGAGCGACCCCGAATTGGCCCAGCTGCTCGACAATGTTGCTGAGGTTCTCAGCGAGCACGTAGCCACCTTGACCGATGAAATCTCCGAGCTGGAATACGAAGATTAGTCAGACTTCGGATTGATGCCGCTCCTGGCGGCGCGGGTCGGGGACTTCGCAAGGGAGATGATTCCGCGCGGCACGCGTGCTATCGCTTCTGAATACAGAGATTGGCCGCACAGTTCATTAACGTCGGGAAGAAGAATGCCAGTCAAGATTGACCGCCGAGTTGCTGGAGATGAAGTTGTACTATTAGAGCGAACCACCCCGCAAAGATATCGCGAGTGGCTCATTGCCCTCACGGGTGGCATTGAAACGCTGCCCGCCGAATTTCGGGACGGCATGCCTTCCCCTGAGGAGGAACTGAAGACTCTCCTCGCGCGAATGCTGCCAGGAGATGAACTGTGGCTTGCGAGGTCGCGGCGCTTTGAGCCAACAGCCCTCGTAGGGAACAGGGGTATTGCAGTCGTACGAAATGGCTTAGCCGTCTGGTATCGGATAGGTATGCACCACCAACTCATGCGCCAGCCACAGCTGTGGGGTGGAGAAGAACACCTATCTGTCTGTGCACGCCGTGAATGAAGACGGCGAAGTGGATGGGGCGGCTTGATCCACATATCGCTTCGGGCTGGTCACCCCCGCAGGAATGCCAGAAGTCTGAAATTATGCTGTAAATTCAATGAAAATGCTTTGGTTTGAGGGGCCTCGCGGGACTATTGATTACCTTATGGAATTTTATAAGCTGCCCCTCATTTCCGAGAGCGGATTGAGACGCTCCAAAGGCATTCAGCATAAGGAGCATCCGATGATCCACGAATTGCGCATCTATACATGTCTGCCGGAGAGGCTGCCGGCACTGCAACAGCGTTTCGAGATCGCGACCCTGGCGATCTGGGAACGTCTCGGCATCCGCTCACTCGGCTTCTGGACGACGATGATCGGTTCTTCCAGCAACGATCTGACCTACCTGCTCGAATGGCGGTCGCTGGCGGAGCGCGAGCAGAAATGGTCCGAGTTCATCGCCGATCGGGAGTGGAAGGAAGCGAAGGCGAAGAGCGAGGCGGATGGGCCGATCGTGGCCAACATCGTCAGTTCGCTGCTGCAGCCGACACGCTTCTACCGCGGCTTCTCCAAACCGTCAGAATAACGGCCAGAAACTCCGCTGGAAATTGATTGAGAAGCGTTTCAGATGTGTTTTGGCGTGGACCCATTGAACCAGAGAATTTTTTTAATCTCTGGCGCTGCGAGTCAACAGAAAGGTGCATGACTCACCCTCCTTTGTAGAGGATGCCCTCCCCTCGACATTCGAATATCGCCATGACGTAATGCTACGTCGGCAGTTGCCGTTGGCCCGGGGACCGACGCGGCGCAGTTCGTCCGCTCACCATCACATGGAGGGCTCGGGATGTTTTCTATTGCAGGCATGTTCTTCATTGAAATGAAGGAGGTTAAGCGAACACCCGAGGAGGTTGAGGCAACCGCCCTGCTTATGGGGATTGACGTGCGGACAATGGGGCACCTCTATGTGATCCGACCGCCAGCATCCGGCCTGGAGTCAGTCGAGTTATTTGTTGCTGCGATAATGCAGTCAAATCCGACTGGTGACACTGACGATGACATTTAGCCATCCAGGGACTCCAGGAGTGCAAACGACCAAGTCCGGCACCGCCACCCTCCTCGAAGACGCCACCGACCGGATCGCTGATATCTCGCGAGCGGATCTTTAGATCATGCTACGCCGCGCGGTCACTGCGGCTGCGCAATGCCGGCGCCGTGCCATTATTGCGAACAGGGAGGTTGCACGGAATGGGGAAGCTGGGGCAACAGCCCCATAGGCGCTAACTTAAGAGCTCTGAAGCGGGGATGGCGCTGTCCCTTAATCTGTAAAGCTGTCGCGAAAATCCCCTGCAATAGTAAGATTTTGCGTCTGATCGGGGCAACAGTCAAAGAGACGGGCGAATGAAGATGCCGCTAAATCTGCCGTCCGCCGCCAGCGCAAAACTCCATTCCAGGCGGCCCTTCTCGAAGCAGACGTCGTAGACGTCCCAGCCGCAATCCGTTACGCCCTTGAAGGACATGTCTTTGAGCGGTCCCATGCGCTCCAGATCGGCTTGAATCATTGCAGATTGCTCGCGCGCGGCGGTGGCGAGAGGGGGCATCATCTGCTCATAATCGGGTTCGTCGCGCTGGTGTTGGTCTATGATCTCTTGCAGCAAAGCCTTGCTGTTTTCCACCGGGCGCTTGTCCTTGATCCGCTTCGCAAGCGCTTCTTCCAGCGCAGTCACGACGTTCTCCTCGACACGGGGTGCGGCCTGTTCATAGCCGTTCTGGTGTAGCACGAGACCGGATACGGCACCGCTTTCGTTGCGAGTTAAGGTGAGCTGCGCCTGGACCGCCTTGTAGAAGAAACGGTCAACGTCTTCGGGAAAAATTTCAAGCTCCGCCTGGCCTGTCAGGCGCGAAAAAAGCCGTCCATCTCTCAGGGTGATAACATAGGCAAGCGTATCGAGAAGGTAGTAGCCGTTATAGTCGGCATAGAGAGCAAGATCGATCTTCTGCTCTGTCCGGGGCCTTGCCTGCTCGTAGCGACGCCATGCGATGGTATCGGATGAGGTGTCGGTCATATTCGTATCCTTTGCGAGTTTCAGGAGTTCTTCGATCGAAAGTAGACCTCCTGCGGCAACCTTCGCCCTCAGGGCTTCAACAATGGCGAGACTGCGCTGGGTGCGCCCGAGCTGTTCCTGTAGAGTGAGGTTCTGCATGGAAAGCATGCGATCGAGATCGGCCGCTTGCCCCGCCAACAGCCGGGCGATGTGATGCAGGCGGAGGCCCAGTCGCTTCAACGTCAGAATCTCGTTCAGCCGGGCGATTTCATTGGCTCCGTAGAGCCGCCAATTCTTTTCCGTCCTGCGAGGGTGGATGAGGCCAGTTTGCTCGTATAGCCGGAGTGCACGTACCGTGAGACCAATGCGCTTGGCACATTGCGCAGCGGTCAGCCACGTTTCTTCCTTGATATCATTCCGCATAGAGCCTCCTACAAAGTCATGAACCTCATCTAAGGTATGACGTGGGGTCCGGCTCAAGCGAAATTTGAGGGCGATTTTCGCGTCGGATCAATCTGTAACCGCCGATCGACATCGCATTCTGGATATGGTGGCCTGACTTTTGCGTCGCCTCGGCGGATCGCAGATATGCCGCATGACGGTGGCAAATCGCTTAGAGATTTTCTTCATCGTCCGCACCGACAATACTGCAGAGAGGATCGTATGCTTCAGGAGACTATGTAGCCTCCATAGCGACAATGACCTGAGTGTCTGAGATGTCGTCTTCGCAGGGGGGAGAGTCGAGAACGTCGGTGACGGCCTCGTCGATCAACAGCGCTACGATCAGATGCGCCATGAGCTTGGGAATACCATTCAATGATAGCTGGACTGATTTTCTGCGCCTCTTTGACCGTCGTCGACGGCGACACGGTGAAATGCGACGGGCAAAATATGCGACTGCTGGGGGAAGGTGTTCCGTTCGTCTCGGGCATCGATACGCCGGAGATTGGATCGCACGCGAAATGCATCAAGGAACGGAAGTTGGCGCTGATCGCCAAGGGCAGGCTGAAAGAGCTTTTGGCTGAAAAGGGATTGCGCGTCGTGTTCAGCGGCACGGCCGACGGTACGCCATCGCACCGGCCGCTCATCAACATCTACCGAACGAATGGGGAAGAGATTAGGAAGAAGCTGCTTCGGGAGGGCTTCGCGCGCACCTGGACCCCGGGGCATCGGAATGACTGGTGCGATTGAACAAAAAAATCTCTAGGCACGGGAACAATATGCTTCGTTGACCGTAAAACCTTCGGGCCGTGCGGAGATTCGTTACACTTCGCTGAGCGACCCACCTCAACCTTAGCCCCGCTCCGTAGTGGGGCTTTTTTTGGCATTGACGTCGGCGCTCGGAGCGGATCGCGCAGAGGAGGAGTCCTGTCTCCAACAGCACCCTCAAACTTGCCCCGTCTCGGCGGGGCCTTTTTTGTTCGGCACGCCGGGAACCCCAGATCGACAATCTAGTTAGCTCATTGGATCGCGGGAGAAAGCCAGTACTTTCAGTTCGCATAATGCCTTTCTCCTAGCGATCCACCATTTTCCAGAGTTGGGTCGTGCGGAGGCAATTTCCCCGTCCGCTCCCAAGCGACGCTCCGCGCGGCCCGACACTCAGGCATTGTTTTTCGCCAGTGACGCGGTGATGGCGTCCAGACGTCGGGTCGTTTCCTTCGACGTCTCCCGGTGCTCTTCGCGAAGGTCCTTGATGCTGGATTCCAGCCGATGGATATGGCCGTCGAGATCGGAACGGCGGACGTACTCGTCCCGGATCCTGTTCAGCCGGTCATGCAGGACGTCATCGACCGCTTCGACTTTTCCGGATAGTCGCTCATCCACCGCATTGATCCGGGTCTTGACGTTGTTGAAGGTCGCAAAGACAAGCCCCCCGACAAACGTCGACAAGGTGATCATGGCCCCGATCAGCCAACAGATATCATCTGGCATTGTTTTTCCCATCTACGTTCGGGATTGATTGAGCGCCGGTCTGGCGGGTGTTGAAATCGTGGATATGGTCGGCGCAGCGGATCACCCGCGCATTGGCGCGATCGAGGGCGGCGCGCTCCCGATCGAAAACGGACAGCTTTTCGGCGCCAAATTCTGGCAGGCGTATTGGCTCTTCTGGAGAACGAGGATGACCGCTTCTACAAGGCTGAGATGTATAAATTCAAATTCCCGACCAGCCGCGGACACTACGCTTGGAACGAGTACCTTGATTTCGTGATGACGGATTCGGCCAGCGATCAAAAGACGGTGATGAAAGCCGGATTTTTCTCCGGCGAAATCGAGGGCTTCAGAACGACACGCCCATACACGATGTTCCTCGCTGCTCAGTCCTGCCTCGAACACGCAATGAATGAATACTAGGCGCCCCCATCGAAGAGCGGACTTTCCAAAGGTGCAAACAACACGAGCAGTGACGTTTTCTAGGAGTTTTGGCGTATTATGACCAAGCCAGACACTGCCACTATGCTGGAAGATGCCGCCAACCGAATCGAGGATATCGGGCGATATCGAGAGCCGCTATTCAAACACCTTTTCAAAAGCGGGACGACTTTTGACGCCTGAGGCGGCTACCAGCCAGAACAGCCCCCCGGCAGCAATGCCGAACACAGCTATCTCTGCAAGTAATTCGACGGCTTCCAGCAATCCCCACCACGTCATCATCCCGTTATGGTAGGTGATGTGATCATTCGTGTAGGCCTCATCCGGGCCGAAAAATACAGTTAGACAAAACCACGGGAAGGTCGCAATGGAGGCCCCGCCCATCGCGCAATTTGCAAGGGATGCCCGTACTCGTCCCCTGACCGAGACGGGCCGAGGACGTGCACATATTTCTGAGAACGCTCCCCATTATGCTGGACCTGTGATTCTCATCGATGATGTCTAGTTAATGGCCGATCCGACGCCTCGCCGGAATGCGAGACGTTAAGAAACCTATTTGGCGAGGCGAAACCCTTTAGAAGCTGGCAGAGGCACAGACGCCAAGGGAGGAGGCGACTATCACTGCCATTAATCCGCAGATCACTGCCGTCAAAAAGAGAGGAAAAATCGCAAACGAAGCACGCAAAGGGCTGGAAGCCTCTCGCTGGCATTGGCCTCAACGAGAAAGATCGCCCGGGGAGGCGGTCTTTCTCGCTTCTGAACCAATGAAGGCTTCGTTCACCCAGCAGCCTTGATGCTGGAGTTGCAGAGGCTCCAATATCCGCCGCCCTTCTGGATCCACTTCAGATCACCGAGCGTGCCGGCATCCTTCGCGGCATGATAAGCGTCGACGCAAGTATGAAGGCGGGCTTTAGCGGGCGCTTCGCTCGAGTATTTCTTGTCGATAGCCTTCGGGAACTTGACGCTCTTCGGCGCCGCTGTCGTCGGCTTTTCTGGTTCCTTTTCGGTTGTTTTTGCGATGTCCGCCTCGTCTTCCTTATCCGCGGCGGCAGCATCCGCGCCACAGAATTTGGCGCGGAAATCATTCCACTTCATGTCTTTGGCGGAACCGTCAGCCTTGGCAGCCTGATACTTTGTGCTGCATTCCTTCATCGTCAACGCATGCGCCGGCGACGATATGACGAAAGCGGCAAGCAACGAGCCGGCAGCAGAGAGAAGCAATTTGTGCGACATGTGATTGGCCTCGGTCGATGATGTTGACGTTTCAGTCTTCTCTCCCGCCTGAGCTATGACGCTGATGACGAAAGAGTGCCCCATTGGGGCTTCCGCTCAATGAACCTCCGATGAACAGTCGTTACAACTGGACCGGAATGAACGTCGATTTTTGCCGCGGGGTGGCCGCCGCGGTATTCGACGATCCGCCGGCCTGCGCAGCCCTTTGAAAGCGAATGCTTTCCCTTCCAAAGCGATGCACGATCGGCTGGGAACAGTTGATGGGCTCCTCCGCTGAGTTCAGAAGAGATCGGATTGATTGCCGCCTAGTGGAAGTTGCGCGCTTTACTGAATTGCTGCGGGCATTTGCGGGATAGGTTCTCTCGACGCTGTTGTTGTCGATCTCGATGCGGCGGTCGATCAAGAATATGCAAGCGCCTCCTGCTCCTAGCCCCTGTGCCGCTCACCCGCGGCCGTGGATCTTCACCACGCGTCACCCAAGCGAGGGTCAGAAGGCTTCTACTTTGCAAAGTCGTGCGCATCCGGGCAGCCAGCCGCCGGGGGTGGCAAGCAGATTGTCTAGTGCACGATCGAGGCTAGTCCACGCGCACAAGTGCGGAATTCGGTAGCAGATTCCACCGGCCGAAGTAAATTAGCGGCCGCATTGCGCCGCAAGCAGACATGCCGTTTTGGCGGTGTGCTGGTTGCGGCGCTTCCCTGGGTGTAGACTGCCGACACTGTTGCATGTGCATGCAAGGCAACGATGATGAGTACACCCGCGCTCGACCGGAAGCTGCTTGCGATTCTGGCAGCGGATATGGTTGGCTACTCGAAGGCGATGGAGGCCGATGAAGCCGGCACCATCAGGCGACTGAAGGCCATTCGCGCCGACCTGATCAATCCCGCCATCTCTGAGCGCCATGGCACCGTTATCAAGCTGATGGGCGACGGCGCGCTCGTCGCCTTCGACAGCGTGGTTGATGCGGTTGCCTGCGCCGCGGAGTTTCAGAATAGCGTGGCCGCGCGCAACGCCGACCTGCCGGAGCCTGAGCGCGTCGTATTCCGCGTCGGGATCAATCTGGGCGATGTCGCCTTGGTGGATGGCGATCTGTATGGGGATGGAGTGAATGTCGCCGCGCGACTGGAGCATTTCGCCGAGCCGGGGGGCGTGATGGTGTCGGGGACGGCATACGATCATCTCCAGGGCAAACTCGACTGGCCGCTCGATTTCGCCGGCGAGCAGCAGGTCAAGAACATCAGCCGCCCGGTGCGGATGTATCGGCTGAGACTCGACGGCAAACGGGCGCGGCGCCCGCTTCTGGGAATGATACCACGCTGGGCCGGGACGGCTGCGGCGGCGATGGTCGCGTTGGCTCTGGCAGGGGGCGGGGCCGCCTGGTTGTTCCTCCAGCCGGAAACTCCGATCGGCAAGCCTTCGGTGGCGGTGCTGCCCTTCGAAAATTATGGCGGCGACGAGGCAAGCGGGCGTCTGGCCGATGGCCTGACCGAGGACGTCATCACCGACCTCGCGCGGTTTCCCGAATTCGAGGTGGTGGCGCGGAATTCGACGGAAGCTTACAAGGGCAGGCCGGTGGATGCCCTCCAGGTCGCAACTGCGCTCCATGTCGGCTTTGTGCTGGAAGGCTCGATCCAGCGGCAGAGTGGGCGGGTACGGATCACTGCACAGTTGATCGATGCAAAAACCGGCCGCCATCTTTGGTCGGAGAACTGGGACCGGCCCGCCGAGGACGTGTTCGCCGTTCAGACCGAAATCGCAGAGCAGGTCGCCAACCGCCTCGGCGGCGGAGTGGGACTGATTCAAGAGGCCGGGCGGGCTGCAGCCAAACGCAAACGGCCTGAAAACCTGAACGCCTATGATTACTACCTGCTCGGGTCCGAGAAGATTGAAAAGCTCACCAAAGCCGATGACGAGGAGGCCATCACCTTTCTCAATCGCGCCGTGGAACTGGACCCCGGGCTGGCACGGGCCTGGGTAGAACTTTACCACGCTCATGATCTGATGGGTGTGTTCGGCGTCGATCCCGAGGGCAACCGCAAGGCGGCTGCCGATGTGGCCGAACGCGCGGTGAGGCTTGATCCGCGCGACGCTGAAGCACACGTGGTGTTTGCGATGAGCCTTGCCAATAAGGGCGACATGGG
Source organism: Rhizobium pisi (assembly GCF_003938655.1). Classification (GTDB taxonomy): domain Bacteria; phylum Pseudomonadota; class Alphaproteobacteria; order Rhizobiales; family Rhizobiaceae; genus Rhizobium; species Rhizobium pisi. Next base: position 20,336 of record NZ_RJJT01000041.1, read on the forward strand.
CCGCGCCAAGTCCGAATTCGACACGGCCCTTCGCCTCGCTCCGGGCTCGTCCGAAATCCTGACTTTTTACAGCGGCTTCGCCGCACGCTTAGGAGAGCCGGAACGCGGCGCTCAAATGGTCGACAAGGTCATGCGGCTCGACCCGAACTATCCAATGTGGGCGTCCAACTTCTTCGCACCTGCCTATTTTATGGCGGGGCGGTATCAGGACGCGGTGACGATGCTGGAGCGCATGACGCCCAACAACTACCAAAGGTGGACTTGGGTGGTCCGCAGCAGCTCTCTTGCAGCACTGGGTCGAACCGATGAGGCGAAAGCTTCAGCCATGGAGGCTCTCAAACAGCACCCCGAGGTGACTGTCGAGAGCATGATCAATGAACCCGGCCTGAGCACAATCGAGCGCAACCGGTTCATAGAGACGATGCCGCTCGCCGGCTTCCCGGCATGCGCCAAGCCCGAGGTGCTGGCGAAACTCGCCAAACCTGTGCGACTGCCGGAATGCGAGGCGGGGAAGGCAGAGCCTCTCCAGCAGCCATAAAACGGCCTGCTTGCGAGCCGCTGGTGGCTGTTGCTGCATAAGACCGCACAAGTGCACTCCGCGCGATGAAGGCAGATTGACCGGGATCGAGGCCAAAGTCTTTTCATCTTCGCGAGGAGGAAGGATAACGTTCATAAAGGCAGATCGGTGATCCACACCGCCTTGACGAGCAAGCGAGGCAGATCGCCCTTCTCGAATTGAGGGTCGCGGTCAGCGGCGTCGATGCTCAAATACGTGAAGAGATCAAGAGCCTCACAAAGACCGTCCATGCCAGTGAGGCGGAGGCGGCGCTGCGGCATTGGTTGAGGATCAACTGATTCTTGAACTCGACTGGAGCCACAAACCGAAAAGCCCCCGCAAGTGGCGATAAGTCTCAGGAGCCGATATGAAAAAAGGGTAATCGCCTCTTCTTCTCAACCTCTTTCTTCAATGAGCGGTATAGGCTCCGTCCACCAAATAGTGCGCCCCAGTGATGAAACTGGCCTGCTCGGACAAGAGGAAACACACAAGAGCCGCGACCTCTTCCGGTTTTCCACGCCTGCCCATTGGTTGAAGCGATGCCATGCGACGCGAACTCGCCGCTTCAAGGTGCTCTGACAAAAGTGGCGTTTCGATCCAGCCGGGACCGACGGCATTTATGCGGATACCCAATCGTGCATACTCCATCGCAGCGACTTTCGTCATTCCAACAACCCCGTGCTTGGCTGCGGTGTATGCCGCCGCGGTGGGTAATCCAACGGACCCGAGAGTGGAAGACATATTCACGATTGCGCCGCCACCCAACTTAAGCATCGCGCCAATTTCGGACTTCATGCTATAGAAAACGCTGTTCAGATTGACGTTCATCACCTCGTGCCAACTATCGAGCGGATAGTCTGCGACCGCTGCGCGCACCCCATCGATTCCCGCATTGTTGACCGCCAGATCCAAGCCGCCACATGTCTCGACGGTAAAATCGACAAGTCTCTGCACACTCCCACTGTCACTGACATCAACGACAAATTCACGGGCGAGGCGTCCCTCTGATCTGATTGCGGCGGCAATCGTGTGTGCTGCGTCAGCATTGATATCGGCGACAACAACCTCGACACCCTCCTCAGCGAGTTCTCGGGAAACGGCGGCACCAATTCCGGAACCTGCGCCCGTCACAATCGCGATTTTTCCCTCCAGGCAAAGCTTCATCGTCTCTGTCCTTATTGCTATGCTAATATTCGATCGGCGCGGTTATTGATGCAAGGGGTTTCCCGGATTAATAGAAGCGCATGGTATTGCGCAGCTTCGGATGTTGCCAGTGTTGCGACCTCATCCTCCACAGCGTTGAGTGTCTTTGTCAAAAGATGTCGCACTCTAATTTGGAATGAACGGGATCGACGGAATTACTTGGCAGGTGGGAATGGACAAACACCATATTACGCGCCGGGGGCTCGTGCTGGGGAGCTTGGCTCTGATGCTTTCTGGATGTACTTCAGGCGATGGGCCGCCGCTGGGCTACCGGTTTGGGTTTGCAATGGATCCTGATTTCGATCCCCGCTATCGACGACGGGAGGTTGCGTATACGGGGAGTGAACCGCCCGGAACGATCGTCGTCGATACGGCGAGCCGCTACCTTTACTTCGTGGAGGCTGGCGGACAGGCGACTCGCTATGGCGTTGCGGTCGGAGAGGAAGGGTTGAGTTTCAAGGGCGAGGCCACCATCGGCTATAAGGCAGAGTGGCCTTCGTGGAAACCCACCAGTGACATGATTCAGCGCAAGCCGCGGCTGGCCCAATATGCCGATGGAATACCGGGAGGACCGCTCAACCCTCTCGGTGCAGCGGCCCTCTACCTCTACCAAGGTGGACAAGATACCCTGTTCCGGTTGCACGGAACGAATGCCCCCTGGTCTATAGGCCGTGCAGTTTCGAATGGGTGTATTCGCTTGACGAACGCAAACATCGTCGACCTTTACTCTCGTGCACGCATAGGCACACGCGTTGTTGTCATCTGATGGCGTTTACCATTTGAAATCGCAGGGTTGGCCATAGCAATGTGTATCTGCTAATGTAGATTCGTTGCATGTTGCATCATATCTGCCCTATTCAGGGTGATGATTGTCGCTAAACTTTAAGGTGTAGCCCTCAAAAGCTATCCCATGATGAGGAGAGGACTTCATGATGAGCAGAATTCTATTCGTGATCGTTGCAATGTTTGCGGTGGCCAATCTGAGTGCTTGCGGATCGATTGGCAAAGGCAAGGGGAAGGCCCCACCGCCGGCAGCAGCAGTCTACAAGTAGACTATCGCGTTTGAAATTTAGGAAGGGTCGTACAGACCCTTCCTCTTCTTATGCCATAAACCGCCAGGCTTGCGCTCCTTCACCACTCACAGCGCACGAGTGGCATATTAAATGCTGACTTCGGGCTCCTGTTCGTCAGGGCCTGCACATGGAGCTTAGTGATGGCGCTTGGAAGAGGCGGTATGTCGCTAGTTGTTATGTTGGCGGTCGTGGCATCGTCATGCCAGACAGAAGACAAAAGGCCTTTACCGCATTATACGTCGAATGGCAGAGGTGTAGCTCCAACCAATGTGGCTGAAAACAAATCGAATCAGTATTTCATCGAATTCCGCTCACGCTATGCGCTGACCTACGGCCACACCTACGTCGTTTTTGGGCGGGCGGATAAGAACGGAAATATGATCAATCCCGAAGTCGCAGGCCTTGCCCCAGCTTCTCCCGATGCCGCGCAGTATGTAATAGGCCACTTCATACCGGTTCCGGCCACGACCGGAGCCACGGACGGTGACCTGGAAGAGCAGTACAGATCGGCAAGCTGGCGTGTGATGCTGAGTGATAGTGAATATAACGACACAGTTGCGTATATACGCAAACTGCAGGCAACCTCTCATCTTTGGGAGGCAACGGTTTTTAATTGCAACGCCTTTGTGGCGGATATCGCAAAGCACATGGGTTATAAGGCGCCCGGCATTTGGCTAAGGCCGCAACAATTCATTACAAGCCTGCGGGAGATGAATACAGGTTGATTGCATCCAAGACACGGGTTGGCGATCGCGGATGCAGACCACAGAAAGGTTCTGGTGACTTGATTTGAATTTATCAGCAGCCGTCGTCGGCGAGGTCGTCTGGGTTCTCGGAATTGTTGCATGGTACATCATTCGATACCCATTTGAGCGCCGCGCAAAGCGAGTGCCTGTTATCAGCAACCGCCGTACCGGTTCTGAGGCGGTGGGGCTTGCGGCAGCTCTCGCCGGACTTGCGATCGTGCCGGGATTCTACGTCGCGACCGGCATTCCTGAAGCCGCCAACTATACACCTCGTTTGTGGGCCGTCGTGATCGGGGCGATACTCTTCTGCGCCGCAATGTGGGTCTTTCGAAGAACCCACAAGCAATTGGGACGAAACTGGTCGATTACGTTGGAGATCCGACAGCAGCACGAATTGATATGCGCTGGCCCGTACTCCCTTGTCCGCCACCCCATGTACACATCGTTCCTTCTGATGGGGCTTTCACAAGCGTTTCTGCTGTCGAACTGGGTGGCAGGCATGGCGGGTCTAATCGGCTTCGCCGTTCTATTCTTCCTCAGGGTAGACCAGGAAGAACGCATGATGTTGGAAGTTTTCGGCCCGCAATACCGCGCATATATGGCGAAGACCAAGCGCATTATCCCTTATCTTTACTAGAGGTGGCAAGATGAGAGGACGAACGATCAAGCTCTCGGCATCGCGACGACTTGTCGGAGATCTGATGAGATTCTCGATCGGGGTACCGCGTGTGACGGTCCAGCGGCAGATGAACCTTCGGCCCCTCCTGGATGCCAGAGACGGACCGGATGCCCGGCCGTCCTGGACTGTGCTTTTCTTGAAGGGATACGGCCTGCTTTCTCAAGAAATTCCCGAGTTGCGGCGCGCTTATATCAAGTTTCCATGGCCGCAGCTCTATGAATATCCGGCCAGTGTGGCCTCCATTGCCCATGAGCGCGAGCATGAGGGAGAGCGGGTCGTTCTGCTGAGCATCATCAAAGGTCCCGAGCAACGCTCCATTTCCCAGCTGGAAACGCTGATCCGCGCAGCGAGGTCACTTCCGGTTCTGGAGATTAAAGAGTTTCGGCGCTCTCTGAAGCTTGCTCGCGCACCTGCCCCTGTGAGGTGGCTGCTCATGTGGCTCGGGCTCAATATCGGGCGGAAACGCGCGCGCTATTTCGGCACGTTCCAATTGTCCGTCTATTCGGGCCTTGGAGCGGAGTCCCTCAACCCCCTTACCCCACTGACCACACTTCTCAACTACGGTCCAATCGGCAAGGATGGATCGGTTGCTGTCCGCATCCACTACGACCACAGGGTCATGGATGGAGCGAATGTCGCTCGGGCATTGGAACGGTTCGAAAGGATCTTGAACGGCGAGGTCGCGGACGAAGTAAAACGCCTCGCCCAGAGCGGTACCCCTGCCATCATGTCGGCGGCAGGGACATTGAAATGACGTCGCACAGTGAGCCCCGTTTGGCTGTCGTCGTGGTTGGTGCTTCCCGTGGCATTGGACGAGCAATCGCAAAGGTTGCGGCCCGTGAACGCAATGTCGTCGTACTCGTCGCGCGTTCGGCTGAGGGCCTCGCGGCGGCGGCGGTCGACGTACAGAAGGCCGGCGGGGAGGCGTTCACGCTGGAGCTGGATCTCCTCGCTGCCGATGCCCCGGCGCATCTCGAGGCTTTTCTGACTGCCAACGATTTGGTATGCGGCGTCCTGGTCAACAGCGCTGGGTATGGCCTGCGAGGCGCAGCGACGTTACTCCCCGTCAAAGATCAGATTGGGATCATCGATCTCAATATACGCGCCCTGACCGACATGACCCTTCGCTTCCTGCCTGGAATGCTGGCGCGCGGACGTGGCGGCGTTATCAATCTCGGCTCCGTAGCGGGTCTCATTCCCGGGCCGTACATGGCTTTGTATTACGCAAGCAAGGGTTTCGTGCACTCTTTTTCGGACGCGCTCCATCAGGAGGCCTGCCGCTTTGGCGTTACCGTTACATGTGTCGCGCCAGGACCGGTATCCACCGAGTTTCTTGAAAGGTCCGGCGCGAACCGGGCGGCTCTCTTCAAGATATTGCCCAAGCTGGACGCAGAATATGTCGCTGAGCGCGCCTGGAGTGGTTTCAAGTCCGGTCGTCGCCGCGTTGTCCCTGGCATCTCAGCTAAGTTAATCACTCTTGTCGCCGCATTCTTGCCGACTGCAGCTATTCTCCCCCTGATCGGTCGCCTGCAGCGCAGGAGCAAAGATCCATGTCCATGCGGTTCAGGAAGGAATCTCAAGGAATGTTGCGGTAGCGCTCCCCGGCACGGAGCAAGCTGCAGAAACAGTGCATCTCGGCGAGATGAAGGCCACCTATGATGAGGACCACTCGGAGATCCTAGTCCACCGTATGATCTTCCAGGCCCAACGGGTACGAAGGATTGTAAAAGGGAGGCTCATTCCGATCGTTCGCCAAACTCGTGACCGACAGGATGCTCGGCCCTCAACCAGCGACGTTGCAGTGCATGTCCATCTATCTGAAATTAATTGACCTGCCACTGAAGTTTCATCCGGCGGCAACATGCCGGCGTATTTTTCTTCCAGTTGAAATAGGTCGCCTGGCTAATTCCCGCCTTCCGGCAGATCTCCGCCACCGGCACACCTTCATCACCCTGTTTCAAAATGAACGCCTTTTGTGCGTCTGAAAACTGCGATGCCTTCATCGTCTTCCGTTCCTTTCCAAGCCCATGGCGGGGTGCTTTATCTCGACAAGCATGGTCGAAGCACGCAGGGCACGCCGGTTCGCGCGTTCTGCTTCGTGAGTACGAAAGAGAAGGATCGCAAGGTCGAAGGCCTGCATTTTCTGCGCGTGGGCATGAAGAACTATCGCGCCTTCCTGCCTCTTTGGGCAAAATGGCTTCAAGATGAACGATGACGGGCTGGTTGTCGTCGCCGTACGATCAGCCGTGATAGTCCGTTAGAAGCGGACATTTTTCTTTCTTTCTAAAGTCTCCTTGCCGGACACTTTAAATAGTGTCTTTTTTGTCCGTCATGAGCGATCAAAAATGCGACAAGTTAACGACTCGACACACGTGAGGGCAGCGTTTGATCTGTAGCCGGTTGAGTCCTGCGGGCGGGAATAGGCTTTAGGGGTTGCGGGGAGCCGCTATCTCCTCGCAGAACGCAAGGAAGGCCTCGACTTTGGCAGGCGGCAACCGCCGGGACGGCCGGACGGCGTAGAGAGGGAAAGTTTCGTCGGGCCAATCCGGAAAAAGCTCGACCAGCGTCCCGGCGGCCAGATGGCCTCCGACTGCAAAGGCGAGGACCTGGGCTATCCCCAACCCTGCCAGACACGCTTCGACCATCGTGTCCACGTCCGTGAAGGTGAACCGACCGCTTGCCTTTACCATCACCGTTTCGGGCGAACGCTGAAACTCCCACTCGAACGGCCTGCCGCGCTGCGGGTCCACGAACTGGATGCATTCGTGGGTTACAAGGTCCATCGGCCTTTGGGGGCGTCCCTTTGCCGCCAGATAGGATGGCGAGGCGACGGTCAGCACGCGCGTTTCCAGCAGCAAGCGTGATGACATGGTGGAGTCCGGCTGAGGACCGAACCGGATCGCCACATCCACGCCCTCTGCGACCAGATCGCCGGCGTCGGGTTGCTGGACAAGGATAAGCCGAAGCTCCGGGTAGCGGGCCGCAAACGCCGGTAGGCGAGGCGCCAGCACGTTGCGCGCAAAGATCGGGTTCACGCTTGCCCGGAGCAAGCCTTGGACTTGCCCCACAGCGCCCGCCGCCAGACCTGCCGCCTCTTCGATCCCGGAGAGATGGGGCGCGGCAAGCTCGTAAAGCCGTGCTCCCTCGTTGGTGAGTCTCAACGATCGCGTGCTCCGATCGAGGAGCCGCACACCGATGCGCTCTTCCAGCCGTGACACCGAACGGCTCACTCCCGATGCCGTGAGACCCAGAATTTCGCCGGCGCGAGTGAAGCTGCCACTCTCCACGACGCTCGCCAGAACGCTGACGCCGGCAAGTAATCGGCTATCGAAAGCCATTCATCATTCCTCGCATTTATTCAAGTTTGGTTTGCCTCTCCGCACCCTAATGCAAAGATGATGAAATCGGTACCTTGGGGCCATTGAAATCGAAACGGCGCGGATTAGCGCAGAGGTGATCATGTTCGTAATTACGGGAATAACCGGCAAGGTCGGTGCAATCGTCGCCACCACTCTCCTCAACGCCGGCCAGCAGGTCCGCGCTGTCGTGCGGAGCGAGGAAAAAGGTGCTCCTTGGCAAGCTCGTGGCTGCGAGATCGCAGTCGTTCCGGAAGCGGACGATAGCGCAGGGCTTGCGCGCGTCTTTGCTGACGCGGACGGCGTCTTTCTGATGAACCCGCCTAACTATGATTCTGCGCCGACCTTTCCCGACAGTCGCCGCCGAGCCGAAGCATCGGCTAAGGCAATCGCTGACGTGAAACCAGGCCGGGTGGTGCTGCTCTCGACGGTCGGGGCGCAGGCGACCGAGTTCAACCTGCTAAACTGGGCGCAGTTTTACGAACCCGCGCTGGCCGCCACTGGCGTTCCCATCGCCCTGCTCCGCGCCGCCTGGTTCATGGAGAACGCGGCTTGGGATGTCGCAGGCGCACGCGAGGGCCGGTTCGATAGCTACCTCCAGCCGCTGGATCATGCGATCGAAATGGTCAGCGTCCATGACATCGGTCACACGGTCGCCGATCTGCTCCGGGAGAATTGGTCTGGCGTCCGCACTGTCGAGCTATCCGGCCCACGCAAGTACTCAGCCAACGACGAGGCCGCGGGCTTTGCCGCCGCGCTGGGCCATACTGTCGAAGCGGTCATCGTACCGCGCGAGAGGTGGGAAGCGACTTTCCGCGCGCAGGGCATGCAAAATCCGCAGGGCCGCATCCGCATGCTCGATGGCTTCAATGAAGGCTGGATCGACTTCGAGCGACAAGGCACCGAGCAACGCAACGGGACCGTCACTTTCGAGAGGGTGCTTAGTGAGTTGATCGCCAAGGGCTGAGCATGGCGCCCGTTGCTCTCACAGCCCAGCCCGATCGAGCTTCACACCGGCGAAGATTTCGCTCTTTGCCGGGCAGTGCGGATTGATCGCGATGGGCAGCTACTACGCCCGGCCTCTCGAACTGGGCATTGGCGGCGAGCTCCGGCTCGCCCCTCATTTCGCTGGTCTTATGGTGACGGCCAGCCAGATTGGCTAATGTCGCTGGTTTGCTGCTGATCGCCCCCTTAGCGATCTCCTGGAAAACCGTCGCCTCATTTTGGCGGTACTAGGCGGCTCGCTGGCCGGCATAGTGCGCACTCTGATCGCCGCGGTGCTCGGCATTTGCCCTCGTGATCACATTCTCCTCTAGTGACAGATAGTGCTCGAACGCAGCGACAAGCCGCTCTGGATCGAGGGAAAGCTCCCGGAACCCTTCGTGTAGATCGAACAGATCGCGTTCTTTCTCCGCTGTAGATGCGCCCGGAGCTTTGTGACGAACAGCTCTTCCTTGTCATAGGATATGATGTCGGCGACGCCGTTGAACCATCCGTTCTCCACCTTGAATGGATATCCTTGCGTGCCATACAACGACGCGTGTTCGCGTGTGTTGATCTCGACCTTGAGCTTAAGCGACGTTCCAGGCTCGGCCTCGGGCGCAAAGCGGAAAACGAGGTGCGCAGAATGACCCGCTTGCTCCGCTTTGCACTTTCCAATCCAGGCAAGAGCACCGCGGATCGCGTCGATTGTTGGTCCGATGGGTTCGGCCGTGATCTGAACGAGGTCGATATCCTCGGAATAATGCATGGGCCGTTTAAAGAGCAGCTTGTTGATTGCGGTTCCGCCTCGAAATGCGATTTTGCCCTTAAACTTTGGCGCCGAAAAAAGGTCGCAAAGAGCGCGGGAAATAATAAGGTCCTGCTCAATCTGATCGTGTCCCATGGAGTGGTGTAGCTGGATTTCATAGCCATCGGTGATTTCCGGTAGGGTCGGGTTGCTTAGAGCCAACCTGAGGGACACCACCGATGACCGACGACATGATGAACCTGCGCTCAC
>NZ_RJJT01000042.1 GCF_003938655.1 Rhizobium pisi
TCGAGCACGGTATAACCCAGCATCTGCGAGGCCGTCGGATAAGTACCGGCCGCCACCATCGCCTTCAGCGCCGTCATCGCCGCGTCACCGCCACCACCAGCCACCGGCACGTCCTTCCAGGCAAAACCTTCCTTCGACAGATCCTGCTTCAGCACGTTCAAAGCCGCAGCCTCGCCGCCCGACGTCCACCAGTGCAGCATCTGCACTTCCTTCACATCGGCTGCCTGCGCGCCACCAAGACCAGCCATCATCACAACAGCAATAGCCGCCGAACTTAAAAACTTGCGCATGAATTTCCTCCCATTGAAATCGGCGGCGGGACCTCCCTGCCGCCCGATGCTTCCCGCCATTTGGCGGTCAGCATACGGCCGCGCTCCTCCGCGCGGTTGCTAATTTAAAACGTTATAAAGCATTGATCGTCAAGCCCTTTCTCGACACCCGAGAAAAATATGATTACTTCACCATCATGTTGAATATGATGCAGATTTTTTGAATGACTAATAAACTGTCAAAATTTAAAACGTTTTCATTCGTCGATTGCGCACCGGTCTCATCGTGTTATTGTACCGGCAATTCCAGCATGGAAAGCCAGAGTGAGCGAATCGTCCCGGCCGCAGCGCGGCGAAAACCTCGATACCATGCCGAAGCGCGGCAAGCCGACCTTGCGAACGATCGCCACGATCGCTGGCCTTGCGGTGACGACGGTGTCGCGGGCGCTCTCCGATGCGCCGCAAATTTCGCTCGAGACCCGCCAACGTGTGCACCGCATCGCCCGCGAGATCGGCTATCTCCCCGACCGGGCCGCGCAGCGGCTCAAGACGGGCCGTACCAACGTCATCGCCATCCTGCTCGATTCGCATGAGGAAGTGGTCGGCTTCAGCACCTCGATCATGTACGGCATCGCCAAGGCGCTGAAAGAGACCTCCTACCATCTTGTCGTCGCTCCCAACTTCCTGTCGACGACCAATGTCGAGGCTGCCGAATACATCATCCGCAATCATCTGGCCGACGGGCTGATCTTCACGCGAACAGAACCGCTCGACGCCCGCGTCCGCCTGCTGCTCGAAACCGGGTTTCCCTTCATCTGCCACGGCCGCACCGAATTTTCGACACCGCACCCTTATGTCGATTACGACAATTTCACCTTCGCCTATGAGGCGACGCGCCGGCTGATCGCGAAGGGCCGCAGAAAAGTCACGGTGATCCTGCCGCCGAAACGGCTGACCTTCTGCCAGCATATCCTGCACGGCTTCATGACGGCGGTGCGGGAGGCCGGCATCGCCTATGAGATCCCCGAAGCCGTCGATCTCGATACGCCGGCGGATTTGCTGCGCGATTTCATCAGCGCCCGCGCGGCCGCCCTGGAGGCGCCTGACGGCTTTATCTGTCCCGGCGAGGTTTCCGCGCTCGCCGCCATCAGCGGCATGAGCGACGCCGGCCGCACACTCGCCACCGACTACGATATCGTCGCCAAGGAGACGTCCCGTCTTCTCACGCAATTGCAGCCGAAGGTCGATACGATCCACGAGGATCTGACGGCGGCCGGCGAAGATCTCGGCCGCATGCTGCTGCAGCGCATCAACAATCCCGACGTCGCAGATCTGCATCTCCTGCTGCCGCCGCAGATCAATTTTCCGATCGGTTAGACCCGCTCGGAAAGCAGATATCTTAAAACTATTTCCCTGGCGCGTGATTTGTCCTAAAAGCACGCCGTAATCCGGTCGCAGCCCACCCGGTCAAAACAAGGGAATCTAAAATATGAAAACTATCGTCGTCTGCTCCGGCGGACTCGACTCCGTTTCGCTTGCCCACAAGATAGCGGCGGAAGAACAGCTTATCGGTCTCGTCTCCTTCGACTACGGCCAACGCCATCGCAAGGAACTCGATTTCGCCGCCAAATGTGCCGTACGGCTCGCGGTTCCACACCACATCATCGACATCGCCGCCATCGGCGGCCATCTCAGCGGATCGGCCCTGACCGACGATGTCGAGGTCCCTGACGGTCACTACGCCGAGGAGACCATGAAGGCCACTGTGGTGCCCAACCGCAATGCCATCATGCTGGCAATCGCATTCGGTTTGGCGGCTGCGCAAAAGGCGGATGCCGTTGCCGTCGCCGTGCATGGCGGCGACCATTTCATTTATCCGGACTGCCGGCCGGGCTTCATCGATGCCTTCCAGCGCATGCAGAACGAGGCGCTGGAAGGCTATGCCAGCGTCAAGCTGCTTGCGCCCTATGTCGATGTCTCCAAAGCGGCGATCGTGGCGGACGGCGCAAAACACGCCACGCCCTTCGCGGAAACCTGGTCCTGCTACAAGGGCGGCAAGCTCCATTGCGGACGCTGCGGAACCTGCGTGGAACGCCGCGAGGCTTTCCATCTTGCCGGCGTCACCGATCCAACGGAATACGAAGACCTCGACTTCTGGAAAGCGGCCGTCTCGCGATATTCCGCCACGGAGGCGCGCTGATGTACCGCATCACCAAGGAGTTTCATCTCTCCGCCTCGCATCAATTGGATCACCTTCCTGCCGACCATCAATGCGCCCGGCTCCACGGCCATAACTATGTCGTGGTCGTCGAGCTTGCTGCCGAAAGCCTGAATGACGACGGCTTCGTTCGCGACTATCACGATCTCTCGCCGCTCAAACGCTACATCGACGAAACCCTCGATCATCGTCATCTGAACGACGTATTCGGTCATTCGAAGGTCACGTCCGAGTTCCTGGCCAAGCATTTTTACGACTGGTGCAAGCAGCGCTTCCCCGAGACATCATCGGTGCGCATCAGCGAGACGCCCAAGACCTGGGCGGAGTACAGGCCATGAGCGTGGAAACCATTCGCGTCAGCGAGATCTTCGGCCCAACCATACAGGGTGAAGGCGCGTTGATCGGGCTGCCGACGGTGTTCGTCAGGACGGGCGGTTGTGACTACCGCTGTTCCTGGTGCGACAGCCTTCACGCGGTCGACAGCGCGTTCCGGGATCAATGGATTCCCATGTCCACCGAGGCAGTCTGGCTGGAGGTCAAAAAGCTCTCCGGAGGCAAGCCGATGACGGTTTCCCTTTCTGGCGGCAATCCGGCGATCCAGCCCCTGGGACCACTGATCGAGCTCGGCCATTCCCAGGGATACCGCTTCGCACTGGAAACACAGGGAAGCGTGGCGCGGGACTGGTTTCGCGATCTCGACATGCTGGTCTTGAGCCCGAAGGCGCCATCAAGCGGAATGTCGACCGACTGGGAGCAGGTCGACAACTGTCTTCGACTGGCTGCCGGCGGGCCGGAGATCGCGTTGAAAATCGTCGTTTTCAACGATGCCGACTATGTCTTCGCCCAGCAGGTGGGTCAACGCTATCCCTACGTTCCCCTGTTCCTTCAACCGGGCAACCATACGCCGCCGCCGCCCGATGACGACGACGCACGCGTCGATATCGACGGCGTGATGGATCGGATGCACTGGCTGGTCGAGAAAGTGACGGCCGACCGGTGGTTTTCTGTCCGCGTGCTGCCGCAACTGCATGTGCTGCTTTGGGGAAACAAGCGGGGCGTATGAGCCTGCCGGACGCTACCCCTCCGGAAAGGCGAAGACATCGACAGGCTCGCCAAGCCCGCGCAGCGGGAAGGTGCCGAGGCTGTCCATGTCTTTCGCGCAGCCCGCCATTTCGACGAAGGCCCGCGACAGGAGCACCGGGCGCTTGACCTCCTTGGTCAAGTTTTCGAGCCGCGAAGCAATATTGACCGCCGGGCCGATGACGGTGAAATCCAGCCGCCGGCGCGAGCCGATATTGCCGTACATGACGTCGCCGACATGCACGCCGACGCCGTAGCGCAGAGGGTCGCGCCCCATGCGAATGTGCTCCTCGTTCAATTTCGCCATCGACGCCTGCCCTTCGCGGATCGCCTGCAGCAGATCGAGGCAGGCCGTTTCCTTGGCGAGAGGGAAGATCGCCAGCAATCCGTCGCCCATGAATTTCAGAATCTCGCCGCCATACCGTTCGACCGGGTCCGATATCGCATCGAAATAATCGTTCAGCAGATGGATGACGTCATCGCGCGGCCAGAGATCGGAAATCGCCGTAAAGTCGCGCAGGTCGCAGATCATGATCGCCGCGCCGACGGTCGCCCCGCTGCCGCGCGTCGTCGCACCCGACAGGATGTGCTCGCTCGCATGCGGGCCCACATAGGTCTGCAGCAGCGTGCGCGCCATGATGTTCTTCAGCCTGATTTCACTGACAAGGGTCAGCGCCGGCAAGAGATCACGCAGGAAATCGACATGCTCGCTCGTAAAACCGCCCGGCCGGCTGGTCGAAAATGTCACGACGTGCCGTTTGCCGAAGGTATGCTCGACCGGCCAAGCGATATATTCGGTGAGGCCGCTGTCGTGCAGTTCCCGATAAAATGAATCCTCGTCACCGTCGGCTATGTTTTCCAGCTGTCTGCGGACCTCTTCGGCACCCTGATGGATCGCGTTGATGGGACTCGTCAGGAACTCCTGGGTATTTTCGACACCATAGGCGAAAGTGTCGATCTTCGCCTCCGTCAGACCCTCCTTCCAGAGGATGCGGGCGCCGATCCACTGCGGATGGTTCGTCCTGAAATGCAATGTCGCGCGCGCCACCGGCACCCCTGCCGCCATAAGCTTCCCGCACATTTCCACCAGGATGTTGTCGATGAAGCGCTCGTTGCGCGTTTCGTTCACCAGCCAGTCGAGAATGCGCCTCCGGCGGATCGGCCAGATGCCTTCGTCCGTTTCAACGGCAACTTTGGTCCTGTTTAGAAAAGACGACATCAGAAACTCCCGCTAAGCCACACCATTGGCGAGTACCGAATTCAGCTTCCGCTGAATGTGGTCGATCGAGAAGCAAATGATAAGGGGAGGCTGAAATTAAGTCTCAGAAATCCCAATCCTCGTCCTCGGTCGCGACCGCCTTGCCGATGACATAGGAGGAACCCGAACCGGAGAAGAAGTCGTGGTTCTCGTCGGCATTCGGCGAGAGCGCAGACAGGATCGCCGGATTGACCTTGCAAGCCTCGGCCGGGAAAAGCGCCTCGTAGCCGAGGTTCATGAGCGCCTTGTTGGCGTTGTAATGCAGGAATTTCTTGACGTCCTCGGTCAGCCCGACACCGTCATAGAGCGCTTCAGTATACCTTGCCTCGTTATCATAAAGCTCGAGCAGCAGCTCGAAGGCGAAATCCTTGATCTCCGCCTTCCGCTCCTCGCCAAGCCGTTCCAGCCCGCGCTGGAATTTGTAGCCGATATAATAACCGTGCACCGCCTCGTCGCGAATGATCAGCCGGATCATGTCGGCCGTATTGGTGAGTTTGGCACGGCTTGACCAATACATCGGCAGGTAGAAGCCGGAATAGAACAGGAAGCTTTCGAGGAAGACGCTCGCGACTTTCTTCTTCAGTGCATCACCGGAAGCGTATTGCTCCATGATCAGCGCCGATTTCCGCTGCAGGAATTCGTTCTCCTCCGACCAGCGATAGGCATCGTCGACATCAGGCGTCGAGCACAACGTCGAGAAGATCGAAGAATAGGAGCGGGCATGCACCGCCTCCATGAAGGAGATGTTGGAAAGCACTGCCTCCTCGTGCGGCGTCGCCGCATCCTCCATCAGTCTGATCGAGCCGACGCCGTTCTGGATCGTGTCGAGCAGCGTCAGTCCGGTGAAGACGCGGATGGTGAGCTGCTGCTCGGCCGCCGTCAGCGTCGCCCAGGAGGGGATGTCGTTGGAAAGCGGCACCTTTTCCGGCAGCCAGAAATTGCCCGTAAGGCGGTTCCAGACTTCGAGATCCCTATCGTCCTCGATGCGGTTCCAGTTGATGGCGCGCACGCGGCTGACCGGTTTGAATTGCATGTTCATCATTATCTCCGGTCGGTCAAAGTGTGCAGGAAACGCAGCCCTGCACCTCGGTGCCGGACAGCGCCATCTGGCGAAGGCGGATGTAGTAGATCGTCTTGATGCCCTTCTTCCAGGCATAAATCTGCGCCTTGTTGATGTCGCGCGTCGTTGCCGTATCGCGGAAGAACAAGGTCAGCGACAGACCCTGGTCGACATGCTGGGTCGCCGCCGCATAGGTGTCGATGATCTTCTCCGGCCCGATCTCGTAGGCGTCTTGATAATAATCGAGATTGTCGTTGGTCATGAACGGCGCCGGATAATAGACACGACCGATCTTGCCTTCCTTGCGGATCTCGATCTTCGACACGATCGGGTGGATCGAGGAGGTCGAGTGGTTGATGTAGGAGATCGACCCCGTCGGCGGCACCGCCTGCAGGTTCTGGTTATAGAGGCCTGAGGCCATCACGGCCTTCTTCAGTTCCAGCCAGTCTTCCTGCGTCGGAATATGAATGCCGGCATCATCGAACAGCGCCTGCACCTTCTCGGTCGCCGGCCTCCATTCCTGGTTCGTATATTTGTCGAAATATTCGCCGGAGGCGTATTTCGAATTTTCGAAGCCCTTGAAGCTCGTGCCCCGCTCGACCGCCAGGAGGTTCGAGGCGCGGATCGCGTGATAGGTCACCGTATAGAAATAGATATTGGTGAAATCGACGCCTTCCCTAGAGCCGTAAAAGATGCGCTCGCGGGCAAGATAGCCGTGCAGGTTCATCTGGCCGAGGCCGATCGCATGGCTCTCGTCATTGCCCTTCTCGATCGAGGGAACCGAGGAGATATGGCTCATGTCGGAGACAGCAGTCAGCGCCCGGATCGAGGTCTCGATCGTCTTGCCGAAATCGGCGGAATCCATGGCCGCTGCGATGTTCAGCGAGCCGAGATTGCAGGAAATATCCTTGCCGAGATGTTTGTAGGAAAGATCGTCATTGTAGTCGCTCGCCTCGCTCACCTGCAGGATCTCCGAGCAGAGATTGCTCATGGAGATGCGCCCGGCGATCGGGTTCGCCCGGTTCACCGTGTCCTCGAACATGATGTAGGGATAGCCGCTCTCGAACTGGATTTCGGCGATCACCTGGAAGAATTCGCGCGCCTTGATCTTCTTCTTCGCGATGCGGGCATCCGCCACCATCTCGCGATATTTCTCCGTCACCGAAATTTCGGTGAAGGGCACGCCATAGACGCGCTCCACGTCATAGGGCGAGAACAGATACATATCCTCGTTATTCCTCGCGAGCTCGAAGGTGATATCGGGCACGACGACGCCGAGCGACAGCGTCTTGATGCGGATCTTCTCGTCGGCATTTTCGCGCTTGGTATCGAGGAAGCGCATGATGTCGGGGTGATGGGCATTGAGATAGACCGCGCCCGCGCCCTGGCGCGCACCGAGCTGGTTGACATAGGAGAAGCTGTCTTCGAGCAGCTTCATCACGGGGATGATGCCGGAGGATTGATTCTCGATCTGTTTGATCGGTGCGCCGGCCTCGCGGATGTTCGTCAGCGACAGGGCCACGCCGCCGCCGCGCTTGGAGAGCTGCAGCGCCGAATTGATGGACCGGCCGATCGATTCCATATTGTCTTCGACGCGCAGCAGGAAGCAGGAGACGAGCTCGCCGCGCTGCTTCTTGCCGGCATTGAGGAAGGTCGGCGTCGCCGGCTGGAAACGGCCGGCAATGATCTCGTCGACCATATCGCGGGCCAGAGCCTCGTCGCCGCGCGCCAAATTCAGCGCCACCATGCAGATGCGGTCCTCGTAGCGCTCGAGATAGCGCTTTCCGTCGAAGGTCTTCAGAGTGTAGCTGGTGTAGTATTTGAAGGCGCCGAGGAAGGTTGGGAAGCGGAATTTTTTGGCATAGGCCTGGTCGAACAAGTCGCGGACGAAATTGAAGGAATACTGGTCGAGAACCTCCTGCTCGTAATAGCCCTCGGTCACGAGGTAATCGAGCTTTTCGCGAAGATTGTGAAAGAACACCGTGTTCTGGTTCACATGCTGCAGGAAGTACTGCTTCGCCGCCAAACGATCCTTGTCGAGCTGGATCCTTCCCTCGTCATCATAGAGGTTCAGCATCGCGTTCAGCGCGTGGTAGTCGAGTGCATCAGCCGCTTTTAAAGGGCGTTCGCCGGCGGGATGAGCAAAAGTGTTATGCGGTTTTGCGCCCGCATCCCGCGTCAGAGTTGTTCCCGTGTCCAAAACCGTTCCATTCCGTGTTTGACGTTGGCGACGTCGTCTTCGGTGCCCAGCAGCTCGAACCGGTAGAGGTACGGCACCTGGCATTTCTGCGAGATCACGTCGCCGGCGAGCCCGTATGTTTCGCCGAAATTGCTGTTGCCCGCGGCAATCACGCCCCGGAGGTGTCCTCGGTTTTCCGCATCGTTGAGGAAACGGATCACCTGCTTGGGAACAGCCCCCTTGCCGTCGTCGCCGCTATAGGTCGGCACAACAAGCACGAAGGGTTCGCGGATATGGAACGCGTCTGCGCCGCTTGAGGGAATGCGCGCCGCGCGCAGTCCGAGCTTGGCGACAAACCGATGGGTATTCTCGGACCGGCTGGAATAATAGACGATCAGCCCCATCGCTTTTCCGATCAAGAAAGCGCGCTGATCATGTCGGGACGGAAGCCCGCCCAGTGCCGCTCGCCAGCGATGACGACGGGAACCTGCATGTAACCGAGGCTGCGCACACGATCGAGCGCTTCGGCATCCTGCGAGATATCGATGATGTCATAATCGACGCCCAGACGGTCGAGGGCGCGGTAGGTAGCAGTGCATTGAACGCAGGCGGGCTTGCTGTAAACGGTAACGCTCATCATGTTCCTCGTGATGTCAATGAATTCAGGACGCAGGACTGGGATCGGGGCGCCTCGCGGCGTCCAGGCAACGCTTGATAATGATTTGGCAGAGTTGGCGCTTAAACGCCGGATACGATCCCTTGTGGGACTTGCGCGGGCGGCGGCCTTGATATGTTCGACATGACTTCACCCCGAAATGGCTCATGCGGAGGTTCGGGCCTGCGAAACGCGCTGCGGACATGATCGGCAGCCATGCAACGCGACCTTCCGGACACCCCGCCCGTGGACGTTTCGTTCGAGGCAGGTCTCCTGGCTCACGGGTCAAAGCACCCTGCCCCAGCCTTCCCAGAGCATCATGCTCCAGTGACCTGAAATCGGACAGTTGCTCGCCGCTTACAGTTGCGGGGGCAGCTCCGGCATTGCCGCGCCATGATGGCGAAGCGCACCGTATTCCCGTCTTAGCCCTCGATCCTCACGAATCGAAGGAACCTCAAACACTAGATATAGTACGCGAATCGGAATTCACGTCAACGGATGGTTTGTGCATTGCGTTACGGCAGGTTTGAAATCGCTGCATTCCTGTGAAAAACATGGATAACCAAAGCTTAAAGACATGAGGCTGTGGAGAAGGTCCCAGCTCTGCGATTTTCGATTCCCGATCAAGCTCGAATCGTCGGGTCTCAGTCGAATCGAGGAACATTCATGCCTTTATTTGAAGCAGCCTTAGCGCGTTGATCGTCACCAGCACGGTGGCACCTGTATCGGCGAGGATCGCCGGCCAGAGTCCAGTGATGCCGGCAATCGTCGTCACCAGGAAAACCGCCTTCAGCCCGAGCGCGATGGTGATATTCTGCAGGATATTGCGCATCGTCCGCTTGGAAAGCTCGATCATCCGCACCACGTCGCCGACACGGCCGTGCAACACGGCGGCATCCGCCGTCTCCAGCGCCACATCGGTGCCCCCGCCCATGGCAATGCCGATATCGGCTGCGGCGAGCGCAGGGGCGTCGTTGATCCCGTCGCCCACCTTGGCGACGATAAAGCCCTCACGCTTCAGTTCGCCGACGACCCGCTGCTTGTCCTCGGGCATCATCTCGCCGCGCCAGTCGATGCCGAGCATGCCGGCCACGGCCGCTGCCGTGCGTTTGTTGTCGCCGGTCAGCATGATCGCCTTGACGCCCGCCGATTTGAGCGTGGAGAGACCGGCCTTGGCATCCTCGCGCGGCTCGTCGCGCATGGCGATCAGGCCGGCCGCCGCACCGTTGACGAGCAGCACCGATACGCTCTTGCCCTCGTCGTTCAATGCTGTGATGCGCGCGTCCTGTTCCGCGCCGAGCGCACCGCGTTCGCGGGCGGCAGGCGGCGACAGCAGATCCAGCGTCTCGCCGCCGACTTTGCCGCTGACACCCTTGCCGGGCAGCGCTTCCAGCTCGAAGGCCGGCGGCACGGGAACGCCGTCCGCCTTGGCGCGGTTGAGGATCGCCAGCGCCAGCGGATGGCTGGAACCCTGCTCCAGTACCGCCGCGCGCGACAAGACCTGAGCCTCGCCCAGCCTGAAGGCAATGATGTCGGTCACCTGAGGTTTGCCTGCCGTCAGCGTGCCTGTCTTGTCGAAGGCGACCATCGTCACCTTGCCGAGTGTTTCCAGCACCGCGCCGCCCTTCATCAAGAGCCCGCGCCGTGCCCCGGCCGACAGCGAAGCGGCGATCGCCGCCGGCGTCGAGATGACAAGCGCGCAGGGGCAGCCGATCAAGAGGATAGCAAGACCCTTGTAGATCCATTCGCTCCACGAACCGCCGAAAAATAGCGGCGGAACGATCGCGACGAGTGCTGCGACCACCACCACGCCCGGCGTGTAATAGCGTGAGAACCGGTCGATGAAGCGCTCCGTCGGCGCCTTCGATTCCTGCGCTTCCTCCACCAGCTTGACGACGCGTGCGATGGTATTATCAGCGGCGGCCGCCGTGACGCGAACCCTCAGCACCGCGTCGCCATTGACCGTGCCGGCAAAAACGATGGCATCGACGCCCTTGCGCACCGGCGTGCTCTCGCCCGTCACCGGAGCCTCGTCGATCGCGCTCTCGCCTGATACAATGATGCCGTCCGCCGAGATGCGATCACCCGGACGAACCATGATGATCGCGCCGACAGCAAGACTTTCCGCAGGCACCTCCCGAGTCTGTCCATTGTCTTCGAGCAGCGCTTTCTTCGGCACCAGGGCCGTCAGCGACTGGATGCTTTCGCGCGCCTTGCCCGCAGCCACACCTTCCAACATCTCACCGACGAGGAACAGGAAGACGACGGTTGCCGCCTCTTCGCCGGCATTGATGATAACGGCGCCGACGGCCGCGATCGTCATCAGCATTTCGATCGAGAACGGCGTGCCTGAGAGGGCCGCCATGACCGCCCGCCGCGCGATCGGCACCAGACCGACCAGCATGGCGACGATGAAGGCATAAGATGCAACCGCCGGCACGAGATGGCCGATGGCATAGGCGGCAACGAGCGCCACACCCGAGAGGATGGTCAGCCGGCCCTTCCTGCTCTGCCACCAGGGGCCGGCCATCGGCGCATGATCATGTCCGTGCAGGCCTTCGATTTCCTTCTCGCCATGGGCGTGATCATGACCTGCGTGATCATGTCCCTCATGACTTTCATGATCGTGGTCATGGCTCGCATGATCATGGTCGTGGCCTGCGTGATCGCCGTGATCGTGGTGGTGGTGGTCATGGTCGTGACGATGGTGCGAACCGTGTTCATGCGCAGGCGCTGCCCCTCCGGCAAGCGGCGCGACGGAATAGCCGAGCCCCGTCACCCTCTTCTCGATTGCCTTGAGGTCGCTGCTGCCGTCATGCCGGACGGTCATCGTGCCTGCCATCACCGAGACGGAAACATCGGCGACGCCAGCCACGCGTCTGACTGCCGTGTCGATCTTGGTTGCACAGGCGGCGCAATCCATGCCGCCAACCCGGTATCGTGTCTCGCTCGTCTCAGCCATCGTCGCTTCCTTGCCAAACAGAAGCATCCCTCCTACATCCTCTAGCGACTAGAGGTGCAAGAGGAAAATCATGAAAAAAATAACGATCGGCGAAGCCGCCAGCCAGAGCGGCGTGAAGGTGCCGACGGTGCGTTATTACGAGAGCATCGGCCTGCTTGTGGCGCCGAGCCGTAGCGAAGGCAACCAGCGCTCCTTCGAGCCCGCCGACATCAGCCGCCTCGCCTTCATCCGCCATGCCCGCGAGCTCGGCTTCGAGATCGAAGCCATCCGAACGCTGCTGACCCTGCAGGACGATCCGCACCAGTCCTGCGCCTCGGCCGATGCCATCGCCAAGGCGCGCCTCGTGGAGGTCGAGCAGCGCATCCGCAGCCTGATGGCGCTGAAGGCCGAGCTGGAAACCATGGTGGAAGGCTGCGGCCATGGTCGCGTCGACCAGTGCCGCGTCATCGAGGTCCTCGCCGATCACGGCCAGTGCAGGCATTCGCATCATTGACGGCTTGCGCCCTTGCGGGCGATCCCAGCCCGCGCCAAAACTGCCCCAGACAGAATCGGGCAAGACACCAATGAACCAGAAGCAGATTGCAGTCATCGGCGGCGGCCCGGCGGGCCTTGCGGCTGCGGAACTGCTTTCACTCTCCGGCCATGCGGTGACGGTCTATGACGCCATGCCGACCTTCGCCCGCAAGTTCCTGCTGGCCGGCAAATCGGGCCTCAACATCACCCACTCCGAGGATTATGCGCGCTTCGCCAGACGCTTCGGCACGGCCTCCGCCCGCCTGCGCCCGGCTCTCGATGCCTTCACCCCCGATGATATCCGGGATTGGGCTGCAGGGCTCGGGACCGAGACCTTCGTCGGCTCCTCCGGCCGGGTCTTCCCGGCGGTGATGAAGGCCTCTCCTTTGCTGCGTGCATGGCTCCGGCAGCTGGAAAACCAGGGCGTTGCGCTGCGCACCCGCCATCGCTGGACCGGTTTTGCCGATGGCGGCCATGTTTTCGAAACGCCGGAAGGGCGCACCATCGTCCATTGCGACGCAGCCCTGCTGGCGCTCGGCGGCGCAAGCTGGCCGCGCCTCGGCTCCGATGCCAGCTGGTTACCCTTGCTATCGGAGCGAGGGGTCGAGGTCGACGCCTTCCGGCCGGCCAATTGCGGCTTCGTCGTCGGCTGGTGCGCAAGCTTCAGCGAGCGTTTCGCCGGCGAACCGGTAAAGTCGGTCACCGCCACATCCGATGCCGGCACGTTTCCCGGCGAATTCGTCGTCACCGCAGGCGGCATCGAAGGCAGTCTTGTTTACGCCCATGCCGCCGCGTTGCGCGACCGGCTGCAGAGCCATGGCAGGGCCGTCTTGACGCTCGACCTGGCGCCCGGCCGGCCGATCGAAAGGCTGGCGCGTGATCTTGCGCGGCAGGACGCCAAATCAAGCTTCTCCAACCGCCTGCGCAAGGGCGCCGGCCTCGACGGCGTCAAGGCGGCATTGCTGCGGGAACTCGTCTCCGAAGAGGAGCGGACCGATCCCGAACGGCTGGCAATAAGGATCAAGGCCCTGCCGATCCCGCTTCTCGAAACCCGGCCGATTGCCGAGGCGATCTCCTCGGCCGGCGGCATCCGCTGGAGCGGCATCGACGACGCCTATATGTTGAAAGCCCTGCCGGGCATCTTCGCCGCCGGCGAAATGCTCGACTGGGAAGCGCCGACCGGCGGTTACCTTCTCACCGCCTGCCTTGCATCCGGCCGGGCGGCAGCGCGCGGCATCGACGACTGGCTGCGGCGCTAAACACAAACCGGACCCCTGCATCGTCTTTCCCCGGATCAGGCCGAGGCCGGATGGAATGTCATGGCAATGCCGTTCATGCAGTAGCGAAGCCCCGTCGGCTTCGGGCCGTCGTCGAAGACATGGCCGAGATGGCCGCCGCAGCGGCTGCAATGCACTGCCGTGCGCGCCATGCCGAAGGTGGTGTCATTGGTCGTGCCGACGGCATTGTCGAGCGGCGCCCAGAAGCTCGGCCAGCCCGTGCGGCTGTCGAATTTGGTCGTCGAGGAAAAGAGCTCCTGGTCGCAGCCGGCGCAGGCGAAGTTGCCCTTCCGCTCCTCGTGCAGCAAGGCGCTGCTGAAGGGATATTCCGTCCCCGCCTGACGCAGGACGGCATATTGATCCGGCGTCAGCAACTTGCGCCATTCTTCCTCGGTGTGAGTCACCGCAAACGTTTCGCCGGCGATCGCCTTCTCGCCCAGGCCCAGGCGAACCGCAAGCGCGCCGAAACCGGCGCCCATCAACAGCAATCGTCTATTCAGCATGGCCGGATCTCCTCATCTGGCAAACCTTGCTTCTGCACCGAACTACGGGGGCAAAGGGTTTTTTGTTACACAAGATGCCGCTCAACACCGAAACGTGATCCCGGCTATTTCCCCCTGCGAAATTCGCATCGCTATATTCCATCAGATATTACGCCAGTCCGCGAGACAGAGGCCGACAAGGTTCCGGTCATATTATCGCGAGCCGCAAGGCGACGTTCTCGCCGGCCGCCGGTGCCGCCCGATTGCAAACCGGCCGCTTTTCTATCAGACTATGCTGAAGTTCCGTGGGAGGAGCAGATGCACGAACAGTCAGCGCACGCGGAGCATGTCTATACCTCTGCGCAGCGCAATAATTCAGCCGCCGCGAGTTCTCCGATCGTCGCTTCCTGGCGGCGCTGCATGACCATGCACCAGCTCGCCCCGGAAGATGAACGTGCGCCGCTGCGCCTGACCGACGAAGAATTCCACCATGTTCGCGAGCAGTCCGAACGACTGATCGCCGGTGCGACCGAAGAGCTCGACCGCCTCTTTACCACAGTCGGCAAGGCCGGCTGCTGTATCCTTCTGACCGACAGGAACGGCATTGCGCTGGAGCGCCGGGGCGCTGTCGGCGACGACAAGGACTTCCGCGAACTTGGCCTCTGGATCGGTTCGGTATGGACCGAGGCGAGCATCGGCACCAACGGCATTGGCACGGCACTTGCCGACGAGCGCGCCGTCGCCATCTTTCGCGACCAGCATTTCTTCTGCTCGAATATCCGGCTGAGCTGCACGACGGCGCCGATCCGCGATCATCGCGGTGAGGTTGCCGCCGCCCTCGACATCTCCACCTGCCGCGAAGACGTCAGCGAAATGACGCTGGCGATCCTGACGCAGACCGTGCGCGATGCGGCGATGCGCATCGAACTCAACCTGTTCCGTTCGGCCTTTACAGGCGCCCGGTTCCTGATGGTCCCGGCCGGCGCCAATTCCGCGGCCGCTCTGCTTGCCGTCGACAGGCACGACCTCGTGCTTGGCGCAACCCGCGCCGCCCGCATTGCGCTGCAACTGGACGACAAGCGGATTGCCGCCGGTATCCCCGCCGCCGATGCCCTCCAGGAAGCGAGCGTCTCGCAGCAGGAAGAGATCGTCGAAGCGGAAAAGGCAGCCCTGCTGCGGGCGCTGTCGCGCACCAGCGGCAACGTCTCGCAGGCGGCGCTCGCCCTTGGCATCAGCCGCGCCACGCTCCACCGGAAGATGAAGAAGTTCGACCTGCATTAGGCAGTTGCCGCGGAGTCCCACGAACATTGCAGTCATGACGCGATCCTGTCGCATCTCTGCGACAGTGTGCGGTGCGGTATTGGTGCAACGCCCTATTCCCTCCGGCAAAACATGCACATTTTCCTCCTACTGGTTCGCTGACGAACCTGGATCATCACGGGAGGATGACATGCTTCATCAAAAAATCGTCGAATCGCCGTTCAAGCTGAAATACGGCAACTACATCGGTGGCGAATGGCGCGAGCCGGTCGAAGGCAAATACTTCGAAAACCTGACGCCAGTTACCGGCGGAAAGCTCTGCGACATTCCCCGCTCCAACGAAAAGGACATCAATCTGGCGCTCGACGCCGCCCATGCGGCCAAGGAAAAATGGGGTCGGACCTCCGCCGCCGAGCGCTCCAATATCCTGATGAAGATCGCCCAGCGCATGGAAGACAAGCTGGAGTTGCTCGCCCAGGCCGAGACCTGGGACAACGGCAAGCCGATCCGCGAAACCATGGCCGCCGACATTCCGCTGGCGATCGACCATTTCCGCTACTTCGCCTCCTGCATCCGCGCCCAGGAAGGTTCGATCGGCGAGATCGATCATGACACGGTCGCCTATCACTTCCACGAGCCGCTCGGCGTCGTCGGCCAGATCATTCCGTGGAACTTCCCGATCCTGATGGCGACCTGGAAACTGGCCCCCGCACTTGCCGCCGGCAACTGCGTCGTGCTGAAGCCCGCCGAGCAGACCCCGGCTTCGATCCTGCTCTGGGCCGAACTTGTCGGCGATCTTCTGCCGCCCGGCGTTCTCAACATCGTCAACGGTTTCGGCATAGAGGCCGGCAAGCCGCTGGCGACCAGCCCGCGTATCGCCAAGATCGCCTTCACCGGCGAAACAACGACCGGCCGGCTCATCATGCAATATGCCAGCCAGAATCTCATTCCAGTGACGCTGGAGCTCGGCGGCAAGTCGCCGAACATCCTCTTCGCCGATGTGATGGCCGAAGACGATGATTTCCTCGACAAGGCGCTCGAAGGTTTTGCGATGTTTGCCCTCAACCAGGGCGAAGTCTGCACCTGCCCGAGCCGCGCCCTTGTCCAGGAATCGATCTACGACCGCTTCATGGAAAAGGCCGTCAAACGCGTCGAGGCGATCAAGCAGGGCAACCCGCTCGACACCGCGACGATGATCGGCGCCCAGGCCTCGACCGAGCAGCTGGAGAAGATCCTCGCCTATCTCGACATTGGCAAGCAGGAAGGCGCCGAGGTGCTGACCGGCGGCTCGCGCAACGATCTCGGCGGCGAACTGGCGAACGGCTATTACGTCAAGCCGACGATCTTCAAGGGCCACAACAAGATGCGTGTGTTCCAGGAGGAGATCTTTGGGCCGGTAGTTTCGGTCACGACCTTCAAGAACGAGAAGGAAGCGCTCGAAATCGCCAACGACACGCTCTACGGCCTCGGCGCCGGTGTCTGGAGCCGCGACGCCAATCGCTGCTACCGTTTCGGACGCGAGATCCAGGCCGGCCGCGTCTGGACCAACTGCTACCATGCCTACCCGGCTCATGCGGCCTTTGGAGGTTACAAGCAGTCCGGCATCGGCCGTGAAACCCACAAGATGATGCTCGATCATTACCAGCAGACCAAGAACATGCTGGTGAGCTACAGCCCGAAGGCGCTCGGCTTCTTCTGAGAAGCGTAGCTTGGCGGGAGGGAGTCTCAACGCCCCTCCCCAGCCCCTCTCCACAACGGGGAGGGGCTTAACTTGTTAAACCGCCTCATTCTAAAATCACGCATCTCCTTGCTGGAATTTAGATGAGGCAAGCTGACGGAGCGGCATCGTAACCCCTCCCCCTTTGTGGGGAGGGGTTGGGGAGGGGAATCCCGAAACTTTGGAGGAAGAACCATGGAAACCACCGTCAATGGCGAACCGCGCGTTCTCGCAACCGATGCAGCCCTCGATCTGATCGGCGAAATCAGGCGCGACCATCCCGACATCCTCTTCCACCAGTCCGGCGGCTGCTGCGACGGCTCCTCGCCAATGTGTTATCCTGCCAATGAATTCATGATCGGCGACAGCGACGTCAGGCTCGGCGAAATCGGCGGCGTGCCGGTCTATATCAGCGCCAGCCAATTCGAGGCATGGAAGCATACCCAGCTTATCATCGATGTCGTGCCCGGCCGCGGCGGCATGTTCTCGCTCGACAACGGCAGGGAGAAACGTTTCCTCACCCGCTCCCGCCTCTTCGGCGGCGGTGAGGCCTGCGCCGTGCCGGGTGTGGCCTTCAAGGCGGTCTAGTGCAGGTCGCTCAAAGCTGGACAGCGATTTTGAGACGGCAGCATGCGAAAGAGAACCCGAAGCACATTGCATAGCATCGGTCTCGTGCGCGTAGTGTCAGGTGGGAATTTCACCTGTAGTATTCCCATAGTACCTTCTCACCGCCGCTTTTTGTTAATCTCCGCCTGTTGGTTTCAAAGGAGGATCCGATGCCAGCTTCAAAAATCCTGATGAGTGACTTCACCGAAGATTACGAAACGATGGTGCCGTTCCAGACGCTGCTCGCCTGCGGCTATACGGTCGACGCCGTCTGTCCCGGCAAGCGGGCGGGCGACACCGTCGCCACCGCCATTCATGATTTCGAGGGTGACCAGACCTACTCCGAAAAGCGGGGGCATAATTTCGCGCTTAACGCCACTTTCGAGAGCGTACGCGCCGAAGACTACGATGCCCTCGTCATCCCCGGCGGCCGCGCGCCGGAATATCTGCGCCTGAATGCCGACGTCATCAAGTCAGTCCGGCACTTCTTCGATGCCGGAAAACCAGTCGCCGCCATCTGCCACGGCGCACAGCTGCTTGCCGCCGCCGGCGTACTGAAGGGCCGCACCTGCTCGGCCTATCCCGCCTGCCGGCCGGAAGTCGAACTTGCCGGCGGCATCTACGCCGATATTTCGATCACCGACGCGGTCTCGGACGGCAACCTGGTCACGGCACCGGCCTGGCCGGCCCATCCGTCATGGCTGCGCCAGTTCATGGCCGTGCTCGATGCCGCGGCTCTGCTGGAAACGACCGCCGCCTGAGGAGGGCGACACCGGGGGAGGACGACATGTGCGAATTGTTCATCAAGGCGGATGCACTGCTCTGGGAAAGCACCACCCGGTCGCTGCGCATCGACGGCATGGTCACCAGTGTCAGGCTGGAGAATTTCTTCTGGTCGAAGCTGGAGGAAATCGCCCGGCGCGACAGCATGAATGTGGTCCAGCTGATTACCCGCCTGCACCATGAATCGATCGATGTCGGCCACGATCTCGGCAACTTCACGTCCTTCCTACGGGTCTGCTGCGCCCGCTATCTCGACCTGCAGCTGACCGACGACATCCCGGCGGATCTTAGCCGTCCGATCGCAGACCTCGACGCGCCTGTCATCCTCAGCCGCGAACGAGCAAGATATCACTGAATGCAAGCCCGACAGGTCCATCGGACGATGACGAACGGAACTGCCCGCGGATAGCTCCGCGGGCAGTTCCGCAAGATGTTTGACCTTGTCCTGGGCGCCGGGCTTGCGCTGCCGGGCAGCCTGGATCAACAATGCGCGGTATCGTCCAAGATAGGCACAGCCGGGAGATCGAGCCATGAACGACCAGAAAGCCGTGATCGTCACGGGAGCCGGCGGCAATCTCGGCAGTGCCGTTGTTCGTGAACTGGCCGCAGCCGGCGCGAAACTCGTCTGCATGAACCGTTCGAGCCATGAGCTGGAAGCTTTGGCCGGCGAGCTTCCCGCTTCCGCCGAGTTTCTATCGATCGCTGGAACGGAGCTCACCGATTACGCCTCTTGCGCCGCCGCCGTCGCGCGGGCGGTCAAGCGCTTCGGCGGCATCGGCGCATTGGTCAACACCGTCGGCGGTTTCCGGATGGGACCGGTCGGACCCGATGCCCCCGTGCAATGGGATATGATGATGACGGCGAATGCCCGTACTGCGCTGACGATCAGCGCCGCGGTTCTCCCGACGATGAAGGCTGCCGGCTATGGCCGCATCGTTCACATCGCCGCCGCCCCCGGCCTGAAGGCCGGCGCCAACCAGGCCGCTTACGCCGCTTCGAAGGCCGCCGTCATCCGGCTGACCGAAGCGATCGCCGCCGAATGCCGCGACGACCGCATCACCGCCAACTGCATCCTGCCCGGAACGATCGACACGCCTGAGAATCGCGCGGCCATGCCCAACGCGAAGACGGACGGCTGGGTATCGCCGCAATCGATCGCACGCCTCGTCGCCTTCCTGATTTCGCCGGCTGCAGCCGTCGTCACCGGCGCAGCGATCCCGGCAACGGGCCTGGAATAGCGGAAGGATTCGTTACAGGCCTCTGGTGTGAGGTACAGTCGTTTTGATATTCTGGGAAAGGCGGGAGGCTTTCTGCATGAAGGCAATCGGGGTGGCTTCGCTCGGCCCCTTCATGCGGCGGCCGCAGGACAGCGGGCGGGACACGATGGCGTTGATGATCGCAGTGCGGCGAAATTTGCCCGATGGCGGCGGTTCCGATGGCTGACGGGCCGGCATTGCACAGCGTCGGCGAAACCAGCCTCCGTAGGGAATGGTTCCTCGGCGTCAGCATCGCAACCAGCCTGA
Organism: Rhizobium pisi; assembly: GCF_003938655.1. Lineage (GTDB taxonomy): Bacteria > Pseudomonadota > Alphaproteobacteria > Rhizobiales > Rhizobiaceae > Rhizobium > Rhizobium pisi. The sequence continues at coordinate 19,843 of NZ_RJJT01000042.1, forward strand.
CATTCATTGCCCTCCCCGGGCTCTTCCAGCATCTTTCCGAGCCGCTTTGGTTCACCCTCCTTTTCGGATGGCTGTTTGCCGTCGTTCTCGGCTCCGCCTTGTCGGTCGTGCGGCACGCGGATTATCTGGCCGAACGGCTGAAGGAACCCTACGGCACGCTCATTCTGACGCTTGCCATTACCTCGATCGAGGTGATGGCGATTTCAGCCGTGATGATTCACGGCGAGAACAACCCCACGCTTGCGCGCGACACCCTCTTTGCCGTCGTCATGATTATTCTGAACGGCATGGTTGGCCTGTCGTTGCTGCTCGGCGCCTGGCGGCGGCCCGAACAGCAGCACAATCTTCAAGGCGCCAACGCCTATCTCGGCGTCATCGTGCCGCTTGCGACACTCAGCCTGGTCATGCCGACATTTCTTGCCGGCCCGGACGGGCAACATCCATCAGCCCCGCGGCAACTGATACTGGGCGTGATATCGGTCGGCCTTTACGCCACGTTTCTGTTCCTTCAGGCTGGCCGCCATCAGGATTATTTCGCCGATGACGGCAACCGTCGCGAACATCGGGGCGAACGTGCCCCTTCTCGCGGGCCGGTCTGGTTTCATGCCATTCTGCTTTTCGCTTATATGGGCCCCGTGGTCTTTCTGGTCGAGCAGCTTGCACTGCCAATCGATTACATCATCGAAACCCTGCACGCTCCGGCCGCGTTCGGCGGTGTCGTCATGGCCATCCTTGTCGCAACACCCGAGGCGATCAGTGCCGTGCGCGCATCCATCGCCAATAATCTTCAACGCTCCATCAACATCTTTCTGGGTTCGGTCCTGTCCACGATCGGGCTGACCGTGCCGGCGATGCTCGTCATCAGCCGTCTCTACGGGCACCCGGTCACGCTCGGCCTGGAACGCGGGGATCTGGTGATGCTCCTGCTCACTCTTGCCGTCAGCATCATCACCTTCGCCAGCGGCCGCACGCACCTCATGCAAGGCGCGGTTCATCTGGTGCTTTTCCTGGCTTATGTGCTGCTTATTTTCCAGCAATGACCTCCGCAGCAATGTCTTCTCGTCGTCCCGTCTTGCCGGAGAATAGAAAAGTAAAGATTCCACGCTTCGCCCGTCTTCCGCTATGATCCCGGGAACTATCACGCATCTTGCCGGCAATCGCGGCACCTGCGGAATTGACGCGACGATACGGAGACCGAACTTGAGCTCACTGCTGCTTGGCGGGCTTGTATTTGTTTTTCTGTCGGCGGCAACATCGATAGGAATGGTGATTCGTGCCCGCTTGCCGGACCACCATCTCAACTCGGAATCCAAGGATGTCATCAGGCTCGCGACCGCGGTGGTGGGAACGCTGTCGGCCTTGGCGCTCGGCCTGCTGATCGCATCCGCCAAATCCTCCTATGACAACGCCGAAGCGGAGATGAGAACCGCGGCGGCACGGATCCTCCTGCTGGACCGCGTCATGGCGCATTACGGCCCGGAAACTGATCACGCACGTCAGCTGTTGCGTGAACTCATCGAGAAGCGGCTGAGCCGTGGCTGGACCGCCGAGACCACCGACGAGGCGTCCGGCAAGCAGCTGGGGGAATATCAGGATATCGAGACGGTTCAGGGCGATCTTCGATCTCTGTCGCCGCAGGATGCCGTGCAGCGTTCTCTCCAAGCGCGCGCGCTGGAGGTGAGCGGCATGCTGGCCGAAACTCACTGGCTGCTGGTGGAATCCGGTCGCGAGGGCTTGCCCTGGGCGTTCCTCACCGTTCTCGTCTGTTGGCTCGGATTGCTTTTTGCGACCTTCGGGCTGCAGGCGCCGCCCAACCCGACGGTGCTGTCAATTCTGTTCGTTTGCGCCCTGTCCGTCGCGGGCGCGGTCTTCCTGATCTCGGATATGGCCAATCCTTATATCGGTCTGGTCCGCGTTTCGGACGCGCCTTTGCAATCCGCCATCGAGCGGCTTGGGAAACCGTAGCGACGTCGCCTCGCTTCAACACAGATTAATTGCGCACCAAGGGCTATTGCAATTTTTAGCAATGCCGCGACATAATATCACATGCCTTGAACCTTCGGAGGCCCATGGGTCGCCGTCGAGGCGCGCATGAACACTGGGGCTCGTGAATGTCGGGGCGGCGGCAATGCGTGGGAGAGTGTATCAGGGTCTGCAACTTTTCGTAGCGCTTGCCGGCATGGCAATTCTCGCTGGATGCGAGGAGAGCAGCAACACCTATGTTCCCCCTCCCCCGCCTTCGGTTCGTGTCGCGCAGCCGGTCCACCAGCCGGTAACGCTCTATTTCGAACTCACCGGCAATACCGCGCCGCTCAATTCGGTTGACATCGAGGCGCGCGTCCAGGGCTATATCCAATCCATCGACTATCAGGACGGCATGATGGTGAAGAAGGGCACCAAGCTCTTCGGCATCGAGCGCGACACCTATCAGGCGCAACTCGATCAGGCAAAGGCGTCACTCGCCTCGCAGCAGGCCTCTCAGGTCGGGGCGCAGCAGGAATATGACCGGCAGCTCAATCTCATGAAGCAGCAGGTCACTACACAGACCGCAGTCGACAGCGCCAAGGCGACGCTCGACGAGGCGAATGCAGCCATCCTCAACGCCCAGGCCAATCTCGAACTCGCGACGATCAACCTCGGCTATACGGAGGTTCTTGCCCCCTTCGACGGCATCGTCACGGATCACCTCGTCGACATCGGCGCGCTCGTCGGCATATCCGGCCCCACCAAACTCGCCAGCATCGTCCAGACCGATCCGCTCTATGCCTATTTCAACGTCAGCGAGACGCAGGTGCTGATGATCAAGGCAGATCTGGCCAAGCAGGGACGCACTTTCAGGCAGACGGACCTTCCAACCATACCGGCGGAGCTCGGCTTGCAGACGGAAGAAGGTTATCCGCACAAGGGACATCTCGACTACGTATCGCCTCAGCTCGATGCCTCCACAGGCACGCTTCAGGTGCGCGCCCTGTTCGACAACAAGGATCACGCCATGTTGCCCGGCCTCTTCGTCAGGGTTCGGGTGCCGGTCGGCCATAACGACAAGGCGTTGCTGGTGCGCGACGACGCGATCGGAACCAACCAGCTGGGCAGCTACGTGCTCGCTCTCGGCAAGGACGACGTCATCGAGCAGAAACAGGTCAAGACAGGCCAGAAAGAAGGCCCGCTTCGCGTCATCGAGTCCGGCCTCGACCCGGCTGACCTGGTCGTTATCCAAGGTATCCAGCTGGCAATCCCCGGCAGCAAGGTTACGCCGGAGAAGACGGAAATGAACCCGGCAGCGAGTGCTGCCGGCGATGCAAAGGCCACGACCACGATGCAATGAATTCGCCACCAGGCTTCATCTGAACGTCCAAGGACAACAGCATGATCTCGCGCTTCTTCATCGAGCGACCGGTACTCGCCAATGTCCTGGCGCTGGTCTTCGTGCTCATAGGCGCGGTCGCCCTCTTCCAACTGCCCGTGGCGCAATATCCGAACGTCGTTCCGCCGACCGTGCAGGTCACGACGCGCTTTCCCGGCGCCAGCGCGCAGACCCTCGTCGATACCGTCGCGCTACCGATCGAGCAGCAGGTCAACGGCGTGCAGGATATGATCTATATGCAATCGACGAGCGCCAGCGACGGTACCTATTCCCTGACCGTGACCTTTGCCATCGGAACGGATCCGGACCAGGCGCAGGTTCTGGTGCAGAACCGCGTCGCAATCGCGATGTCGTCGCTTCCCGAGGCGGTGCAGCTTCAGGGCGTCACGACCCAGAAGAAATCGACGGCGATCCTCGGCTTCGTCACCCTGACCTCGCCCGACAGCCGCTATGACAGCCTGTTCCTGTCGAATTATGCCGTCATCAATCTGCAGAACGAACTCGCCCGTCTGCCCGGAGTGGGCAACGTAACGGTTTTCGGCGCCGGCCAATATGCCATGAGGATCTGGATGGATCCGAACCTGCTGCAGGCACGCGGCCTGACGCCACAGGATGTCGTCAACGTCGTACAGCAGCAGAGCCAGGAAGTCGCCGCCGGCCAGATCGGCATTCCGCCCGTGCCAAAAGGACAGGTCTTCCAGTACACGTTGAATGTCAACGGCCGGCTGAACGATGCGCCCGACTATGAGAACATCATCGTCAAGGTTGAAACAGGACAGGGTGGCCGCATCACGCGGGTCCGCGATATCGGCCGCGTCGAACTCGGAGCCCAGACCTACAGCCAGTCCTTCATGCAGAACGGCCGGCCGGCAGCCGGCATCGGCATTTTCCAGCTGCCGGAGGCGAACGCCATCGCCGTTGCGCAGGCGGTGAACGCGAAGATGGAGGAACTCTCAAAGAGCTTCCCGCAGGGCCTCGAATATCACCTGCCGTTCGACACGACGAAATTCGTGAAGGCCTCCATCGATGAGGTCTACGTTACCCTGATCGAGGCGGGCGTGCTCGTTCTCATCGTCATCCTCGTCTTCCTGCAGGATTGGCGCGCGATGCTCGTGCCGGCGACCACGGTTCCGGTCACCATTATCGGCGCTTTCGCGGCAATGGCGGCATTGGGCTTCACCGTCAACCTGTCGACGCTCTTTGCCATCGTTCTTGCCATCGGCATCGTCGTCGATGACGCCATCGTCATCGTCGAAGGCGTCGCCCGGCACATCGAAGCGGGCATGTCCGGCCGAAAGGCGGCGGAGAAGGCGATGGAGGAACTGCTCGGTCCCGTCATCGGCATCACGCTGGTCCTGATGGCCGTCTTCATTCCGGCCGCCTTTCTGCCCGGCCTGACCGGACAGCTCTACCGGCAATTCGCGCTTGTCATCGCCGCTACGGCACTGATCAGCGCCATCAACGCCGTTACCCTGAAGCCGACGCAATGCGCCCTCTGGCTGCAGGCGCCGGTCCCGCCTGAGAAACGCAACGTTTTCTACCGCGGCTTCAACAGGGGTTACGATTGGGGCGAACGTCATTATGCCGGCCTGATCGGATCGATGACCCGCCACAGCGGTATCATGGCCATCGCGGCACTTGCGCTGATCGGCATCGCCGTCTGGGGGCTCACGCGCCTGCCGACCGCGTTCCTGCCTATCGAGGATCAGGGCTATGTGCTGATCAGCACGCAATTGCCCGACGGCGCCTCGAAGGAAAGGACGGATGCCGTCATGGAAGAGGTCGGCAAGATCGCAGAAGCGACACCTGGCGTCGATCAGGTCCTGACCATCAGCGGCATTTCCGTCCTCGACAACAATGCCAGCCTGCAGAATGCCGGCGTGGCCTATGTCGTCCTCAAGGATTGGGATGAACGCGGCAAGGAGAAGGGGCAGGATCTGCTGTCGATCTATCAGCATCTGAATGGCGCGCTGCAAAGCGTGCTGTCCGCCAAGACGCTTGTCCTCGTACCGCCTCCGATCCAGGGCGTCGGCAACGCCAGCGGCTTTACCATGCAGATCGAGATCAGGAACGGCGTTTCAGACTACCCGCTGCTGCAATCGCTTGCCGACACGATCGTCAAGAACGGCAATGCGCAGTCGTCTCTGCAGAGGCTGAGCACGCCTTTCCGCTCGAACGTGCCGCAACTCGCCGCTTCCGTCGATCGCATCAAGGCCGAGACGCTGGGAATTGCGGTGGGCCAGGTCTTTTCCGCTCTTTCCGGCTATGTCGGATCGAGCTACGTCACCCAGTTCAACAAATTCGGTCGCACCTTCCAGGTCTATGTGCAAGCCGCGTCCGATTTCCGCGTCAGCCCCGAAGACATCCGCAACCTCAAGGTCAAGGCCGGTGACGGGACGATGGTGCCGCTCGGCACAGTCATCGATGTCAGCATGACGCAAGGTCCCTCTCTGATCAGCCTCTACAATCTCTATCCCACAGCCACCATCGTCGGCGCACCCGCCACCGGTTTCAGCTCCGGCCAGTCGCTTAACGTCATGGAGCAGCTTGCCGATCAGACGCTGCCGCCAGGCACCGGCTTCGAATGGACGGCGCTCTCCTACCAAGAGAAGGCGGTGGGCGGTCAGATCTATTTCGTCTTCGCGCTCGCCATGCTCCTCGTCTATTTCGTCCTTGCGGGCCAGTATGAAAGCTGGATCCTGCCGCTGGCGGTCATATCAGCCGTGCCGCTTGCTCTCCTTGGCACGGTGGCGGTGCTGATGGCGGTGGGCGCCGCCAACAATCTCTATACCCAGATCGGCATCATCCTGCTGATTGCCCTCGCAGCCAAGAACGCAATCCTCATCGTCGAATATGCGCGGGAAAAGCGGGCGGAAGGCATGGAAATTCTCGACGCGGCGGTCGAGGCCGCGCGCCTGCGTTTCCGGCCCATCCTGATGACCTCCTTCGCCTTTATCCTCGGCGTCCTGCCGCTCGTGCTGGCGACAGGCGCCGGCGCATCGGCCCGCAAGTCGATCGGCATATCGGTCTTCAGCGGCATGATCGCTTCGACTTGCCTCGCCGTGCTCTTCGTGCCGTCCTTCTACGTCCTGCTGCAGCGCCTCGAGGAATATTGGAAGCGGCGCCCCAAGGCCGAAGAGGTGGCAAAAGCCGAAATATCGAAGGTGGGATAGGGCAGCCGCAATCCCTACTGCACGATCACCTGCACGTAAACGCTGCCGCTCTTGGCGTAATAAAGGGAGCCGCATCGATAGTAGTAACCGCCGTAATAGGGACCGTAGAGGCACCCCGGCGGAAGCACGGCGATCGTCGTCGCCGTCCGCACGACCCGGCGCGTCGTCCGGCGGGCAACACCCGCATAGGAGAGCGGCGTCAGCGGCCGGCCAATGACCGCGCCCGCCGGCGTGGCAAAGCCGATCGACAACGGAACGACTCCCTGCCCTTCGATGCGAAAGTCGGTGAATGTCAGGACCCCAGCAAGGCCGAGAGCGAACAGCAGCTTGTTACGGTTCATTTCACTTCTCCCGTATCGGCAGGGGCCGGAAGCTCATCGAGCGATTGCAGTTCGCTGAGATCGACCGTCTTCGCACCGGCTGGAATCTCTATGGTGTAGGACTCAGCTGCGACATCGGCTCCGCTTTTGAAATCACTGATTTCGAGCGTGTACTGCGGCGCCTGGACGATGTGTTTGCTGGTGATGACGTAACGGCGCGGTATGGGCTGCGAACCGGCCTGTATCCAGATCTGCCAATCGATCTCAGGCGTTCGGAAGGCCAGGTAGTCGCATTCGACGCCGTCCACGAAAGCGCTGGAAATGTGCTTCGCCTCGGTCACATCGGTCATCAACACGTCATAGACGTCGGAGGACAGAAGATCCGCGCCCGGCGCCTCCACGCCCGCGGTCATCATCCTGTCAATCAGGTCGTCGAGCGAACCCTTGCCATCGATCTTGGCATAGGCGTCGAGGTTCTTGCCGTGAACCGTCAGCGACGCGCCGTCGAAACTAACATCGACGTCGGCGAAGCCGCCGGTGCGCGTGACCCGCAGCTTATCGGGGCGCGTCAGGTTGGCCGTGCCGGAACTGACGAACTGGAGCTTCTCGAAGTCGGGCGTCACCGCTTCCAGCGACGACTGGTAGGTAAACGATATCGTCTTCTGCGCCGCCAGAAAATCGGACATTTTCTTGAGCAGCTCTTTTGCATCATCCGCCCAGGCGCTCGTCGGCAGCGCCAAGCTGGCGGAAACCGACGCATATATGAACATCCGCTTCAATCGCGGGAAAGGGAAAGTCGATGACATGGCAATGCCTTTCGTTCGTGTCGTCATTGATTTCATCGAAAGATGACGGCTCCGGGTCTGCCGCAGCCGGACATGAGATGTGAAACATGAAGGCAGGCAAACGAAGAGCCTTGCCTGCCTTGGCGGTATCGCGCCCATCGGGTTTCCCGCCGGAGCGCGATAGCCTCTTTCGAGGAGCAGGTTTCGAACGGAGGCTACAATCCTGAGGTCAGGACCTTATGGCAGGCCGGCGACACGCGCTGCAGATTGTCCCGCAGGCAGGCGATACCCCGCCCTCCGCCCAGAGGCACCATGCGGCATAAGGCGCGGAAATCCGCTCCGCAGGTTTCCCTGAGGATCATCAACTCCTCGCGTGGAGAGAAGGCCGGCATCATGGCTCCGGCAGCCGGCGCGCTCGGGGCCGTGGCGGCAGTATTGCCAGATGCCGGGGCCGATCCCCCCAGTGCCGCAACGGCCTGCTGGCACGGCGCCGATAGAGCGGCGTTGTGCTGTTGCAGGCAGCTGAGCGCCTCGGCGCCTCCCGGCGTCACGCCGGAACATTGTGCCATGAAATCGCGCTGACAAGCCGATTTGACCGCATTGCGCTGTGCCTGGGTCGGTTGATGCGCGGGCGTGCCGGTTGCGGGTGCCGGAGTCGTCGCCCCGGTCGTTGTAGGCGCGGCCGGGGCGGGCTCCGCGGATGTCGATTTGGGCTTGGCGCTTATCGCCGAAACCGCCTTCCGGCAGCCTGCGGAAAGCGTGGCGCTATGCTGTTGCAGACATGTAAGCGCCTCGATGCCTCCAGGCGTCACCCCGGAGCATTGCGCCATGAAATCGGAGCGGCATTCCGCCTTGACCGCATTGCGCTGCTCTTCGGTCGGCGCTTGCGCCGAAGCGACACTGGCAAAGAGCGCCATTGCGCAGAGCGCTGACAACCCTGATATTGCCGGCAAAGGACGGCGCCTCCGATACGGAGGCGTCAGCAAAGAAGGTGCCCGTTTTCGCATTATTCCCCCCTATAACTCGCTGATCTACTTCACGAAATCGAACCGCCCTTCTGAATAGGACAACAGGCGCCGCCAAGAATGGACGGACGTTGCTTAGTGTCATGAAAATATAAGAAGCGCCTGACTTACATATATTTGAATATTATTATTTTAGCAACTATCTAAAGCATGGCACAACCTTTCGGATATGCCGGCAGCACTTCAAGCCCCTCGTTTGCTCCATGCCTCAATCGCAAAACCATCGCACCCTTTCGAGCGGCATGTTCGACTCGAATTTATAGACCGATGCGTTGAAAATCGATCGCGTGCTGTTTGTCGGATCGCCCCGCCGGTTTTCACCGCCGGATCTCGACCGGCGTGCCATCTGGCACCACCCGCCAGACCTCTTCCATTTCCGCATCAGTGACAGCCACACAGCCCGCCGTCCAGTCCGCCCAGCGATGGAAAGTCCCGAGCCAGCCGAGGCCGTTGCGAATGCCGTGGATCATGATGTCGCCACCCGGTTTCTCACCGCGCGTCACGGCGGCCGCAGTGTCCCGAGCGTCGGGATAGCTGATGTGCAGAGAAAGGTGGAAGGCGCTGCGCGGGTTCCGCGCATCGATCCGGTAATTGCCCTCCGGCGTCCGGTTATCCCCCTCTCTCGTCTTCGCCTCCAGGCCGCCACGCCCGAGGGATACGACGTAGGTTCTCAACGTCTGCCCACCGCTGAACAATGTCATGGTGTGGCCGGTCTTGTCGATCAGAACGGAATCGGCTCGCGCATTTGCGGGCAGAGGAGGCTCAGCGGACCGTCCAAGAGCCGCAGTCGCCGCAATGACCGCTGCCACTGCGCCCACCATCAACACCAGCGGCTTCGATTTCATCGACAATTCCTTCGCCCTACCTCCGGTGCAGATTGTGGACGCAGCGCGAACAAGGCAAGATGATCGAGAAACCCTTTCCGGATTTCCCACTGCTGCACGATCGATTGAACGAGAACCTCGTCATTGCTCCGTAAGCGACAAGCTGGGGCCACTCAGGCTGTATAGTTCCACGGCATGAGGGCTTCGATTTCGGTGTTGGGCCATGCCTTCGCAAGGCGCTCAAGCGTCTGTCTGAGCCAGGCCTGCGGATCGACGTT
>NZ_RJJT01000043.1 GCF_003938655.1 Rhizobium pisi
ATGGAAAAGCCCGTCCTGCGAACGGAGAAAATTTACCCGGTCGGCAGAATGCCGGTCAAAACACAACCGAACCCAGGGAAAGCCCTGCAGAACAAGCGTTCTGCCCCTTGTGTTCTTTCATTGGAGACCCTGCATGAGCATCGAGCTGATATTGAATGAGACCGTGCTGGAGGAAGGCGAGGCGACCCGGTGGAGCGCGGTGACCTGTCTCTCGCTTCTGACTTTCCTTCTGGTGGGTTTGGAATTTCTCCCCGTGAGCCTTCTGACTCCGATCGCCAGCGACCTGTCGGTGTCGGAGGGGCAAGCCGGATTGGCGATCACCGTGTCCGGTGTCTTCGCGGTCATCACCAGCCTTTTCGGCAATGCGCTCCTGACGAAGATCGACAGGAAGATGGTCGTTCTGCTCTATACGGCGGTTCTGGCTGCTTCGAGCCTCGCCGTTGCGCTGGCGCCCAACTTCCTTGTCTTTCTCATTGGGCGGGTCCTGGTCGGTATTTCGATCGGCGGCTTCTGGTCGCTGTCGACGGCTATCCTGGCGCGCCTGGCTTCAAGCCGTGACTTGCCGAAGGCCATTGCCTTGCTTCAGGGCGGCACCGCATTGGCGCTCGTGCTGGCTGCGCCGCTCGGCAGTTTTCTCGGCGGGTTGATCGGATGGCGCGACACTTTCCTGATCACGGTGCCGATCGGAATTGCGGGGCTCGTCTGGCAGCTGGTCGTTCTGCCGAAGATGCCCGCGACATCAACCGTCTCGGTAGCCAGAATATTCGGTTTGCTGCGCAATCGTACATTCGCGATCGGAATGGCGGCGACCGGTCTCGCCTTCATCGGTCAGAACGCATTGTCTATCTACCTTCGCCCGTTTCTCGAAGGCGTGACGGGACTGGACTTGAATCTTCTGTCCATGATGCTTCTCGGCCTTGGCGTCGGCGGACTGGCTGGAACCTCCGTCATCGGCTTCGTCGCCCGGCGGCGCCTCCTGCTCGCTCTCGTCGGCTTGCCGGCGGCTCTTGCAATCCTCGCCCTGCTGCTGATCGCACTCGGACCGTTCGCGGCGGCGACCGCCTCGCTGCTCGTGATGTGGGGATTCTTCTCGACCCCGATCCCCGTCGCCTGGAATACCTGGATGGCTGCCGTCGTCCCCGGCGAGCTTGAAGCGGCAGGCGGACTGCAAGTGGCACTGATTCAGCTCGCCATTGCAGGCGGCGCCTTCGCCGGCGGCCTCTTGTTCGACATCGCGGGTTGGTGGAGCACCTTCCTTTTGGCCGCCTGTCTTCTCACGGGCTCGGCTGTCCTCGCCGCCGTCGCCGGCCGCCGTGTCTAACCCTCAAAACAGGAGATCATCATCATGTCTCAAGGAATCGAAAACAAAATCGTCGTCATCACCGGCGCAAGCAGCGGGCTTGGCGAAGCCGCTGCGCGCCACCTTGCCGAGCGCGGCGCGTGGGTCGTTCTTGCGCGCGGTGAGACCTTGGCCGAGTAGACGCTGACGATAAATCCTTCGAGCCAACATACCGCCTACAGCGGTCTTTGAATTTCACAGTAGACAATGCTGCGGTTTGAGCCGGACCAAACAGACACCTTCAAATCTGCCCCCGTGGCGCTTTCACTGGCGATCAAGCCCATCTCTCGTTCCGACCGCAACAGCAGCGCCCAGTTCATAAATGTCTCCATATAGCCATCGACATCCGTCTCCGGAGAGAAATTGGCGAATAGGAATGTGCCGCCAGGCTTAAGCATGCTGACGCACTTCTTGGTCAACTTTACGGCTACTGCGTCCGGCAAATAGTCATAGAGACCCGCGGCATAGACGAAATCGAACATTCCTAGCACATGTCTTCCACCGATCAGAGACTTGACCGAACCGCTCATCGCCTGGACTGATGTGCCGGCGAAATCGCGGGCGACGGTTCCAACGCTCATCGGGTCTTGATCCAAAGCTACCCAGCGTCTGATCGCGCCGGCGCTGAGAGCGCGCGACAAAGGCCCCTCACGAAGATGCCCGGCCGCGATGGCGAGGACTTCGGTGAAACCAGGCCGCGCCGAAGCGATTTCGTCAACGCGGCGAGCCAAAATGTCTCGACGCTCCCTTACCGCTAGGGATGACGAAGCATTTCGAGTGTAGGCGTAGATCGAGCGTCCCAAGTTGCTCGCTGATAAGACGGCGTCCTCAATCTCCGGTCTGCCGTAGATGAAGTCGAGAAGGCGTGCGTCGCCAGAATAGCCGCGCGGCTTTTCGAACGACCAGCGGGTCAATGGATCTTGATGAAGATAGTGGGCAACCGGATGAGATTGCGCGATCGGAACGATGGCGTCCCACACCTCCGGATGAAAGCGCCGCCGCATCTGATGCAAGGCGTCGGTTAGACGCTCGATTATCGCATTAGGCTCGACGCCGGACTTGAACTGACGGATCGACACCTCAAGGCTGAGGGCAAGCTCGGCTTTGGCAACGACAAGGTGGCCGGGATCTGGGGCAGCAACCCTCCTTGCCGCCCGACGAATCTCGCCGGGCGCAACAAGACTTTCACCGTCCAAGACCAGGTTTTGTGCCATTTCGAGACCCCTTGACCTTGCGTTAAGCATAATCAACCTCGACACAGGATGCGACTAGAATCTACACGGGATAAGGGTATTTCTACTCTTGCGGGTCCGATGCTACCCCTCTAACAAAGCTAAGCAATAAGACAAACCGGTTGCAGGTTGCCGAATGTGATTTTGGAGGGCGACGAAGTATGGCTTACTTTTCAGCTTACTTTAGATCATTGTCAGACCGGTGTTGTTGCATGATCGCGGCTTACGCTAATTTCCAGCGCGACGAACCAACCGCCAGCTTTTCATTCGCCGAGGCCCTAAAGTCTCTGAAAATCGAAAATGATGCTGTCCGAAGGCGGAGCTCGCGGCATGGTCTTTGGATCGCGGTTGCCGTTTATGTGGCCTTCGCACTTCCCGACCGTTGGCTGATTCCCGATGTTGCGCCTGTGACGATCGCCGCGCGATTCGCCGTTGCAACGATCGCTCTGCAGGTATTCGAGACCCTGCGGCTGGCAAAAGTGAAAACCGTCTGGCTTGACATCACATGTGCCGCTGCACTGCTGGTGGGCTATATGGGCTGGCTTTACCCGGCGATTGCCACCCGCGACGTCGTCGCCATGTCGTACTACATGATATTCGGCGCCATCTTCATGATGGGCGCCAACCTCTTTTTCAGTTTCCCGTTTCGGCTTTCGGTGATCACCTCGAGCCTCGTTCTATGCGCATTTTTCGTTACGATCGAGGAATTTTTTCCCTCAAGCCAAACCTACAAGCTGGCCTTCGGGATGTTCTACATTTCGTGCTTTGTCTTCACGTCTTTCGTCAATTGGCGATTGAACGTGGAGCGTCGAAACGTGTTGCTGAACGCGGCGGAAGCTCGCCACCAGCACTGGGAAGCGTCCGAGCGCGGAAGGTCACTGCTCGAGCTTTCACATACTGACTACCTGACAGGCATAGGCAACAGACGCGCGCTGGATCGGCGACTCGACGAATGCTGGGCTGCTTGGAAAGACGAACGCCGCGACTTCTCCGTGTTCCTCATCGACGTCGACTTCTTCAAACGCTTCAATGATCGCTACGGACATCAGGAAGGAGACCGGTGTCTGACCGTCATCGCCCATGCGCTGAAGGCGGTGGTAGAGTCGTCCGATGGCATGATCGGCAGGTATGGTGGCGAGGAGTTTATTGTGGTCATTCCGGCTGCCCTCCCCAAGGTCGCGATGAACCTTGCCGAGAAGATCAGACTGGAAGTCGAGTCTCTTGCGATTGGTCACGACGAGCGACCAGATGATATGTCGATCGTAACCGTCAGCATCGGCGTCGCCTTCACCCGCGAGAAAGTTGGAGAGAAGGTTGAACGAATAGTACGTGAAGCCGACCTTGCTCTCTACAATGCCAAAGCAAGTGGTCGAAACTGCATTCGTAGTTTTGATCCGTTGTTGCCTCGCCCCGACGACTACGCTGGTAAACTCGTCCCGCTGCTGGCGGCCGCCATTGATCGCAAACTGGTCTCGCTCGTGTACCAGCCGATCTTCGACCTGACGAACGAGAAAGCAAAAGCTGTCGAGGCTTTGATGCGCCTCAGGATGCCGGACGGCACTGCGGTTTCGCCGAAGACATTCATTCCGGTTGCCGAACGAAGTGGCGCTATCCTCGAACTGGGCAGGTGGGCGATCGAGACGGCATGCCGTGACATACTGATGACCGATCGCATGGCTACCGTCAGCGTCAATGTGTCGCCAATACAACTACGTTCCCCCGACTTTGCTGCCAGTGTCGCTGATATCCTCGATCGTTGCGGGGTCTGCGGGTCGCGGCTAGCCTTAGAAGTCACCGAGGGCCTGGACATGGATATGCAGTCGGAGGTGCTCAAATGCATTGCCGACCTGCGGGCACTCGGCGTCGAGATCTGGCTTGACGACTTCGGCTGCGGCTTCGCGGGCCTCTCTTGGCTGAGGGCAATCGAGTTTCAGACGGTCAAGGTCGATAGAACCTTTCTGCACGACTGCTCGAACCCACGCGGTTTGACGATGCTTCAGGACATGATTGCTCTCATCCGCAATCGTGGAAATACGATCCTGGTGGAAGGCGTCGAAACTGCAGCACAATTTTCCCTTCTCAAGGATCTGCGCATCGACCGCGTCCAGGGCTTTCATATGGGAATGCCGGTTAGCGCTGAACTCCTGAACGCGGCATAATTCGACCTCAAGGTTTGCAGATGGCTCAGCTCGTTGTGGGGGCATGACGTCTGTGGCTTTCGGTCAACCGTGCAGTGATGCCGTCAACCAAGCGGCGGCGAGATTTCGTGCATTGCTTCGCTTGGCCTTGACGGGCGCGATCACGTTGTAGCGGCCTTCGGCGGCAAGCTCGCCGCCGCCGGCCTGCACCAGGGTTCCGTCCTCCAGAAAGGTGCCGATCAGCATGCGCCATCCCAAGGCAATCCCCTGGCCGGCGCGTGCGGCGGCGATGGTTTCGGTATAGTGGTTGAAGCGAAGCGACGGCTTGAACTCCACGTGGGCGCCGGTCAGAGAAAACCATTGCGACCAGCTGTACCAGGAGCGGTCCACCACATCGGTTTCGATGAATTCGTCGGCGTCGCCGAGTGGACCGTCTCCCCGGCGCTTGAGATAATCCGGCGAGCAGACGGGGCAGATGACGTCGCCACGCGAGGCGATGACGGTTCCGTCGCTGAAGGGCGGCATGCCGTATCGGATGGCGACGTCGATCTCTCCGTCGTCGAGAGCGATCGGGCTGTCCTGGGAGATCACCCGCACCAAAATGCCCGGGTTCGCCCGGCGGAATTCGGCCAGCCGCGGCAGCAGCCAGAAGGACGAGAAGGCAACGGTCGCCCCGATCGTCACCACGTCCTGGCCGCGCGACTGGATCGCTTCCACGCTCTCGGCGATATCGGCAAAGCTCTTGGCGAGCGTTGCGCCGAGGCTGACGCAGGCCGCCGTCGGCTCGATCGCTCGATGCTTGCGCAGGAACAGGGGCTGGCCGAGTTCTTCCTCTAGAGCAGCGATCTGTCTGCTGACCGCCGCCTGGGTGACGCCGAGTTCGCTCGCGGCAAGCGTGAAGCTTTTTCTTCTGAGCACCGCCTCCAGCGTCACCAGCGCCGTCAGCGAGGGGAGCCGTTTTCGAAACTGCATTCGAAACTCCTTTTCGCATGAGTATAAATTATGTGAGCGTGATTTTTTATGCCGTTGAAAACCCTTAACCGCAAGAGCAATCTGGGGAAACTCTCACATAAGGGGTTCTCATGCTAAACAGGCTTCCATCTTCCATTTCAGCATTGCTGGACTCCCGCTCGGAAGGCCATTCGCTGCCGGCTGGTCTCTACACACGCGAGGACGTGTTCGAAGCTGACATCGAGGTCTTCTTCCACAAGCACTGGATCTGCGTCGGCCTCGATTGTGACCTTCCCGAACCCGGGGACGCCACGGTGATCGATATCGGCAAGACGAGCCTGATCCTTCTGCGCGACGACGACGGCGAAATCCGCGTACTGCACAATGTCTGCCGCCATCGCGGCTCCCGTCTTCTCGACCCGGGCAAGACGATCGTTTCGAAGCTCGTCTGTCCCTATCACACCTGGACATACGAGTTGACGGGGGAACTTAGCTACGCTCCCCATATGGGCAAGGAATTCGACAAGGACTGTCGCGGCCTCAAGCCGGTCACCTTCAAGTCCATCGGCGGGCTCATCTATGTCTGCCTCTCCGACAATCCGCCTGACGATATCGCCGTTCTCGAGCAGACCATGACCGAGCGGCTGGCTCCCTACGACATCCGCAACGCCAAGGTCGCCCACCAGACCGACGTCATCGAAGACGGCAACTGGAAGCTGACGATGGAGAACAATCGCGAATGCTACCATTGTTCCGCGAACCATCCGGAACTCTGCGTCTCCTTCGTCGATCTCGACTTCGGTTTCGATCCGGAGACGCTGAGCCCGGAGGACCGCGCACAGGCCGAGGAACACTTCCGGCTCTATGAGGAACGCACGCGGGCATGGGAGGCCGACGGCTTTCCCTCGGCTGCCGTCGAGCAGCTCACGGACTGCGCCACCAATTTCCGCACGCAGCGGCTGATCATATCAGGCGCCGGTGAATCCCAGACCCACGATGCCACCGCCGCGTCCTCCAGGCTGCTGGGGCAGATGACCCGCAAGGATCTCGGCGACACGCATCTCTGGGGCCACAACAGCTGGAACCACTTCATGGGCGACCATGCGGTCGTGGCGATCGTCATCCCGCTCTCGGCGGGCAAGACGCTCGTCCGCACCAAATGGCTGGTGCATAAGGATGCCGTCGAAGGGGTCGATTACGATCTCGACAAGCTGACGGACGTCTGGGTCCAGACGACCGACCAGGACGCCGATCTCGTCGCCCGCTCCCATGCCGGCACTCTCGATCCCGCCTATCAGCCGGGCCCCTATTCCCGCTTCTCCGAGACGAACCTCGACAAGTTCGCCGCCTGGTACATCGATCGGATGCGCGCCCATGGATACTAGGAGCCCACAGGCATTATCAGCGAAGGCCGCCCTCCCCGACATCTGGAATCCCGAGACAGACGACGCGCTTGTCTGCCTCGACGTCCAGCAGGAAACCCATGACGTCAAGACGTTCACCTTCGCATCGCGCGAGGGCAAACGCTTCGCGTTCAAGGCCGGACAATATTTCCTGTTCGACCTCGAACATAATGGAGAGGCCGAAAGCCGATGCTACAGCATCTCGTCGTCACCGCATCGCACGAACGCCTTCTCCGTGACGGTGAAGCGCGTTCCCGGCGGCAAGATCTCCAACTGGCTTCATGACACGCTTGCTGCAGGCGCGACCGTCAAGGCGAACGGCCCGCTCGGCCATTTCACAAGACCCGGTGCGTCAGGACAGAAGCTTCTGCTGGTCTCGGGCGGCTCCGGCATCACGCCTGTGATGTCCATTCTGCGTGAACTCGCTGACAGCTGCGAACCGGCCGACGTCGTTTTCATGCACGCCGCCCGCACGCCGCAGGATCTGATCTTTCGCGACGAACTGGCCTGCATCGCCCGACGGCTGAAAGGCCTTCGGCTCCACTTTCTTCCCGAAACCGTCGCGGGCGAGGTGTCCTGGCCGGGTCTCACCGGTCGCATTTCGGCGGAGTATGTCAGGCTTGCTGTTCCCGATATCGCCGATCGAACGGTGATGTGCTGCGGCCCCGCCCCGTTCATGGCGGCGGGGCGCGGCATTGCCGCCGAGCTCGGCGTGCCCGCTTCGCGCTATGTGGAAGAAAGCTTCGACGCCGCGGTCATCGACGAACCGGAAATAACAGCGGTCCAGGAGGCGGCCGCCAAGGTCTTCCAGGTCACCTTTTCCAAGCAAGCCCGCAATATCGAGGTCACGGGCAATCAGAGTGTGCTCTCCTGCGCCAAGAAGGCAGGCATCAGGATACCCTCGTCCTGTGCCAACGGCGTCTGCGGCACCTGTAAGTCGAAGCTGACTTCGGGCGCGGTCGACATGAATCACAATGGCGGAATTCGCCAGAGGGAAATCGACGCCGGCTTCTTCCTGCCGTGCTGCTCGAAACCGCTCAGCGATCTCGTCATCGAGCGCTGAGCGCCGGCAATGTCGCCTCAAATGGCCAAGCATGAATTCTCGGATGTTGCGGGATGAAAGCGATTCCGCAAGGTTCCTCATGTCGATACCCTGATCAACAATGCGGGCATCTTCCAGCCCCTCGACTTCTTCGATGCGGACGACGAGGTGTTGCAGAACGTTGACGGGGGTCGCGTTATCGTCATCGCATCTCGAAGCCGAACGATCTTTTGCCCGCGCTTCGCGAAAGTGCCGGGATGATGAAGGCCGCCGATAACAAACCGAAACGCACTGCCGCCAACGGCACCGGTCGGGAGCGCGCTGCGCGCGGAGTAGCTTCGAAAGGCGCCTCTTCCGGGGCTACTCCGCGGCGCAAGGCCAGCTAGGGAGATCGATCATGGCTCTGAGATACTACTGGAAGGGCTATTTTCGTTAGCAGCGTGAATGCGGGCGGACCAACCGTCGTGGCCGGAAAAATTTCCGTAAAGGACCTGCCTTCGCAACCATGAAAGGAATTGAATCGAACTCGAAAGATGCTGCCCTCCAAAATTTCGGCAGGATCGACCGCTTGGAACAGAACCTCCTAATATACGTTTGTGGGAAGCTTGCCCCACGGAGGACGCCATGATCAGCATCTGGGACGCGAACGTCGAATTGAAGATAGATGATCGTGTCCACGTCATCAGGAACGCTCGAGAGGCGGTCGCATGTTTGAAAAAATACTGGCCCGACAACAGAACCGCGAGCTACGCGGCAGCGCGCAAGGCATGCCTGGACGCGGCGAGTGGCGTTGTTCCCGATGTGGAAGCGCGAGCTGCGTTTGAAGCTGCGGCGAAGGAGGCCGGCATTCTGCGGCAAACGTAACATCGCTTCGTTTGAAGTGAGAACCTGGATCATGCCGCCACCCGGCCGGAATGGTTCTTGCACGGTTACTAATATATTCACCGTGGGGAGGCATAACGTCATGAAGTGGCACATAACCGAAGGGTTTACCCCTCTGATGCTCGTTGTCAGTGGGCCGGAAAAATACAAGCTTGTCGCAACCCTTTGGGATGCCGCCCAGTTGCTGACGGCTTGCTGGCCAATCGACGACGGCGATGAATATCTTATCGCGATCAGGGCGTGCCGGGACGCCATCCACGGGGACATTTCCGCTGAGGACGCGCGAGAAGCGCTGATCCGTGCCGCCGACGAAGCTGGCATTCCGGTGATCACCGTCGTTCACTGAGAGTACTCGATGCCACGGCGGATTTCCGGTCTGTAACCCCGGCCAGCGCCGGGCAGGCCAAGCGCTGATTTACACCGCCAGTGGGTTCAAAATTGGATGCCGATAAGGGGTGAATTTTGGATGCTGATTGACAACCAGGCTATGGCGAAACTCGCCCTATACTTCCCGGATTCCATTTGGTAACGAGTAATAGCAACAACTGGTTGCAGATTTTTCTGTCGCGTTGACTAAAAAGCCGCGCGATTTAGCCGGGGCAAAGACTCGCATGCCAATCCAAGTAAGGCAGACTGGATATTTTTTTGTAATTTCGGCGGCTCTTCTAAGCGCCGCGAGCATCCTTCAGGGATGTCAGAGTGAGACACGAAACGCCCAAACATTTCGGCCGAATGACAAGTTTCTTTCGAACAAAGGCGGCTCGTCAAGCAGTGCTGAAGACGCGCCAAGCCAACCTAACTCGCCGACCCACTCAAGCCCGCCGAGCGGTATGGGCCCAGCCGGCAACGGTTTTGGGGGCCCAGCCGGCAGCCCTATGGGTGGCCCTCTGCACTAAGCCAGCGCCGATCGGCCTCGTCGACTGCCGGCGCGATGTCAGGTTCGACCTGGCCGGAAGGTAGCAAATCCTTAAAGCGCCTGATTTAAGACCGCCAGCCACCGTTGTTGATGTGCTCAACTGGAAAGCCTGATCGCCGAAGCTGGATCCGAGAGCATCAAACTGGAAACCCAAGCCCTGATCACGAAGAAGGGCGCGGAGCGGTTGGACAGCTTTCCCTGGGAAGAGATCTGAACGGTCGCCCGCTTCAGTGTGCTCTCGAAGCCGCGCGATGCTGCGAGGGCGTCTGCCCGAATGTGCGCTTGAACGTCCGCGTGAACTGCGAGGCGTTTTCGAAGCCGACATCGAGCGCAATCTCGATCAGCGGCGCCTTCGACTGGGCAAGGATCGATTTTGCCCGTTCCATGCGAACGCGATTATAGGCCTTGGCCGGAGACATTCCCGTCTTGTCGATGAAGATCCTCTCCAGCTGGCGCCGCGAGAGCCCGACCATGGCGGCAAGCTTCTCGATCGGCATGCTGCCGTCGACGAACTGTTCCATGGTGATCATCGCCGCCTTGACGCGGGTATCGTCGTAATCGTCGTAGAGCGGACGCCGCGGCTGGATGTCGGCCGGAGCGCGGGCCTTCTCGATCTGCAGCACTTCGAGCGCGTTTCGCTCGGCATCGCGGCTGATGTATTTCCTGACGAGCAACGCCGCCATATCGGCGGCACTACTGCCGCCGGCGCAGGAACCGCGCTGGCGATCGAGATTGAAGAGCCGGTCGGAGCGAACGCTGAGATCGGGAAACCGCTCGCGAAACTCCTTGTAGTGCAGCCAGCTCACGCAGGATTCGTGACGCTTCATCAGGCCGGCCGCCGCAAGAATGAACGAACCGGTGCACACGCCGATCAACGGCACTTTCTTGGCGTCCGCCTGTTTCAGGAAGGTGATGGTCTGCTGGTCGACAGGATTTTCCACCGTCAGCAGACCGCCGACGACGACGATGTAATCGAACCGCGAGGGATCGACGAAGTCCGAGGTCGGGGCGACCTGGACGCCGCAGCTTGAGGTTATCAGATGCCGCGTGCTGCCGATCACCTGCCAGTCGGCCAGCACCCTCCCGGAACGATCCTGCTCATCGCTAGCAAGCCGCAGCGTATCGACAAAGAGCGCGAAAGCCGACAGCGTGAATGACCGCGACAGAACGAAGCCCACCTTGAGCCGGGCCGTCTGCTTCGCCGCGTCGTCTGCCAGCCGATGCTGGCCGGGCCGCATGGTCATCTCATCACCGTTCCTGAATGCGCTCATCGAATCTGGAAACCGTGCGCTAGCGGATCACGATCGTCAACAAAAATGGTGTTGTGGCCGATAATACGCGCCCAACCTCCGATGCTCGGGAGAATGCCGCGATAAGATCCGATGTCTGCTTCGGCTTCGACCCGGCCCTCGAAGATCGTTCCGATCAGGCTTTCGTGACGATATCGACTTCCCAAGGTAAGCCGTCCCTTTCCATGGAGCTGCGCCATACGTGCCGAGGTGCCGGTTCCGCCCGGCGACCGATCGATGGCTTTTTCCCCATAGAACACCGCACAGCGCCCGTCAGAGACGTCGTTCACAGCGCGGTCGCACCAGATTGCGTGATGCACGCCTGATATCCTGGCATCGTCCGGATGAACGGGATTGCAGACATTCACAAGTGCCGCCCTGAGCTTCTGGCTGCATCGGACGATGTCGGATGCGTTCATGCCGTCGAGCCCGACCCAGTTCTCCTGTGGTTCGACGACCGCATAATAATTGCCGCCATAGGAAATATCGACGCGCAGGCGGCCCATTCCGGGCACATCCACCTCCACATCGCTCTCATGGAGATAGCTCGCGACATTGTGGAGACGAACGGAATCGACATAGCCGCCCTTCTCTTCATAGGTGACGTCGACCCTCCCCGCCGGCGTTTCGATGGCGACCCGGCCAGGTTCGCGCGGCCTGACCAGCCCTTCCTCAATCGCGGCGGTCACGGTGCCGATGGTGCCGGCGCCGCACATCGGCAGGCAGCCGCTCACCTCGATGAAAAGAACGGCGAAATCGCAGTCGTTGCGATAGGCGGGATAGATGATCGCGCCCGACATGATGTCGTGCCCCCTCGGCTCGAACATCAGCGCTTTGCGCACCCAATCATGGTCGCGGACGAAGATCTCCCGGCGTTCGCTGATCGGCGCGTGCGGCAGCAGCGGACCACCTCCCGCGACGAGGCGGACGGGGTTGCCGCAGGTATGCGCATCGATGCAGAAGAAGCTGTTTCTCATTCCGTCATCTCCTTGCTCATCTCGGCTTCGGCAGCCTGTCCCGGTCGAGCAGGCCGCGGGACAGCCGGTCGAGCAGAAGGGCGACAGCGACGATCGCAAGACCCGCCCTGAGGCCAAGCCCCATCTCCATGCGCGTCAGACCGCGCGTGACTTCCGCGCCGAGGCCGCCCGCGCCGACGAGGCCAGCCAGGACGACCATCGCCAGCGACAGAAGAATGCACTGGTTGAGCCCGACGAGCAGCGTCTGCTTGGCCAGGGGAATTTCGATCTTCCAGAGGATCGAGCGCGGCGGCGCGCCGATGGCGTTGCCAAGTTCGACGAATACCCTCGGCACCTGATTGAAGGCCAGCGTGGTCAAGCGCAACATCGGCGGAATGCCGTAGACGATGGTGGCGATGATCGCCGGCACGCGTCCGAGACTGAAGATCATCACCGCGGGAATGAGATAGACCCATGGCGGCACGGTCTGCATCACATCGAGAACGGGGCGAACCATCGCTTCCAGCGTCTTGTGGCGCGAGCACAGGACGCCGATCGGGAAGGCGACGAGCACGGAGATCAGGACGGCGACGGTAACAAGCGCAAGGGTTTGCATCGATGCCGTCCACAGCCCGACAAGAAGGCAGAAGCCGAGGCAAAGGCCGGCAAGGATGGCGGCGCGCAGGCTGACGGCCAGAAATGCCAGGACAACGACGATTGCGATCAGCGCATAAGGCGGCACGAAGAGGAGCGCCGCCTCGATTGTGGAAAGGACCGCTTCGACCAGGGTGCTGATGGCCGCAAAAAGCGGGTGAAGATTGGTGTTGAGCCAATCGACCGCCGGCGCCAGGAAGGCGCCCGGCGAAAACTGCAGGACCGAAGAATTCATGACTTCCTCCCTGTTCCCAGGCGGGCTGCGCTCTGGGTGATCCGGTCAAGCACCATGGTGAGCACCACGATGGCGATCGCTCCGTTGATCGAAGTCGCAATGTCGAGCGTCCTGATCGCGCCGTAGATCGTCTCCCCGAGCCCGCCGGAACCGACGATGCCGGCGATGACGACCATGCCGAAAGCCATCATCAGGCTCTGGTTGATGCCCGCCATGATGCTTGGCAGCGCAAAGGGAAGGCGGATCTTGAAGAACATCCGTGCCGGCGTCATCCCGAGCGCCTCTCCGAGTTCGACGAACTCGCTGGGCGTCATCCGGATACCGAGAGATGTCAGGCGGATCGCCGGCGGCATGGCGACGATCACGGTGGCGATCATTGCGGTGGCCGGTCCGTAGCCGAGCACGGCGATCGCCGGCAGCAGGTAGATATAGGGCGGAAGCGTCTGGATGAGATCGAGGCCCGGCTCCATGAAGCGGTCGAGGCCGGTGAAGAAGCCGGCGGCGATTCCGATCGGGATGCCGATCACCAGGGCAAGCGCGGTCGCGGTCAGGACCAGCGCCAGCGTGCTCATCGTCTCCGGCCAGAGCCCCATGGAAAAACACAGCGCCAGCGCGATGCCGGCGAGAACGCCGAACCAGACATTGACCAGCCGGCAGCCGATGAGCGCCACGATGAGCGCGACCACATAGAAGGGCGGAAGCTGAAGAAGCCACAGGATCCCGTCATAAATCCCTTCGAGAACCTGCCTGATATGGTCGAACAGGAACTCGCCGTTGTCGCTCACCCATTCGAGCCCGGAGTCCGTCCATTCGTCGAAAAGATCGGTAAAGGCTGAAGTATCCATCTCAATCAGCTCCCCTTGGGCTCACGCCGCTGTCAGATCATGGGCGGAGGTTCCCTTGACGCCCATCAGGAGGCTGCGCGGTGTCACCACGCCGACGACCTGATCCTTGTCGACGACGGCGATGGCGTCTCGCTCCGACTGCATCGTCAGCGTGATGAGCTCGTCGATATCGGCGTCCGGCCCCGTGCGCATCAGCGACGCGATGTCGGAATTCGGCGCGCTCTGCTGGAATTCGGCGACGCTGCGCATGACGGAATGCGCCTTGATCAGATGGAGGCGGGAAATGCCGGCGACGAATTCGGCGACATAGGCATCGGCCGGGTTGAGGATGATGTCCTCCGCCGTACCGGTCTGGATGATGACGCCGTCCTTCATGATCGCGATACGGTCACCGATGCGGATCGCCTCGTCGAGATCATGCGTGATGAAGACCGCGGACTTGCCGAGCGACTTGGTCAACTGACGGAACTCGTCCTGAAGCTGGCGCCGGATCAGCGGATCGAGCGCGCTGAACGGCTCGTCCATGAGAATGATTTCGGGGTCGGAGGCAAGCGCGCGGGCAAGGCCGACACGCTGCTGCATGCCGCCGGAAAGCTCGTTGGGATATCGGCTCACCCAGTCGGCGAGGCCGACTTTTTCAAGAGCGGCGGCAGCGGTCTTGTTTCGATCCGGCTTGGCTATTCCCTGAACCTCGAGGCCGAAGGCCGCGTTTTCCAATACCGTTCGATGCGGCAGCAGGGCGACGCTCTGAAATACCATGCCGATGTTCTTGGCGCGCATCTGTCTGAGATCGACCGGCGACAGGGCAGCGAGATCGCGTCCCTTGACGAGAACCTTGCCGGAGCTCGGCGCAATCAGCTTGTTGAGAAGGCGGATGAGCGTCGATTTTCCGCTGCCCGACAGTCCCATGATGCAGAAGATTTCGCCCCGCCGGACCTGGAGGCTCGCCTCGGATACGCCGACGACGCAGTTGAATTCCTGCAGGACCTCTTTCTTGCCGAGGCCGCACTCCTTGATCGACTTCATCGCCGCAGCGGACTTGTCGCCGAAGACTTTCCAAAGGGATTGGCAGTCAATCAGGACGTCATCGATATCGACATTCGCGGTTTTCATAGCGATCCCCTTGAGCCAATTGCGCTGGCTTCTTTAGATTGGGCCTCTGGATGGCCGCCCGATGAGGATCGGACGGCCAAGTCGCGGTTCAGCTCTTTTTGATGTTTTCCCAGCGCTTGATCAGGTCGGCATGGGCGCCAATCCAATCCTGCACGGCCTGGTCCATGGTCTTGCCGTCCTTGACCTCACCGTTGATGGTGGTGATGTCTGCGATCGGCACGTAGACGCTGGCCATCACTTCGCGTGCATGCGGGTTTTCTTCGGTAAAGCCCTTGTGGCCGATCCAGTAGTAGCTCTGCGGTGGCGGGAAGACGCCCTTCGGATCCTTGAGGTACTTGACCTCGTACTTCTGGACCATCCACGACGGCTCCCAGATCGTGACCGCAATCCATTCCTTGCGGTCGTAGGCCGACTTCAGTGCTGCCGTCATTGCCGCTGTGCTGCCTTCGACGAGCTGCAGCTTGAGGCCGTAGTCCTTGACGGCGTTCGAGGTGTCGCGCATCAGACCGGAGCCCGGCTCGATGCCGATGATCTTGCCGCTGAACTTGTCAGCGTTTTCATTCAGCTGTTCCAGCGAGTCGATCGGGACGTATTTCGGAACGGCAACACCCTGGTAGAGGCCGTGCGAGACCGGCGAAATCTTTTCGAGGCGGCTCTTGTTCTTGTCCCAGTAGTCCTGGGCGACGTAGTCCGTCTGCGAGGCGAGAACCTGGATGTCGCCCTTGGCAAGAGCGGCATAGGCGATGCCCCATTCGGAGAATTCGGTCACCTTCACGGTGTAGCCGGCGTCTTCGAGCACCTTCTTGGTGATGCCGGTGATGGGCGTCAGGTCTTCCCATGACAGCGTGCCCATGGTGATCGTCTTTTTTTCCTCCGCGCGGGCGGGAAGGATGCTGATCCCGATCATCGCGGCGGCGCAAAGCGCCTTCCACAAACTCTTCATTGTTTGTACTCCTGGTTCTTGTTCCCATTCTCTGAAGTCTGCGGCGGGCAGCCTTCATATTACGTGGGCCGAGGGATCATCCCTCGCGGCCTGCACGCAATTCCTGCAGGCGGATGACCGAGTTGACGCCGAGCCACGCAATGGGCTCGGGAGGCAATCTGGCCGGTTCCGGCTGGTTCTTGTATGTGTCGAGCTCTGGGCTTGCGGCGCCTGTCGCGAGATCGGCCGCCATCATCCCCGCGAGCGTGCTCTTGACGGTGCCGAGACCGTTCTCGCAGCAGGCGGAAAAAAGCCCCTCTTCGACTTCGCCGAATGCCGGCACGTGGTTCCTGCTGAGGCACAGCGCACCCGCCCAGCTATATTCCATCGGCAGCCGCTCCAGCCCGGGGAAACGGGCGTCGAAAGACCGGCGCTGCTCGGCCGCCACGCCGGCGACGCGCTTCTCCGAGACTCTGAGGCTCGGGTCGTAGGTGAACCTCGTCCTGATGACGATCCTAGAAAGACCATCCTTGGTGATCTTGCGCACCGTCGCGCCCATCGGGTCGGCCGGCAGCAGCGCCCAGCGATCGACGCCGGTAACATCGCCCGCGAATTCGTTCTGGGAAAAGGCTGATGTCATCGAGGCATAGGTGAAGATGTGCATCAGCCGCCCACGGAAATGGCCGAAGCTTTGAATATGGCCGTTCACGCCCAGAATGACCTTCGGCGCGGAAACGGAGCCGCGGGCCGTCTTCGCCTTCCAGGTCCTGCCCTCACGGGAAAGCTCTAGAACCGGCGAGCGCTCGTGGATGACGACCTTCGCGGAAAGCCCGCGCGCCAGGCCGCGGATATAGTCGGCGGGCTGGATCATCACCGCGCCCGGTGTGTAAAGCCCGCCGCGATAATAGCGCGAGCCGGTCATCTCCCGCATCTCTTGTGCGTCGAGAATGCGATGCTCCTCGCCGATCTTCTCGAGCGATTTTCTGTAATTGTCGTTGAGCCCAAGCCCGCGCTCGGAGGCGGCCGCATTCACCTTGCCGGCGGGATCGAAGGTTTCCCTGGACATGCCGTATTCGGCCGCGACATCGGCTGCGAAGGAAATCGCCAGGCGGTTCTGCCGGATCTCGCTCCTGGTTGCCTCTTCGCCGGCCACAGAATACTCGCCCGACGAGAGATTGTGCGGCACATCGATCATGAAGCCGGAATTCCGCCCGGCCGGACCCTTGGCGAGTTCACGCGCCTCCAGCACGACGATCTTGTCGTGAGGCCGCGCCTGCGAGAGGCGGCGCGCCGCCGACAGGCCGGCAAATCCGCCGCCGATGACCAGCCAGTCGGCAGTCATATCGTGCTCAAGCGCCGTTGCGGGAAAGGCGCGTCCGCTGATCGCCTCCCATCCCGAAACGCCGGTATCGATCGGCAGGCGCTTGATCACGTGTCGGGTCATCGGATCGTCTCGTCGACGGACCGTTCCGAAACGTCGATCCAGATGGTCTTCAGCTCGCAGTAATTGTCATGGGCGAAGATCGACTTGTCACGGCCGCCGAAGCCCGACTCCTTGTAGCCGCCGAACGGCGTGGTGGCGTCCCCTTCCCCGAAGCAGTTGACGGTGACGACGCCGGCCCGGATCTCGCGCGAGAGCTTGATGGCGTTCCTCAGGCTGCCGGTATAGACGGAGGCCGTCAGACCGTAATTCGTGTCGTTGGCAAGGGCGATCGCCTCGGCAAGCGAATTGAAGGTCGTGACCGAGAGCACCGGCCCGAAGATCTCTTCCTGGAAGAGGCGGCTGGCCGGCGCCACACCCTCGACCACCGTCGGCTCGATGAAGATGCCGTTATAGGTTTCGCCGCCGTGAGCAACCGACAGCTTCTCCGTCCTGGCGTCGTCGAGGAAGGATTTCACCTTATCGAAATGCGCCTTGCTGACCAGCGCGCCGATGCGGTTTTCCGGATCGAGCGGATCGCCCGTCTTCCATTCGCGCAGATAGGCGCCGATGCGTTTCATCAGTTCGTCCTTGACCTTGGAGTGAACGATGAGACGCGATGTGGCCGAGCAGTTCTCGCCCATGTTCCAGAAAGCGCCGTTGACGACCTGCTCGGCGACGAGGTCCAGATCTTCGGCATCGTCGAGAACGACCGCGGGGTTCTTGCCGCCGCATTCGAGCACGACCTTCTTGAGGTTCGAGTCGGCGGCGTAACGCAGGAAGCGGCGGCCCGTAGGCGTCGAGCCGGTGAAGGCGACCATATCGACATCCATGTGCAGGCCGATCGGTTCACCGACCTCGCGGCCCGAGCCGGTCACGACGTTGAAAACACCAGCCGGGATACCGGCCTCATGGGCAAGCTCGGCGACGCGCAGGGTGGTGAGCGTCGTTTCCTGCGCCGGCTTGACGATCACCGAGCAGCCGGCCGCAAGCGCCGGGCCGATCTTCCAGGCCAGCATCAGCAGTGGGAAATTCCAGGGCAGCACGCAGCCGACGACGCCGATCGGCTCGCGCACGATCATCGTCAGCGCGTTCGCGCCGACAGGAGCGGTATTGTCATAGAGCTTGTCGACCAGCTCGGCATGCCAGCGCAGCGTATGAATGGTATCGGGAACGTCGACCGTCTGGCATTCGCGGACCGGCTTGCCGCTGTCGAGACTTTCCATGACGGCGAGTTCGTGCCTGTTCTGCTCCATCAGCCTGGCAAGCTTCAGAAGCACGTCCTTGCGCTCGTTCGGTGAACGAAGCCGCCAACGTCCGTCGTCGAACGCCTGCTTCGCCTTTTCGACGGCGAAGTCGACGTCGGTGGCATCGCAGGCCGCGATTTCGGCAAGAACCTCGCCCGTCGCAGGGTTGGTTGATGTGAACGTCTTGCCGGAATTTGCCGGACGGAATGCGCCGTCGACGAAGGCGTTCGTCGGGAACTGAAGGCCAGCGGCGATCGCCTTGTATTCGGCGGCGGTCAAGGGTTCATGCATGGTTTGCTCCCGACGTGATCTGGCCGACCGTGCGCTTCAACGTGGCGACGACGGTCTGGAGGGTTCGCTTTTCTTCGGAGTTGAGCGGGCGCAGCGGCGCGCGCACCGAGCCGACATTCAGCCCGATCAATTCGCATCCGTGCTTGATCGATTGGACGAATTTGCCGCATTCGAGGAAATCCATCAGCGGCAGCATTGCGCTCATGATCGCCCGGCCCTTGTCGAAATTCTTCTCGACGACGCAGGCTTCATAGAGGGCGACATGCTCGCGCGGCAGGAAGTTGGAGCCGGCGCAAACCCAGCTCTTCGCACCCCATGCGAAGAATTCGAGCGCCTGGTCGTCCCAGCCGCAGGAGAGCGCGATGTGCGGAAATTTCCGGGCGAGCAGGTGAAGATTGCCCATGTCGCCGGAGCTTTCCTTGATGGCGACGACGTTCTTCGATTTGCCGACGCGGGAGAAATACTCCTCGCCCATGACGACGCCCATGCGGGCTGGATAGTTGTAGAGCATGATCGGCAAGTTCGCCGCGCGATCGACGGTGAGCGCGTGGACCGCGTTCTCGCGCTCGGTCGGCAGCGCATATGGCGGCGACGATACCAGGATCGCATCCGCGCCGATTTCCTTCGCCGCCTTCGCATATTCGACCGAATCCTCGGTGCGGGTGGCGCCGGTGCCGATGACGAGCGGCAGCCGCGTGCCGATGACGTCCTTGGCGTGGGCGGCAAGCTCGAAACGCTCCTGGCTGCTCTGGGCGTAATATTCGCCCGTCGAGCCGCCGACGATGATGCCGTGAACGCCCGCCTCGATCAGGGATTCGAGCACGGCCGCGAATGCCGGCCGGTCAATCTGACCGTTTTGATCGAGCGGCGTCACTGCCGGCGTATAGATCCCCTCAAATTTCACGATGACTTCTCCAATATTTGCGTAGCCGGACCGCCAAGCAGGGCGTCCGCCTTGAGTCCTTGCGGAGCGATGAACATCTCCATGTTCTCGCGGGACAGTTCCCAATGCTCGAAGACGAGGTCGACGACGGCTGTCTCGTCGTGAGAGCCGAGGGCCTCGATGAAGCTGTCATGATGGTCTACGGCGATTTGCAGCCGCCGCTTCATGTCCTCGTTGCGCGGCCGGAAGAAGGTGTGGCCGATGCGCGCGTGGTCGATGAGCAGCCGGCCGAGGCTCGGCTGCAGATAGTCGTTGGCCGACATCTCACCGAAGATCTCGTGGAAGCGATTGTTCTCGAGCACCATCGCCAGGGGATCCATAGTCTGGCTGGCGGCGCGAAAGCGCTCCTGCGTCTGCTTCAGGTCGGCAAGCTGCGTGGGTTTGAAATTCTGCACGGCAAGACGGCCGATCGCCGCATAGATCATCGGGGCCACAAGGAAGAAGTTCCGCAGCGTCGAGTGGTTCATCGGGATGACCCGCGCACCCCGGTTCTCGCGGATGTCGACATAGCCCTCGCCGGCCAGGCGACGGAATATGTCCCGCACCGGCGTCCGCGACAGCCCGTACCTCTCGCTCAGGCTGGCCTCATCCAGATCGGCGTCCGGGTCCAGCTCCATCGTCAGAATCTGGCGCTTCAGATCTTCGTAGAGATTGCTCTTGAGTGTCTTCGCCATCGTCGCTCTCCGGCCTCGTGTTGCTCTACTCCCACGAATTTGACACGCCTCCTTGGCTGAGTCAATAATTGTGTACTCTGCGTACACAATTAGTATTTATAAAATACACAATTGAATGAAGCCAGCCGACACCGCCGCCTGTCCGGGGGTCGTTTCAAGGCGAAGGGAGGGATAGGACCGGCGAGGGATGGCCGGCATCGCACGCGCAATTGCGTCCGGAAAGACGCGTGGCGTCTGCCGTCGCGAGTTCTTCCCAGGATATCGTGTCAGGTCTGTTCGAAAATTCTCTGGAGGGGCATCCGCGCCTTCTGCGCGTAATTCCGATCATCAGGCATGGGAAGCCTGGCCGCCGGCAAACCGGCGCGCCGCCATCAGGCAATAGGCCTGATGGCGGCTAACTTGTCGGGGCGCCGGAGGGGCGCGCCGTGAGATCAGGCGGCCAGGACACCGCTCTTCTTGGCCGTCCAGGTTGCCATATAGTCCATCAAGCCGGGCGAAAGGCAATCATAGGGCTCGAGGCCGGACGCCTTCAACTGCGCCCTGACGGCGTCCATCTTGGCGGGATCGAAGCCGCTTTCGATGATCGACGATACGAAGGCCGCAAAGGTCGGCTTTGCCCAGCCGCCCTCCTGGAAGCGCTCGGGATGAACGAACGACAATCCCTGGAACGGATGTTCGCGCTCGACCGGGCCGTACATATGCACACCGCACTGCTTGCAGGCATGGCGCTGGATCAGGGCAGTGGAATCGACGACGGCGAGCTTGTCACCGTTCTCGAGCACTTCGACACTCTCTGTCGGAGCCACCGCCACGACCGAAAAGACGGCACCCTCGGGCTTCCAGCACTTGGTGCAGCCGCAGGCGTGGTTATGGGCGATGTCACCCTTGATCCTGACCTTGACGGGATTGCTTGCACATTTGCACACGAGCGTGCCGCCCGCAAAGGCAGCGTCAGTCGCTCGAAAGCCTGAATCCACTGCCGGATGAATGGCTATGCTGGTCATTGCTTCACTCCCTTCCTCCCTGGCCGTTTGCGTTATGCCCGGCCGAGCTCTGCGTTATTTCCGATCTCCCAGCCTCTGCGCATGCCAGCGCAGATGGTCCTCCATGAATGTCGAAATGAAGAAGTAGGAATGGCCGTAGCCGTCCTGCATGCGAAGCTGCAGCTTGATGCCGGCCGCCTCGCAGGCCTGCTTGAGCTCGCCGGGACGCAATCCATCCTCCAGGAAGGAATCCGCCGTTCCCTGGTCGACGAGCAATTCAGGGAAATGATGCCCGTCCTCGATCAGCGAGCAGGCGTCGTAGGCCCGCCAGGTCTTTTCATCGGCCCCGAGATATTTCCGGAATGCCGGCTTCGACCAGCCGGAGACCGAGGGATGGCTGATCGGCGCGAAGGCCGAGCAGCTCCGGAAACGGTCCGGGTTCTTGAGCGCGATCGTGATCGCGCCGTGTCCGCCCATCGAGTGGCCGAAGATCGCCTGGCGGTCCATGTCGACCGGAAATTCCGCGGCAAGCAGGCGCGGCAATTCATCGACGATGTAGCTGTACATGCGATAATTCGCCGAAAACGGCGGCTGGGTGGCATCGACATAAAAGCCGGCGCCCTTGCCGAACTGCCAGTTGTCGGGCTCATCGGGAACATGCTCGCCGCGAGGGCTGGTATCCGGGCAGATGACGATGACGCCGAGCTCGGCGGCAAGCCGCCGATACTCGCCCTTGTCCATGACATTGGCATGGGTGCATGTCAGACCCGACAGGTACCATAGAACCGGGCAATTGCCCTTGGCCGCCTGCGGCGGCACGAACACCGCAAAGGTCATGTCGCAGCCGCAGGCATCAGAGCGGCTGACGTAGACGCCCTGAGTGCCGCCGTGGGACTTATCGGTCGAGATCGTCTTCATCGCTTAATACAGCACCACGCCGCGGATGCTTTCCCCCTTGTGCATCAGATCGAAGCCCTTGTTGATGTCTTCGAGCGGCATGGTGTGGGTGATCATCGGATCGATCTGGATCTTGCCCTGCATGTACCAGTCGACGATCTTCGGAACGTCGGTGCGGCCGCGCGCGCCGCCGAAGGCCGTGCCCATCCAGTTGCGCCCGGTGACGAGCTGGAACGGACGGGTCGAGATTTCCTGGCCGGCGCCGGCAACGCCGATGATGACCGATTTGCCCCAGCCGCGATGGCTGGCTTCGAGCGCCTGGCGCATCACCTTTGTATTGCCGGTGCAGTCGAAGGTGTAGTCGGCGCCGCCGATCAGGTCGCCATGACGCTTGGTCAGGTTGACCAGATAAGGAACGATGTCGTCGCCGACCTCCTTCGGATTGACGAAATGTGTCATGCCGAACTTCTCGCCCCAGGCCTTGCGATCTGGGTTGATGTCGACGCCGATGATCATGTCGGCGCCGGCCAGCCGCAGGCCCTGGATGACGTTGAGGCCGATGCCGCCGAGGCCGAAGACGATCGCCGTGGCGCCGATTTCCACCTTGGCGGTGTTGATGACGGCGCCGATGCCGGTGGTGACGCCGCAGCCGATGTAGCAGACCTTGTCGAAGGGCGCGTCGGGGTTGATCTTGGCGAGCGCGATCTCAGGCAGAACGGTGAAGTTGGCGAAAGTCGAGCAGCCCATGTAGTGATGGATCTTGTCCTTGCCGATCGAGAAGCGCGAGGTGCCGTCCGGCATCACGCCCTGACCCTGGGTTGATCGGATCGAGGTGCATAGATTGGTTTTGCGGGACGTGCAGGAATAGCACTCGCGGCATTCGGGTGTGTAAAGCGGAATGACATGGTCGCCCTTCTTGAGCGAGGTCACACCCGGGCCGACATCGACGACGATCCCCGCACCCTCATGGCCGAGAATGGCGGGGAAGAGGCCTTCCGGATCGGCGCCCGACAGGGTGAAATCGTCGGTGTGGCAGATGCCCGTCGCCTTGACCTCTACCAGCACTTCGCCGGCCTTCGGGCCGTCGAGCTGCACGGTCATCACTTCGAGCGGTTTTCCGGCCTGAACGGCAACGGCGGCGCGAACGTCCATTTGATAATCCCTCCTGTTAAATTGAATTCAGTGGCTGCATATGCGGGTAAGCGATCTGGCCCGGCCTCACCGCAATCATCCCGGCTCGATCTGGCACCAGACCGCCAGAAGCGGCTGGGCCGTGCATCTTATCGCGAAGGATTGCCCGGCATCGTTGGCGAAGACTGTGCCAGTAGCGGCAGAAAACCATTGGGAATCGCCAAGGCAGATTTCTGCCGGCGAAAGCAGGATGAAGGCGCGCGGCTGCGTCTGAACGTGATCGGGAAACCGGGTGTAACGGTCCATATAGATCACCCCGACCCTGAGATCGGCGCGCTCCTCCATGCCACCGGGGCCGACCACGACCGCATGGGAGTGCGTGTTGCCGAAATTCAGGCTTGCGAAGGGTCCGGAGCGGCCGCGCCTCCAGAGCAGCTTGTCGGCGAGACTATGGAACTGGCTGGCGATCGCCTCGTATTTCCGTCCCGACTTTGCAAGATGGCCGATGGCGTCGTCGAGCCCTTCGGGTACGCCTGGAAGAGGCCCGCCGCCCTCCGGCCGCACCTTTCCTGTCTTGAGCAGCCTCTGGAGGACCTTGCCCGCAACGAAACTGGCGACGGCAGGAGCCTCCGCCGACAGCATCAGCCCGCCGACGTCGTTGAGGAATTCCTGCAGCGGCCGAGGCCGCCTCTCCCTGCCGATGTCGTGCAGCCGTATGTATGCCGGCTTCTCGTCATCGTTCAGAAGAAGATCGGCACCAGGTTTGATTGGACGTCCCACCGCGCGAGCCACGTTCTGTTTCCCCAGTCAGAGCGCCTTTTCGAATTCCGGCAGGATGTCGAAGAGATCACCGACGAGGCCGTAGTCGGCAACCTGGAAGATCGGCGCTTCCTCGTCCTTGTTGATGGCGACGATCACCTTCGAATCCTTCATGCCGGCCAGATGCTGGATGGCGCCCGAGATGCCGCAGGCGATATAGAGCTGCGGCGCCACCACCTTGCCGGTCTGGCCGACCTGCCAGTCGTTCGGCGCATAACCGGCATCGACGGCCGCACGGCTTGCGCCGACGGCAGCCCCGAGTTTGTCAGCGAGCGGCAGGATGACTTCCTTGAACTTTTCGGCAGAGCCGAGTGCCCGCCCACCCGAGATGATGATCTTTGCAGACGTCAGTTCCGGACGGTCGGAAGCCGACAGCGCATCGGAGACAAAGCGCGACAGACCCGGATCTGATATCGCCGGGATCGCCTCGACGGTGGCCGAACCACCTTCCGCTGCGGAGGCGAAGGAGGCGGTGCGCACGGTGATCACTCGTCTGGCATCCGTCGACTGCACCGTCTGGATGGCGTTACCGGCATAGATCGG
>NZ_RJJT01000044.1 GCF_003938655.1 Rhizobium pisi
TACGCCTTGAACTCACCGAAGTACTTCGTGATCGCTGCCGTCAGAGACGTCTTGCCGTGGTCAACGTGGCCGATCGTGCCAATGTTGACGTGCGGCTTGTTGCGCTCAAACTTACTCTTTGCCATTTTCGGCTCTCCGTTTTGCTAGTCCCCGAAGGGATCTAATTCTTGTTATCGGTCAATTGGTATTCCGGTCACTTCTGACCGGAATACTTTGCCTGGATTTCTGTTGCGACGTTCGACGGGACCGGCGAATAGTGATCGAAGGTCATCGTGTACTGAGCGCGGCCCTGAGACATGGAGCGCAGGTTGTCGACGTACTTGAACATGTTCGCGAGCGGGACGTTCGCGTTGATGACGACGGCGATACCACGGCTTTCCTGACCCTGGATCTGACCACGACGGGAGTTCAGGTCGCCGATGACGTCGCCGACATAATCTTCCGGGGTAACGACTTCGACCTTCATCATCGGCTCGAGGAGCTGAGCGCCGGCCTTCTTGGCTGCTTCACGGAAGCAGGCACGCGATGCGATTTCGAAGGCGAGGACCGACGAGTCGACGTCGTGGAAGGCACCGTCGATGAGGGTCGCCTTGACGCCGAGCATCGGGAAGCCAGCGAGCGGACCAGAAGACAGAACGCTTTCGATACCCTTCTGAACGCCGGGGATGTATTCCTTCGGAACAGAGCCACCGACGATCTTGGATTCGAACTTGAATTCGTCGCCGTCCGGGTTCGGTTCGAAGACGATCTTGACGCGCGCGAACTGGCCGGTACCACCGGACTGCTTCTTGTGCGTGTAGTCTTCTTCGTGCTGGCGCGTGATGGTTTCGCGGTAGGCAACCTGCGGCGCGCCGACGGTTGCTTCGACCTTGAACTCACGACGCATGCGGTCGACGATGATGTCGAGATGCAGTTCGCCCATGCCGGCGATGATGGTCTGGCCGGATTCCTGGTCGGTCTTGACGCGGAAGGACGGATCTTCAGCAGCCAGGCGGTTGAGCGCGAGGCCCATCTTTTCCTGGTCGCCCTTGGTCTTCGGCTCGATGGCGATCTGAATGACCGGCTCGGGGAATTCCATACGCTCGAGGATAACCGGCTTCAGCGGATCGCAGAGCGTATCGCCAGTGGTGGTTTCCTTGAGGCCGGCCAGAGCAACGATGTCGCCTGCGAAGGCTTCTTCGATGTCTTCGCGCGAGTTGGAGTGCATCTGCAGCATGCGGCCGACGCGCTCGCGCTTGTCCTTGACCGTGTTCATGACCGACGCGCCCTTTTCGAGCTTGCCGGAATAGATGCGGGCGAAGGTGAGCGAACCGACGAAGGGGTCGTTCATGATCTTGAAGGCGAGCATGGAAAGCGGCTCGCTGTCATCGGCATGACGCTCGATTTCAGCTTCCGTCTTGAAGTCGATGCCCTTGATCGCCGGGATGTCCATCGGCGACGGCAGGTAGTCGACGACGGCGTCGAGCAGCGGCTGCACGCCCTTGTTCTTGAAGGCGGTGCCGCAGAACATCGGATGGAACTTGACGTCGATCGTGCCGCGGCGAACCAGCGCACGGATCTGCTCGTTGTCGGGCAGAATGCCTTCCAGGTAAGCTTCCGTGGCGGCTTCGTCGATGTCGACAACCGTCTCGATCAGCTTTTCGCGATATTCCTCGGCCTTGGCCTTCATGTCCTCAGGGATCTCTACGACATCCCACTGGGCGCCGAGCGACTCGTCACGCCAGATGAGAGCGTTCATCTCGATGAGATCGATGACACCCTTGAATTCGGTTTCAGCACCGATCGGCAGCTGCATGACGACAGCCGTTGCGCCGAGACGGGTCTTGATCATCTCGACGGAGCGGTAGAAGTCCGCGCCGGTCTTGTCCATCTTGTTGCAGAAGATCATGCGCGGAACGTTGTACTTCTCGGCCTGACGCCAGACGGTTTCCGTCTGCGGCTCAACGCCGGCGTTGGCGTCGAGCAGCGCGATGGCGCCGTCGAGAACGCGCAGCGAACGCTCGACTTCGATGGTGAAGTCGACGTGGCCGGGGGTGTCGATGATGTTGAAGCGGCGCGTCTTGCCGTCACGGCCCTTCCAGAAGGTCGTGGTGGCAGCAGAGGTGATCGTGATGCCACGCTCCTGCTCCTGCTCCATCCAGTCCATGGTGGCTGCGCCGTCGTGGACTTCGCCGATCTTGTGCGACTTGCCGGTGTAGTAAAGGATACGCTCGGTGGTCGTGGTCTTGCCGGCGTCGATATGCGCCATGATACCGAAATTGCGGTAGTCTTCGATCTTATATTCGCGAGCCATTGTGGACTGCCTTTCGATACCGTTCGGAATTACCAGCGATAGTGCGAGAATGCACGGTTGGCGTCAGCCATCTTGTGCGTGTCTTCGCGCTTCTTGACGGCGGAGCCGCGGTTGTTGGACGCATCGAGCAGTTCGCCGGACAGGCGATCGATCATGGTGGTTTCGTTGCGCTTGCGGGCAGCGGCAATCAGCCAACGAATGGCGAGAGCCTGGCGGCGCTCCGGACGGACGTCGACCGGAACCTGGTAGGTCGCACCACCGACGCGGCGCGAGCGGACTTCAACGTGCGGGGCAATGTTGTCGAGCGCAGAATGGAAAACCGTGAGCGGCTCCTGCTTGGACTTACCCTGAACGGCGTCAAACGCACCATAGACGATGTTTTCAGCAACGGACTTCTTACCATCGAGCATGATGGCATTCATGAACTTGGTCACGACGAGATCGCCGAACTTCGGATCCGGATTGATCTCGCGCTTTTCTGCTTTATGACGTCTGGACATACTTTTCGTCTCTTCAACCGTTAAGGCGCTTCATCACGCGGAGGACCTCGCGCAGCGCCGGATTATTCGAAAACCCGAATTACTTCGGACGCTTCGCACCGTACTTGGAGCGGCGCTGCTTGCGGTTCTTGACACCCTGAGTATCGAGAACGCCGCGGATGATGTGGTAACGGACACCCGGAAGGTCCTTGACGCGGCCGCCACGGATCATGACGACGGAGTGTTCCTGAAGGTTGTGACCTTCGCCGGGGATGTAACCAATGACTTCGAAGCCGTTGGTCAGGCGGATCTTTGCGACCTTACGCAGAGCCGAGTTCGGCTTCTTCGGCGTCGTCGTGTAGACGCGCGTGCAAACGCCGCGCTTCTGCGGGTTCTCCTGGAGAGCGGGAACCTTATTACGCTTTACGTTCGCCTGGCGAGGCTTGCGGATCAGCTGGTTTACGGTAGGCATTCAACCATCCCTTACGTTTTATCTCAGTACCCTTGCGGGCTTGAACTCGCGCCGTCTCCGGCAATGACGCACGCTTTCCGTCAATGCGCAAAATATGGCCCGATCCGCTTCCGCAGATGGACCACAAAGAGCAGAGGACGCATAAAACCATGCGTCATGCGTGCAGCATCATGACTTCAACGTGCGTTTAGAACCTTGTTTGAGGTGAACTCCAGGGCGCGTCGCCCCGAACAGCCAAGCCTCACATGGGATCTGATGGCCGGGGTACTACTGGTTTCCACCCGTCTCGTCAAGGCCGGTTAAGAAATAAACTTGCCCGCATCGCCTTGATATGCGGGCCGAACGCCCTGTTTTCACCCTGTAGACGAATTCTCCGCGGTGCGCCAAGATAAAAACTTGGGCATTGCAGCAAAAGCAGTTAAGGAATCAGCAAATGCGGCGGAAGCCCTCTTAGCAGGATTCGAGCGATCGAATCGAAAAGCCGAAGGACTGGCGATGATTACGACACCTGATAACGACAACAATTTCGACGGACCGATGATCTTCATCATCATTGGCAAAGGCTATGAGTCGGACGCTAGCGAAGGCATCGATCTGCACATCCTGCTGAAGGCGCCAGACGACGACACCGCCGTGCGCGAGGCTTTGAACGCTCTTGCCGAGGAGGGGTTCATCGAGGCCGATCTCGACCAGATTGGCATGCTCACCGAAATCCCGGAGGAAGAGCCGCATGCCTCGGCCTATCAGGGCGCGATCGATGGCGAGGTCGCGATCATCCGGTTCAACTGACGGGGCTGCCGCCCACGGTGGCGCGCCGGCAACGAGGCAGCGCCTTCCCTCCCCCGGTCAACCAGCACAGCAGAAATGAAAACCGCCCGGATCGCTCCGGGCGGTTTTTCAATTCATGAACTTCAGCTGCGGATTATTCCGCAGCCGGGGCGTTTTCAGCCATGTCCTGCAGCATTGGGGTGGCGACAGCTGCCCCGGTGCCCTTGCGACGCTCTTCGAGGATCAGCTCGTCGCGCGACGTGGCAATGCGGCGGATCTGCGTCATGGTGCCGCCGGTACCGGCCGGGATGAGGCGGCCGACGATGACGTTCTCCTTCAGACCCTGCAGACCGTCGGTCTTGCCGGCGATTGCGGCTTCCGTCAGCACCTTGGTCGTTTCCTGGAAGGATGCGGCCGAGATGAAGGACGGGGTCTGCAGCGACGCCTTGGTGATGCCGAGAAGAACCGGATCGCCGTGGGCGGGCTTCTTGCCCTGCTCGATCAGATGATCGTTGACGTCTTCGAGCTCGATCCGGTCGACATTGTCGCCGACGATATAGGTCGAGTCGCCCGCATCGGTGATTTCCACCTTCTGCAGCATCTGACGGACGATCACCTCGATGTGCTTATCGTTGATGACAACGCCCTGCAGACGGTAGACTTCCTGGATCTCGTTGACGAGGTAGGAGGCGAGAGCCTCCACGCCCTTGATCGCCAGGATGTCGTGCGGAGCCGGGTTACCGTCGAGGATGTAATCACCCTTTTCGATATAGTCGCCGTCCTGAAGATGGAAGGGCTTGCCCTTCGGGATCAGGTATTCGACAGGCTCGACACCGTCTTCCGCCGGCTCGATGATGACGCGACGCTTGTTCTTGTAGTCGCGGCCGAGGCGGATCGTACCATCGATCTCTGCGATGATGGCGTGATCCTTCGGACGGCGAGCTTCGAACAGCTCGGCAACACGCGGCAGACCACCGGTGATGTCCTTCGTCTTTGCACTTTCGAGCGGCGAACGGGCGAGAACGTCACCCTGGGAGACCTTCGTGCCCGGCTCGACCGACAGAATGGCATCGACCGAGAGCAGGAAGCGGGCGTCGCTACCACGCGACAGCTTCGCGACATTGCCGCTGGCGTCCTTGATGACGATCGCCGGCTTGAGGTCCGAACCGCGCGGCGTCGAACGCCAGTCGATAACCTGGCGCTTGGTGATGCCGGTGGATTCGTCGGTCGCTTCGAGAACGGAGAGACCGTCGACCAGATCTTCGAACTGAACGGTACCGGAAACTTCCGTCATCATCGGACGGGTGTAGGGATCCCACTCCGCCAGACGTTGACCGCGCTTGACCTTGTCACCTTCGTCGACATGCAGCTTCGAACCGTAGGCGACGCGCTGCGAAGAGCGCTCCACGCCACGCTCGTCCAGGATCTGGACGGTCATGTTGCGGCCCATGGCAACGAGGCTGCCTTCGGAGTTGCGCAGCACGTTGCGGTTCTTGATCTGCACCGTACCTTCGTACGAGGCTTCCAGGAACGACTGGTCGACCACGGTTGCCGTACCGCCAAGGTGGAAGGTACGCATGGTGAGCTGGGTTCCCGGCTCGCCGATCGACTGAGCGGCGATGACACCGACGGCTTCGCCCATGTTGACAGGCGTACCGCGCGCGAGGTCGCGGCCGTAGCAGACCGAGCAGACGCCCGTCTGGATTTCGCAAGTCAGCGCCGAGCGAATACGGATCGACTGGATACCGGCCTTCTCGATTTCGATGACATCCGGCTCGAGGATCATCTTGCCGGCATCGACGATGCGCTCACCCGTGACCGGATGATCGATGTCGTCGAGCGCCGTGCGGCCGAGGATGCGGGCGCCGAGCGAGGCGACGACCTGACCGGCATCAACGATGGCGGTCATGGTGAGGCCGGTTTCCGTGCCGCAATCGACGTGCGTGACGATGCAATCCTGCGCGACGTCGACGAGACGGCGGGTCAGGTAACCGGAGTTCGCAGTCTTCAAGGCGGTGTCTGCCAGACCCTTGCGGGCGCCGTGCGTCGAGTTGAAGTACTCGTTGACGGTCAGACCTTCCTTGAAGTTCGAGATGATCGGCGTCTCGATGATTTCACCCGACGGCTTGGCCATGAGGCCGCGCATGCCGCCCAGCTGACGCATCTGGTTCGGAGAACCGCGGGCACCGGAGTGGCTCATCATGTAGATCGAATTCATCGGCTTCTGACGGCCGGTGTTCTCGTCGAACTCGACCGCCTTGATGCGGGCCATCATCTCTTCGGCGACCTTTTCGGTCGCCTTGCCCCAGGCGTCGACAACCTTGTTGTACTTTTCGCCCTGGGTGATCAGGCCGTCATTATACTGCTGCTCGTATTCCTTCACCAGGCTTTCTGTGTCGGCAACGATCTTGGCCTTGGCATCCGGAATGACCATGTCGTCCTTGCCGAACGAAATGCCGGCGCGGCAGGCATGGGAGAAGCCGAGCTGCATGATGCGGTCGCAGAAAATGACCGTGTCCTTCTGGCCGCAATGGCGGTAGACCGTGTCGATCATCTTGGAGATGTTCTTCTTGGTCATTTCCTGGTTGCAGATGTCGAAGGGCACCTTGCCGTTCTTCGGCAGCAGTTCGCCGATGAGCAGGCGGCCAGGCGTAGTCTCATAGATCTTCGAGTAGGGCTTGCCATCCTCGTCGATCGACTTGAAACGGCCGCGGATCTTGGTGTGCAGCGTCACGACCTTGCTTTCAAGCGCGTGATGCAATTCGCCGAGATCGGAGAAGGCCATGCCTTCACCCGGCTCGTTCTGGTTCAGGATCGACAGGTAGTAGAGGCCGAGAACCATGTCCTGCGA
Organism: Rhizobium pisi; assembly: GCF_003938655.1. GTDB lineage: Bacteria > Pseudomonadota > Alphaproteobacteria > Rhizobiales > Rhizobiaceae > Rhizobium > Rhizobium pisi. The sequence goes on from NZ_RJJT01000044.1 coordinate 6,864, forward strand.
GGGAACGATGATCGGAGCACCGTTTGCCGGATGCAGGATGTTGTTGGTCGACATCATCAGCACGCGGGCTTCAAGCTGGGCTTCAAGCGACAGCGGCACGTGAACGGCCATCTGGTCACCGTCGAAGTCGGCGTTGAATGCCGTGCAGACGAGCGGATGCAACTGGATGGCCTTGCCTTCGACCAGGGTGGGTTCGAAGGCCTGGATGCCCAGGCGGTGCAGCGTCGGTGCGCGGTTCAGCAGAACCGGATGCTCGCGGATGACCTCGTCGAGGATATCCCAGACCTCAGGCTTTTCCTTTTCGACCAGCTTCTTGGCCTGCTTGACGGTCGAGGAATAACCCTTGGCGTCGAGGCGGGCGTAGATGAACGGCTTGAAGAGCTCGAGCGCCATCTTCTTCGGCAGGCCGCACTGATGCAGCTTCAGTTCCGGACCGGTCACGATGACCGAACGGCCGGAATAGTCGACGCGCTTGCCGAGCAGGTTCTGGCGGAAGCGGCCCTGCTTGCCCTTCAGCATGTCGGACAGCGACTTCAGCGGACGCTTGTTGGCGCCGGTGATGACGCGGCCGCGGCGGCCGTTGTCGAACAGCGCATCGACAGATTCCTGCAGCATGCGCTTTTCGTTGCGGATGATGATGCCCGGTGCGCGTAGTTCGATGAGGCGCTTCAGACGATTGTTACGGTTGATGACGCGGCGATAGAGATCGTTCAGATCCGAGGTCGCGAAACGACCGCCGTCCAGGGGAACCAGCGGGCGCAGATCCGGCGGGATGACCGGAACGACCTTCATGATCATCCATTCCGGGCGGTTGCCGGATTCCATGAAGTTCTCGACGATCTTCAGGCGCTTCATCAGCTTCTTCTGCTTGAGGTCCGACGTGGTGTCGGCAAGCTCGGAGCGAAGGTCGCCAGCGATCTTTTCGAGGTTCATCGATGCCAGCATCTCGTAGATGGCTTCTGCACCGATCATGGCCGTGAACTGGTCTTCGCCGTATTCGTCAACGGCAAGCATGTACTCTTCTTCAGACAGGAGTTGGTGCTCCTTGAGCGCGGTAAGACCCGGCTCCGTGACGATGTAGTTTTCGAAGTAGAGAACGCGCTCGACATCCTTCAGCGTCATGTCGAGCAGCGTCGAAATGCGGCTCGGCAGCGACTTCAGGAACCAGATGTGGGCAACGGGAGCAGCGAGCTCGATATGGCCCATGCGCTCGCGGCGAACGCGCGACAGCGTGACTTCGACGCCGCACTTTTCGCAGATGATGCCCTTGTACTTCATGCGCTTGTACTTGCCGCACAGGCATTCGTAATCCTTGATCGGGCCAAAGATGCGCGCGCAGAACAAACCGTCGCGTTCCGGCTTGAACGTGCGGTAGTTGATGGTTTCCGGCTTCTTGATCTCACCGTAGGACCAGGAGAGGATCTTCTCCGGAGACGCGATCGAAATCCGAATGGAATCGAAATTCTGTGCAGGCACCTGCGGATTGAAAAGATTCATGACCTCTTGATTCATGCCTGTCTCCTTCATGGGCGAAAGCGCCCTCAAAATGCGATGGTCAGCGGCAAATTCCCGGGAGCCGCCTCCCTCGCCTAAACGAGAATAACCGCTGGATGCGGCGAAACTTCCCTTCCGGGCCATATGGATACGGCGGCCGGCGGGACCGGCGTGCGCCGCATTGGCAGCGCACGCCCTATCAAGTGTTTACTCGGCCGCGTCGGGCAGCTGGGTCGCCTGTGCTTCGTCAAGCTTGGTATTCTCAAGCTCGACGCTGAGGCCCAGCGAGCGCATTTCCTTGACGAGAACGTTGAAGCTTTCCGGAATACCGGCTTCGAACGTGTCGTCGCCGCGGACGATGGCTTCGTAGACCTTGGTGCGGCCGGCGACGTCGTCCGACTTCACCGTCAGCATTTCCTGCAGCGTGTAGGCCGCGCCATAAGCTTCGAGCGCCCAGACTTCCATTTCGCCGAAGCGCTGACCGCCGAACTGTGCCTTGCCACCCAGCGGCTGCTGGGTCACGAGCGAGTAAGGACCGATCGAACGGGCATGGATCTTGTCATCGACAAGGTGGTTGAGCTTCAGCATGTAGATGTAGCCCACAGTCACCTGACGGTCGAACTGCTCGCCGGTACGGCCGTCATAGAGCGTCGACTGACCGGTATCCTTGAGACCTGCCAGACGCAGCATGTCGTTGACATCGCCTTCATGCGCACCGTCGAAAACAGGCGTCGCAATCGAAACGCCGCGCTTCCACTGGTCGGCAAGACGCAGCACCGACTCATCGTCGAACTCGTGGACCTGTTCGGCCTTCGGACCGTCACCGACGACATCGCCGATGGTCTTGCGCAGCGGCTCGATGTTGCCGTTCGCCTTGTAGGCTTCGATCAGTTCGCCAATCTGGCGACCCATGCCGGCGCAAGCCCAACCCAAGTGCGTTTCCAGGATCTGGCCGACGTTCATGCGCGAGGGCACGCCGAGCGGGTTCAGAACAACGTCGACATGCGTGCCGTCTTCGAGGAACGGCATGTCCTCGACAGGCACAATGCGCGAAACCACGCCCTTGTTCCCGTGACGGCCGGCCATCTTGTCGCCCGGCTGGATCTTGCGCTTCACGGCGACGAAGACCTTGACCATCTTCATGACGCCAGGAGGCATTTCATCGCCGCGCTGGACCTTTTCGACCTTGTCCATGAAGCGCTGCTCAAGGCGCGACTTGGATTCGTCGTACTGGCCGCGCAGTGCTTCGAGCTCGCTCTGAACCTTCTCGTCCTCGACCGCGAACATCCACCACTGCGAGCGGGGATATTCGGAGACGACGGCGTTCGAAAGCTCGGTGCCCTTCTTGAAGCCCTTCGGACCGGCAATCGATACCTGGCCACGCAGCATGTCGATCAGACGGCCGTAGACGTTACGGTCGAGGATCGCCTGCTCGTCGTCACGGTCCTTGGCAAGACGCTCGATCTCTTCGCGCTCGATCGCCATCGCGCGCTCATCCTTCTCCACGCCGTGGCGGTTGAAGACGCGAACTTCGACGATCGTGCCGTAGGTGCCCGGCGGCATGCGCATGGACGTGTCGCGCACATCGGAAGCCTTTTCGCCGAAGATGGCGCGCAGAAGCTTTTCTTCCGGCGTCATCGGGCTTTCGCCCTTCGGCGTGATCTTGCCGACGAGGATATCGCCCGGCTGAACTTCGGCGCCGATGTAGACGATACCGGCTTCGTCGAGGTTCTTCAGCGCTTCTTCCGAAACGTTCGGAATGTCGCGCGTGATTTCCTCAGGACCAAGCTTGGTGTCGCGCGCCATCACTTCGAATTCTTCGATGTGGATGGAGGTGAACACGTCGTCAGCAACGATACGCTCGGAGAGCAGGATCGAGTCTTCGTAGTTGTAGCCGTTCCAGGGCATGAACGCGACGAGCGCGTTGCGGCCGAGCGCCAGGTCGCCGAGATCGGTCGACGGGCCGTCGGCGAGGATGTCGCCGCGGTTGACCTCGTCTCCGACGGTGACCAGCGGACGCTGGTTGACGCAGGTGTTCTGGTTAGAACGCTGGAACTTCTGCAGGCGGTAGATATCGACGCCGGACTTGCCGGCTTCGAGGTCTTCCGTGGCGCGGATAACGATGCGCGTCGCGTCGACCTGGTCGACCACGCCGCCACGACGGGCGCCGATAGCAGCGCCTGAGTCACGAGCGACGACCGGCTCCATGCCGGTGCCGACGAACGGCGCTTCAGCGCGCAGAAGCGGAACGGCCTGACGCTGCATGTTCGAGCCCATGAGCGCGCGGTTGGCGTCGTCGTTTTCCAGGAACGGGATGAGAGCGGCTGCGACCGAAACGACCTGCTTCGGCGAGACGTCCATCAGGTTCATGCTGTCGCGCGGGGCGAGCATAACTTCGCCGGCATGACGGCAGACGACGAACTCGTCGACGAAGGAACCGTCAGGGTTCATCTCGGCGTTTGCCTGGGCGACGTAGTACTTCGCCTCTTCCATGGCGGAGAGGTAGAGCACGTCGTTCGTCACCCTGCCGTCGACGATGCGGCGGTACGGGCTTTCGATGAAGCCGTACTTGTTGACGCGGGCAAAGGTCGCAAGCGAGTTGATGAGACCGATGTTCGGGCCTTCCGGCGTTTCGATCGGGCAGATGCGGCCGTAGTGCGTCGGATGAACGTCGCGGACTTCGAAGCCGGCGCGCTCGCGGGTCAGACCGCCCGGGCCAAGAGCCGAGAGGCGGCGCTTGTGGGTGATTTCCGAGAGCGGGTTGACCTGGTCCATGAACTGCGAGAGCTGCGAGGAACCGAAGAACTCGCGGACAGCGGCAGCCGCCGGCTTGGCGTTGATCAGATCCTGCGGCATGACCGTGTCGATCTCGATCGAGGACATGCGCTCCTTGATCGCGCGCTCCATACGGAGCAGGCCGAGACGGTACTGGTTTTCCATCAGTTCGCCGACCGAGCGGACACGACGGTTGCCGAGGTTATCGATGTCGTCGATCTCGCCCTTGCCGTCGCGCAGTTCGACCAGCATCCTGACCACGGCCAGGATGTCGTCCTTGCGCAGGATGCGGACGGTGTCTTCGACGGTCAGGTCGAGACGCATGTTCATCTTGACGCGGCCGACGGCGGAGAGGTCGTAACGCTCCGCATCGAAGAACAGCGAGTTGAACATGGCTTCGGCCGATTCCATGGTCGGCGGTTCACCCGGACGCATGACGCGGTAGATGTCGAAAAGAGCGTCCTGACGGTTCTCGTTCTTGTCGGCTGAGAGCGTGTTGCGGATATAGGCGCCGACATTGATGTGGTCGATGCCGAGAACCGGGATCTCGTCGAAACCGTTCGACAGGATGATGCCGAGCGTCTTTTCGTCGATTTCGTCGCCGGCCTCGAGATAGATTTCACCCGTCGAGTAGTTGACGATGTCGCCGGCGAGGTAGTTGCCGTAAAGATCGTCGTCGCCGGCCTTCAACGCCTTCAGGCCCTTATCGGACAGCTGGCGCAGCAAGCGCGGGGTCAGCTTCTTGCCGGCTTCCACGACGACTTCGCCGGTATCGGCGTCGACCATCTCGGTGATCGCCTTGGCACCCTTCAGTGTTTCCGGCTTGAAGGGAATGCGCCAGCCTTCGCCGTCGCGCTTGTAGAGCGACTTCGTGTAGAAGGTGTCGAGGATTTCCTCGCCGTCCATGCCGAGCGCCATCAGCAGCGACGTCACCGGAATCTTGCGGCGGCGGTCAATACGGGCGTAAACGATGTCCTTGGCGTCGAATTCGATATCGAGCCAGGAACCGCGATAGGGAATGACGCGGGCAGCAAAAAGCAGTTTGCCAGACGAGTGGCTCTTGCCCTTGTCGTGGTCGAAGAAGACGCCCGGCGAACGGTGCATCTGGGAGACGATCACGCGCTCGGTGCCGTTGACGATGAACGTGCCGTTGTTGGTCATGAGCGGCATGTCGCCCATGTAGACGGACTGTTCCTTGATGTCCTTGATCGACTTGGCGCCGGTATCCTCGTCGATATCGAACACGATGAGGCGCAGCGTCACCTTCAGCGGCGCCGCATAGGTCAGGTCGCGCTGGCGGCATTCGTCGACGTCGAACTTCGGCGGCTCGAACTCATAGGACACGAATTCCAGCATGGAAGCGCCGGAGAAATCGGTGATCGGGAAAACCGACTTGAAGACGGCCTGAAGACCTTCGTCGGGACGACCGCCTTTCGGCTCTTCAACCATCAGAAACTGGTCGTAGGACGCCTTCTGAACCTCGATGAGGTTCGGCATTTCTGCGACTTCGGGGATCTTACCAAAAAACTTGCGTACGCGCCTGCGACCGTTGAACGAAAGGGTCTGAGCCATCGTCGCTCCTTCAAAATCTTGCACCCGGGCCTGCAACGGACGGGAACCGATGGCCAGTCGACCCCGTCAATCAATGGGTAGTTCAATCTCGTCCGACTCCCGAAAACGCTCAGCTCGGATTGCTGTGCTGCCCTCGGTGCGAGACTATCCTTTTGAAGAACCCATTACCCAAAAGCCGTTTTGACGCGGCTTTTGGGTAATTCGTTCAGAAAAACGGCAAATGGGAGGCAGTCGTTGCTGCCTCCCAAAAGCAGTATAGAATTACTTGACGTCGGCCTTGGCGCCAGCGTCTTCAAGCTTCTTCTTGATGTCAGCGGCTTCAGCCTTGTTGACGCCTTCCTTGACAGCCTTCGGAGCGGCTTCGACGAGGTCCTTGGCTTCCTTGAGGCCGAGACCCGTGATGGCGCGGACTTCCTTGATGACGTTGATCTTGTTGGCACCGGCGTCGACGAGGATGACGTCGAATTCGGTCTTTTCTTCTTCAACGACAGCCGGGCCAGCACCACCGGCAGCGGCAGCAACAGCTACCGGAGCAGCAGCGGAAACGCCCCACTTTTCTTCAAGAAGCTTCGACAGTTCTGCAGCTTCCAGAACGGTCAGCGAGGAGAGGTCGTCTACGATCTTTGCGAGATCAGCCATTTTACTAGTTCCTTTTGTTCGGTTCGAACCGGTTGATTATAAACAGCGAAAAACCGCCTTAAGCGGCTTCGTCCTTCTTGGCGTAGGCCGCGAACACACGGGCAAGCTGGCTTGCCGGTGCTGCAACAACCCCAGCGATGCGGGTAGCCGGTGTCTGGATCATGCCCAGCAGCTTCGCACGCAGCTCGTCGAGCGAAGGCAGGGTCGCAAGCGACTTGACTGCTTCGGCGTTGAGCGTGGTTGTTCCCATGGAACCGCCCAGAACAATGATCTTGTCATTGGTCTTGGCAAAATCCATGACGACCTTCGGAGCGGTGATCGGATCGGTGCTGTATGCAATCAGCGTCTGACCCTTGAAGAGATTGGTAATCCCTTCCGCTTCCGTACCCTGAAGGGCAATTTTGGCCAGGCGGTTCTTCGCGACTTTGACGGTACCGCCAGCTGCACGCATCTTCGAACGAAAATCGTTCATCTGCGCGACTGTGGCACCAGCATAGTGGGCCACGACAACTGAGCCCGAAGCCTTGAAGACTTCGTTCAGTTCCGTGACGAATTCGCGTTTTTCCGCTCTTTCCACTGCCTATCTCCAGTTGGCGGGACCGAAAACGGGCCCGCCGGGTTGCCTTTGCCTCCTGGGATCATGCGAGATCCCAAGCGACGCTTGAGGATCCTGTCCCCCCGCGCTCCCGCGCCAATCAAGGCTAAAGAGGCACAAGGCATCCAAGGCTCGAACCGATTTCCTAGAAGCGAACTTCATGTAATTCGGGTCTTACCCGTCTCATGCAGGCTAAGTGATTAAGGGAAAACCACCTGCAATCTCGGACAGGATTCCGGATTTCTCCGGAATATTCCGGCCCCTTGCGAGGCCGGAAATTCATTCACCGGGCCGAAGCCCGGCCATAAACTTATGCAGTCGGAGCTGCGGTGACCGAGCCGACTTCGATCTTGACGCCCGGGCCCATGGTCGAGGAAATCGCCACGCGCTTGACGTAGTTGCCCTTGGCGCCAGCCGGCTTCGCCTTGATGACGGCGTCGGCGAAGGCGCGGATGTTTTCTTCCAGAGCCTTGGCGTCGAAAGAGGCCTTGCCGATGCCGGCGTGGACAATACCAGCCTTCTCGACGCGGAACTCGACAGCGCCTCCCTTGGAAGCCTTGACGGCTCCGGCAACGTCCATAGTAACGGTGCCGACCTTCGGGTTCGGCATCATGCCGCGCGGGCCGAGAACCTTACCGAGACGGCCGACGAGCGGCATCATGTCCGGAGTGGCGATGCAGCGATCGAATTCGATTTTGCCGCCCTGGACGATTTCGACGAGCTCTTCGGCGCCGACGATATCAGCACCGGCAGCCTTGGCTTCGTCAGCCTTGACGCCACGAGCGAAGACGGCGACGCGAACCGTGCGGCCCGTGCCGTTCGGCAGGTTGACGACGCCGCGAACCATCTGATCCGCATGGCGCGGATCGACGCCGAGGTTCATCGAGACTTCGATGGTTTCGTCGAACTTGGCGACAGCCCGTTCCTTGACCATGCCGATAGCCAGGGTCAGAGCGTAGAGCTTTGTGGGATCAACACCTTCGTTGATCTTCTGAGTGCGCTTGCCAGCCATGATATTAACCCACCACTTCCAGGCCCATGGCGCGGGCAGAGCCCTCGATCATCGCCATTGCACCTTCGATATCCGCTGCGTTCAGATCCTTCATCTTGGCTTCTGCGATCGTCTTGATCTGAGCCTTGGTGAGGGAGCCTGCCTTGGCGCCCTTGCCGGGCGTCTTGGAACCGGACGTGATCTTCGCTTCCTTCTTCAGCCAGTAGCTGACCGGAGGCTGCTTCATCGCGAAGGTGAAGGACTTGTCCTGGTAATAGGTGATGACGACCGGGATCGGCATACCCTTTTCCATTTCCTGCGTGGCGGCATTGAACGCCTTGCAGAATTCCATGATGTTAATGCCACGCTGACCAAGCGCCGGACCAATCGGCGGGGACGGGTTTGCCGATCCTGCCTTGACCTGAAGCTTGAGCTGGCCTGCAACTTTCTTAGCCATATCTCTCTGCCTTTCATGAACGGCCGGTTACCCGGCCCGTGATGCCGGATCTCTCCGGCGGCTGCGGTTGCGTGGTGCGGATATTAGGGTCCGGCTAAGACCCCTCACCTTCCACGCGGGTGCGGACGACGTCCGCAGGAAACAGGCCGCAAAGGCCAGCCTCCAGTTTCTGCAATCAGACCTTCTCGACCTGTGCGTATTCCAGCTCGACCGGCGTTGCGCGGCCGAAGATCGACACTTCCACCTTCAGGCGCGAACGCTCTTCGTCCACATCCTGAACCGTGCCGTTGAACGAGGCGAACGGACCATCGGAAACGCGGACCTGCTCGCCGATCTCGAAGGTAATGGATGCCTTCGGCCGCTCGACACCTTCCTGAACCTGACCGAGAATGCGCTCGGCTTCATAATCCGGAATCGGAACGGGCTTATTGTCGGAGCCGAGAAAGCCTGTGACCTTAGGCGTATTCTTGATCAGGTGGTAGGCTTCATCCGTCAGATTGGCGCGAACCATGACATAGCCCGGGAAAAACTTGCGCTCGGAATCGACCTTGCGGCCGCGACGCACTTCCACCACCTTTTCGGTCGGCACGAGGATCTTCTCGAACAGATGCTCAAGCCCCTTCTGGCGAGCCTTGTTCTCGATGTCTTCAGCTACCTTCTTTTCAAAATTGGAATACGCGTGGACGATGTACCAACGTGCCGCCATTTTCATCTCCACCCGTATCAGTTGCCGGTATTCAGCACGAAGCTCAGAGCCCAGCCGATCAGCTGGTCAGCGGCAAAGAAAAACAGCGCGGCGAAAACCACCATCACAAGCACCATGACCGTCGAGATCATCGTCTCGCGGCGCGACGGCCATGTGACCTTGGACGTTTCGGAGCGAACCTGCTGCAGAAACGCGAATGGATTGGATTTAGATGCCATCGACTGCCCACGCAATTACGGCGCGTAAAGCTGAAACTATCAGCCCCACGCACCGCGTGTCTGTTGAACCCTAAATAAACACCGATTTCCGAATACACAAGGGGGGAAACCGAAGTTTAACGAAATTAGTTGCCACCAATTTATTCCCGGTCCGAAACGCTGCAAGTACGTCCGCGCTGTCCCATATCGAGGAAAGTGGCAGGGGCAGAGGGGCTCGAACCCCCGACCTGCGGTTTTGGAGACCGCCGCTCTACCAACTGAGCTATACCCCTTCATGCCTGTCATTCAGCGCCCGGGCCAAGGCCCGCAAATCGCTGCTGAAAAGCATGGCGACCCTTTAAGACGACGGCACGGGATTGGCAAGCACGATTTTCGGTTTTCAAAGCCATTCTCCTCATATGCGGGCAAATGGCTTATCGACTTCGCGGCCAAGACCCAGTCAGACCCTCACGTATTTCCGCCAATCGTGCTCTTCCTTAAAGCCCAGCAACTCACGAATCTTGCGGTTTGAAAGCAGGCTTTCATACTCACCGATTTCGCGGGTGAAAGGCACGTTCGGGAAGAATCGCTTCGCAAGCTCCTTCGACGGCGTATTGGCCGAAACGGTGTTGTTGGCAGCGTTGAAGACCTGATAGCCCAATCCGTCCTTCTCAATGCAGAGATGGCAGATCTGCCCGAGGTCGCGGGCGTCGATATAGCTCCAGGCGATGCGCTTGCGCATCTCTGGATTGGCGAAGTAGGTCGGGAACCGCTCATACTCATGCGGCTCGATGACGTTGCCGATGCGCAGCGCATAGATGTCGAAACCCGAGCGCTCGGCAAAGGCGCGCGCCGTCTTCTCGTTGACCACCTTGGAAAGACCATAGGAATCCATCGGGTTGACGTCGTAGTCCTCCTCCAGCGGGAACTGGTGGAAATCGCGATGACCCTCGGCGAAGCAGACGCCGTAAGTCGTCTCACTCGATGCGACGATGATCTTCCGGATACCGAGCTTCACCGCCGCCTCGATGACGTTGTAGGTGCCCATCGTATTGATGCGGAAGGTTTCGTTGTCAGGCTTGATCAGGATGCGCGGGATGGCAGCGAAATGCACGACGGCATCGAAAGGCTGCACGCCCCTGCCCGCATCGAGATCGGGAAAATCGCGATGCATCGAAAGCGCGTTGAAGACCTGGCCGCTATCGGTGATGTCGGCGATGAGATTGGTAACGCCGGGGCTATCCAGCGGCACGAGATCGATGTTGTGAACCTCGTAACCGGCATTGACGAGCCACGGCACGGCATGGCGACCTGCCTTGCCCGAACCGCCCGTGAACAGGATGCGTTTTTTCATCGAATATCCTCCGCGTCATGAAACCGGAGGCATAGTTAGACGCTTCCGCGCGAAGAGCAAGCGAGCGTCTGCAAGGGGGTTCACCCCCGCCTCGCCAGGAGCACCCCACGGGAGCACCTGGCCGATCATTTCCACCGCAGAAGCCTGCGATGATCTGGAAGGGCCGTCACTTGACGACACTTACCTCGTCTATCTGCACTCCGGCTGACTGAACAACCTCTTGCGGAATTGCAGCGATGAAAAACATCGTGAAAACATACATCGCGAATATCGTCGCAACGAACGTGGCCTTTGGAATCATCCGGGCTCTCCTTTGCAAGAAGGAGTCTGGACTAAAATGGGTCATTCACAAACCGGTTTCTGAATGTGAGATGAACAAAATACTGTGACAGGCCAATTTAACGATATTTTTACAACACCTGTTAAACCTACCGGAAGCCATGAAAATGAAAAACCCCGCTGTTTCCAGCGGGGTCAGACTGCTGACAAACCCCTGGCACCGTCCAGGGGTTTATGATTCATTGGGACATGTTGAAGAAACCTGCCCCCACCCAGACGGCTCTTGAGATGGTGACGCTCGATAGCCTGGTGCCGAAGGAT
>NZ_RJJT01000045.1 GCF_003938655.1 Rhizobium pisi
CGCGCTGGCCCCTGACTTGCCTGCGCGCAGGCAAGTCAGGGGCCAGCCAATCCCATCCAACGTCTACTGCGAAGTCACTCCCGCCGGCTCGGCACCGAATACCCGCACTTCTCGACGACCGTTCACACTCTCCCACCAGATTTCCCCGAGCGCAACTTGGTAGTACTCGCGGCGTTTGCCGTTGTGCTTGCGACGCTTGTCATCCAAGGGGGGACGCTGGCTCCGATGATCCACCTTCTCCAGCTAGGCCGCCAGACGGCAGTCCGAAAGGAGACCGATGTGGCTAGAGCTGGCCTTGCTGAAGCTGCGGTCGCAAGGTTGGCCTCAGAAGAAGGACCCGAAGCAGCAGCACTCATTGCTCAGTATGCCAAGACCGCAGCGGACCCCGGCGGCCTGTCGGACGATCGACGCCGCGGGCTATTGCGCGCTGCGACCCTAGCTCAGCGCCAGCGCCTCCATGAACTTAGAGACGCCGATCTCATCGGCGCGACGCAATATCTGGAATTGCAAGAGGACCTGGACTGGCAGCAGCTGGCGGCCGAGTCCGAGAAAGAAAGGCGGATAACGGAAAGCTAAAGGGAAAGTCTCTCGTTGAGGCTCCTGCTGGTCGCCATTTTCGAGCAGCCGTAATCAGCGGTTATCGAGAAGCCGCGACTCCCACAGTACTCATGAGATCTGAGCTGTTGAGATCATCAAGCACTTTGTTTGCACGCTGCAGATCGGGCGTGACAAAACCGTCAAGGAATTGGCCATATACCGGCTCGAGCACTGTTTTCGCATCATTAACCTGAAACTTTTCCAGGAGAAGCGAGGCGAGGTCCGTCGCGGCCCGTAGCCGCCAAGCCCAAGAACCATGGTCTTCCGCAATCGCCAGAGCCCGCGAAAGAGTTAAATGTGCATCGTCATCGCGACCTTTCGACCGTTCTTCGATTGCCTTGAGACGAAGCAATTCGGGAAGCATTGAGCGTTGTGGGCCGATCTCGAAGACGTAATTCAGAATGCGAGCCGCTTCATCCACGCATCCAATCGCGTGAAGCGCTCTCGTCAGAAGCGCGTAGTAGACATGCCTGCCGTGCTGAGGGAGGCCAGTGCGGAGTTGATCGAACGCCCGCATGATCGCATCAGGATCTCTTCTTGACCCGGAAAGTGCGTCGAAGGCTTCCGCATAACAAACGGCAACAGGGGTCCAGGTTGGCACCTCATACCTGTCGATGGCCTCCCTCAATTTGGCGAGACAGTGCCCGCCGAGTGCATAGTCGCGGCATTCGCTGAGTATGAAAAGAATACCGCGAGTGAAGCAGTATATCAGCGTCCAACCATGATGTGCCTCCAATGCCCAATGGGCTGCGGTCTGGACCCGACGTAATCCGGTTCCCGGCCTCTGCGAGCCGAGCCATTGAGCCGCACCCAAAGTGTTTTCGGTCCTGATCCGAATGTCGGCGTCAAAGCGAGACGCGGTCCCATCCGAAGCGTTCCGTATTTGCTCACGGAGCCGTTCAAGTCGAGCGATAACTGCTGGGTAGTCGCTCTGGATAACATCCATCTCGGCGAGAAGGGTCTCGTGCTCCCACAGAGCCGGGCGGTTACCGCTTTGCATCGCGGCGTTCTTCAGCTGCGCAAGTGTCTCCTGCGCTGCCGTTCGATATCCTGGCAAAAGTCGATAGCTAGCCAGCGCCACAAGTCCCTGGCACTCAGCATCTTTGTCCCCGACATCACGCGACAGCTTTATAGCTTTCTCGAACGTCGCAATGGCTTCATCAGTATCGGTCGAGACAAATCGGGTGACAGCGGCCAGCCCCAGGAGGAGTTTCAGCTTGAGCGCGCTCTCTGAGCAAGATATCCGATCATAAGCTGCAAGAGCCTCTTCGCAGTTCCTTCTTGCGTCTTCGATCATGGAAAGTTCATGCCATAAGGGAAGGCCCGTAACCACCAGCCTCAGACCGAGCAACGTGTCACCACTCTGATAAAGAGCCCAGGTGATGGCCTTGCGCAATTCTTCTGCGCGGGTGGCATATGTCGCGTACCACTTTTGAGCTGGGAGTCGTGCCTGCTCGGTTATGGACTTCTCGAACACCTCTAGAACATATCGAGCGTATGCCGCCGAAACTTGTTCAACTTCCCCCGAAATCTCCAGGAGGTTGGCAGCAAATGCTCGTGTGCTGTCCAGAAGCCGATAGCGCATCTCGTCGGATGCGTGCTCGATGCTCAACATCGATTTCGAGCGAAGGCCTGCAAGCGCATCGAAGACAAGGGCGGGATCAAAGTGGTGGTGACTTATCACACGGAGTAGTGCGCCTGGTTCGAATGGTTGCGCGAATATCGAGGCGGCACGAAGAACGGCCGCCTCGGATTCGGTGAGCATTGCATAACTCCACTCCAGCGTGGCGAGAAGAGTCCGCTGCCGCGGCGGGGTCTCAAGCTCACGGCCGGTAAATCCAGCAAATCGGTTGTCGAGTTCTCTGAGAACATCGGCCGCCGCTTCGACCAACAGGCGGGGGGCGATAAGTTCGATCGCAAGCGGCAGACCGTCAAGCCTCCGGCAGATCTCCGCGACTGTTCCTGCCTCCCCGTCCGTCAATTTGTAATCGCCCGCCTCCGAAGCCCGTTCAACTAGCAGCTTTGGAGCGGGATATGCCAGGACTTCCTCCGCGGCGGGAGCTGCGCCTGCCGGTGGCACCCCCAGGGGCGCCAGCCATACGACTTTCTCGTGCTTGGCGCGCAGAACTTGTCGGCTTGTGCAGAGGATCCTTACGCTCTCGGTTCTTCTGAGTACCACTTCGCATAGATGCGCCACGGCATTGCTCACATGCTCGCAGGTATCTAACACCAGCAGGGTTGCTCGTTTGGCGAGGGTTGAGGAAATAGCATCAAGTCGGTCTTGACTACCTGAATTGATGCCCAGCACGGCCGCAAGTGAAGGTATGACATATTCTTCATCTGTAATCCGCGACAGATCTACAAACGTCACAGGAACCTCTTCTTCGCCCTCAACAATCCGGGCGACAGCAATAGCCACCGTTGTTTTGCCTATGCCTCCTGCCCCGACGATGTTGGTTAGCCGGCCGATCCCGACGGTTTTGCACAGCTCGGCGATCTCGTCAGCTCGGCCAATGACGTTACCTAAGTGAGGAATCTGTGTGCTCGCGATGCTCTGTGGGTTACCCTCATCAGACGCAACGCCTTCGGCTTCGTCGCTAAGCCAATAACCCCGGTTTGAAAATGTCTTAATATAGTCGCCCGCAGCCGAGTATTTTCGAAGGGTTCGCCGCAGCGAGGCGATTGTGACCTTGAGATTTCCATCTTCAATGAAGATGCCTGGCCATGCCGCGTCGAACAGGTCACGTTTTGTGACGACCTCTCCTTTCTTTCCGGCCAGTGCGATGAGCAATTCCATTGCTCGGTTGCCAAGGCGCACCTCTTCCTCGTCGCGGAACAAGCGGCGGAGCTTGAGATGCAGGCGAAAGGGCCCGAACGCGACCATCTCGGGCGGTTGCCGTGATGCCATCAAATTCTCCTGCAGTTCGGAGAACTGCTTGCGAAACAGCGACGGGACGGGGCCTCACCAACCGGACAAACAAGGGCCTTATGTGCAAGAGACTGTCATCTCGCACCGAATCTACCGCACAATTCTCCTGGAGTCATCCGCCCTTATGTTCGCCCGCCCTGGCGACGGCGACCGGAACACCTTTGTAGGAGGGTGTCCCGGAGGTGCGGTCGAAGTGTTTCAATGGCACTAAAGTGTTCAACTCGGGATAATATCCGGCGACAGAACCCGATGGAATGTCGTAGGCAACCGCGGTAAGCCGCTGCATTTTACGATCTCGTTCCTCCGCGTCAACCAGGCACCTTATATCGACGAGGTCGCCGTCACTGAGTTTTAGCGCGGCCAAATCGACCGGATTCATGAAAAGAACGTCCCGTCGGCCAAATACCCCACGATACCGGTCGTCCATTCCGTAAACGGTGGTGTTATATTGATCGTGGCTTCGGATCGTCGTCAGAAGGAGAGCGTCTGGCCGTGTCAATAAGGGATCCTCAAGGAGGCCCCGAGCGACCAGGAAGTTTGCTTTCCCGGTGCCGGTGTTCCACCGACGGAATGATGCGGCCACATCCAGACGAAACCCTCCCGGAACTCGGATTCGCTTGTTAAAATCGAAGAATTCCGGGAATACAGCTTCAATTTTATCTCGGATCCGGCTGTAATCCGCGATCAGCCCATCCCAGTCGATCGAATACCGCCCACCAAGTGTGGCCTTGGCGATGCCGGCAATGATTGCCGGCTCCGACTTCAACATCTCCGCCGGCGGCTTTAGAAAGCCCCTCGACGCGTGAACCATCGACATCGAATCTTCCACGGTAACGGCCTGGGGACCCGAGTCTTGCGTATCGAGATCCGTTCGACCCAAGCAGGGAAGTATCAACGACGTTCGCGCTGTAAGCAAATGCGATCGGTTCAGCTTAGTAGAAATATGCACTGCGAGATCAAGCTTACGCATCGCCTGAAACGTCGCAAGTTGGTCCGACATGGCGACGGCCAGGTTCCCACCGAGGCAGATCAGCGCTTTCGAACGCCCTTTCGCGATCGCATGAACAGCCTCAATGGCGTTGTGTCCCTTTTCGCCGTTAGGCCTAAAGCCAAAAGCCTTCTCCATTCCATCCAGCAGCGCCTCATTCGGGATCTCTGTAATCCCTACGGTGCGGTCACCCTGAACATTGGAGTGGCCCCGGATCGGGGCGATCCCAGCGCCTTCGCGACCGATATTGCCGCGTAACATAAGCAGGTTGGCAACCTGCTGCACGTTTTCGGTTCCGTGGGCATGCTGAGTCAGCCCCATCCCATAGCAGACGATTACGTTTTTCGCCTTCACGTAGACATCGGCTGCGCTTTCGATTGCTTGGCGGGTGAGCCCGCTAACTGATTCGATATTAGCCCAGCTCGTCGACTCTATGTCCGCCCGGAGTGCGTCGAATCCAACCGTGTGCTCCGCGATGAAGGCACGATCCAAGACCCCGTCGCCTCCGCCCGCAATCGCCTCGGCGTCGCGAACGAAAATCGCCTTCATGATCCCCTTCAACGCTGCCAAGTCACCTCCGACACGGACCTGATGATAAGCGGAGGCTATACGCGTCGATGACATTGTAGCCATCTCAAGCGGATCTTGAGGTGCCGCGAAACGCTCGAGTGCACGTTCCTTGAGCGGGTTGAACACTATGATTGGCACACCTCGACGCGACGCTTCATGCAGTGTCGACATCATCCGGGGATGATTGGTACCGGGATTATGTCCGAAACTGAAGATCGCGTCGGCGTGGTCGAAATCCTCCAGCGTCACAGTACCTTTGCCGACACCGATCGACATCGGCAGGCCAACGCTCGTAGCCTCATGGCACATGTTAGAGCAATCAGGGAAGTTGTTTGTCCCGAATGCGCGGACGAAAAGCTGATAGAGAAAGGCAGATTCATTCGAGGCTCTGCCGGACGTGTAGAACTCCGCCTGGTGAGGGCTGTCCAGATTATTAAGCTCACTCGCGATCAATTCGAACGCGGTTTCCCAAGCAATCGGTTCGTAATGATCAGTGTCGCGATTATAGAGCAACGGAAGCGTAAGCCTCCCAGCGTCTTCTAACTTGTGATCTGTCCATTCCCATAGCGCCGCCACGGTGTGTTGTTCGAAGAAAGAGGCATCCGTCCTTTTGGCGGTCGACTCCCAGGTGATTGCCTTGGCCCCGTTTTCGCAAAATTCGAACGACGAGGTGTGTTTGGGATCCGGCCAGGCACAACCTGGACAATCGAAACCCTCCGGTTGGTTGGCCTTTAGCAGCGTTCGTGTGCCCTGCGCGATGATTTGTTGATGGGCAAGGGTCTTTGCTACGGCTTTTAGCGCATCCCAGCCGCCGGCCGGACGGTCGTAGCGCTCGATGCCTTCTGGTCGCTTTTCCTTCACGGGATCCTCGTGGCAAATACAAGTTGAAGCTTGAACTCTATCAGCACATCACACGTGACGCACATTATACCGCGGCATAGTGGATCCGAGCGATATTGGAGGATGATCCGCGGAATTGAATACTGCCCGCGCAATCACAACCTCGATCCATAGCAGCACTGCTCTAGCGTGGGATGATTTCTGCGGGTCATGGAAGAAAGGGGTTTGGTCATTTCGCGTCCTGCGAACTTCGTTTTTCATAACTTCAGGCGACGCTGAGTTGCAACGGGGCTTGCAGACATAGGCCGTCGCATGGTTCATGGACTGGAAATCCCGCATGTATGCGACATCATTCACGCCGCTCCATTCGAAAGCTGACTGCATCTAGCAAAAGCAGTGCTTGGTTCCAGCACTGCTTGCGCTTCGCGAGTTTGTCATCACGGAACTTGCCCAAGCCCAAGATCCTGACAATGGCGATTAGACCAGTCATGCAGACGGTGCCGGCTGGTCTTTCAACTGCTCATCGCGACGACCCGGCTTTCGTTTCAGAGGCTGGTTTCGAACAACGGTGATCCAGGGTTGGCATGACGTCGAAGGTCGCGTAAGGGATAGCCTTTGGAGTTTTCTTTCGTAGGCCCTCCTCTGCCTCTACCAGTCCTCAGCTCCGACGACAACGCGCGTCGGAACGATCGCTTGTCTACGCTGTTATTGCCTCGACCTGATAGACACGGCGCATCAAGGCCAGCGTGATGCTTGTTCGATCAACGTCCCCGTCCGAAACCATTTCTGTAGTCTTGCGGCGCGACGCCATAAAGACACGCCTCCAGTGAGGCTGTCGCCTTCAGCTGCACAGAGGATCTCCCCCAGCCACAAGCAAAGTGTCGACGTCCGCATCCAGCACATCGCTCAGTGCTTGCGAAGCCAGCACCATTCCCGAGTCGGTCGCAACAGCGCCGCCAAGCTCGGAAGCAACCACCAAGTCATAAGCGCTCCCTCCATCTGCAAGCCGTGCATCGCTAAAAACCTGGAGCGGACCTGCAATATCGAGCAGCTTCACCTGATCGAAAATTACGAAAACAATTTTGCGCGCACGCTGCGTGGTTTCGGACTTGGCTGATTTCGAGGTCATACGTTTTTTATGTTCGCCTCCCGCACCAAAGTCGTAATAAATCCCAGCCTGATAAAAACTATCTCGCTCGGCAAAGAAAAAACCCAACATCGATTCTGCTGAAACCTTTGCTTCCGAAAGCGAAGATTTTCGAATCCCATACAATAGAAAACTAGGCATAACCTCTTATTAATCCGGAATATCCGCCGCCTCAAAGGTTGCCAGGGCGTAGCTATTACTTTCGGGCAAAAAAGCTTCAACTTCATAGGCGGCGGGTGAGGCTGGATCGCCGAAAACCAAGACAACAGTAACAACCGTTCCGGCAGGAAGTACTGTCGTGGTTTTTTCACCAACCACTACCGCATTTACCGCTTTCGGCAAAGAGAATACGTCATTTTCTTTCATTGCGTTCATTTGTCCGAAGGAATCCCTGTTACCAATCGTACAGTCCCTGAGTTGTCCTGCATGAAGACAAATTTGGTATTAATTGTCCTTCCGTTCGCACCCAGGATTGGAATGACTTGCTCATACGTTCTCCCATATTCATTGGTTTTTGTCGCCGTTGCTGTCTCGACGTCAAAATACAATTGCGCAGAGAGGCTCTTCCAGTTGCTTTGATCGAACCGAGCGACTTGCCTTCGATCGCAAGCGGTATGCTTGGGCGCGTAGAAAAAGATGACCAGCGATGGCCAAGCTTCATCGGAAAATGCGAGATATTGCTGAACTTTATTTCCGGATCGGAGAGCGTCAAGCGCTGAAATCGAATCCGCGTATCTCAAATTAAGTATCATGAGCTGCCGGAACCGGCGCATCTTGCAGTTAAATGCCAAACGACACTCGGCGCGGTGTCCGCAGATTGACAGGATACACTGCTTCGGACTAAATGTCCTCAGTCCTAGGACAGAGGACAGTGTTTTATGAAGAGCCAAGATATCGTCGTCCTGCTAAAGCTGGTAAGCCTACAAGAGCAGGAACTCACCAAGGGCATTGATCGGCTGCGATCGGAATCCGTGGGGGGAGACCCATATTCTGTTCGGAACCTAGAGGCGCTACTCGGGATCAGCAAGACGGAAATAGCGCAGTCGATCAAGCGCAGTGTCGCATCAGGCATCGCTCGAAAAGACAACAGCAAGAACGAGCCTCGGCCAAGCCGAAGGAACCTGTTCGGCTTCATTACCACCGGGCTAAAGTTCGTCTTCCCCGCTAAAGTTGGGCCGATGCAGCGCGGCATACCGACCGCCTTCGCCGCACCTATGCTCACGGAACTCCTGATCAGTGGCGGGGCGTACAACTACGTTTGGCCCTATGCCAACGGAAGGGAGATGGGGCAGGCGGTGGAGCCGCTCTTCAAGACCGTGCCGGACGCAGTCCTGAAGGACGACACACTCTATGAATACCTCGCGTTGGTCGATGCGATCCGGCTCGGGAACCAGCGGGAAGTCGGTCTCGCAACCGACCACCTCAAGTCAAGGATCATGAGCAAATGACAGCGATCCGCGCTCAACTGCTGGAAATGATGAAAGCCGTTGCCTCGGCGCTTGGCGAAGACCTCCGCTCGCGCCTGGTCTTCGTTGGCGGATGCACGACCGCGCTATTCATCACTGATCCGGTCACGCTCGAGGATGTGCGTGCCACAGATGACATCGACCTGATCGTTGATCTGGCGGGCCTTCCTGCCTGGGCACAGCTCCAGGAAGAGCTTCGACACCGGGGTTTTATGGAGGCCGCTGACGAGGCGGTGATCTGCCGCATGCGTCTCGGCAAGCTCACGGTCGACTTCATGCCGGATGATCCGACTATCCTCGGATTCGGAAATCGATGGTATGCGAGTGGAATCGAGACGGCACAGCACTACCAGCTCTCGGAAGACCTCACGATCCGGATCCTGACGCCGCCAATGTTTCTTGCGACGAAGCTCGAAGCCTATGCCGGAAGGGGAAACGGTGACTTGATCATGAGCCGTGACGCTGAAGACATCCTCCTTATTGTCGACGGCAGGGAGGAACTCCTTGCCGAGGTCACGGCTTCAGACAACAACGTTCGAAATTTCATCGCCGGACAGTTTCGTGCACTCCTCGATCAAGCTGACTTCGACGATTTCCTCGATGGCAACATCCGCGGGCCCGCCGGTCGTGTAGAAATCGTTCGGGACAGGTTTGTCTCAATAAGCCATTGTGCGGATGGCCCCGCACAATGAAAATCGAGGCCCGATGGTTAAGCCAAAAAGGAACGCGCACCGACGACAATCGCGATCATGCGGGGATCGCGGGGAGACACGGCGAATTTCTTGCTATTGTGGCTGATGGCGCCACGACCGGCTCGAACAACGGGGGATATGCACGGGCAATCGTCGAAGCTGTCGTCGACTGGTTTGCCGGAACCGACGATGCATGGGGCCACGAGCTCATACAAGCCAAGCTCCGGGAGATTCATCAAGCCCTTCGCAAAACGTTTCCAAGAGGTTCCGCCAGCATTATCCTCTTTCACGTAACGGACAAAGGCTCCTTGACGGTCCTCCATTCCGGAGATTGCCTTCTTGGCAGGCACGACGGCCAAGTACACTGGCAAGTCAAGCCACATACCCTTGCAAACGCCCTGGCGGACATGCCTCTCGATGCCATCGCAAGGTCCACCACGAGGCACCTTCTCACCCAGAGTTTTCGTTCCAGGGAGTTCATGGCCCCAGACGTTCTCGCCGAAAAGAAGGCCAGTGGCACGTTTCTTCTTGCCACCGATGGCTTCTGGGCGGAATTGACAGAAAGCGAGCAGGAAGCCTTCCTTGGCGGCGGCCAGTCAACTGCTCCAGAGAGAGATGATCGCAGCGTGCTACAATTAAGGCTTTCCGCCGAGGCGCCGTCCGAAATCTTGCTGGAAGATGGTGGGTCGACCAATTTTACGTGCGGGCTCAGGCCTCCCAGAAATAACCCAGGAGCAATAACTCATGGTATACGGGACAATTTATGGGCGACACGCTGCCGAATTTTTCAGACCTCTTCATTGGCTACGAAGCAAGAATCCGAGCTGCCTTCGATAGAACTGTCGCAGCGTCGAGCGTTAATCTTCCTCCTAAGCTGGAGTTCACCGAGGAGCATTCCTCGATGCTTTTCAAGTGCAAGCCAAGCGAGGCCTCGGTAACAGCGGACTGGCACGGAATTGCCAGCCTCTGGGCCATGTCGCAGGGTGTCGGCCGCTTGTGTGCAGCGATGTTCAGCGCCCGTCGCTCCGGGCAGGCTCGCTTGGATTTCGTGGATGGTTCGGAGGCGGAACTCGGTTATCATTTCATCCAGGAGGCTAGGGCGATGGCCAAGCCGCGGGACCACCGATGGAACACCTATTTCCCTAATCCCGACCTCCAGTCCGATAGGTTAATCGCCGGCGACGTATTCTTCTTCCGGGCGATCGAATGGATTCTTGCACATGAAGTCGGTCATATCGTTTCTGGCCACGATGATCGTGCCTGGACGGCGCAACAAGCCGCGATGAGGAGAGGGAAGCGGATCGCCTTGCAACGTGCTACGTGATCGGCGGCCTCGCCGCCGACCCTGGGCGGTAGGCTGACCCGGCAGGTATGACAATGACGTACTGCCCTCCCCTCCGCTGGAGGAGAACATAGGTACGTGAGTGGCCAAGTTGTCAGCGGGAGCGTTCGCCGCCGTAGCCCACCACAGGTAGCCGCAGCCATGCCCTGCTCCGACCTTGGAATGAGACAGCGTGCTATCGCGAACCCAGGTTTCAGGTACGAGCTGTTTGGTTCCCAACGCCCCTGACGGTTGACAATTTGGCTAACCCATCTAACTTGGGGACGGACGGAGGCAAGATGATAAGCTTGTCTGGGGTTGGTTGAAGACCCGTCAGCGTAGCGCGAATATCAACGCGTCGTACCGTTCAAAGACTGCGGAGTGACGCATATCATGCGTCGTCTTGTGCGAGGAATATCCTCCCAACTGAGGGGCGGCCCTTTGGTCCGTTGCACGTCCGCTTCAGCGATGAAGCAATGGACGTGGACTCATGAAATCAAACAGCCGCATACAAATTCTCAGACATAAGGCAGCCGAGAGCCAAGGGTGGCGATGCTTCTACTGCCACTATCCTATGTGGGAAATTGATCCGAAAAGCTTCAGCACGCACTTTCGGGTGCCGGGCCGGGCAGTCCTGCGCTTTCGGTGTACAGCAGAGCATTTGGAGGCTCGATGCGATGGAGGGCGCGATACCGAGGAGAACGTCGTCGCTGCCTGTCTCTATTGCAACAACAACCGCCACAAGAGGAAGCGACCGAAAGACCCCGCGTCCTATGCGAATTTTGTTCGATCACGATTGGAGCGAGGTCGGTGGCATCCTTTTCGTTTGAAGCACAGACCGGGTTGACGTCCAGTGAGACCTGCCGGACCATCCTGCTTCAACCTCCTTGGACGCAGCACGGCTGCAGCCGCCCGGCCGAAATATGCTCAACGTAAACAGGCGAATTCTCCGTTGCGCATTTAAAACACCGTGCGTCTGACCGTGTTTCTGAACTGGCCGACCAAAGGTATCGCCACCGCAACTGTGCCAAATTAACCCATATTTTAGCATTCGCTTGCATGCGCGAACTACGATGCTACCGTCGCCACCATCGTGGGGGATCGCGTATGACAATTGAGGAGCTGATCGATATACAGGAAGCAGGCGCAAGGGCGCGGGTGCTGGGACTAAAGGCTCACGAGAACCCATACCTCGCGGCCGATAGGATGCCCACTGGTGATGCCGGTGCGCTTGGGGATTGGCTTGCACGTCACGACGCGTGGAAATTCGGTTGGGAAGCGGAGGACGCCAGCCGCGAAGGTAGGATTACTACTCACTTCAAGGAATTGATCTCGATTGCCAAACGACGTGCGCTCGATGCGTAACGTTATTGATTGTGGTTGCGTGGCCGGAATTGCAATTTAGCTCGAATTCCGTCATCTCGATGCCCTGCTGCTGTCGTCAATTATCGCAACAGATGCCGATTCAGCTCAGGGCGCTCCGACATGAGGTCGTAGAGCGCCCTCTATATATGAGCCAACCATGCATCGAAGCGATCTTCGTGTTTGGCAAACAGCATCGGGACCTGGCAACCAAGAAACAGCGATTCCGGCCGCTCAAAACAGCATCAGAGATTTGACAAAGTGCTTGACTGGCGTGCACGGCAGCTGCGGCGCAAGATACTTAGTTTCCTCATGAGAGAAATACTCCCGATTGATCACCTCTGGGACAAAGCCAAATACTCTGTAAGACCAATTCAGAAAGCCCGGCGGCCCCGCAAGCTGCATCACGGCATGATGCACGCCAATATGGCCTGGCTCTTCTGTTAGCCCACGGCTGTTGAACATATGCCGAAACGACAAATCCTCGATCTTTGTGACTGGTAGATAGACCCCCGCATTCTTTGGCTCGGCTGTTCCGATGCAGTATGGCCGGTCACCCGCCGAGGCCTCTGCTTGCGCAGCAACGAAAAAGCCATCAAGGCCAATTAGAAAAAACAGTAGAATTGCCGCGATCAGACCGACAAGCACTCGACCAAAATTTCTCATGATACGCCTTCTGTCTCGAATTCGAGGTCCCGTGAAACGGGGCACTGGGCCTAAGGTAACGCCCCGACATTCAACCCGGTCGTGAGTTTTCGAAAAAGCGATTTACGATGTCCTTGACTTCGCTGGAACTGAATCCTGGAATCCTGTGCGGTATCCCGAAGGTCCTGTTTTCAAACGGCTGCCACCTGCGCAAATGTTCGAGTATCTCCGGATCAGCGTCCTTGCGTACGGTCAGATAGATCAGCCCCGCCCGGCCGGTCTGAGGTATATCTACGCGTTCGATCATTGACCAAGGGATGAGCTTCGGCAGCTTTTGACCAGTAATGCCGTCGGGACCGATCACCATTATTGGTTTCGTGAAGTCCATCTGCCGGGCCTTTACTACAACAACGACGGTGATGACGAGGAACAGGATCGCGAACAAGCCCTCTCCGACACCACTGGTTGGTCTGCTCATTTCGATCTGCCCAACGGCGATGAGTGAGAGGTAGACGAAACAGATTGCCATGACGCAGACGAAACTGATGAGTGCCCTGGTGCTTGGTCGCAATACGAGGACCGGCTGCGTAGCGCTCCGGTCGCGGTTGGCAATAGAAGAATGGCCATCAGTCACTTGGTTGAAATCAAGCATCCATGGAGGGTCAACATTACACTCCTGTCTGAGGGTGTCTCTGTCATCGGCTTCCATCTCCAAAGAATCTGGCTGGTGTAATCATGTAGCTAAAGGGCAGTTCATCGCGGGGGCGTGAGACCCCAGGAGGGTCGCGGGGGAAAATCTTCCCTGGATCCACGGTTGTGTCGAGCCAGGAAAGCCGTTCTCGCAATTTGTAGGTGATTCGGTCAGTTGTTATTTCTATATCTAGGCCCGTGAATTGGACCCCTGGGAAGTATCGGCCGAATTCTCCCGGCTGAATCTCAAATATCGTTTTTGGATCGGTTTCGCTCTTGAAGGAAACGATCACAGGCAGTCTGCTCGTCTTTAGTTTGAACGGACGACGGCCGCTTGCATTGCGTAGAATTGCAAAATCCGCTTCCGACAGAGAACCAATGCTATTCTTGATGCCAAAACTTGTTAGTACGCCCTCCTCGTAGACGTGGGTCAGGCTGTTGTTTGGATCGTGCTGGATTGGCAATATATAGACTGTACCTTTGCCGCCAAGATCGAAGACTATCGCTTCAGATCGTGTCCCATGGAGTGGTGTAGCTGGATTTCATAGCCATCGGTGATTTCCGGTAGGGTCGGGTTGCTTAGAGCCAACCTGAGGGACACCACCGATGACCGAC
>NZ_RJJT01000046.1 GCF_003938655.1 Rhizobium pisi
GGCCAAGACAACGGGCGCCCTGCAATCGAAAGAACTGCAGCCCACAGCATGAAAGCCCTTGTAGTCAAGGCAATATGCGACGGCGCTCTCGGGCGCCTCATTCCCAACACGGCGGCAAACGCACGTACGATCGATGGGGCCATTCTAATATTCTGGTCGCAAATGCATGGACTGACTTTGCTGCTGGTAGACAGCCTCGTCGGCCCCAGCGGCAAGATTGAAGAGCTGAGCGAAGGCGTGTTGCAAGGCATGCTCGACGGATTGGCGAATTGTATCCCGGAAGTGCCAGACGGCGTGTGGGTGGGGCCTCCGCCCGCCGAATAGGACCCGGGGCTGATCAGCCACCCGCCCTGTCATTTACGTGGTACGCGCGCCGGCTCGTTCCGCGAGGAGAAATCTCATGGACGCATACATCTCTGCTCTGATGGGTCTCGCCGGCATTGCGATCGGCAGCCTGACCTCGTTTGCCAGCACGTGGATGACGCATCGATCACAGGTGCGGGAAAAATATCGCGAGGTCGAGATTGCCAAGCGCGAAAAGCTATTCTCCGATTTCATCGCCGAGGCCACACGGCTGTTCGGTGACGCACTAAGCCACCAGAAGGACGACGTTTCCGACCTCGTGCTGCTTTATGCATTGGTCGCCCAGATGCGTCTGATCTCGTCCCGTCCGGTCGTGGACGCAGCCGAACTGGCGATGGCAAGGATCGTCGAGACCTATTTGACGCCCAATCGCTCGCTCTCTGAAATCCGGGATCTTGCCCGTTCCGGCGCGATGAACTTTCTCCTCGATTTTGGTGAGGCTTGCCGTGCAGAATTGGCGAAAGGGCACCTGGCTACCGGACGATAGGATGCCGCAGATCTCCGTGGCAAATCGCGCTAGTGCCCAGGATCGGGTACAGCGCTCGCAGAACACCTCCTCTGTCCGAGGTTGGGAATCCGACCGACCCTAGCCTAGGCCGCTGTCAACGTATCTCCAGCCTGGATATACGACGACTTCGCCTTCGCAACCTTCTCCCTCAGAGCAGCCAGCTCTTCCGCAAGCAGTTCAACGGCCATCTTCTGGACGGCTGCCTTCAACCGATCCTCGACTTCGAAATTGTCCAGCATGTAGCTGGTTATTGCATCTTTCATCAGTTCTTCGATGGCAGGATCATCCTGCTCCAGCGTGTCAGTCATACTGCGCCTTCCTTGGGTTGTGGACATCTCAATTGTCACCTTTCAGGCTAGTCCCAAGCGCGGTCTCGGTCCATTATACTCAGGGAAGCCTTTCTGAATTCTAGGCATGCTCATTTCCTCCATTGGTTTAGCCGCTCCCAGGTTGGGGTAAGCGCGCGATCAATGGCGTCGACCGGGAGTTCTTCGACTACAACGCCCGAGGCGCGCCCTTCGGACCCGACGATGGTACCGCCGCGCCATGGGTTGTTGTCGCCTCGCTGCCGTTCGCGCCGGAGATCGTTGTACCGACAGTCCTCAACTTTGCGCGAATGAAGCTTGGCATGACGCGGCTTTACGGTTTCAAACCGTCATTTAACCAGACCTATGCCGTGGAAAACAGCCTCACCGGATGGTGGGTAAGTCCCTATCACTTTGGCATCGACCAAGGTCCGTGGTGCTAATGATCGAAAATTACCGGACCGGCTTGCTCTGGAACATCATGCGTCGATGCAAGCCCCTGGTGATCGGATTGCGTCGCGCGGGATTTTCAGGGGGGTGGCTTTAGATTGGATGCGCTCCGATCACCGGCGTTCCCGCGCCTGCCAGTGGTGCCGACCTCGCCTAAGTTCCCTTGACCTGCTGCGGCGGATCGAAGCCGAGAGGTCGGGGTTTCGTCGAAGCCGTCTGATGTGAGATTCCGTTGGCTCTTTGCGACCTCACGAACCGCTTTCGCCCTCGCTATGGAGAGCCAGCGCAGAACGGATGCAATCAAGCAAAATCTGTTCGCCAAACGGTTTTGTCAGGCAGCCGATGACGTCCGCGCCGAACGCAGACGCGCGCACATTCTTTTCCGGAAAGGCGGTGATCAAAACAGTCGGAATGCTCTTGCCCAGCGCGACCAGCCGGCGGTGCAGATCGAGCCCGCTCATTCCGGGCATATTGATGTCCGTCACGAGGCAGGCCGTGCGGCGGATATTAGGGAATCTCAAGAAATCATCCGCGGATGAAAAGGTCTCGGCGTCAAATCCCATCGACCTCATGAGCCCCTTGATAGCCTCCCGCATCGACTCGTCGTCGTCGACGATCGCAATCAGAGGTTTGTTGGTTGGCATTGCCGCATCCCGACTTCGCCGATTGGCGTCGCGCCTAATTGGCGTTATGGCGCAATTGCTGGATGGGCTTATTATCGGACCGCGACAAAGGCATCGCAAGCTATACGCTCGTATACGCTGTCTAAACGTTCTACGGCGAGCTGGGAATCTAAACGCGCGGAACATGGAGATGAGGAGACCGACGCGCTGCGAAAACGGAGCCATACGCGCGCGGGAAGTTCGTTAATGCAGAAAATGTGGGTTGGAGGACGGTCATCTCGAATGTGCCGCGCCAAAAGAGTGGAGAGCCGTACTGCAGGCTGCCCACTCTTCCCGAACCAACTGACGCTCCGACAGTGGTTCGTTTGCCGGCGACGCTGGCAGGCTCCAGGATGCGCAAAACGCCCTCAGCGACCGCCCGCATCCACCCTTGTGGCCGGGGTAATTATCGCGCATTGTGGCGTGCGAAAGGAAACCCATTTTCGGCATTCGTTTTCTCATCGCATGGCCAGTAGGCGTAGATAGTAAATTATCCCAACGTCGATTCACATTGGGGGTTCAGACGATTGACCGAGGCGCTAGCGACCATCATTGTTATCGATGATGACCCCGAGGTCCGGGAGGCGCTTGGCAGTCTGCTGCGTTCAGTCGGCTTTGCCGTCAATCTCCTCGCTTCCGTGGGCGACTTCCTCAAGTCCGGGCGACCCGATGGACCGACCTGTCTCGTGCTCGATGTCCGGCTTCCGGGACAAAGCGGCCTTGATTTTCAGCTCGAGCTGGTGCGAGAAAATATTCAGTTGCCGATTGTCTTCATCACCGGGCACGGCGACATTCCCATGTCTGTCAAGGCAATGAAAGGGGGTGCGGTCGAGTTCCTGACGAAACCCTTCCGAGACCAGGACTTGCTCGACGCCGTTCATATCGGCTTGGCGCGCGACCGCGAATGGCTTGAAAATGAAAAGGCGCTGGCGACGGTGCGCGCTCGTTTCGCCAGCCTGACCCCACGGGAGCGCGAGGTGATGGCTTTGGTGGTGACCGGACGGCTCAACAAGCAGATTGCCAGCGCTCTAGGCGTGAGCGAGATTACCGTGAAGGTTCACCGCAGCCAAGTCATGCAGAAGATGGGCACCAGATCCCTGCCCGAACTCGCGCGTATGGCTGACAAGCTGATGCTCGCGCCAGGAAAGACGCAAACGAACTCATAAAGGTCTTGGCTGCCCGTATAGGTCACCCCCTCCTCATTGGTAATCGATCCTTCCTGGTGGCCAATAGCCCCGGCGGGAGCCCTCCTCTATCGTGCGCGTTCCTTTCCTCCCCTCCTCCCAGGCCGGATCGCTACCGATCGGCCCGCCTTGGCCTCCCACCTGCGGGAGGCTTCTTTTTGGCCTCAGTCCCGGCATGACACTTTCGACTTCAACACCGACACGCAACTGACGGCACCCACGCGCGCGGTGGAGTAGCTCAAACCATCGCCCCAGTCATTGTCGGGGCCTAGGATGACTTCGCCGACATGAGTCGCTGAGCAGAAGTTCGCTGACGGGTATCCTTGCCGGTATTCCAAAGTATCGCAAAGACGAAACCATAGTATAATTTCCCGTCGTCCCTTCCATCGCTAGACTCTACTCGTTGCCTCGCGAGACAGGTAGCGAATCCCCCCGTTGCTACCAACAAGCTTCGGCGCTCCTCCATCCGAAGCTCTGCGGGTCCACGACCCGCCCGACCGCCCAGCAGCCGCTGGGCGGTCTTTCGTAGAGGTAGACCACGTATCGAACGGCGGGTGATGGCCGCTCGTTGTTGGGACGAACAGGCGAGATGTGGTAAGAAGGTGGGGAAGTGGTTGCTGGTTCGTCATATGTGCTCGCTTTGGCCAATTTGACCGGACGGATCTCCGAAACGAAAGTGGCAGTGCCAGATGCGACAGGCGAGATGACGAAGTCGGCAAGCAGGCACATCCTCTTTCTTCGGCGTTGGTGGAGATGGGAGTTTGGAGGTTCTTTGGGAGGCCGGTGATCGCGTGTTCCACCGGCAATGGCGCCGGGGTGCCGACGGCAAGTCGAACCCGGTGCTGATCGTGCTTTCGGCCCTCGAGTACCCGACACCTTCAAGCCTCGGTCGCCTCGACCATGAATACGGATTGAAGGATGAGCTCGATAGCGCATGGGCGGTGCGACCGCTTGAGTTGGTGCGCGAAGGCGGCCGGACCATGCTGGTGCTTGAAGATCCGGGCGGCGAGCCGCTCGCCCGGCGGCTCGGAACGGCAATGGAAACGGGACTTTTCTTGCGCCTCGCGATCAGTATCGCCGCTGCGCTCGGCAGAGTCCACCAGCGCGGCCTGGTCCACAAGGACATCAAACCGGCCAATATACTGGTAACGGGCACGGGCGCCGAGGTGCGGCTGACCGGCTTCGGCATCGCCTCACGCCTCTCCCGCGAACGGCAGGCGCTCGAGCCGCCCGAAGTGATCGCGGGAACGCTTGCCTACATGGCCCCTGAGCAGACCGGACGCATGAACCGCTCGATAGACTCCCGCAGCGACCTTTATGCGCTCGGCGTGACACTTTACGAAATGCTGACCGGGAGCCTGCCCTTTGCCGCTTCCGACCCGATGGAATGGGTGCATTGCCACATTGCACGACAGCCGATGCCTCCCAGCCAGCGGGCGGCGGATGTTTCACAGGCAGTCTCAGCCATCGTCATGAAGCTCCTCGCCAAGACGGCCGAGGAACGATACCAGACGGCAGGCGGCGTCGAGCACGATCTGAGCCGCTGCCTCCGTCAATGGGAAATGGAATCGCGGATTGAGGCATTCCCGCTCGGCGAGCGCGATATCGCAGACCGGCTGCTGCTTCCCGAAATGCTGTACGGGCGGGAGCATGAGGTCGAGACCTTGCTCGCTGCCTTCGACCGCGTGGTGCTGGGCGGAGCCCCGGAGTTAGTGTTGGTCTCTGGCTATTCCGGCATCGGAAAGTCGGCGGTGGTCAACGAACTCCACAAGGTACTGGTGCCGCCGCGCGGGCTGTTCGCGTCCGGCAAGTTCGACCAGTACAAACAGGACATCCCCTATGCGACCCTGGCGCAGGCCTTTCAGGGCCTACTCAAGGGACTCCTGGCGAAGAGCGAGGCGGACTTGGCACCGTGGCGCGAGGCGCTGAGCGAGACGCTGGGACCGAACGCAAAGCTGGTGATCGATCTCGTCCCCGAATTGAAGCTCGTCATCGGCGACCAGCCCCCGGTCCCGGAACTTCCACCACAGGACGCGCAACGACGATTCCAAGTGGTTTTCCGGCGGTTCATCAGTGTCTTTGCCCGGCCCGAACATCCGCTGGCGCTGTTCCTCGACGATCTCCAATGGCTTGACGCCGCGACGCTCGATCTGCTTGAGGATCTGCTGACCCGGTCCGATCTGCAACAGCTCATGCTGATCGGCGCCTATCGCGACAACGAAGTCACCGCCACCCATCCGCTGATGCGGACGCTTGACGTGATCAAGACCGCGGGCGGCAAGGTCGCGGAGATCGCGCTTGCGCCGCTCACTAAGGACTATCTCCAGCAGTTGATCGCGGATACGCTCCACTGTCAGCCCGATCGTGCGGCCCCACTCGCACAAATGATGCACGACAAGACCGGCGGCAATCCGTTCTTTGTCCGTCAGTTCCTATTTTCGCTCGCGGAAGAGGGGATGCTCACCTTCGATCATGACGCGGCATGCTGGTCCTGGGATCTCAAGCGCATTCGTTCCAAGGGATATACCGACAACGTCGTGCACCTCATGGTCGGCAAGCTCGCGCGTCAGCCGCCCGAAACGCGGGAGGCGTTGCAGCAGTTCGCCTGTCTTGGAAACACCGCAGATATCAGGGTGCTTTCACTCGTGCTCGGGATCCCGGAGGAGCAAGTCGCCGAGGCCTTATGGCCTGCCGTCGCTCACGAACTGCTCGAGCGTCTGGCAGGCACGTACCGGTTCGTCCACGATCGCGTTCAGGAAGCCGCCTATTCGCTGATCCCGGAGGATCGACGCGGCGAGTTACACCTTCGCATAGGGAGACTACTTGCGGCGAATACTACGCCGGAGCGGATTGACGATCGTGTCTTCGAGATTGTCAGCCAGCTTAATCGCGGAGCCGCACTGATCACCTCGGCAGAGGAGCGCGAGCAACTGTCAGAGTTCAATCTGCTGGCCGGCAAGCGCGCCAAGGCCTCGACGGCATACGCTTCCGCTCTGCACTATTTCGTTTCTGGCACGATGATGCTTTCGGGAGACCGTTGGGAGCGCCAGCACCAACTGGCGTTCGCGCTTGAGCTGAACCGGGCCGAATGCGAGTTCCTGCTTGGCGCGCTGCCGGATGCGGAGGACCGGTTAGCCCAGCTTTCCGGTTGTGCTGTCGGCTCCGACGACCAGGCTGCTGTCGCCTGCCTGCGCATTGATCTGTATGCTGCGCTCGGGCAGACCAGCCGCTCCGCAGACGTCGGTCTCGACTACCTGAGGCAGTATCTCGGCGTCGACTGGTCGCCGCATCCGGCCGATGCGGAGGTGCAACGAGAATACGACCGGATCTGGTCGCAGCTCGGGAGCCGCGCGATCAAGGATCTCATTGATCTGCCGTTGATGAGCGACCCAGCATCCTCCGCGGCGCTGGATATTCTCACCAGGCTCGTTGGGGCGGTATGGCATACCGACGCGAACCTGGCATGCATGGCAATCTGCCTGGCTGTGAATCTGAGCCTCGAGCGTGGCAACAGCGACGGCTCCTGCTACCATTATGTGTCGCTTGGCTATATTGCCGGGCCGCGCTTCGGCGACTATGAGGCCGGTTTCCGCTTCGGTCAGCTAGGCTGCCAACTGGTCGAGAAGCACGATCTGAAGCGCTTTCAGGCCAGGACTTACAAAGACTTTGGGGCTCACGTCATACCATGGACGAGACATGTCCGAATGGGCCGCGACATGTTGCGGCGAGCCCTTGAAATTGCCGACCAGAGCGGCGACCTGACGTTTGCCGGATACAGCTATGCCAGTTTGAATTCGAATCTGCTGGCGGCAGGAGATCCGCTTATGGAAGTGCAAGACCAAGCGGAGATTGGCCTCACATTTGCGCAAAAGGTGCAGTTCCAGTTCGTCATAGACCTCACCAGCGCGCAGCTCGGGCTCGTCCGGACGCTGCGCGGGTTGACCCGGAAATTCGGTTCCTTTGACGACGACGGATTTGACGAATTTGAGACCGAACGCCGGTTTTCGGAAAATCCGAATCTTGCGGAAACCTGCTACTTCGTCAGAAAACTCCAGGCCCGGTTCTTCGCGGGCGACTATGAGGCGGCGGTCGATGCGTCATTGCGGGCGCAGAGGCTGCCATGGACATCGGTGGCGCATTTCGAAGAGACGCCGGAGCATCATTTCTACGGTGCCCTGGCCCGCGCCGCGTGCTGCGACTATGCGATGGTTGACCAGCGGGCGCGGCATATGGAGGCTCTGGTTTTCCACCACCGACAGCTTCAGATCTATGCGAAGAATTGCCCAGAAAACTTCGAAAACCGCGCCGCGCTGGTCGGCGCCGAGATAGCACGCCTTGAAGGCCGCGAAATCGACGCCGTGCGCCTTTACGAACAAGCGATCCGCACAGCGCGCACCAACGGCTTCCTTCATCATGAAGCCCTCGCATATGAACTCGCCGCCCGCTTTTATGCTCAGGGAGGCTTCGAGGACTTCACTCGTCTCTATCTCCGCAACGCGCGAGGTTGCTATTTACGCTGGGGCGCCGACGGTAAGGTGAGGCAACTCGACCAGCTCTATCCGGACCTGAGAGGGGACGAACGCGGTCCCACTCCAACAAGCACTATTGGTGCGCCGGTCGAGCAACTCGATCTCGCAACCGTAATCAAAATCTCGCAAGCCGTGTCAGGCGAGATTGTCCTTCAAAAGCTGATCGACACGGTCTTGCGCACCGCCGTTGAGCAGGCAGGCGCCGAGCGCGGCCTGTTGATCCTGCCGCGTGGCGGTGAGTCACGGATCGCGGCGGAGGCCACGACTTGCGGTGAAACGGTCGCGGTGCAGATGCTCGACGAGATCGTCACAGAGTTTACGCTGCCACAATCGCTCCTTCGTTTTGTCTTGCGCGCGAACGAAACCGTGGTCCTCGACGACGCAGCAGCTCAGAATCCATTTGCCGCGGACCCATATATTTGTCAGCGCCATGCTCGTTCTATTGTCTGTGCGCCGTTGCTCAATCAGGGCCAACTGACCGGGGTGCTCTATCTTGAAAATAACCTCGCCCCTCGGGTCTTCGCGCCAGCTCGGATCGCGGTGCTGAAGCTGCTCGCCTCGCAGGCAGCAATCTCACTGGAGAATACCCGGTTGTACCGCGATCTCGCTGAACGCGAAGCCAAGTTCCGTCGCCTCGTCAAGGCCAACATCATCGGCATCATCATCTGGGATATCGAAGGTCGTATTTTTGAAGCCAATGACGCGTTCCTCCGCATGTTGGGATACGACCGAGAGGACCTTGCCTCGGGTCGGCTATCCTGGACGGACCTGACGCCGGTCGAATG
Organism: Rhizobium pisi; assembly: GCF_003938655.1. Lineage (GTDB taxonomy): Bacteria > Pseudomonadota > Alphaproteobacteria > Rhizobiales > Rhizobiaceae > Rhizobium > Rhizobium pisi. Next base: position 8,787 of record NZ_RJJT01000046.1, read on the forward strand.
GCGCGACCGCGACGCACGGACCGTCGCAGAGCTGAAGATGATGGGGGCAGTCCAACCGTTCGAGAAGGAGTATTTTCGGAAAGATGGCACCCGGCTGCCCGTGCTGATTGGCGGTGCACTGCTAGAAGAAAGCAGGAACGAAGGTGTCTCTTTCGTCCTCGATCTGACGGAGCGGCGGCAGGCCGAAGAGGCGTTACGGGAGAGCGAGGAAGCCTTGCGCGAGGCGCAGGGGCAACTGGCCCATGCAAATCGCGTCGCCACAATGGGCCAGCTCACAGCGTCCATCGCCCATGAAGTCAATCAACCGCTCGCCGCGTCGCTCACCAACGCCCAGGCGGCGTTGCGCTGGCTCGGCATCCATCCGCCCAATTTGGAGGAGGCGACTCAGGCGCTGGGCCGGATCGCCGAGAACGCCAATCGAGCCAGCGATGTCATCGGCCGGATCCGTGCTTTGATCAAGAAGGAGCCGGCTCGCAAGGAGCAGTTCGACCTCAATGAAGCCATTCGTCACGTAATTGCCTTGACCGGCAGTGAAGTGCTCCGACAAGGCGTCACGCTGCAGACAGAATTCGCGACGGGCCTCCCATTGGTGGAAGGAGATCGCGTCCAGCTACAACAGGTGATCTTAAACCTGATCATGAACGCAATCGAGGCGATGGGCGGCATCAATGAGGACGAGCGCGAACTGCTGATCAGCACCGGGGCAGAGGCCTCAGGAGGCGTGGTCGTCGAGGTGCGCGACTCGGGTCCAGGCCTGGACCCACAGACGATGGACCGTCTTTTTGAGGCCTTCTACACAACCAAATCGAGCGGCATGGGCATGGGCCTGGCGATCTGCCGTTCGATCATCGAGGCTCACGGGGGTCGGATGTGGGCCACCGCTAGTGAACCTCGTGGGGCAGTGTTTCTGTTCACGCTGCCTCTCGAACGAGACGAAACCGCTGACGCAAAGCATGCCGACCAAATGGCAATGTTGGGAAACTGATAGGACCAACAACTGGCTGAAGCTCTCGCAGCCAGGGCAGGTCGAAGTGTGAAGGCCGTCGGCCCGGCCCCTTTCTCCATCACGAGACGCCTGAGGTGCGGCCGAAGCTGAATTCACCTTCACGACTCAGTCATCGGGCCAACGGGGGCGGCGGGGGCGAAAGCAACAAGCGCATCGATCGCGGTGCGAAATAGCGCGACCGGAAACTGGACGAGGCGACGGAGAGCATCAACAAGTCTGCACCGGCTAAAAGGTGCTAGGCACCAAGCTCGATGATCCTCAATTCTGGACCCAAGCCGCGGCTCCGGCTTAATGCGTGGTCACGGAAATCACTGAAGGACGGAGATCCCCGAAGTCGTCTAAAAGGCGGACAAGCCCGACGGAGTAGCACAAAAGACCGAACTGGGTTCCAGTAACGTATAGGGTAAAGGCAGATTTCCAGGCGTGCAGAGTTTGTTCCCAGGGAAACTTGATCGTTTCGAATGGCATGACGGAGAACATCATCAAATGAGCCTCCAAGTCCATAGGCGGCCATGATGATATATCTGGCGGCATGTGGAGCGGAGAGCCCGGAGCGCAAGGCCCAGCTTCCCCATATGCGCTGGGAAACAGCGTCAATGGGACCAGCTCGATTTGGATGCGGTGGAGTTCATGTGTCATGGTCTCAATCCTTAGAAGGAACGCGGAGGAACGAAGAGGCAAACGGTCCGACCCATCGGCTCGCCCGCCACCTATCGTTGGTGAACCGGCCTCAAGTCTGTTATTGATGCAGGCATCACGAGGCGTGATGAACGCCTTCGTGAGCTTGATGACATTGCCGCGCGGGAGAAGTACCTGACCGTAACAGGACGCCGCTTGACCTGCTATTGATCTTGAGGAAGGATCGGGTAGCGAAGAGGAGGAGACGACTTATACGGGGGTTTACGTGTCCTTCATCCAGGCCCGCTGCCAGAAATCAGACCACCACCCGCTCCTCGCGATGAGATGCCTTCGGCGCGCTCCTCTTCCCACGGCCGATGACATCGACCAGATAGAACGTCGTCCTGGACTGCGTTACTGCATTCCCTTGGAAGCCGTTTGCGCGCCGCTAGGAGAGCACGGAGCAACGTATGGGCTTCATGCTCGAAATGAGTGGCCGAGCCGGGCATGGCTCCCTAGCAGCCCGCCTGTGTGCTGCCTCCGTATAATTTGCGCATACACAAGTATGATGGCGGACCTGCACTCTTTGTTTTACCCTTTGCTCATGAGTGCTGGCCCCTCCAAATTGGTCATGTTCGCATCGGCGTCGGCAGCCATTCACTAGACGTTGGAATCATGGCCAATCAGGTTCCAAAACCGTTAGGAAGGGACGCAGAATGCCAACGGTATCTCCGACTCCTATCACGCCTCCAGACGAGCATCTTGTCACCGCCCGAGAGGCGCTTGAGCCCCTCTATGAGAGGCTGGAGCTTCACACCGAGGCCACCCTGCTGTCGGCGGCAATGGAGGCCGGATGGCCCGCCGACGAGGCAACGAAGGCGCTGGCTGCCCTTAGATTGCAAGACGCCCTCAATATTCTTGGCGGGAATTGAGGTCCAGCATATAGACCCAACGATGTTCCCGCCTTCCAAACCATCTCCATACCATATCGATGCTCCGACGAAGATGCCGCGGCGCGAGCTTCACCGCATCTATGCGGCAGCCGGTTGCTTCTAAAACCATTCGGCGTAATACCAGAGGCTCGCTTGGTTGCCGCGATTTAGCAGATCTACCAAGCTATCGGCCTCCTCGGCGGTCAGCATGTCCATGACAAACCCATTGATGACGGCCGGCTGTCCGACGACTTTATCGAACACCGTCCAGTAAATGTTGAGGTTCTTGCGACGGCTATATCTTTGCGCTGCCATCGTGTACTGCCTCCGGGTGCGGTAGCGACTTTCGTCGATTGTGAGCGGTCTATCAGATGTGACTGCTCGGCGGCTCTTGGATCTGCGAGGCTCGTGACGCTAGTCAATAGCCCGGCAGAGGAAGAGGGCCCGCATCCCCGCGGCGGCAAAGGAGCCCCTGCAGGGTCAGGTGGTTTGTTGCCTTTAAACGGCGCTCACAGTAGAGCATTTGAGTACCCGCCAGTGAAGAGATACATTAGCACTAGGGATGCTATCTACTTGTATATCCTTCCAAAAGCTCGCATCGTCCACCATTGACGACCAGCAGAGTGGCGTTTGTCCTAGAGGATATCGACATTGCCATTGCTGCTATCAAGGAGTTCAGTTTTCAGTGCGAGGCAACGGCCGGAGAGGTCATGCGACCGTCCGGCCCCGCAAATTGGCGGCGGCAGCCGGAAGCCAACCGACCGCATCTTCCGACGTCCATGCCGTGCCCTCCGGCGTAAAGATTCATTGATGGCAGGCAGCCCAACGCGGGTCCCCCATGCACCGGCCGCGTCTTGCCGCCCTCGATGACATGCTCGACAAACTCGAAGAACGTCGCGCCGGCCTTGAAGCGCGGCTGAGGCAAGCACCGGCCGAGGAGGATTTCGAGGAGAAGGTCAAGAAGCTGAAGGCGGAAGTCAGCCCGCAGGCAGTCGAGCTGATCATCAACTCCGCCTTCTATTACATGCGCGAGCACGCCGACTCGGAAACGAAGCAGCCGTTCATCAACATCGTACGGCAGTCCATCCAGAAGGTGGTCATCGCCAAGACACCCGGCCACCAGCCCGCGTCCCTGGAAGTCCACGGCCGGATCGCTTCCATCCTCGCCGCCATGGAAGCCGCAACAATCATGGAGAAGCAGTTCGAGGCACTCAAGCGGCCTGATTACCTGGAAAAGCGGCGGGCCGGCGAGCTCGACACGGAGCAGAAACAAAAAAAGCTCCTCGACGGTAAGCGCGATTTTCGCTGCACGTTGACGCCAACCCGTTGATTGGCATCGGATCAACGTTTGGAATCGTATTGTGTCAGGCGGCTTCGGTTCTGGCGAAGTTGAACGGCAGCAGGTCGACGATGT
>NZ_RJJT01000047.1 GCF_003938655.1 Rhizobium pisi
TCGGCGACCTGCTGCCGTTCAACTACTCCAAGACTACCGTGACCTGATAGAGCCGGATATCGAAACCGGTGCGATGGCGCTTTAGCGGTGCCGAAGCCGTCAAGGCGCATCGAAAATCGCGCTTACGGAGCAGGCGATCGACATGCCCCTTCATTCCGAAGGTTGCGATCGGGATACGCTCGAAGCCCATCCCCCAAACCCGGGTAGCAAACAGTTTCATCGCTCAACCTCGAGAGGGGAACAGGACAGTCACACGTGAAGCGGATCCGAAAGTTGACCTATCGGGAAATGTGTCCAAGATATTGATACTATCATATAATTACGCGCTAAAGTAGGGTCGTGTTCCGCGCCGGGATAACCCCACTTAATTTCTTTACGGCACTTCCAAGTGGTTGTCGCGAATATCAACGGGGGTGAATCATCGGAGCCAAATCACAGGTAGCTTTCCGTCGTGCCGTCCGAAAAAACAGCTCTCTTCACATCGAGAGATGCTTTTGCCACACCAGTGGAAACCGGCCCTACGAGCTTGTCGTAGATTTCATCAGATATGAAGGGGTTGTCTTTCCAGTAGAATATTGAATCGCTTTCTACGGTTTTGCCAGGCGCTATTTTAATGTCGAGACGAGCGATTTGATCAACAATCTTTTCTCCGAAAGCATCACTGATGGTCATGTTGAGCTCGACTGCAACGAGCGTTTTCTTCGTGCCGTTTCTGAGGGTCGGGACGAGGATGATCTGATCATTGAGAATCTGCCTACGGAAATCCTTTTGTCGAATCTCAAGTCTCACTTTTGCGGCCGTGATCGGGGAGTTGGATTTCGCTTCATCCCCTTTGGGTACTGCGGCGGATGTTTGGCTATCCGCAGGAGTGTTCTCGCCATCGATCTTTATTGCATCATAGCAGGTCAGGCGCTTCAATGAATCAGCTTCACCTCGGCAACTCTTCATATCGGCAATGGTGTCCGCCACGGCCGGTGTTGCGAGAAGCACCATCATTCCCAAAAGGTAAAATTGTTTCATGTCAATCCACACTCGCGCATTTAGTGCAAATTGACATGAAGCAAGGCCTTGTCAAGCCATCCAGCGAAATCGTCGGAAAGCTTACGCCAGGTCGAGCGGCCTGCTGTGAGCGGTGAGCCATTCATAGTTGGCCGAGATAGAGATTCGGGTGTCGAATTCCGACGTGATTTGCTCCGTCTTTGGTCTGAACCCTTCAAACTGGACCAATTTTGGCTAGAGTTTTTCGGGGCATTTTCGTAGCTTGGAAAGAAACGGAAGACGATGAAGGCATCGCTGTTTTCGGACGCATAAAAGGCGTTCATTTTGAAGCATGAAGATGAACGTGTTTCGGTCGGAGGGGTCGCCGGTTCCAATCCGTTCAAGACCGCCATGTTGCATGTGTGAGTGCCGATCAATGTTAAGGCTTTACATCGGGCGCAAATGGCTGCCTTTTTCACACAGCTGCCGCGCTGGCTGATCGGCGTGGAAGCCGCGCGACAGAACGGGCCCAGGACAAGAGCAGAAGTTCAAAATCCTGCCCTAATGGCGAACATACAATGAACGTCATGCGGCCCAGAGAAGAAGGCCAGGAAATCGTATGGATCTGAATCCTTCCGGCATTTGCTGCTCGGTATCCCCGGAGTAGATGCCGGTGAGGTTGATGCGCCCCAGCTAAGCGGCGATACGTATTTGAGTGTGAACAGGCTCTGAACAATGACCCCGTTGGGATGCCCTGCAACAGTTTAAAATTTATAGGAAAATCGGAACATCAATGGGGTTACGGGCTCCGCCGGTATGTTCTCTATTTTCTCCAAAGAACGTAATATATTTCTATAACTTAAGCGACGTCTTCAAGGTGGCGCCCTTGGATGCTTTTTTCACACCTATCCGCCGGGAGCTGGATTTGCTCCGATGATGATCATGAAAAGCACGAGAGCCCCTGTCTCGACCCCGTCTCTCAAAGCCGTCAACGGTCGCAACATAGTATTGAGCCGCCGGTTCCGTTCCAGTGCCGGCTCATCATCTGAAACCACCAATGTTTCCGAGACAGTTGGCGTCGTGAGATCGACCCCGGTATACGCTTCGCGGCTGTTTGCGGGGTATTGCCGTCCTGACAATTCGGTGCTCCAGATCATGTACAGCGGCGTGTCGAAATCACCGACGACATTTCCGTTGGAAGGCACAAAGCCAAGAGTTGCCAGGTTAGCTCTGAGATTGTCAGGCAATATGCCTTTCTTTGTTTCGCTGAGATTGGAATCATAGCCGCCAAGCACAATGCTGATCTTGGCTGTCGCCATGCCCGTCGACTGCACTCTTATCGTGTCGAGATAGGCGCGCGTTCCACCGAGCGAACTGAGTTGATCATATCGTGCCGATGACAGCTCGTTCAGACGGTTTGGAGGCAGAGTGAAATCAAAATCGTGAACGAGCGTTCGCAAGAGCAGACGCTCACCCGAATTGCTGACATTGAGCGCGACAACAGCTTCATTTGTCTCCACAGGAACATCGGGATAGGTCGGAACCAGAAAGGAAATTCCAATGATCGGGACCATCAGAATGAGAGAGAGTTTCAAAAGTCTCTTCGTCAAAGCTTTTTCTCTTGAATGCTTGCCACTCCGAACGGATTGAATTTGTATTCGTCTTCTTCGTATCGAGTGTCGTCGGATAGGGCGGCGTGACGAGCCGCCAGGGCTGCCTCTACGCCTTCCCGTGTCATTTCATCGGCGATATCATCAATCAAAGCAGCGATCTCGAGTTGCTCGGTATTGGTTGACGGCTGCTGATCATCTTTTTGGACAATGGTGATGAGTACATCGGGCAATCCAACCAGATGAAAGCCGACGCTGGCCATCCCCTCGACATCATCGCCGATGGGACGGCGCGCAAATGCAAGACGGCAAGCTCTTGCATGTGTCAGCAAATCGCGGGATGCCACTGCACCATGCGACTGCTCGAAAAGCTTCCTCCATCGCTGCACCCCATGCGCTACGCCCGCACTCTCACCCTTTGCGGCAATTGCACCATGATCGAGCATGTATTGCACAAACATCAAGGCTGTTGCGGATGTCGTTACGCTTGTCTCTGCCGTCATTGACGGGCCAAGTATGTAGAGAACCGACCCGTGCGCGGCGACAGCGTCTTCATCGGTCTCCTGATAGGCGTCGGGATCGACACGGTCCCAGCAAATATTGAATGACCGTACCATCCGATCGTCCGGCTCATCCCGCGAGCTGTCCTCATCGACAGTAAAATCATCGCCGAACAAGTCGATAGCGGCGCGGGCGCTCTGCTGGAGCGCCGCAAGACCATTTTCTCCGCCGAGAAAGCAAAGCACGTGGCGTGGCTTGTAGCTGGAACGGGACACTGCAAATTCCGGTGTTTCGCCCGATGCTCTAACGAGAGATGGCTTTCCCAGGATAAGACCGCCCAAAAATGCAAGAACGCCTCGACGCATTGAATTCATTCCGGTGCCCTATGGTTTTCAATCAATGGGTTTTAGGGTTTTAACAACGCCATATCCAAGATGCGCCTTATCGCATTCCTTTTATTTTCGCTGCAACTCGATTTTCAATCTTATCAATCAAAACGATAAAGCGAGACGATGACGACAAAGAAACAGAACTACAGGATAGCGCGGGCGCTCCCGATCGTCGCTATCCAAGGGGAAAAGCGAACCGCCTTCCAAATCCGAGAGAGTGCGCGGGCGCAATAGGCGTCGATGCCGGCGTTGGAGTTGTCCTGATAATATTCGGCGAGACCGCAGAACAGGGAATGGACTTCGCTTGCCGCCAGATTGAGCCCTTGGCACCGGTCGGCGGCACGATATGAGCGGCGTCGCCCACAAGGAAGAGTTTGCCGAAGCGCATCGGCTCGGCCACGAAGGAGCGCAGCGGGGCGATGGATTTTTCGAAGGACGCACCGGTCACCAGCACTTCGGCAAGGTGTGCTGGAAGCCGCCGGCGTAATTCGTCCCAGAAGCGATCATCACTCCAGTCCTCGACCTTCTCGTCGAGCGCGCATTGCAGATGATAGCGGCTGCGCGTCATCGACCGCATCGAGCATAAAGCAAAGCCGCGCGGATGATTGGCATAGATCAGTTCGTGGTTGACCGGCGGCACCTCGGCAAGAATGCCGAGCCAGCCGAACGGATAAACCTTCTCGAATGTGCGAATAGCCTTCGGCGACACGGATTTCCTGCTGATGCCATGAAAGCCGCCGCACCCGGCGATGAAGTCGCAATCGATGCGATAGGCCCCCCTCCCGCCCGTAGGTCACATAGGGCGACTGCCCATCATTGTCGTCTGGACAGACATTGGAAGCGTCATAGATGCTCATTGCGCCGATCGCTTCGCGGTGCTCCATCAAGTCGCGCGTCAATTCGGTCTGGCCATAGACCATGACGCCCTTGCCGCCGGTGAGATCCTTGAGATCGATGCGACGATCGCGTCCGTCGAAGGCAAGGGAGAAACCGTCATGCGGCAGGCCTGTTGATCGAGACGACGACCAATGGTGTATCGTCTCCCGTCGACGCGCGTCCTTCTGATTCAACGCGGCAATGGCGGAAATTCTGAGACAAAACAGATTATTCGGCAATGATATCAGTTTAGCTATATACTATGCCTAGCTTGAGGGCTGCTGCTCCGATACAGGGAATGACATTCACCCTCGGAAGCTTTGCAGCAAAAACATGTTGAACCGCAATTTGAAACGTAGCTTGATCCTTGGGCTGTTTGCCGTTGTAAGCCTGAGTAAGCCCGCATCGGCGAATGATTGCACGCCCGCTGACGCTTCATTGGCAGGGCACTATTATCTCCAAGGTGTCACAGAGGTAGGTTCGGAGCTGTTGCTGCGATCCGACGGCAGTTTTGAGTACGCATTGGCCTATGGCAACATGGACCAAGCTGCGAATGGCTGTTGGAGCCGGAGCGAGGAGGGCGTTGTCTTGATCTCATCAAGCTCGTTTTTCAAATCCCAACCGTTCACGCGGCTGGACCTCAAATTGAACAAGGACCACGGCCTGATTTATAAGATGGGGGATAGCGTTGAAGGCACATACGTCATTCAGTGAGTATGTGGCGCCTAAGCAATGCGTTTGTTCATTATGACGGTACAAAAGCCGTTGAGCCTGGCGTTGCGGCTTTCGTATTTTTCTTGCAGCTTTGTTTTCACAATCTTGATCACGATTGGGTTGTCGGTTGTATACCTCGGGACGGTGCCTAACCCCGCGCTCAGCAGAATGGATGCTGGCAGCTTTGTCGTTGGAATGTTGTTTTTGAGCGTATCGCTCATTGCAGCATTCTGGTTTGCATATCTTCCACTTCGCCGACATCCCAGAATTATTCGGGCGGCCACCGCCGCTTTCGCTCTTGTTGTTCTCGGAAGCCTCGTTTTTATCGCTTTTATTGACTGGGGTTGAAAATCGAGCTGCCGCGAAAGCAAAAGGGGCGATATGGCAGACCATGGATATGGTCCCATTAGAGCCCTCAACCGGTAGCGTTGCCTCAAGTTTTGCGGCGGAATATGCATGCGCGACCAAGCACTCTTCAACCGAACTTGCACGTCACCGCTACAAGCGTCATCGCTGTTGATTTGCTACCAAGCGACAGCTCCGCTCCAGCCGGAACTGGCCCCTCTCGCAGATTGTTCAGGCCGAAAGCCGACCACACGTATGATCAGCTCAAACTGCTTCAGCTATCCGTTAGTATTGTTTATCCAAGGTAAGCGCCGCTACGATCAGTGAAGCGGCCGTTTTGGAGTTGACAGAATCAAGACCGAAAAGTTCAGGCTCCACTGCCCGAAAAGTGAACGAGGAAAAGGCGGCAGACATCCGAAAGCGTCTTTTATGCCATCAATTTCAGAAAGTCATCACAGCCGGCCATGATACCAATCGCCCCCATCTCCATCTTCTTCTACCTCTTGCTTCTGGTCTCGACTATCTCGGCGCTCCTCCTCGTGTCATGGCTGGCGATGCTCAGTGTCCGGCGCGGCGCGCGAGAAACGTTTCGGGCATGGTTGTGGTTCACCCTGCCCATCATGATGCTGCTCGCGCTGTCGTCGACATTCGTCCTATCTTTCGTCTATCAAGGCTACCTCGTGGATGCGGATATCAAACGGGACGAAGCGGCGCGGAATATTACCCTTGAAAACCCGGCTGTGGTGGCGGGAATCGCCATGCCGGCGGGAACGCAGTTGCACAGCATGAGGCCGGGCGACCGTGAAGCCTTCGACGCTGCCCATTTTCCTGTTCCGATTTTGATCAACGGCCTCACTGCCACGAGCCTCAGCCGTAACCTCTATCCAGATCTCGATACAGATACTTATGCGGCCACCTCGGTGGAGGTGATATTGGCCTTCGACCAGCGCGTCGATGGCTGGCTCTGTGGGAGAGGGGAGCCGGTGGCGTACAAAATCGAAGCTGCCAAGATCGTCTTCGATTCCTGTGTCCTCGGCGCCGCCAATCGCCTCGAAAATTGGGAAATCCCAGTTGGTGCGAAACTGCTGGCACATGCAGGCTCCTCCCGTGGCTGGACCATTTTTCTTGCGCCCGAGACGATGACAACAGTACGTGGTCTGCCTCTGCAGGGCGCCCGGATAGCTGTGGATCGCGACCGCCATTTCGCGGATTTCAGCGAAGCGGTCCTCGCAACCGGGCTACGTCTGGGCGTGGTCACATACCCTGCCGGTACGCGCATCCGCTCGAAGGAGTGGACGTCACCAGGCCGGGATTCTGATAGCTTGATCCTGAGCCCGGTACGAGGCCAACTCGCGAAGCCTGATGGTCAGCCCGATGTTCTGTTCGGAAACTCGATCGTGCAGACGGTGGCTGGCCAGGTGCTGGCTACATTGCCCAACCAAAAAGCAGGCATCCTGGATTTCGAAGAGATCACGGTCGACGATCCGGCAGACTGATAATGCGCGGAAAACACGATCCCGGTTGCTCGCCTATCCATCGTGATCTGCTTCCGGAACCGTTGCCAAAAGCTCCGAAGCCCTATCAAACAACAGATGATAACTACATCTCCCGTGCAAGTCGAAAGGCACGCCATGCGCATTCTTCTCATTCTTGGTTCATTGATCGTGGGAACTATTGCCGGTATTTTCCTGTGCGGGATGATCTGGCGAACTTCTGCCCAAGAAGGAACAATGGCGATGGTGATCGGGGGAACGACCCCGGTTGTCCTCGGGGCCTGTGCGTATCTCGTCACTAGGAAGGCTGACGATCAGCGGCCACGCCTTCGCAATGCGCGGACATGGTTCACTCTCTTTTGCATAGCCGCGGCGGGGGCAGGACTTTTCCTATTGACAATTATCGCTGTCTTCTTGTTGCTCCAGCACGGTTAGAAATCGCTACCTGTAAATCAGCGCCGAAGAGTTCCCCCCAAGCAGAAAGGAAACAAGAGTGTGACTTTGCGCGCAAATTTGTAACCTGTTTACGGCCATCATCGGCGCCGATCATGATCCCGGGCGGTTTCAACTTTGAATTTTAGTTTCAGTTTCTTACGCGGCAACGTTAAGGGTGACGTCTCGCTGCTGATCCACGACGTTGCCCCAGAACAGCGCTTACGCTTCGTGCGGTGCGGCCGAGCGTTGTTTTCAGGTGCGTGCTTGAGGTTGATCCAATCATTGGAAAAGCAATGACGGACAAGACTGACGCATGGGAAACCTTGATCGAATTGGGTCGCAGCGCAATGGCTGGTGTCTACCTCAATCCCGTAGCGGAAGAAGACGCCCTCGATCAGATGCAGGTGGCTGCTCGGCAGGGTTTAGGCGAGGTGGTGCCGGAGGCGTATGTCGCCTTGCTCCGACTAACGAACGGGATACAGATCAACTGCGCATACTTCAAAACGGCAGAGGACCTTGTGGCACTGTAAACTTAACGCTCTGAAAGCAAGATCTCGGAGTGAGGTTTTGATTCATGCGGTGTGAAGACGTGCGATTTGGCGCCAAGTATCCAAGGCTGCCGCTCGCAGTTCGCGATGGTGGGCGGA
>NZ_RJJT01000048.1 GCF_003938655.1 Rhizobium pisi
CACTTGAGACAATCGCCACAATGAGCGATGATCCCCTCATCAGCCTGCCAGCAGCAAGCTGACACTCATCCGGCCCTCTGGGATGAGCCGTGGTCGTCTAAGCTACACCACGTCCTGGGACATGATCTTCGTGAAACCGCAGCGGGATCGGCGAACGGGCCGTCTGACGAAACGGTAAATGCTATTGTTAGATCGTTCGACAGCGTGCGCCAGGACGTGAGGCGTGGGCTGATATTCGCGGTAATCGCTATCTCGTTGGCTATTTTAACTGCCACCGCAATTTGGTTCTGGCAATCCGCACGCGTCGAGCGGGACGCTGCGACCGCCAACCTTATCAGCGCACAAGCAAAGCTTGAATTCGAGGACGCTCGAAACACGTTGCCCCTGAGCGTAAAGCTGGCTCGGGAAGCCGCATGGCGATTGCTAGACCACGAACGATCTAATTCCGAGGCTTTCGGAGTTTTGCTCGCAGGGACACGGCTGCTTCCAGATGCGGAGATTGATCAATTGGAGCTTCCGGCCCCAGTGGCACAAGTGCTGCAACGAACTGAATTCGGAGACCTGTTGCTGCGTCTGGAAAATAGGGCACTGTGTTCCGCGTCTCACTCGGTGCGCAACTTGTATTGCATCGACACCAGCAGGACGAACACCCACATAGCGCAGATACCGCGATCCGCTGCTTTCGCAGTATCCGACGAAAGCGGAAAGCTGTGTATGTATTTTGCAAACCCTGACACGGCACCCCGCTTTTTGCATTGCGAGGAAAATCTGCCTATGGAGTTCGGAAGCGATCCAGGGCAGGAAACGACTGCTTGGTTTATCCTCGATAATGGGCGAATGATCGCCTATTCCGACGATCGCATCTGCAGTTGGAAGATCGATGAGAGTGCGGCACTCAGTGCGCAAACGTGCCAACTATTTTCCGCCCTAGATGCCGTTGTGCCTTACAAAGATAACTCAATTCTCGTAATGCGAAATAACCGTGCCTGTGTGTACGAGGTTATCGAAGAGGGTATTGTGCCATCGATAGAGGCCCCGACCTTTTGCATTCCGGTGATAGGGCGAATTGTCGGTGTGTCAGCCGGATATTTTGTTGCCTCGGCTGACGATGGCCACGTATCGATAATCGATTTGGCTTCACTCAAGTCACAAGAATATGCCATCCCGTTCGTTGCCCAGGTGGCGCTCTCCCATGATTTGCATGTAGCGGCGATTCGTCAAATGCCTCAGGCATCTGTTCGCAATGAAGTGCTTCTTGTCGATCTAACGACGGGGCAAGAGCGAGGTCGCCTGCGCCATGACGGTCGCATCAATGCTGTCGAGATGTTGCCTGGCCGACCCTACATCGTGACGAGAAGTGGTGCTTCCTATCCTTCAGACGGCACGGTCAGTTTATGGGACGTGAGAACAGGAAGAGAAGTGACGCGCTTCGCAGTGGAAGGACCGGTAGTCGCCTTAGCGATCTTACCGGGTGACTCTGGTCGTATCGCTATCGCTGTTAATCCAGAGGGAGCCACTAAACCTAAGCTCGAATTGTGGCCGTTCAGGCGGAGCGAACATGAGATCCTGCCGATCCAAAAGCGTGTGGTGAGTTCACGGGTATTCACCTTTCAAGATGGATCCGTCGTGCTGGTTGGAGAACGTGAGCGGAGCTGTGCTTACCGCGTAGGCGATACCGGCACTCCGCGATGCGTTACGCATACAGATACTCCAGTCCGATTAACTTTGCAGGGTGCTGAAAGGATTCTTTCAATTTCCACGCAGGAAACTGGTCAACGTTTATGCAGCGCCAGCATATCTGTCGGCGCAGCAGCGGCACTTGAATGCCCTTTGAATGCCCCCACAGAGGTCGAGGCATTGTCCCATAATGGACGCTGGCTTGCTCGGCGTGCGAACGAGCAGGTTTGTATCCGGACGACCGACACGAAGGACCAGTCACAAGAGAAATGTTTGCCTGGCACAGCGCGAGCCCGGTTGGTCACCGATGATGGTCGACTGTTATTGACGGACCGAAATCCAGACGGTGAAGTCATTTACGACATTGATAAATCTCGAGCGATTTTGAGGATACCAGCTTTTCAAGGTGATTGGGAATTTACGGAGTTCACCACTGATAACAGATATGTCGCGCTAGCAAACAGCGAGGGCGACTACAACTCGACGGTTGTTCGTGTCTACGACACTACCTATGGAACAGAGGTGAGCCAAACTACGCTGCCGGGCCGCGTTCTGAGTATGTCATTTGGATCGGACGACATCTTGGCGATTGGCGTGGAACAGGGCGGGGCCTACTTATGGAACTGGCGCAAGAACACCATGGTAGCGCGGATGTCTCTCGGCTATCCCGTGCAGGCTTTGTCCTTCGACAAGAACGGTCGGCTTTTGACAGTTGCTGGCTCTCGAACTCAACCATACACCGAACTGCAACGCTGGTCGGCATCGTATCAGGCGTTGTTCTCTGACTCCTGTGGGAAGCTGCCGGAATCTTTGGAATCGTCCGAACTTGAGCGATATGGTATTTTTGACGCACCGCGTTTTGTCTGCAGCAAGGGTAGTGGTTTTGACGAGCAGGGCTCGGCTTTTTGACCAGAGCCACGAGGGTGCAGAACACAGCAGCTCCGGACTTTCAGATCGGTACGTCTTCGTATCCGGTGCTGTTTCGGTGCACTCCAACCACCGTGGGATGTGGGCAATAGATCTTGCGCATACCCCGTCAGCACAACCGAAGACCTCATTCTGGAAGATAACCAGTGCTGCAGGACCGCCTGGCGATGCGCTCAATGGCCCTCAAACAACACGGGCACTCGACCCGATTTGGGGAGCGCCCGTGTGTTGCTACGGACAGCAAACGCCGAAAGAACGGCAGGCCGTCTGTTTGAGGCGGTCATGTAACGACCGGCCGAGAGTCCCGCAACCATTGTTTTGGCATCCCAGCTGTGCGCGGTTGCCAACGCCCTCGTAGTGAGTTCCGGCGTCCTACCTCCACCGCTAAGACATGTCTAAGTCCTTCCCTGGTAGGTAATGAGCGATCACATACGCGGCCTTCCGTAACACTAGCTCCCACGTTTGACTGCAGTAATGATCTTATTGGCGCTTCGCGGGCGCCGTGATTGGAAAAGTAATTCGACATTTCTGCAAACATTATCACTCGGGAAAGTATGTTCTTCTTTGCCACACCCGGTTTTCTGACGAAAATGTGAAGCACGATTATCACGAGCCGGAAACAGTTAAATCTATATGGAACATTTGGCTCGTTTCGATCTCAGCTTTCAAGTTTATTGTTGCAATCAACTTTATCGAGTAATATTGTGCGGTCTGAGGGAAATAAGAATGAATAACCAATCCGTCCACGGCTGAGCATTGCCCATCTGTGCATGTACAGTTTTGCCCTGGTGCTTTCCACAGTGCCTGGGGAGATTTATTATACGAGTAACCACCAATAGATCACGGATTTATTGTCTTCTGCAAGCGGAACGCCAGCGAACTCAGAGGGTAGCGTATGGTAGTCTTTGGGTCTACGAGAAGCAGCAAGGTTGTCCGGGCAGCGTATCGTCTCATCATACCTTTGGTCGCCGCCAGCTTGTTTGCTTCCTGCACCGCAACGACACCAGTAGCTGTCGAGCCTACCCTTAACGCAAGTGATGTAGCTACAAAATCCGTGGACCGCCGAAGCATAATGGAGTCGCTTCGTGCTGACGCTGAGTACGCTTACGGCGGAACGCCGAATTGGTATGATGTGACTTTAGCGGGCTACAACTACGTCGATGACCGCTGCTCCATCTATTTTGACTCGATCTTTAAGCTGAACCGACAACGCGAAGCTGCTAAGTCTGGGATATCCGCCTTTGGCCAAACGACCAATGCTATTCTTGGCGTCACTGGTGCCACGCAGCTCTCAATGACCGTGGTAGCACAGGCTTTTGGGTTGGCGTCAAACCTTACTGACGTGGTTGCAGGTACATATCTTTACGAGCTGCCCCCTGCGACGACCAAGAAGTTTGTGGGTGAATTAGCTCGCGCTTATCGCGATGGCACAGCAAGACAAAAGGGTAGCATCGATAGCGCCCCTGCCGCCTACGGTTATATCCGCGGATATCTTGATCTATGTCTTCCCGCGACAATTGAAGGCGAACTCGTCGAGCACGTGGGTTCAGCAGTCGCTGTTGCTAACCCGACTACTAGCGGTTCTGGGGTCGACCTCAGGATAGCTAGTGAGGGCAATTTGCCACCACCTCGCTCGTTTGAACGTCCTCCAAGCGTGACAGCCCCGCTCCCGCGTACTCATGCACCAAAGAGACTGACTGCAGAAGATGGAGTAAGTCCAGTCGCCTGGAGTAAGATACAGACGTATCTTTGCGTGGCCCCACCGGACGGAAGTTTGGGGCCGAGTACACGCATGGCTGTTCGAGACTTTTACAAAGGCAAAGGCGACAATAGGCCCGACGTGTTGGTCGCAGGCGGCATCAATGAATCGGATATCCGGCTTCTCAAAAGAAACTCAGACTTGAGTCTGGCAAAGACGTGTGCGGAACGGGGTGTCCCTGACGCTTATTCAGTTGGCAAACTGAGCCAATAGCTGAAACTTGAAACCGAGCAAGGAATGGTCCGATGGCTGTGATGAAAGTCGCTCGTGTACTGAGGGATAAACCGTCGCTCGACGCGGCGATTATAAGATCAGTGCCGTCCGGCACGAAGGTTACGGTTCTGGACGACAAAAAGCTCCCGTTCACTGAAATCCTTATCGACGCGACTGGCGAGAAGGGATGGGTGGTCGACGAGGCCATCGATAAGACGAGGGACACAGTCGGCCCACTCGACAAACTTCTTGTGGCGGCGGAATGCGTGGAACTCGCCGCAAACTACGGCGGCAATGCCTATTACCTAATGACCATCGCACAGATGCGTACAAATATCATTGACGTGCAGGGACCGCAAACTAGTGGCTTATTCGCGTTCACCAATGAGGAATGGACACTAAACGCCAACCATCCTGAGTATGAGATCGGCTACAGTCTATCTGAACTTAGCGATTGGCGGGCACAATGCACGCTCTTCGCGATCATGGCGGCCCAGACGGCCGATGCCCTTAGTGATGCGCTGGCGACAGATGTATCGATGGTTCAGCTCCTGCTCGCTCAAACCATCGGTCTCCTCGCTGCTCGCCAGGCTATTGGCAACGTTGGTCAAAACGCCGCCGCACTCATTGCAGGTATCGCCCCTGCCCAAGCCCAGACCGATCGTATCGACCTTGCGAACCTGGCAAACCGAGATGCAGCACTTCTCAAAGGTTCGACGGTCAACGATATGTTGGCAGCCATCGAAGCGAAGCTCAATGAAAGCTTTGCATCAGTGGATGTTATCATAAGCGAACAGGTCGAGCTCTTCATAAAGAAGCTGCGTCAACTGACGGATCTCGCTCCGACAATCGTTGGTGACATCAACTTCTCGTCGCCCAAGATCTTACGGTCCCGCGAACCCATGGCACGGAAGATCGCGGAGAGGTTCGCATCGCGAGGGTACGGGACGCTGCAACAGATTGCAGCGATCGCGAATGCCATTCAGGAATCCAATCTGAATCCTTCAAGCACCAACCTGCGAGGCGAGCGGAGCTTTGGCCTCTTCCAACTGAACCAGAACGGGGGCGTTGGAACTGGTCATAGCGACGCAGAGCTTCTGGATCCCGACCGAAACATTGAGCTCATGCTTGATGAGATCCAGAAGCCGTACCTCAAGAAAAGCCGTGCCCGCTTCCTGGCAACTGCCAATTTGCACGATGCAGTAGAGATCTTTGTCTTCAACTTCGAGAAGCCTGCAGACAAGCCTGGAGAGACTCAGAAGCGCTTTAAGATCGCCCAGACGCTGATTGCCTGACGCTAGTCGACGTCCGACGTGAGATCAGTGTAGGACGTTGGTTGCTGCGATCTCGGAGACCATAGTTATCGTACTTCGGGTCGCGATCCTCTTCACGCTTTCATGGTCGCCGCTCCACTAGAGGTGAGACGACAGCAAAACCCATCAATGACCATTGAGCTGATTGGACGGCTTCGGCGAACTGTCCAGCTTCGCTTCCGTTCGACCCAAAATGCTCGGCACTAAACGCTCGGAAAATCCCGCGATAAAGCTCCATACGATCAACAGCGAAAGGTCCTTGCCGATGAGGAACGTCGCTGGAAGGTGATCCGGCGGAATATGGGAGAGGAATGTCATCTTGCTAAAATCGGGGACAAAACTGCCGGTTATGATCTCTGCGTGAAGAAAGAAAAAGACTATTGCCGATCCACATATTCCAATGATGCCCCGCAGGATGATGGATGCCAATTCGCCAGCCGCCGCAAGCTCGTCATATTCGAGCAAACTCCAGTTTTTCTGTAGGTATAGAAGCCTGCTAAAATAGGCGCCGAAAAGTCCAGCTGCCAGAGCGGTCAGAAGCGGAAGGCCGATCCAGTTACGGATTTCGTTGAGGCTTCCGTCGTGCTCCCAATAAACGAAAAATATTGCGATGTAAGGGAGAAGGAAGAGCGCAAACGAAGCTGCAGCAGCATAGATTATTTTCCTCGTGGCTTCGCGTTGTAGGTTCCGAAATGCATACTTCCTTGTCAGCTGCCACTGAATCCCTTGAATGATATCGATAAGAAGTGATCTGAGTCGAGATTCCCTTTCGTCAGCGTCGACCACGGGTGGATGCGTTTGATCTTGCGACGCTGTCATTTGCTGCAAGATACCGCGCAGTCTGCCTGCGCCAGCAACCTTTTCTTCGTCGGCCTGTGCGAGCCGAGCCTGAAGCTCCGGCAGAAGTCGTTTCGGAGGTTCAGCGAGCGCTAGGAGCAGCTCAAGTCGGAAAGCGTTTGTCCACGCGCTATTCATTCGTTCATGATAATGTAGCCTACGGTCATCCTTAAATTCGGCAATCCCATTTCGAACTTTGACCAAAATTTTATGGGCGGAGCTGCCATTCTCAACGAGCTGCGCGAGATATTCTACTTTTATCCATAACGCGTTTAAGAAATGGCTGAGTAATACATCGCGTGCGAAAACTGCATCGCTGCTCAACTCGGGCCATCCATGCTGTTCTTCACTTTGTGGAGCACCGGCGACATTATCGGTATCTATGAGCTGGAAATTGCTTGCCATTGCAAAGCCCCCATTGCTTCATGTCAATACTATCCTCCCGATCTCAGTTGCAGTCAATTAGCCTGCTCAACCTTTGTCTATTGGCATGCTGCCTGTTCGACCTGTGTGGAAGGTTCACCAGAACAGGCTCCTGTCGGCCGGAAGCGGTCAATTTCGCCTCAGTGAACGCTCGGAGCTGGCTATGGTCTCTTCCCCAAACTTGCCTGAAGCGCCCCTCCAGGTTTCACTCAATCCAACGGAAAATATGGATGGTAATTTTCGTAGGGATCATGTCCCAGGACGTGGTGTAGCTTAGACGACCACGGCTCATCCCAGAGGGCCGGATGAGTGTCAGCTTGCTGCTGGCAGGCTGATGAGGGGATCATCGCTCATTGTGGCGATTGTCTCAAGT
>NZ_RJJT01000049.1 GCF_003938655.1 Rhizobium pisi
AACCGGCTCCAACGCTGCGCAAGATGAAAGCTTCGCGTTTCCGCCGGTTGCTCACACCGCGCCATTTGGCGTATTCAAAGCCGCCGAGGCTCTAACCGCCGCTGGATGAAAGTTCAGTGGCAGGTCACAGCAGATCGCTTTGTGGTTCACGCAGCCGCTAATGCCATATAAAAGGCTCTTCGGTTCACTCCATCAACTCTTCGCTAAGATCTTGTCGCGACGGGGGAGGTACACTCCGCGGCCCTGGAGTTCATTTCGAAGGGCCTCTGGTGAAAGCGCGATCAAATTTGGCTGTTGGCGGAGCCACGCCGCATTCAATTTTACGAGGCTTTCTCGGTCGTTAAGATCAAAGAATTGACGATCAATCAAACTCAGTTTCCTAAGTACTGGGTCTTTGGAACTGGGTTGGGGTGTATTGATGAACTGTTGCAGTTCCTTTGGATCGATGGCGGCAACAATGGCCGCCCCGTCGTCGAATAGCTCTAGGTGTCGGAACGCCTTGAGGTCGACAAGCCCCTTTCTTACCATTGCGACCGTTTGGCTATCCCACTCAGATTCTCCCACAAACTGTGCAAAGCCCCCGTCCACCATTTCGCCATAAAAGAAATCGACGTAACGGCTCTCCAATGCAGCTCGATTAATCTCGTTTTCTGGGACTTTCGAATCTCGGAGACTATCCACAACAGAGAAATTGGATTCCACGATCCCCTGATCGTCGCCACTTGCGAGCGCCTCCGCAGAAACGATCGGTGAGGCTCTGAATGCGGTCGTTTGATCCGGAATATGTGAGGCAGATGCAGGCGACGCCGCCTCCTTCTGGGCTCGCAATATTGCAGCGGTCTCGACTTCGTAAAGTTGAGAATGTCCTACATCGTAAATCCAGAGAACGCCGCTGAACACCAGAACTGGACAGATTATCGTACTCGGACGTAACGGGACCATGCTCCACCATTTCGTATATCGTTTCGGTCAGCCTTGGATAATCGCTCATGCCGATTAACGGGCGATCAACAGACCATCGCGCCTGTCCTTCTGGAAGCGATGTTTCGCTGCAGATGAGCGCGACCCGGAGCAAATGAAGTAAGCCTCGGGGATCGATGACCGGATAGGTCGATCCTTGTCACGAGCCGGCGCAAACGTCCTTTGCATTCGATCGTGATCGCTATGCGGACGAAGTCGAGTGCTGTTTGTGACGTCCGCCGACAGAGGGTTTCACTGCCCCGGCCACTCATTTTGCCCCACTTACCGATGCGGGCGGCAGATGTGGGTACGTGGAGCAGAATGGGTGGCGCTCTGCATTTGATTGGGAATGGGACCAACAGAGCCAGCGGTACGCAGCGGCGTAGGTCGAACGACGAGCGTTTTCCAAAACAACAATTATCGTCATGCTTTATCGGGATTCAGCTCGGGAAAAAGTTTCTCAAGCGGGACAATGATACCCATCATGGCCTGCCCCATGATTTCAGCGAGAGCTCCCCTTAGCTCCCTCGAAAGCTCGGTGTTCTCAATCGATGTGACTTCTTCGGCGAGCCTATTGAGGGTGGGATCCAGTGAAACCACGAGGTCTATAATTCGCTTCGCGTGGGCTTTGTCTATGATCATTTTGCATTTCCCATGTCCTGGTCATCACGTGCAGCCTATTGTACTTCGTCTCCAACAAAATAGAGGCTGATTGCGGATATCAGTTTGATCTGCGGTCGTTTGCCACTCAATCTGCCCCACTTACAACGTTCAGGGTACGTGGGGCACATTCGGTGTCGATTTCAGTTACCGACTGCAATTGCAGCACTTAGCTGAAAATCGGACACGTCCCGGGGTGCCAAGGCTGGCCAGGAGGCCGCCGACAAATTCAGGCGTGGTGCGCCGTTTGGTGTTCGGCGGCGATCCTAAAACGCTTCTTTATCCTGTCGACGGGGGTTCCATCCAAAAGCGGAATCTGGACCAGCCTGTCGTAGGTCTCAAAGCCCATCTTCGCGTAATAGGCAAGTCCGCTGACATTGTCGGCTCGAATGGTCGCGTTGATAAATTCGAACCCAAGCGCGTCTGCTGCTACTCGGGTTGAGGGAAAGAGGGTGCTGCCGATACCGCGTATTTTCGAATTCACGCGGGCGAAGGTCGCGATGTCCGCATATCCTTTCGGGGGATCGCCATAGAGACTCAGGGATTGAAAGCCGACAAGCGACCGATCGTGCTCGGCAACATGGCAAACAAGAGCAAATTCGCCATCGATAAACCAATCCGCGAACTCTGCAGGCGACAGTGGCGTCTCAAGTGCAGTTGTTCCGCCGGCTCGGATGATCTCGTTCAGGAGACCAGAAAGCTCTTCCGCGTCGGCGGAGACGGCCTTGCGAATATGCATGTTGTAGCGACCTCGTTCTAGACTAACAGCGTACCTGGCTGAATTGGCGCACAAGTTGCCATTTCGTCCGCTGCGCCTTCAATACGGAAGAAGATCGGCAACCCTCTGAGATCATCGATCACACTGCTTTCTAAGCGTCCACTGAAATCCTTAGCTGAAAGCCGGACCCACGACGACCTCTAAACCCAACCGACCCATGACATTTTGACGTTTGCAATCCGGAAGTGAAACCGACAGTTTTGGTCGATTTCAGCCCCAGATTTCATTGCAGCGCTTAGCTGAATATTACATCGGTTGCTGCCTACAAAAGCTGGCCTGCAAGGCCAGCGACATCGATATACCAAATCGCCGCCGGAGACGCCCAGGGCAGACAGGGGCTGGTGCATCGGCAATCCTTGGTCGATAATTTGATTCGATAGCCGGCGACATCTCAGTGCTTCCGAAGACATCTTCCACACCATTCAATACGATCTCGATGCTAATATGCCGGCGGGTAGAAAGTGCAGTTCTAAAAGGGTTTCCTTATCATGACGGGTATCATTGTCGCCGACAGGACATCGAAAACCTTTCGTCAGCGCCGCCGTTATCCGGGCCTGATCGGTTCGTTCAAGGGATTGGTCTCTCCCGAATATACCGAGGTCAAGGCTGTCGATGAGATCTCGTTTACGATCGGAGCTGGTGAGGCCGTGGGTTATCTCGGGCCGAACGGCGCCGGGAAATCGACGATGATCAAGATGATGACCGGTATTTTGGTGCCCTCCAGTGGCGGAGTTTCTGTCCTCGGACGCGTGCCTCACAAGGAGCGGATGGCCAACGCCCGGGAAATCGGCGTTGTGTTCGGTCAGCGCAGCCAGCTTTGGTGGGATCTGCCGGTGCGGGATAGTTTCGAACTCAGCCGCCATATCTACGACATTGCGCAAAGCCGTTTTGACGAGAACCTGGGCATGCTTTGCGACATGCTGGGCATATCGCCGTTTCTGGACAGGCCTGTCCGCCAACTCAGTCTTGGCCAGAGGATGCGCGCCGAAATAGCGATGGCGCTGTTGCACGATCCGAAGATCCTGTTTCTCGACGAGCCCACCATCGGCCTGGACGTCATGGCCAAGGATGTGGTGCGCAAGTTCCTGTCACAGATCAACAAGGAACGCGGCGTCACCATCATCCTCACCACCCACGACCTGCAGGACATCGAGCAGATCTGCCCACGGCTGATTATGGTGGACGACGGCAAGCTTCTGTTTGACGGCGAGCTGACCAAATTGCGCACGGCCTTCGGCGCGCGACGGCGATTGACGCTGGAATTCAAATCCGACCCGGGCGATGTTGTTTTGAGTTGTGCAACGCCGGTCGGCGGCGAGGGCATGACGCGGCACTTCCTGCTCGACGATGACAAGACATCGCTGGTCGAAGTGCTCACGGAATTGGGCAACGGCTACGACCTGCACGATGTTTCTCTCGACGCGCCCGATATCGAAGAGGTGATCCGTACCTATTACCAAAATCGTCTGGCGGTGGAGGCAGCGTGAGCAGACTGTATCTCGCTTTCACCGCAACCGCGTTTCAGACACGCTTGGCTTATCGCGGCGAAGTATGGGCAAGCCTATTCGGCAGGCTTGTCGAAGTGCTGGCAAGGATTGCAATCTGGTCGGCGGTGTTCACGGGCAAGCCGAGTGTGGATGGTGTCAGTCTTTCCGACATGATCACCTATTCGCTGATTGCTGGCACGGTACTCGGCGCGTGGGAGCCGGGCTATCTGATCAACGAGGTCGGCAAGGCTGTCAAAACCGGCGATGTTGCCGTTCACCTGCTGAAACCCTTTCACTATCCGCTTTATCTCTTTGCCGTTCAGCTCGGCAATCTCGGCTTTTCGCTGATTGCGTTGGTTTTGCCAGTCATCGCGGTCATTGGCATGATTTACGGCATCCAGCCGCCAGCGAGTGTTGCTCATGCCATGTTGTTTTTAGCATTCTGGCTTTTGTCGTTCTCCGTTTTCTTTCTGCTGGCGACGACCATCGGCCTGTTGTCGTTCTGGATCATGGATGCGAGCTCGCTCGAGTGGTTTCTACAGGGCATCATGTCTTTCCTGTCAGGCAGCATCGTGCCACTCTGGTTCTTTCCATCGGCACTGGCGTCCATTGCGCGGTTTCTTCCCTTTGCCTGGATTTCCTATTACCCGGCGGCCGTCTATCTCGGAAAACTCGATCTTTTTGATGCGGGACTGATGCTGGTGGTCGGCATGGGGTGGGCTCTGGTGCTGGCTGGTGCCGTGGGCTTGTTGTGGTCGCGAGCTCGGCATCGCATTGTCGTGCAAGGGGGGTGAGCATGGGCCATTCGCTGTCTACTCTATGGTTCATTGCCGGGCTGCACATCCGAACGCGCCTGGAGTATCGCGCTTCGCTGCTCCTTGGATGGATCTCCCAGGCATTCGGCTACGCCAGCGCCTATGCGGCGATCTGGCTGATCCTTGCTCGGTTTGAAGTCTTGGGTGGATGGCGCTGGCCAGAAATGGCGCTGCTGCTCGGCTTCCATATTCTTTCCTATTCCCTAGGCGCTTCGCTGAGCTTTGTTCAGATGCGTGACATGGAGGGTCTGGTGCAGCGCGGCGAGTTCGACGCTTTGCTCGTCAAGCCGATTAGCCCATGGGCCTATCTGGTGTTCTCCGGCCTTAACATCGGCTATGGCGGCCATATTCTTCTCGGTTTGGGCATGAGCGTTTGGGCTTTGACGCAGGTGCATCCGGCATGGACGGCCTGGACTATCCCATTTGCGCTTGCGGCATTGATAGGCGCGGCGATGCTCGTTTGCTCGGTCATGACGATGATCGGCGCCACGGCGCTGATCTGGGGGCGGTCAAATTACCTTTATTCGATCTTCTTCGGTTTCTGGCAGTTGGCACGCTACCCGCTCAATATCTTTTCGGGCGCCATCCAGGTCATAATGCTGACAGTGATGCCCCTGGCATTCATAAGTTACGTGCCGGTTGCTTCGATTTTGGGGAAGGATATTCCGATACTCGGAGAATGGGGACCGGCGTTGACGCTGATTGCTGGACCATTGTCTGCGGGCGTGGCGATGCTGCACTGGCGATATTGCGTCGGTCATTACCAGAGCGGCGGTGGGTAAGGCATAGCGGGTCGCAGTTATATGATTAGGTTGCTACCTGATTTGTCGCAAAAGCGCTGTGAGACGTGATTCAGCGGCGACCCGATCCACCGCGGTGCAGACCGACCCTGATCCCTTGGGAGAGCCTATCCAGCCAGCTTGCTTTCGCTATACACCGCACAATCAGCCACTTCTCCTCAGCGATCGTTCAAGGCCTGCAATCGCTTTTGCAGT
Source organism: Rhizobium pisi (assembly GCF_003938655.1). Taxonomy (GTDB): domain Bacteria; phylum Pseudomonadota; class Alphaproteobacteria; order Rhizobiales; family Rhizobiaceae; genus Rhizobium; species Rhizobium pisi. The sequence goes on from NZ_RJJT01000049.1 coordinate 5,696, forward strand.
TTTAAGCTGCCAGTGTGAAATCCTTACCTGAAACTGGCGCCAAAAATATCCGCTAAAACTAAGCGGCGCATGATATTTTGACGTTTGAAATTGGTAACTGAAAGCGACACTGCTGGTGCTCTCCTACGATAAATGATCACAATGATTTGGACGGGCTTAACACGGGGATGAAGACCGCTGATGGATCAGTTCGATATTGAGAAGCGCGAGGAGGGCGGTTCAAAAGCATGACGGTACGTCGCCCCTCTTCCATAAAAATCGAACGCGCCAAATGGATTGCATCGCGCATAAATCAGTCTGTTCCGGAAAGTGCGTTGGGCGACGACAAAGAGTTGTCGGCCTGGGTCAAGATCCACGATCCTGCTTCGGATTGTGAACGGTCGTCGAGAAGTGCGGGTATTCGGTGCCGAGCCGGCGGGAGTGACTTCGCAGTAGACGTTGGATGGGATTGGCTGGCCCCTGACTTGCCTGCGCGCAGGCAAGTCAGGGGCCAGCGCG
>NZ_RJJT01000004.1 GCF_003938655.1 Rhizobium pisi
TCCTGCAGCAGACCGTCCGACTCGAGAGCAGCGACAAGATCGTCTCGGAACGGCGCCAGCGCACGGTTAACCGCAGACGCGGCATTGATCTCTGAAGCCGATGAAGGAGACAAAGGGTGGTCATCGCTCGGCGGGAGGCCTCTTACGACGCTATCGTGCGCGCGGGGATGGCCAGTGAGATCGTGAACCAAGCCTTCGGCGGCGCCACCGCGCTGCAGTCCCGGCCCACCCGTGAACGGTCGGGCAAGGCGGAGTTGCTGGCACTGATGCGCGATAGACTGGCGCATTCCAAGCTGTAGTCATGCGATGATGGCGCCTATTTCAACGCCAGCCGAATACCCGATTTGGCTGTCCTTCCCATCGCGAAACGGCAAGATTGCTGAGCCTCCCATGCGGCACCCGACGATTTCCATACTGATTAAGGCGATGCCAGGAGTTCGGTCGATCCTGCGGCTTACCTGCGCCGCGCCCATGAGATGGAGACCACCAAGACGAGGTCGACGGGTCTTTCGCATCCCGAGAGCTTTCTCCGTGCGCGTAGGAGATCTCCACGCTCACGAAAGTCTCCATAGTGCCAAACGAAGGTTAATCATCAGGCACTGTGGCGAGCGTGCTAAGGCCGCAAGGTAAGATTGGCAATTGTACAAATCTCACTGATGATTTCGGGAAGCGAAACCAAAAGACGGTTCCCGACGTTTCGATGGAACCCATGCTGCGCCCGGACCGTTGTTCCTGCTGACGGGAGAATGAGCATGTCAAAAACCCTTCTCTATGGCGCGACCAAGATCGACGAGACCAACAGCGCCTATGCGCCGGCCGAAAGCCTTGCAGCCTACCAATGGAAGAACCGCGTCTTCATCCTTTTTGCCGACAAGGACAATGCCCGCGCCGCCCGCCAGGAAAATCAGCTGCTTGCCGACCGGGCCGGGCTCGATGAGCGCGACATCGTGGTGCTGAAGGTGTCGGGGGGCCATGTCCGGCTGCTCTTCGGCGCGGCTGGCAGTCTCGACGGTGAAGCGATCCGCCGTGACCTGGAGGCACCCGAGGAGGGCGAATTCGCTGCCTTTCTCCTCGGCAAGGACGGCACGGTCAAGCTGAAAGCCACCGAGCCGATCGCCAGCGGCGAGCTCTTCGCCATCATCGACAGCATGCCGATGCGCGCCGCCGAATCGTTGAAGCCCGACAAATAGCCCGGCGAACATCACTCATATTGAAAATCATGAAAGGGAGGCGGTCATGTCCGTGCCCAATGAACCCATTCCCGATCAGCCGCCGATGCCCGCACCGGGCTGGAAGCCGGTGCCGCCGATCAAGGAGCCGGAGCCGGACCGGCTTCCCGACGAGGCGCCGGTTCCAAATCCCGATGAGAACGACGAGCCGGCCAAGCACGTCTCCTAAAGGAAGATGTTCCGCTCCGCGCTGACAAGTTCCTGAAGAAAGTCGGCAACGCTCCGGACGCGCAGCAGGTCACGGGCCGTTTCATGATAGGTCGTCCAGTAAGCGCGCCGGATCGAAACATCAGGCAGGATGCGCTGGAGTTCGGGATATTGCCGGGCGATGTAGTCGTGCAGAATGCCGATGCCGGCACCTGATCGTACCGCCTCCGTCTGGCCGATCGCGGTCGAAATCTCGAAGCCTGCATCCCAGCTCCGCATCACTGCGCTGGAGAAATTCAGCGATGCGGTAAAGATCAGGTCTTCGACATAGCCGATGCGGCGATGCACCTTGAGCGCGTCGATATCGGCGGGTGCTCCCTGCGTAGCCAGATAATCGTGCGAGGCATAAAGGCCGAGCGTGTAATCGGTGAGCTTGGAGGAGACGAGCCGGCCCTGTTCGGGTCGCTCGAGCGTGATGGCGATATCGGCCTCGCGCTGCGACAGCGAAAACGAGCGCGGCACGGGCACGAGCTGGATCTTCAGTTCCGGATGGCGCTCGATCAGCCTGCCCATGCGAGGTGCAAGAAAGGAAACGCCGAAGCCGTCGGGCGCGCCGACGCGCACCGTTCCAGCAATTGCCGCATCGGTGTGGCCAAGATTGGCCTGAACGGCCAGCATTTCCGTTTCCATCCGTTCGGCTGAAGCAAGAAACACCTCGCCTTCCGCCGTCAGCTCGCAGCCGGTCGGCCGGCGGATGAGAAGGCGGGTCTTCAATGCCTCTTCGAGCGAAGTCAGGCGCCGCGAGAGCGTCGCGTGGTTGAGCCCCAGCCTTTTCGAGGCGGCAAGGATCTGCCCCGTACGGGCAACCGCCAGAAAGATGCGGACATCATCCCAGTTCATGATTTGGCGCGCATCATGATGGGATCGACGTCGATGAGCGTCAGTGACCTCACCATGCCGGCTGTCTCATTCTTATATTTGAGAAAATGCGGCGTTTTCAGATGCGCTTCGTAAGCTTCTCTGTTGGCATAGACCTCGAGGATACGAATGCTGCTTGGATTGTCCCTGAGGCTAATCGCATTCAGCGAGAGGACGCCTTCTTCCAGGGCGACCGATGCTTCGATCTCTTCGGCAAGAAGAACCCGATAGGCCTCGAGCATGCCTGGCTCGATTTCGAGTTCCGCCATTCTGACGACAAGGTTTCCGCTCATCGGTCATTGTCCCTTTTATCGGGTGACTTCAATTCACGCACAATGGTTGCTTATATCAGCGCATTGATTTGTGCAAATTGAAGTGCGATTGTGGGGCATCCCAAAAACAGGAGGAGCATCCCATGCGTGAGATCGGTCATTTCATCGGCGGCAAGCATGTTGCCGGCACCAGCGGCCGCGTGAGCAATGTCTACAATCCGGCGACCGGCGAAGTGCAGGCGACGGTGGCGCTTGCAAGTGTTGAGGAGTTGCGCGCCGCAGTCGAAAACGCCAAGGCCGCGCAGCCGAAATGGGCTGCCACCAATCCGCAGCGCCGCGCCCGCGTCTTCTTCAAGTTCGTCGAGCTCCTGAACACGCACATGGACGAGCTCGCCGAAATGCTCTCCAAGGAGCACGGCAAGACGATCGAGGACGCCAAGGGTGACGTCATCCGCGGCCTCGAAGTCTGCGAATTCGTCTGCGGCATCCCGCATCTCGCCAAGGGCGAGTTCACCGAGGGCGCGGGTCCGGCAATCGACATGTATTCGATCCGTCAGCCGGTCGGCATTGGCGCTGGCATCACGCCCTTCAACTTCCCCGGCATGATCCCGATGTGGATGTTTGCGCCGGCGATTGCGTGCGGCAACGCCTTCATCCTGAAGCCCTCCGAGCGCGATCCCTCTCTGCCGATCCGTCTTGCCGAGCTGATGATCGAGGCCGGCCTGCCGGCGGGCATCCTCAACGTCGTCAACGGTGACAAAGGCGCTGTCGACGCGATCCTCACCGATCCCGATATCGGCGCCGTCTCCTTCGTCGGCTCGACGCCGATTGCCCGCTACGTCTATGGCACAGCGGCAATGAACGGCAAGCGCGCCCAGTGCTTCGGCGGCGCCAAGAACCACATGATCATCATGCCGGATGCCGATATGGACCAGGCCGTCAACGCGCTGATGGGCGCAGGCTACGGTTCGGCCGGCGAGCGCTGCATGGCGATTTCCGTGGCCGTCCCTGTCGGCGAAGAGACCGCCAACCGTCTCGTCGAGAAGCTGACGCCGAAGATCGAATCGCTCCGCATCGGCCCGTACACCGACGACAAGGCCGACATGGGCCCGCTCGTCACCAAGGATGCCTATAACCGTGTTCGCGGCCTCATCGACCGCGGCATCGAGGAAGGCGCCAAGCTCGTCGTCGACGGCCGCGATTTCAAGCTTCAGGGTTATGAAGACGGCTATTTCGTCGGCGGTTGCCTGTTCGACCACGTCACGCCCGAGATGGATATCTACAAGACCGAGATCTTCGGGCCTGTCCTCTCCGTCGTTCGCGCCCAGAACTACGAGGACGCGCTGTCGCTGCCGATGAAGCACGAATACGGCAACGGCGTCGCGATCTACACCCGTGATGGCGATGCCGCCCGCGATTTCGCCTCGCGCGTCAATATCGGCATGATCGGCATCAACGTTCCGATCCCGGTTCCGCTGGCCTACCACTCTTTCGGCGGCTGGAAGGCATCGAGCTTCGGCGACCTCAACCAGCACGGCACGGATTCGATCAAGTTCTGGACGAAGACCAAGACCGTCACCGCCCGCTGGCCCTCCGGCATCAAGAGCGGCGCGGAATTCGTCATGCCGACGATGAAGTGATCTTCACGACACCACGATCCGCGATCTGTTATTCGGGGGCCTTTCGGCCCCCGATTTCTTGATTTTAAGCCGTTGATGTCAGCCCGCCTGCCTTTCAGCTGTGCTGCCGGTCTGCGATTGCCGTTTATGGCGCCGGATTAACGTCGCGGCAAATGGCCTCATAAGCTGAATGTGATTTTCATATTTTGGAATTGTTCAAAACTATCAAACAGCCTATATAGGTCTCAACAGGCACGAGTCAGGAGATTGGCATGCGGTTGACGAAGCAGACGAACTATGCGGTTCGCATGTTGATGTATTGTGCTGCCAATGAAGGGCACCTGAGCCGGATTCCGGAAATCGCCAAGGCCTATGGCGTTTCCGAGCTCTTTCTTTTCAAGATCCTTCAGCCGCTGAACAAGGCGGGTCTCGTCGAAACCCTCCGCGGTCGCAACGGCGGCGTGCGCTTGGGTAAACCGGCCGCCGAGATCACCCTTTTCGATGTCGTGCGCGTGACGGAAGACAGTTTCGCCATGGCCGAATGCTTCGAGGACGATGGCGTGGTCGAATGCCCGCTGGTCGACAGCTGCGGCTTGAATTCTGCCCTGCGCAAGGCGCTGAACGCCTTCTTCGCAGTGCTTTCGGAATATACCATCGACGACCTCGTCAAGGCTCGTCCGCAGATCAATTTCCTACTTGGACTGACCGGCGAGCAGCATTATCGCAAGCCTTCGGTCGTTGCCCCGGCCGCCTGATCAAAAGCGCAGTCCAGACTTCTCAAACCGCGGTTGCCCTGCAATCGCGGTTTTTGCTTTTGCTGGATTTCGCCGGCCTCCGAAATGCGGGGAATTGGCGGCTGCATGTCGTTCTGGGAGGTGCATTTATACCAAATGCGACAAAAATCCGGTTGTTTTTGTGCGAATATTTCCAAATAAGGCTGATTTTTGACTGAAAATTTCTAAAATTGTCCAGCTGGAAAAATTTTCTCCGTAGACCGTTGCTTTCAGTAGATAAATGTCGTTCCATCGACCGTCGATCGGGATGCCTATCTACGGTCTCCAAACATCAAAAAAGAACAACCGGGAAACAATATTATGAAAAAGATCTCTGTCCTCCTGGCAGCGACGGCCCTGATTTCCGTCATGGCGACGTCGGCCTGGTCCAAGACCCTTGTCTATTGCTCCGAGGGCTCGCCGGAAGGCTTCGACCCGAGCCTCTACACGGCAGGCACGACCTTCGACGCGTCGTCGCGTACGGTCTACAGCCGCCTCGTTGAATTCAAGCATGGCGGCACCGAGATCGAACCGGGTCTGGCCGACAGCTGGAGCGTTTCGGCTGATGGCAAGGAGTACACCTTCAAGCTTCATCCCGGCGTCAAGTTCCAGACCACCGACTTCTTCACGCCGACGCGTGATTTCAACGCCGACGACGTCATCTTCTCCTTCGAGCGCCAGCTCAAGGCTGACAATCCGTGGAACAAGTATGTCGAAGGCGGCTCCTACGAATATGCCGCCGGCATGGGCTTCCCCGAGCTGATCAAGTCGGTCGAGAAGGTCGATGACCTCACGGTCAAGTTTGTGCTCAATCATCCCGAAGCGCCGTTCCTCGCCGACCTCGCCATGGACTTCGCCTCGATCATCTCCAAGGAATATGCAGACAAGCTCGCCGCCGACGGCAAGATGGCGCAGATGAACCAGCAGCCGCTCGGCACCGGCCCGTTCACCTTCGTTGCCTACCAGCCGGATGCCGTCATCCGCTACAAGGCGAACGAGACCTATTTCAAGGGCAAGGAAAAGATCGACGACCTGGTTTTCGCCATCACCTCTGACGCCGCCGTCCGCGCGCAGAAGCTGAAGGCCGGCGAATGCCACCTCATTCCTTATCCGAATGCGGCTGACGTCGCCGAACTCAAGAAGGACACGAACCTGACCGTGCTCGAGCAGGCAGGTCTTAACGTCTCGTATCTCGCTTACAACACCTTGATTCCGCCCTTCGACAAGGCCGAAGTCCGCAAGGCGCTGAACATGGCGATCAACAAGCAGGCAATCGTCGATGCCGTCTTCCAGGGTGCCGCGGCCGTTGCCAAGAACCCGATCCCGCCGACCATGTGGTCCTATAACGATGCCGTCGTAGACGACAAGTACGATCCCGAAGCATCGAAGAAGATGCTGGCGGATGCCGGCGTCAAGGGTCTGAAGATGAAGATCTGGGCCATGCCGGTTTCGCGTCCGTACATGCTGAACGCGCGTCGCGCCGCAGAACTGATGCAGGCCGACTTGGCCAAGGTCGGTGTCGATGCGGAAATCGTCACGCATGAATGGGCCGAGTATCTGAAGCTTTCGTCCGACAAGAAGCGCGACGGTGCCGTCATTCTCGGCTGGACCGGCGACAACGGCGACCCGGACAACTTCATGGATACGTTGCTTGGCTGCGACGCTGTCGGCGGCAACAACCGCGCTCAGTGGTGCAACAAGGAATTCGACGATCTGATGACGAAGGCCAAGGAGACGGCCGACGTTGCCGAGCGCACGAAGGCTTATGAGCAGGCTCAGTTGATCTTCAAGAAGGAAGCGCCTTGGAATACGCTCGACCACTCGCTGGTCTTCGTTCCGATGAGCAAGAAGGTCTCGGGCTTCTTCATGGATCCGCTCGGAATTCACCGTTTCGACGGCGTGGACATTTCCGAATAATAAAAAATCTGTAAACTACCCGGTCAACGCCGGGTGCGGCCGGCGGTCAGGTTCCCCTGACCGCCGGAAACTATTGGAAAACCTGCCATGTTGCGTTTTTTCATCGGCCGCCTCGCGGTACTGATCCCGACATTCCTCGGCGTTTCACTGATAGCCTTCTCGTTCATCCGCCTGATCCCAGGCGACCCGGTCATGCTTTTGTCGGGTGAGCGTGTCATGGCGCCTGAACGTCACGCACAAATCATGCACGATCTCGGCTTCGACCGGCCCGTCTATGTGCAATATTTCGATTATCTCGTAAAAGTGCTGCACGGCGACCTCGGCACCTCGATCGTCACCAAGCGGCCTGTTCTCGGCGAGTTCTTCACATTGTTCCCGGCAACGCTGGAGCTTTCGCTCTGCGCCATCATCATCGCGGTCTGTCTTGGCGTGCCCGCAGGCGTCTTTGCGGCCGTCAAGCGTGGCACCTGGTTCGATCAGGGCGTGATGGGGGTTGCCCTCATCGGTTATTCCATGCCGATCTTCTGGTGGGGCTTGCTGCTTATCATCTTCTTCTCCGGCTATCTCGGCTGGACACCGGTTTCGGGCCGCATCTCGCTGATGTATTTCTTCAAGCCGGTCACCGGCTTCATGCTGATCGACAGTCTGCTGTCGGGCCAAAAAGGCGCCTTCGCCTCGGCGGTCAGCTACCTCATCCTGCCGACCATCGTGCTGGCGACCATTCCGCTGGCCGTCATCGCGCGCCAGACACGCTCGGCAATGCTCGAGGTTCTCGGCGAAGACTATGTCCGCACCGCCCGCTCCAAGGGTCTGAAGCCGCTGCGCGTCGTCGGCGTGCATGCGCTGCGCAATGCGATGATCCCCGTCATCACCACGATCGGCCTGCAGATCGGTGTTCTTCTTGCCGGCGCCATCCTCACCGAGACGATCTTCTCCTGGCCGGGCATCGGCAAGTGGATGGTCGATTCGGTATTCAAGCGAGACTACGCCGTGGTCCAGGGCGGACTTCTTCTGATCGCCGGCGTCATCATGATGGTCAACCTGATTGTTGATGTTCTCTACGGCTTCATCAATCCGCGTATTCGCCACTAGGAGCGGTCCATGAGCACGGTCACCGTCAAAACCGGCCAGCCATCCGCTCTTGCGGAGTTCTGGCATTACTTTTCCCGTAACAAGGGCGCCGTCATCGGCCTCGTCGTTTTCACAGTCATCCTTGTCGTCGCGGTCTTCGCGCCGCTCTTTGCACCGCATGCGCCGAACGAACAGAACCGTGCGGTGCTGCTCGCCGTGCCGGCCTGGATGGAGGGCGGCAGTGCTTCCTTTCCGCTCGGAACTGATGCAGTCGGCCGCGATATCCTCTCGCGGCTGATCTACGGCGCGCGGTTCTCGCTGTTTATCGGCGTCGTCGTCGTCACGCTTTCGGTCATTTCAGGCGTGCTGATCGGCCTCGTCGCCGGATATTTCCGCGGCAGGATCGATACGGCCATCATGCGTCTGATGGATATCATCCTGGCCTTCCCGTCGCTGCTTCTGGCGCTTGTGCTGGTTGCCGTGCTGGGGCCCGGCCTTACCAACGCGATGATTGCGATTTCACTGGTCAACCAGCCGCATTTCGTGCGGCTGACCCGCGCCTCTGTTATCTCCGAGCGCGAGAAGGAATATGTGATCGCCTCGCGCGTTGCCGGCGCCGGCACTCTGCGTTTGATGTTCAAGACGATCCTGCCGAACTGTCTCGGGCCGCTCATCGTCCAGGCGACGCTCGCCTTTTCGGCCGCGATCCTCGATGCCGCCGCCCTCGGCTTTCTCGGCATGGGCGCCCAACCGCCGACACCTGAATGGGGAACGATGCTTGCCGAGTCCCGCGAGTTCATCTCGCGCGCCTGGTGGGTTGTGACTTTTCCGGGTCTTGCCATCCTCATCACCGTTCTTGCCATCAACCTGATGGGCGACGGCCTGCGCGATGCGCTTGACCCCAAGCTGAAGAGGTCGTGATGCCACTTCTCGAAATTGAAAATCTGACAGTTGAATTCCAGACGTCATCCGGTCTCTTCCGCGCCGTCGACCGCGTATCGCTCACCTGCGACAAGGGCGAGATCCTCTCGGTCGTCGGTGAATCCGGCTCGGGCAAATCCGTTGCCATGCTGGCCCTGATGGGGCTTCTGCCCTGGACGGCGAAGATCACCGCCGACCGCATGCAGTTCGACGGTCAGGACCTGCGCGGCATCTCCGCCCGCCAGCGCCGCAGGATCGTCGGCAAGGACATGGCGATGATCTTCCAGGAGCCGATGTCGAGCCTCAACCCGTGCTTCACGGTCGGCTTCCAGCTCGGCGAGACGTTGCGCTTCCATATGGGCCTCAATCGGAAGGAGCGCCGCGAACGCTCGATCGAACTGCTGAATCTCGTCGGCATTCCGGCGCCGGAAGACCGCCTGTCGAACTTTCCGCATCAGATGTCAGGCGGCATGAGCCAGCGCGTCATGATCGCCATGGCGCTCGCCTGCAATCCGAAGCTTCTGATCGCCGACGAGCCGACGACGGCGCTCGACGTGACGATCCAGGCGCAGATTCTCGATCTGCTTGTCCGCCTGCAGAAGGAGCATGGCATGGCGCTGGTGCTGATCACCCATGACATGGGTGTCGTCGCCGAAACTGCCGAGCGCGTGCAGGTGCAATATGCCGGCCAGAAGGTCGAGGAGCAGCCGGTGAGGGCGCTGTTCCGCGATCCGCATCACCCCTATACGGCGGCTCTGCTTGCCGCCCTGCCGGAACGCGCCGAAGTCGGTCACCGTCTTCCCTCGATCGCTGGCGTCGTTCCCGGCCAGCACGGCCGCCCGACAGGCTGCCTGTTCGCGCCGCGTTGCGGCTACGCGACGATCGAATGCGATCGCGGCGTCGTCCGCCAGGGACCGGAGCTCGGGCTGGCGCTCTGCAACTATCCTTTGAAGGACGGCAAGCCGCTCGGACATCCCGGTGTCATGGCCGTTCAAACTGCAGGAGACCTGGTATGACGGGCGCTGTTCTCGAGGGCAGGGATCTCGCCCGCTTCTACACCGTAAATCGTGGGCTTTTCAAAGCCGACGCGACCGTTAAGGCGCTGAACGGTGTCAGCTTCAGCCTGCATTCCGGCAAGACGCTCGCCGTCGTCGGCGAATCCGGCTGCGGCAAGTCGACGCTCGCCCGCCTGGTCACGATGATCGAGGACCCGACCGCAGGCCAGTTGCTCATCGACGGCAAGCCCGCCCATGTCGGCGATCGCAGCCTGCGCAGCCAGGTGCAGATCGTCTTCCAGAACCCCTACGGCTCGCTCAACCCGCGCCAGAAGGTCGGCTCCATCCTCGAGGAGCCGCTGAAGATCAACACCGATCTCGACGCTGCCGCCCGACGCCGCAAGGTGGAGGAGATGATGGCCCGGGTCGGCCTGCGTCCGGAACATCACGGCCGCTATCCCCATATGTTCTCCGGCGGCCAGCGCCAGCGCATCGCCATCGCCCGCGCCCTGATGCTACGGCCGAAGGTGCTGGTGCTCGACGAACCGGTTTCGGCTCTCGACCTTTCGATCCAGGCGCAGGTGCTTAACCTGCTGATGGACCTGCAGAAGGAGATGGGCCTTGCCTATCTCTTCATCTCGCACGGCCTTTCCGTCGTTCATCACATAGCCGACGACGTGATGGTGATGTATCTCGGCCGCCCCGTCGAAACCGGTCCCGCCGCCGAGGTCTTCGCAAGGCCGCGCCACCCGTATACCGCAGCCTTGCTGTCGGCGACGCCGATCGCCGATCCCGAACGCGCGAAGAACCGCATCCGCCTGCAGGGCGAGCTGCCGTCGCCCCTGAAGCCGCCATCGGGCTGCCACTTCAATCCGCGTTGCTGGAAAGCGCAGGACTATTGTCGCCAGGTTTCTCCCGAACTAAGTGGAGAGGGCGCACAACAATATGCCTGCCACTTCCCGCTCGACTGAGCGGGAAACAGGAGCAATTCCAGGAAAAGTGTGGAGGGTTTTTCCCAGGCAAAGCGCGAAGCGCTTTTGCCGGGAATTGCGTAGACAAAAGGTTAGATGTGCGGAGGAAACATGCCGGATGAGCGGATGAACGAAGCCCATGCGATCATCGTCATGGGGGTGAGCGGCTGTGGCAAATCCTCGGTCGGCGAAAAGCTTGCCGAAGCTCTTCACCTGCAGTTCGTCGAAGGCGATGCGCTTCATCCGGCCTCCAATGTTGAGAAGATGTCGAAGGGCATTCCGCTAACCGATGAGGACCGGATGCCCTGGCTCGACCGCATCGGCGAAGACATGAAGGCCTCGCTGGAGAAAGGCAATGGCATCATCGTTTCCTGCTCGGCGCTGAAGCGCATCTATCGCGACAGGCTGAGAGCTGCTGCCGGCGGCAATCTTTTCTTCGTCTATCTGGAAGGCTCCAGGGCGCTGCTGACGCAGCGCATGGGCGAGCGCAAGGGGCATTTCATGCCGGTGTCGCTGCTCGAAAGCCAGCTGGCGACGCTTGAGGTGCCCACAGGCGAGCCGGGTGTCGTCACCGTCGATATCGACGACACGGTGGACGGCATCGCGGCGACCGCTCTCAAAGGTCTCGCTTCTCTAGGCGTCACGGGTTGAAACGCTGCGGCGCGTAGGCCGCGATATCGATGAACGGCGCTTCTCCGGTAATGAGTTCGGCAAGCACGCGGCCGGTTACCGGCCCGAGTGTGAGCCCGTGATGGGCATGGCCGAAGGCGAACCACAGGCCCTGATGGCGCGGCGCCTTGCCGATGATCGGCATCATATCGGGCGTGCAAGGACGCGCGCCCATCCAGGGCTCGGGATCGAGCCTTTTGCCGAGCGGGAAGATCGTGCGGGCCACGGCTTCGGCGCGATCGAGCTGAACCGGGGTCTTTGGTGCATTCAACGTCGCGAACTCCGCCCCTGTCGTCAGGCGAATGCCGCGGCTCATCGGCGCAAGGAGATAGCCTCGTTCGGCATCGAGCATCCAGTTGTTGAGCACGGCATTGCCTTCGGGCGCATAATGCATGTGATAGCCGCGCTTGACGCCGAGTGGGAAGGAATAGCCTAGCCGCCCGGTTGCGACGGCCGCCCAGGGACCGAGCGCGATCACCGCATCGCCGGCTTCGAGCGGACCTTCAGTCGTCATGATCTTCCAACCGGAGCCGAACTGGCCGAGCGAGGCCGCGTCACCCGTGACGAACCGGCCACCGAGACTTTCGAAATAGCGGCGATAGGCCGATGTCAGCGCATGCGGGTCGAGCACCGACCAGGGGTCGCGCCAGCGAATGCCGCCGGTGAAATCGCCGCTAAGATCAGGTTCGATGCGGGCGATATCGGCCGCAGTCAGGCTGTCATATTCCACGCCGAATTCGTTTCGCCAAAGCGCGGCTTCCCCGAGGGCCTCGTCCTGCCGGGCCTGTGTGCGGAAAAGTTTCATCCAGCCATCCCTACGGATCAGCGTTTCGGCATGCGACGCCTCGATCAGGTCCTTGTGTTCTGCAATCGAATTTTCGATCAGCGGCGCATAGGCTCGGGTGATGACCGCGTGGCGCCGCGGATTGGAGTTCCACCAGTAGCGGGCAAGGAAGGCAATCTGGCTTGGCAGCGTGCGCAGGTGATAATGCGCGTCGATGCGATTGTTGAGGGCATAGCGCAGCAGAAGGCCGAGCTGTTGGGGAAAACCGTAGGGGGCGACACCTTCGCGCTGGATCAGGCCGGCATTGCCGAAGGAGGTTTCGCTCCCCGGATCCTTGCGGTCGACCAGTGTCACCTGCTGGCCGCGCCGCTGAAGGTGGATGGCGGTGGAAACCCCGACGATGCCGGCGCCGAGCACGATTGCGTTCTTTGTCATTTCCCCTGAATTCCGCTCTGCTGTCAGGTGAAAATGCCCGTGCCGATACTGGCACGCAAACGAAAAATCTCATTCATTTCAAAATCATTGCGCTTTCCAGTGCGGCATTTTCGGCCTTCACCCTGATATAAAGGACGCAGGCGTTGAGAAGCGAAAAGACGACCGCGTAAAGCGGCAGGCCGAAGGCGAGGGGAAGCGCGGCGATCTCGCCGATGACGATCACATAGTTGGGATGCCGGAGAAGGCGATAGGGGCCTGATCTCACAAGCGGCGCGCCGGGCAGAATGATGATGCGCGTCGTCCAGCGGTCTTTCAGCGTTGCCAGCACCCAGAGCCGCAGCGCCTGCAGCCCCATGAACGCGACAAACCAGAAGAGCTCGACCGCTCTTCCAGGTGCCAGCAGCCACAGGCCGATGATCCAGCCTGCATGCAGCGCTACCATCAAGGGATAGTGCTCCGGCGCGACTTCTCTGGCGCCTCTGGCAAGAAGGGCGGCGGTGTTGCGCCGGGCGAGCATGAGTTCTCCCAGCCGCTGCAGCGTCACGAAAGAAAGGAGCGCGATCGACGGCCACATCATACCGGCCTCCGGAGCGTCACGCAGCTCGCCGAAAAGCCAGGTCCCATGGCGATCATCGCCGCACGTTCCGGCAATCCGGCGCGGATCACCCGCTCCAGCACGAAGAGGACGGTGGGCGAGGACATGTTGCCGTATTCGGCAAGCACGGCGCGTTCGTGATCCAAAGTACCCGGCACCAACGAAAGCGCGCTTTCCATCGCGGCCAGCACCTTCATGCCGCCAGGATGGCAGATGAAGCGGCCGATATCCTCTGTTTTCAGCCCGTTTCTCGCCAGAATGCCCGCCACCGCCGGGCCGAGCTCCTTTTCGGCGAAGGGTGGCAGCGATTGCGCCAGCACGATGCCGAACCCGCCGTCGTCGATTTTCCAGCCCATGATATCGAGCGTATCAGGAAAGAGATGCTCGCCGGTCGATTCCACTTGCGCCAGTCCATCACCCCCTGCGCGCAGGACGCAGGCGGCAGCGCCGTCGCCGAAAATCGCCGTGGCGATGATGTTCGGCCGCGTCAGTTCGTCCAGCCGGAAGGCCAGCGTGCAAAGCTCGACCGAAACGAACAGCACGACGGCCCCCGGCCGGCTGCGCGCCAGGCGCGAGGCGATCGCAAAGCCGGAGACACCGGCAGCGCAGCCGAGCCCGAAGACCGGCACGCGTTCGATATCGGCCCGGAAGCCTACTCGGCGGGCAAGCTGCGCATCAAGGCTCGGCGTCGTAAAGCCGGTGGACGAGACCGTAACGATACAGTCGACATCACTGGGCTTGAGCCCTGCCCGACGAAGTGCGGAGGTGGCAGTCTCGACGAACAGTCCGCCCGCCGCCTCCGCATAGGCCTCCATCCGATCCTGCCAGCCATGTGGCTCCTCGAACCAGGCAAGCGGCCGCGCGGCATGCCGTTTTTCGATGCCGGCGCTGTCGAAGACGCGGGCGAGATGCCGGAAGTCCTCGAACCGATTGGCAAATAGCCTGGCCGAGGCTTCCGCGGCCTGACTTTGGGTAATGACGTGTTCGGGCGTGGCGACGGCGAGGCTGACGAGTCTTACGGTATCGGTCACTGAATTCTCCTTGTCGTTCCCGGCGCAACGACTGAGAACACGTCGTGTCGATAATTTATTCGATCTGGTTTGCTTCACGAAGCTGTGATCGAGAAGATGAAAAGGTCGCCGAATAAAGCTCGATGCAGCGGTGTTCTCTTCTCGCAACGTCACTTCTAGAGGAGTTTTCCCATGACGCTCACGACAGTCCGTATCGCTTCCATCCTTCTCGGCGGTTGCCTTGCCGCTTCCGTTTTCTCTGCCCCGGTCTTTGCGATCGGCGATAACAATAGCACCATGCCGACCTGCAAGAAGGGCGAGATCTACGATCAGAAGACCAAGAAATGCGTCAAGCAGCAGAGCGCCAACGTCTCCGACGAGAACCGCACCGACTATGCCTATTCGCTGGCCAAGGGCGGCCGCTATGAAGAGGCGCTTGCCATGCTCGACACGGTCAAGGACCAGAACACGGCCGAAGTGCTGAACTATCGCGGTTACGCCACCCGCAAGCTCGGCCGCACCGACGAAGGCATTTCCTATTACCTCAAGTCGGTGAAGATGGATCCGCAATACGCCAAGGTCCGTGAATATCTCGGCGAAGCCTATGTCATCAAGGGCCAGCTCGATCTCGCCAAGGACCAGTTGAACACGATCAAGGCGATCTGCGGCACGAGCTGCGAGGAATATCAGGACCTCAACGCTGCGATCCTCGACCCGTCGAAGATCTGATCGACGGAGCGGGCGGGAAGACGGAACCAGGGAAAGGCATATCCGAATGTCGGTCGCGCGCACCACATTTCCTGCCTATAGTCACGCAACGATGGAATCGCCGGTTCGCCCGGCGGTTCCGAAGGATGCAAGACTGGCGGAGGCGGCCATCGCGAGCGAAGCGGATATCAGAAGCGGCCTGACGGAAAATCTGGCGCGGCTCTGGCGTTATGGTCTCGTTCTCTCGCATCAGCGCGATGTTGCCGACGACCTCGTGCAGGCGACCTGCCTTCGCGCGCTGGAGCGCGCCGATCAATTCATGCCCGGCACGCGGCTCGATCGCTGGCTGTTTTCGATCCTGCATTCGATCTGGCTGAACGAGATCCGCGCGCGGCGTGTCCGCCGGGGCCAAGGGTTCGTCGATGCCGGGGATGCGCTGACCTTCGACGGCGCCCACAATACCGAAACGCATGTGATGGCGGGTCAGGTTCTGAGACAGGTGAATGCGCTGCCCGAGGCGCAAAGGACAGCGGTTTTCCTCGCCTATGTGGAAGGACTTTCCTATCGCGAGGTTGCAGGCATACTGGATATTCCGATCGGAACCGTCATGAGCCGGCTGGCGGCAGCCCGCGCAAAGCTCTCCGGCGCCGGACCGGAAGGGGGAAGGCAATGAACACGAAACACACCATTCCCTCCGACGAGGACCTGACCGCCTTCATCGACGGCGAACTGCCGGCAGAAGAAGCCGCGCGCATCGAAGCGCTCGTCAGCAAAGACGAAAGCGTCGCCGAACGGCTGGACTTCCTGGCGCGCGCCAACCTTCCGTTCGAGCAAGCCTTCGCCCCGCTGCTGTCCGAAGCACCGCGCGAGAAACTGGAGAGGATGCTCGCCGCCATCCCCGCGCAGAACAGCACAAGCTCCGCTTCCGCACCACCCATCGCCACCCGCCGCCGCTTTCTCGGCGCGCTTGCCGCCTCGCTTGTCGCAGGCATCGCCATCGACCGCGCTGTCATCGGTATCGGCAGAGGCTTTTCGGCAAAGGACGAAAACAGCGAATGGCGTGCCGTGGTCGCTGAATATATCTCGCTCTACACTCCAGAAACGCTCACTGGCCCCGTCCCTGCGAGGGAAGTACAGGTCGCCCAACTCGCCAGCCTAAACGAAAAACTCGGCCTGTCGCTCTCCCTTGAAGCCGTCTTGCTTCCCGGCATCGATTTCAAACGCGCTTTGCTCCTGCAATATGACGGCAAGCCGCTCGCCCAGATCGCCTACCTCGACCCCGAAACCGGCCCGATGGCGCTATGTATCGTGATGTCTGACGCCGGCCGCAAACCGCCCGATCTTGAAAACCGCAAGGGTATGAATGTGGTTTACTGGTCGAACGCGATGCATGCCTTCATGCTGATCGGGCATGCGGCGGCGGATAAGATGATGGCAATCGCGGATGGTGTGCGGGAGAGGAGTGCGGTGTAAGTTTTAATCGCCGGAAGCACCCCTACATGGGATATCTGAAGGCGTAACGCTCGTAATCGGGTAACGGCGCCTTGAAAAGCACGACCAAACGACGGCCGAAGCCCGGATGAGAGTTCTCCATTTCTTCAAGACGTACTGGCCGGATACTTTCGGCGGCGTGGAATACCATGCCACCCCGCCACGGCAAGCCGGCCCACTTGACCGTCCTTCCTTCGTCCGCCCTAATGGACCGGACTCTAACCCATCCCCGGGGGAAATACTAAGTTGCAGATCACGTGGACACGTGGTCTTGAGCAGGAAGGCCTGTCCTGCGGGAAGCGCAATTGTCGCTTTATCCCATGGTTGTGGATGCAGAGCAATTCGCTTGCAAAGCCACTTTTTGCGAATTATGGCTTCTCTCGAACTGGGTGCTGCGGGACGATATGCGATCGCTTCCGGGCGGTAGGTACATGGAATGTGCGCGTCGAGTCGGAATCGAGTTCCGAAAAATATAATGCCGGCGCTTTTAGGCCGAAGCGATCCTGGAGCGTGCTATATATCGCGAAAGGAGATGTTTTCCTTAGGCAACGGGGTAGCAGAATTGATGGGTCGGATTTTGACTCGGAGTGGTCGAAGCGAAGGTTTTGTGGGGTAGTAATCGATGACCGGCAAGACACCCGTCGCTTTTTTCGCATATAATCGCCCGGAACATACGGAGCGGGCGCTGCTCGCTCTTTCGAAATCACGACGCCTTCAGGACTGCGATTTCTATTTTTTCTCCGATGCAGCCAAGACTGAGAGCGCGCGCGCAAAGGTGGCTGAAACGCGTGAAATTCTGAGTCGCTGGGCACAGACGTTGAACGCGACGGTGGTTGAACGTGAGGCGAATATCGGTCTTGCCCGTTCGATTTCAGGCGGCGTCAGCGAACTGTGTTCACGCTACGGCCGTGCGGTCGTCGTCGAGGATGATCTAGTTGTCAGTCCTGATTTTTTGCACTTTATGATTGCATCGCTTGATCGTTATGAAAACGAGCCGGGAGTGGTTCAGGTGGGTGGTTTCACGATCAGTCCGCCGAAAGGTCCAGTCGAGGATGCATTCCTTCTGCCCGTAACGACGACGTGGGGTTGGGCCACATGGCAGCGAGCCTGGAAGGATTTCAATCTCGACGTTCCCGATCTGGACGCCGCGCGCCAAGATCGCGAATGGATGAGCCTCTTCAATTTCGACGGTAGCTCCGCCTATACTTCGATGCTAGAAGACCGAATTGCCGGGCGCAACGATTCCTGGGGGATCCTTTGGTGGTATACTACATCGCGCAAGCGGGGGCTTGTCGTCTATCCGTCAAACAGCCTGGTCTGGAACGGTGGCTTCGACGGAACTGGTGTACATTGCGGTAGCGACGATTTCCTCAAGCAGGGGGATGCTACGCTTTACATCGGCTCTGCACTGCCGGAGCACGTCTCTTTTCCGGCGCAGACGGTTGTCAATGAACGCCATTTCGCGCAACTCAAGGATTTCTTCCGTGGGAGGCAGAGGCCGGTCGCGCAGTCCGGCTCACCGGGATCAGGGGTGATCGCGTCTCTGAAGATATTCGCCCGCAGGGCCAACCAGAAGCTGCGTAATGCGTTTTCTTGAAAGACTGAGATACCGGGCATTCGCTTGGCTGGCGCATGAACTCGATCGTGAGCGAAAGCGGGTTCATGGCGCAGATGCCTGCGTATTGGGCGCCGGTTCGGCGCTTATGCCCGAATCGGAAGTCAACAATTTTTCGGGCGGCCCGGAGAAAATCAATATCGGGCGCAACTCCTACGTGCGTGGCCGGCTCCTAACCTATGGTCACGGGGGTGAGGTCAGCATCGGCGATTGGTGCTATATCGGCATCAGGACAGAGATCTGGTCGATGGAGCGGGTCATTATCGGCAACCGTGTGCTAATCGCCCATGACGTGAACATTCATGACGGCACGGCGCATTCCGCCGATATGGACGAGCGCCACGCCCACTTTCGTCACATCATCGAGAAAGGCCATCCTGTAACCGCTGCGGACATGCCTGGCGTCTTCTCGGCGCCTGTCATCATCGAAGACGATGTATGGATCAGTTTCGGCGTGACGATCCTGCGCGGCGTGCGCATTGGGCGCGGCAGCGTCATTGCGGCCGGCTCCATCGTTACCAGCGACGTACCCCCGGGTATGGTCTATCGCAATAAGGTGATCCCTGTTATCGAACCGCTGGCGGGCGGGTCAACGACAGATAAGACGTCTGCCCTGACCGCCCAAGGCAAAGAGGAATAACGTGTCTCTCCTGAATAAGCTCACCCGCATGATCGCCACGCCCGTATCCCAACATATAGAGGGCGTGGTCGCGCGCGGGTTGTCGAATACCCGGCAGCAGATCGACGATCTGATGATCCTCCAAGGCAGGGCGCTGGCGTTGCAGAATTCCGAACGGGCGCCGCTTGCGCGCCTTCAGGATGCGGAATTCAAAGTGTTTTCGCAGTTCGGCGAGGACGGCATACTTCAATACCTGATCCGCGAGACCGGAATCACGCGCAGAGAGACAAGCTTCGTCGAGTTCGGCGTTCAGAACTACTCCGAATCCAGCACACGCTTCTTGCTGATGAACGATCATTGGCGCGGTCTGATCATCGACGGCAGCAAGGAATATATGGATTTCGTCCGAAATCAGGACCTTTACTGGCGTCATGACCTGACGGCAGTGGATGCCTGGATCGACCGGGACAACATTAACCAGCTCATAGGCGATGCGGGATTTGATGGCGATGTCGGCATTCTCAGCGTAGATATCGATGGAAACGATTACTGGGTCTGGGAAAAGATTGACATCTGCAATCCGGTCATCGTCATTGTCGAGTGGAACAGCGTTTTCGGCCCCGACTATGCAATTTCCGTTCCCTACGACCGGGCTTTCCAGCGCGAGAAGGCGCATTACTCGAACCTGTTCTGGGGCGCCTCGATAAGGGCGTTCGAACATCTCGCTTCCAAGAAGGGCTATGCACTGGTCGGGTCCAATACTGCCGCCAACAACTTGTTCTTCGTGCGAAGAGACCGTCTCGGCCGCCTCAGCGCGTTGACGGCGGCTGAAGCCTACATCGACTCGCGGTTCCGGGATTCGCGCGATGAATCTGGAAAGCTGAATTTCCTGGGCGGCGAAAAGCGGCGGATGGAGATTCTCGATGTGCCGGTTATGGATGTCATCACCGGCGCAAACACCACGCTACGAGCGCTGGACGCCGCCGGCAAGTAACGATCGAAGATCGGGAGCGATAGAATGGCACTGATGAGCTGGGAAGAGTCGGTACAATGGCTGCGCGATCAAAAGGATCAGCAGCCCCTGGTGCGTGCCTGCTACTTCGACGATCCGCTGCAGGATGCAGCCGAGCGATTCTGGGAAAGTGCGGAATGGAAGGCGATCGCCGCTCTTCTTCCGACACCTGGCGGGACTGCGCTCGATCTTGGCGCAGGCCGCGGCATCAGCAGCTATGCCATGGCGCGCGACGGTTGGGACGTGACGGCTCTCGAACCCGACCCCAGCATGCTGGTCGGTGCCGGTGCCATCCATTCCCTTTCGGCAAGCAGCGGACTGACGATCAAAGTCGCCGGCGACTATTCCGAGAAGCTGCCCTTTGCCGACAACACCTTCGATGTAGTCAATGCCCGCCAGGTGCTGCACCATGCGCGAGATCTGCCGCAGACCTGCCGCGAGGTCTTCCGTGTCCTGAAGCCGGGCGGCGTGATGATCGCAACGCGCGAGCATGTGCTCAGCCGCCGCGAGGATCTGCAGGCCTTCCTCGATGCACACACGCTCCACAAGTTCTATGGCGGCGAAAACGCCTTCCTGCTTCAGGAATATCTGTCGGCAATGACCGGTGCCGGATTACATCTCGACAAGGTGCTCGCGCCGCTGGACTCGCCGATTAATTATTTCCCGATGACGCCGGAACAGTGCTTCGTCCATTGCACCCGGCCTGCTGCCGCCATCATTGGTCGGTCGCTGACCGACATCATCTTCAACCGCAAGCATTTCCTCGGCCGGATGCTGCTGAAGCGTCTGATCGCGGCCCTGAATGCGCGCGATCAGACGCCGGGGCGTCTCTACTCCTTCTTGGCGGTCAAGCCCGCCGTTGCAGGCGAGCGCCAATGACAGTGGGCCCCGCAAGCAAGTCAGCAAAGATCGTGCGAACCTATGAAGCCGCCGGCGACGTCTTGGGACCGATCGGTTCCATCGTTTTGGCCGCTCGTGAGCTTTCATGGTCGCGGCACGTTCTGTGGCACCTTTTCAAGCGCGATTTCGTCGCCGGCTTCCGCCAGAAGCTGCTCGGCTATCTCTGGATCGTGCTCGTGCCGCTGCTCGGCATTGCCAGCTTCGTCTTTATGCAGCTCACAGGCATCCTGAACCCTGGCGACACAGAAATTCCCTATCCGATCTACGTCTATGTCGGTACGACGGTCTGGGGCATCTTCGTCACGGCGCTGTCCGTCGTCGCGAACGGACTGATCGCCAACAGCGATCTTGTCATGCGCACCAATATCCCGAAAATCGGCCTTGCCGTCACGGGCCTCGCATCGCTTTGCTACAATCTCTTCGTCAATGTCATCGTGCTTATTTTGCTGCTGTTCGTCTTCGGTCGATTGCCGTCGATCTGGGTCGTTCTCTATCCCGTGACCGTTCTGCCTATCTTAGCGCTCGGCGTAGGTATCGGTCTGATGCTCTCGGTTGTTGGCGCCGTGGCGCGCGATGTGACCGGCATGTTCGTGACATTGATCAACCTGGTCATGTATGTGACTCCGGTCGTATACACAGCCCAGTTTGCCAACCCAGCTCTTCAGCAAGTCGTCTTCTGGAATCCATTAACCTATCTGGTTGACGCGCCGCGCACTATCATAGTGCTCGGTGCTGTTTCCCACTGGCCTGGCTATCTTGCTGCCACGCTGTTTTCGGGCATCGTGCTGTGGATTGGCGTCCACGCTTTCTATCTGATCAAGGACAAGGTAACCGAGCGGCTATGAGCGATAACTGGGCGATCCGCGCTCAAGGTGTCTCGAAGAAGTTCGGGCTCACTCTGCGGCAATCTATGAAATATGGACTTCGCGATTCGGTCCGTAAACTCGCGGGTCGTTCGAGCACAACGGATGTCCTCCGAGAAGGCGAGTTCTGGGCCGTCAACGATGTCAGCTTCCAACTTAATGGTGGCGAAGCCCTCGGTATCATGGGCGTAAACGGCTGCGGCAAGACCACACTCCTGCGCATCCTGAACGGCGTATATGCGCCCGACAAGGGACGTATCCAAATCCGCGGTCGCGTCGGCGCGCTGATCGCTGCCGGTGCGGGCTTCGCGCCGATGCTGACAGGACGTGAAAACGTCTACGTTAACGGTGCGCTGCTCGGTCTATCGACCCGGGAGATCGATGGTCTGATGGATGAGATCATCGCCTTTTCTGAACTGGATCATTTCATCGATCTACCCGTTCGCAACTATTCCAGCGGCATGTATGTTCGGCTTGGCTTTGCGATCGCGGCGCTCAGCCGTCCCGACGTGCTGCTAATGGACGAAGTGCTGGCTGTCGGCGACCTGAATTTTCAAAAGAAGTGCTTTGACCATATTCTTCAACTGAAGCGCCAGGGAGCGGCCATCATTCTAGTGTCTCACTCGCCAGGTGCAATCTGGTCGGTCTGCGATCGCGGCTTGTTCATGAATCGCGGCTCAGTTTTGGTCGATGGCCCCGCGGAAGAGACAATTCGTGCCTATGACGACCAAAACTCCCGAAATGCCGCGATTGCTTCCAGCCAGTTCGAACGCGCAGTTTCAGCTCATTATAAAGACACTTTAGATAAAGAGGAAAGCAAGGCCGAGTATGGTCACAGCAAAGGCGGTACCGGGGATGTTGTCTGCACGTCTGTAACGATCAATGGCGAATCCGGACCCAGGATCGGCGGTGAATTTCAGTTCAAAGAAAGTATCGAGATCGTTGCCGAGATCGAGGTGAAGGAACCGCAAGAGAACTTACTTTTCCGCTATACTATCGACGCCGTTCACTACAGATTTATTGCGACGTTGGACAACTACGAACAGGGGCTGGCCTTGCCGAAAGTCATGCCTGGCCACTACGTGTTGAAGGTTCGTGTTCAGGCTCCGAATTTCAGGCCGGGCGCTTATGTGGCCAACATCGGGATTACGCGCAAGGAGGTTGGCGTGCATCTTTTCTATTGGTTCGGAGCGGCAAGGTTCGTAGTCCTCCACCCTCGGGACCTGTTTCTATATGCCGATAGTAACGCGGTCATGCATCTGAACAGTACGTTCGAACTCAAACCCAGTCCTCATGCTCTGCCGGAAATCGCGAATGTCATTGTGGACGGAAGGAGCCAGGCATGACCGTTTTTTTCAAGAAAACAGCAGAGCAGCGCGGCGTCTTTACGATGACGTCGGATGAGATTCAGAAAATCGCTCCCCCGGCGCTCCCACTTAGCTTCCTCTCGGAATTCATGGCGGATGGGCGCACCCCGGCGCGCGCCATGACTGATGAGGCCATGCTCAAGTTTTTGCCTGCTCTCGCTGGAACCGGGGCGATCCTGGAACTCGGAGCAGGCAGCGATTACTACAAGAAATTCATGTCTTCGGACCAGCCGTATGTGACCAGCAACGTGGTCCCCGGCTTCGACATGGTTTTGGACATGACGAAGATCGATCTGCCCGACGGTTCCGTTGACGCACTTGTTTCTGTATTTGCGCTAGAGCATTTGTTCGACTTCGATGCTGCATTCAAGGAACAATATCGCGTTCTCACGCCTGGAGGCCGCCTACTTCTGGTCGTACCTTTCATGTATTACTATCACGCCGCCCCGGATGATTTTTTCAGGTTTTCGTCGTCCGCCCTTGACAAGCTGCTTTCGCCTTTCAAGGTTCTGTCGCGCCAATCCATTGGTGGGCGCTGGTTGATTTTCGCCGAGTTTTTGCACGAGAAGAAGGCAATGGGGTCGAAGCTGGGCTACTTCGCTCGTGTCGCGCTGCGATGCCTTGCATTGCCCTTCCTTGCGAAAGGTTTGAAGGAAAACGATCCGAGATATGCTTTGGCGTTTGTCTATCTATGCGAAAAGGAAAGAGCAGGTTGAGTATTGGAGGAATTCGCAAAACGGGCGCGGAACTGCTCCGACGGGTTGCCGAACGCCTCTATCCGGCGACGAGCGAAGGTGACATGCGCGGCAACGCGCCCTATTCTGCCGACGGATGGGATCATATCCCGCAAGGTCAATACGATTATGTGCCAAAGGGCATGTACGTCTATGGTCCGGTCGACCGGTTCCTGCTGGTTCCGAAGAATCGCTATCGCGCCGTGCTACTTCCCGACCAGACGCGTAGCGCCGACCTAGGGGTCGGCTGGCTGACGGAGGACAACTCTGCAGAGGGTTACGACCTCTTGTGGGGTGACAGCTCCAATCTCGCTGCATTCAAGGCCGAAGCTGGCCATGCACGCGACAAGCTGACAACGGAGATCGTGGACCTTATCGAGGTGCATCTCCCGAATAGCGGAAGCGTCTGCGACGTTGGCTGCGGGGTCGGAGATTTGCTTCGCGAAGTGCGTCGGCGTCGTCCGGCCCTCGCCGTTTCCGGCCTCGATTTTTCGGGAAAAGCGGTCGAAGGCGCGGCTCGAGCGATGCCTGACGGTGCGTTCCAGCAGTTCGTGATCCACCAGAACCTGCCTTACGAGACGGCATCCTTCGATCTGGTCCTGTGCACGGATGTGCTCGAGCATCTGGAGTATCCGAAGCGGGTCGCCGCCGAACTCGTACGCATCTGCCGTCCCGGCGGCACGGTGGCGATCGTTGTGCCTGACGGCACGGGGGACCAGTTCCTCGGCCACAACTGGTTCTGGAGCAAGGAGAGCTTCGCTGACATGCTTGCCGAGTTTGGTGCCAGGGTCTCGACGCTGCCTGTCACGAAAGAATTAATGGCGGTCATATCCCGCCCGCACGAAACTGGGACACAGTGATGCTGACACGCATAGTCAACCGTCTCGAGCGCCGCAAGCGCGAGAAGTTCGAAGCTTGGATGAGAGCGCGCTCGCAGTCCTCCAAGACCGCCGGCGCTGACGACGTGCGCTGGCTGCTTCCCATTGTCAAGGAACTGGTGAGGTCGAGTGGGATAGAAGATGATGCGGATCTGCGTCACTCGGCGCAGGAGCTACTGTTGACTCAGTTGCCAAAAGAGGCCTGGATGCTGGCTCCGGGACTTGAAAAACGCGCTGAACCAGTACGCAGCACTTGGACCTATCAGAACGAGGTGATGAAGTGGGACATCGCAGAGACTGATCTTGTGCTGGATGTCGGATCCGGAGGATATCCTTTCCAGCGCGCCAATCATCTCGCCGATAAGTTCCCCGAGGAAACGACGCATCGCGTTGAACCCATGGTTCTCGATGGCCGTACGTTTTTCGAGGTCGATATCGAGAGGCTGCCCTTCGAAGACGGTGCCTACGACTTCGTATTCTGCTCGCACGTGATGGAGCACCTCGACAATCCAGGCCAAGCGATGCGCGAACTGTCGCGCGTCGGCAAGCGGGGCTATCTGGAAGTGCCCACGCGTCTTTCGGATGTGATGTTTAATTTCACCCGGCTGCAGGATCATCATCGCTGGCACAGCATTAGGCTTGGAAATACGCTCTGCCTGATAGAATGGAACGAAAGCGAGCGCCGTGAACTCGGAAACGAGTTCTTCGAAGCGCTTCAAAGCGCCTATACTAACCCGTTCCAGGATTTCTTCGAGCGCAACCGCGACCTGTTCTTCACCTCCTTCCACTGGGAGCGCCAGATCGACTTCCTGGTGATCGGCAAAAACGGGGAGATTCTCGATTCCTCTTCCGGTATCGGCAAGTGACGATGAATACCGAGGCGGAGTTTGGCACTGCGACAGAGGTGGCCGATTCCGGCCTACCGACCGTGCATGTGATCATTCCAGTCTTCAACAGGCTGCATTTTACTCGTGCCTGTATTGCTTACCTACGGGCCCAGACATGGAGACCGATCAACATCATCGTTTCGGATGGCGGCTCAACGGATGGGAGCGTCGCAACCATTCGTGCCGAATTTCCCGATGTCACGGTGTTGACAACGGACAAGGAGTTCTGGTGGTCGGGATCCATGGCGCTGGGCATAGACCATGTGCTCTCACTCGGCGGCCGACCGGACGATTTGGTCCTGATGATGAACAACGACACGATTCTGGATTCCGACTATGTCGAGACGCTAGTCAAGGCCGCACTTCAGCACGACGCGGCGGTCGGCGGGTTGATCGTCGACAGCAGGGACCCGGAACAGGTGCTCGATGCCGGCGAATATGTCGACTGGGAAGGCTATACTTTCTCGGTAAGGCAGCATGTCGATCCCGGCGAGATCTATCGCGACGACGTGGATGTGCTTCCGGGGCGGGGCAGCATCATCCCGCTGCGGATGATCCGCGCCGCGGGAAATGTCGATGCCGAGATGCTGCCGCATTACCTCGCCGACTACGAGTTCTTCTGCCGTTTGAAAAGCCATGGCTTCAAACTGGGCGTGACCTATGAAACCCGCATCATGGCGCACATCGAGGAAACCGGCATCGTGCCCACGCAGGGGCGCAGCACTTTTCGCTCCATCTGGAACGAGTTGTTTTCTCGCCGGTCGATGAGCAACGTGCGTGACCATTGGCGCTTCATCGGCCGTCATGCGCCGGCTGCCTACCGCAATCGCAACCGGATGCGTCTCATCAAGCGCATCGTCATCGATCTTACCTTGCGTACTGGGGTAAGACCTCTCTTTCTGCCTATCTACTGGCTCACTTCTCTGCCAGGGCGCACCATTGCGTATATCCACAATCAGCGTCGGATGTTTCGGGAGTTCAGGAACGCGATCGCAACCGACGGCGCCGACGTGCTCTGCCGTCCGGAGATATTTCCAGGCGTGATCCGCCTGCCGTTGTTCCTGGTGGCCGCCCCGGGCCCGGTGCAGGAAGCGGACGTGCAATCTGTCGGCCTGGATGTGGCGACGCTGCGGCAGCGCGGTCTTCTGCGCACGCTGCAAAGTGAGAGATGGTTCGGGCTGACGACGATCGACTTTTCGAACCTCCCCGACCGCCCCCAGCTGGAGCGCCTGCGCCGGCTCGCCTGGAACCCGATACCGAAGATAGGCAGGAAACGGGCCTGGCGCCGGTCGATGCGGGAGCTGCACACATCGTGAACGGACCAGAACGCACACTTCGCATCGGGATAGAGCTGATCAGTGATCCGACCTGGATGGGCGGCGTGCTGTATCTACAAAACCTTGCCATCTGCCTTTCTCGGTTGCCGGCCAACGAGCGTCCGCATGTCGAACTCCTCGGCGCGCCGGATGTAGTCGGCAAGTTCCTTGCGGAAAATCATCTAGCGGACGCTTTGGGCCGCAAGAAAGGCCTGCTGAAGCGTATCGCACGAAAGATCGGTCTGAAGATTGCCCAGCCCCCCATCGATATTGTCTATCCGGGCTTCGGGCGCGAGGTAGAAGGCGCGGTGACCTTGCGCTGGATCCCCGATTTTCAGCACCGTTATCTTCCCCATCTGTTCTCGGCAGACGAGATCGCCGCGCGCGACCGTTCCATCGCGGAATTGGCGGCAAAGCCCGGTGTGATCGTACTCAGCAGCGAGGTTGCCGCTGCCGACTTTCGCTCCTTTTATCCCGGTCAGCCGGCGACGCCACGCGTCTGGCATTTCTGCTCGCTGCTGGAGACTCAAGGGGCAGCGGATGATTCGATAGTCGGGAAGTTCGGACTGCCGTCGAAATTCCTTTATCTGCCCAACCAATTCTGGGCGCACAAGAACCATATTGCGGTACTGAAGGCTCTCACAATCCTTAAGCGGGATCATG
Organism: Rhizobium pisi; assembly: GCF_003938655.1. Lineage (GTDB taxonomy): Bacteria > Pseudomonadota > Alphaproteobacteria > Rhizobiales > Rhizobiaceae > Rhizobium > Rhizobium pisi. The sequence goes on from NZ_RJJT01000004.1 coordinate 27,380, forward strand.
GTCTTACCATTCCACTTGTGTGCACAGGGGCGCAGTCCGACAGACGCAACGAAAGCCATTTTGCCGGGCTTCTCGCCTTTATCGAGGAGAACGGTCTCCAGGATCAAGTCAAGCTTCTGGGCCTCATCGACCGTGTTACGCAGGTGGAAATCTTCCGGCGCGCCGCGGCGATCGTCCAGCCATCGCTGTTCGAGGGCTGGAGCACGGTTGTGGAGGATACGCGCGCAATAGGCCGCCCAATCTTTCTGTCGGATCTTCCGGTTCATCGTGAGCAAGATCCCGCTCGCTGTACCTATTTCGATCCCGACGAGCCCTCCGATCTGGCTGCGAAGCTCGCCGCCGCCTGGCCCGGGCTCGTACCCGGGCCGGACAGAGCATCGGAACAGAAGGCGCTGCACGAGATGGAAGGCCGCATCCTGGATGCCGGCCGGGTTTTCCATGATATCGCCCGACAGGCGATAGGATAGGCCGTGCATGAGGTTGAAGCTACGGATCGAGTTTCTGGAGGACGAGCAGTGGCTTGGCGGATCGATCTATATCGACAATCTCCTGGCCGCCCTGTCCTCGATGCCTGTCGGAGATCAGCCTGACACGCGACTTGTATTCCTGTCGTCGGGTGAAACCGCGCTCGCTCGGCGAATGCTTCGCTATCCTGTGCTGGCGCGTCAGGCGGCCGGACGCCGGGCAGCCGGATTGATGGCCCACGCGCGGCGCCTTCACCGGGCTATCCTTCGCCGGGCGCCGGCCCTCGGCGCATTCTGGCCGGCGGCGCGCGACACCGTTTATTTCCCGGCCTTCGATGCCTCGCAGCGCTGGCGCACCAATCTCTACTGGGTGCCGGACTTCCAAATATTTCATTTCCCTGAGCTTTTTTCGGCGGAAGAACTCGCGACCCGCACCCGCAGCATCGGCGCGATCGCGGCCACACAGGGCGTCTTACTCCTGTCGAGCCATGCCGCGCTCACCGATTTCCGGCGCTTCTTTCCTGATGCGACGGTCGTGCCGCGTGTCTGGTCGTTCTGCAGCAGCATAGCGGCAGACGAGGTGGGAGCCGGTAAGCAGATACTTGAATCCTACGGGGTGCCGGAACACTTCGTCTACGTTGCCAACCATTTCTGGAAGCACAAGGATCACGAGACGGCCTTCAGGGCACTGAAAATCCTGAAGGATCGCAAAGTGATCGTGAGAATGGTCTGCACCGGCCTGCAATCGGATCGCCGCGATCCCGGCTATTACGACAGGCTGGTCCGGAGCCTCACCGACTGGGGAATCGCCGATCAGGTGACGATCCTGGGCCTCGTGCCTCGGGACCATCAGATCGAACTTTTCCGTGCAGCAAGCCTCGTGCTTCAACCCTCTCTGTTTGAGGGGTGGAGCACCGTGATAGAAGATGCTAAGGCCCTGGGTAGACCCATCCTGGCATCTGATATCGCGGTTCACAAGGAACAGTTGAATGATCTTGAGCAGTGTCATCTGTTCAGGGCGGCGGATGCGAACGATATGGCTGAACGGATCGAGCAGGTACTGCCAGGATCGACGGCTGGACCTTGTGTCGAGACGGAACGCGCGGCAGCCGATCGGCGCGATGCTGCGCGGGTGGCATCCGCGCATGCGTTTGTCGCGATTGCGAACGAAGCGGCCGGCCGTGCGCCGAAAGCCGGATAGAGGAACAGGAAGGCGAGTATGTGCGGCATTAGCGGTATGATTTCAAACTCGGCTCTGACAAGGGCGGACATAGCCGGCGTCGGCCGTATGAACGCGCTGCTGGAGCATCGCGGTCCCGATTCGGAGGGGATGTTCGACGACACAAATGTAATGCTCGCCATGCGCCGCCTGTCGATCATCGATCTCGCCGGCGGACGTCAGCCGCTTTTCAACGAGACGGGCGACATCGTCATCATTTGCAACGGCGAGATCTACAATCACGATGCCCTGCGCGAGGAACTGCGCGCGCTCGGGCACCGGTTCTCCTGCCTGAGCGATGTCGAGACGATCATCCACGCCTACGAGGAATACGGTGTCGATTGCCTCGCCAAGCTGCGCGGTATGTTCGCCTTTGCGCTCTGGGACAAGCGTAACCAGACACTGCTCCTGGCCCGCGACAGGATGGGAGAAAAACCCCTCTATCTGCATCGCGGCGATGCCGGGCGGATATGGTTCTCCAGCGAAATCCGAAGTATTTCCTCCGTAATGCCTAAGCCGCTGAAGCTGACGCCGGAGGCCTTCAACATGTTCCTGACGTTCCAATACGTTCCGGAGCCGCTGACTCCACTCCAGGGTCTCGAACTGTTGCCGGCTGGCCACTACCTGCTGCTGAAGCCCGGCGCGCTCGATAAAGCGCCACAATCCTACTGGGATCTTTCCGACGTCCGAGAAGATGCCGGCAAGCCGGTGGCGGTTACCGAGGAAATTCTCGACAATGCCTGCCGTCTTATGGGCACGGCGGATGTTCCAGTCGCCGTCGCGCTGTCTGGTGGTATCGATTCCAGCCTAGTCGCAGCGCTGACGGCGAGGCATTTCCCGGGCCAGTTGCATGCGTTCACGATCGGTTACAAAGGCCGCCCTGAGACGGATGAGCGTGGTTTTGCCGAGACCCTTGCGAAGGATCTCGGGATCGGCTTCACGGAAGTGGAGCTGGACACGGACCAGGTGATTGACGGCTTCCCGGCACTGGTCGAAGTCATGGATACGCCGGTTGGCGATATCGCGGCTTTCGGCTACTACTCCGTTGCCAAGGCCTCCCGCGAGGCGGGCTATCCCGTCTTGATGTCCGGCATGGGTGGCGACGAATTCTTCTGGGGCTACGAATGGGTGCGCGAAGCCATGTTGCGCAACGAGACCCTGCTGGCGGGCAAGAAGGTGAAACTGCCCTGGTGGAAACGGCTTATGGGGCAGAAGCCCCCCGAAAAGGCGGATTTCTTCGGGGTTCACCCCGATCTGCGCAACGGAGACGCCTGGTCGCGGAAGCTCATGCCGGAAAAGGCACTCGATCATCTGCCGGAGGGCTACTGGCTGAAAGAGGCCGCGCTCGACGTCTCCGGCCCCCTGCATCTGGCAATCTCGAACCTTTTGAACCGCACTTGGCTTCGGTCGAACTGCCTGGCCCTATTCGATCGCATGAGCATGGCGCATTCGGTCGAGGGCCGGTTGCCGCTTCTGGATGTCGAGCTCGTAGACCGGGTTACGGGTATGCGTAACAGCGGCCTCGTCGACTGGCACAAGCCGCACAAGTGGCTCTTGGTCGAAGCCCTACACGACGCTTTGCCGGCCGATGTCCTATCTCGCAAGAAACAGGGTTTCACGCCGCCCGTGCGCGATTGGATGCACGGCATCGTCACTCACTTCCTGCCGCTTGTCGAAAATGGCGCCCTAGTGCGCCAAGGCCTGATCGAGCCCGAGAAGTCTCGGGACCTATCGGCCTACAGCCTGCCTTTCCTCTATAAGCTCGTGCTGCTTGAATGCTGGACGCGTTTGCACATAGAAGGAAAACCTGTAGGCGAGTTGAGTCGCAAGGCCGCTTGAATTTGACCGGGAGGGTCGCGTCCGCCTTTCCCGGCGAGCAGCGCAAGAAGGTATATCGGCCGCGGTGGGGCGGCCCCCGGAAGGATCATTGAGTGCGCAGAGTGACTGATATCGCGTTAGTAACGGGTGCCTACGGCTCGATCGGCCGGCATGTGGCTATTGCCCTTTCGCACAAGGGTTGGACTGTCCATGGCGTCGGTCACGGCAGTTGGGGCGTCGAGGAACAGCGCGCTTGGGGGGTCGAGCGCTGGGCTGAAAACGATGTCTCTCTTGCAGCGCTGCGCTCTCTCGATACTCGTCCGGACATCGTCGTTCATTGTGCAGGCAGCGGTTCCGTGGGTGCGTCGATCAGCGACCCGTATTTGGATTTCCGTAGGACTGTATCGGCCACGGCCGATCTGCTAGAATTCGTGCGCAGCGAATGCCCGCAGGCGACTCTGGTCTATCCGTCGAGCGCCGCGGTTTATGGGATCGCCGAGCAGTTTCCGATACGGGAGGATGCTCCCCTTCGTCCTGCATCACCTTATGGCGCACACAAGCGTCTGGCCGAAGAGCTGGTCCGCGACTATGCGCGGTTATTTAAACTCAACACAGCAATCGTCCGCCTGTTCTCGATTTACGGCGAAGGCTTCCGCAAACAGCTCCTCTGGGATGCCTGTCGCCGCATCAGTGCTGACGAGACCGAGTTTTTCGGGACGGGGCTCGAAACACGCGATTGGCTGCATGTTTCCGACGCGGCCGAACTCATGATCTGTGCAGCGGATAATGCCGGCCCGCACTGCCCGGTGGTAAACGGCGGCTCCGGTGTCGCCGTCACCGTCGCCGATGTCGTCGGCGAACTCTTCGATCTTATGGGCAAGAACGACCGCCCCGTGTTTTGCGGCACCGAGCGGCATGGCGATCCGCGCGACTACCAGGCTGACATATCCCGGGCAGTGGTCTGGGGCTGGCAACCCTCTATTGACTGGCGGGCCGGCTTGTCGCGCTATGCCACTTGGTTCCGTAAGGAATGCGGCCTGGCATGAGGGCGACCCTATCGGAGCTCGGCGTCGGCACAACGCTAAGGCGCATGGCTGGCCTTCGGCTTGGCCTGTTTCAGCAATATCCCCCGCGTCCGCTTAGCATCGCCACAATCGGGCGGTCCGGCGATGACCGCAATCTACCGCGGATTAGTCTTGTTACGCCGTCCTTTAATCAGACCAAGTTCGTCGGCATGACGCTCGACAGCGTTCTGGCGCAGCATTACCCCGATTTGCAGTACATCGTTCAGGACGCGGTGTCTTCCGACGGCTCGCAAGCGATACTCGCGAATTATCGCGACCGTGGTGTTGACATCATTGTGGAAGCCGATAAGGGACAGACAAATGCACTGAACCGTGGTTTTGCCCGCAGCAGCGGCGAGATCATGGCCTATCTGAATTCCGACGATATGCTGCTACCCGGAACGCTTCATCTGGTCGGTCGCTACTTTCGCGATAACCCTTCGGTCGAAGTGATTTACGGAAACCGCCTTGTTGTCGACGAACAGGGAAGCGAGATCGGTCGCTGGATATTGCCGGGGCACGACGAGGAGATCTTGCGGTTTGTCGACTACGTACCACAGGAAACCATGTTCTGGCGGCGCGGTCTATGGGAGAGGGTGGGAGCCGGCTTCGACGAGCGATTTCACTTCGCGATGGACTGGGATCTGATCTTGCGTTTCATGCAGGCCGGGGCGGTGTTCAACCATGTGCCCGAGCTGTTCGGATTGTTCCGCGTTCACGGCAATCAGAAATCCCAAACGGATTTTCGTGAGCGGGGTGCGCGTGAAATGGCGGAGCTCCGTCATGCCCACGCTAATGGCAGGATGAATACGGCGCAGCGTATCATCCGCCATATCGCGTATCTCTTGAAACACAAGCGTGCCGATGCTGCTTTACAGGTCGCTTTACGGAAGAATGGATAGCACATGAAAAAGGCGCTAATCACAGGTGTAACAGGGCAAGACGGCTCTTATCTGGCTGAACTCCTTCTAGAGAAGGGTTACGAGGTTCACGGCCTGAAACGGCGCGCGTCGCTGTTCAACACCGACCGTATCGACCATCTGTATCAGGATCCCCACGAAACCGGCCGCCGTTTCATTCTCCACTACGGTGACATGACGGATTCCTCCAGCCTGATCCGCATCATCCAGCAGGTTCAGCCGGATGAAATCTACAATCTCGCTGCCCAGTCACATGTTGCGGTCTCCTTCGAGGAGCCGGAGTATACCGCTAATTCCGACGCTCTAGGCGCCCTGCGCATTCTCGAGGCGATGCGTATTCTAGGTCTCGAAAAGACCTGCCGCTTCTATCAGGCCTCCACCTCCGAGCTCTACGGACTGGTGCAGGAGATTCCGCAGCGGGAAACGACACCGTTTTATCCGCGCTCGCCCTATGCCGTCGCCAAGCTTTACGCCTATTGGATTACCGTCAATTACCGCGAAGCCTACGGCATGTATGCGTGCAATGGCATCCTGTTCAACCACGAAAGCCCGGTGCGCGGCGAGACCTTTGTAACGCGCAAGATCACGCGCGCGATCGCCCGCATCAAGCTCGGCTTGCAGGATTGCCTGTTCCTTGGAAACATGGATGCCAAGCGCGATTGGGGTCACGCCAAGGACTATGTCGAGATGCAGTGGTTGATGATGCAGCAGGAGACGCCCGAGGATTTTGTTATTGCAACCGGAGTGCAATTCAGCGTCCGGGAATTTGTCGATGCAGCTGCAAGTGAAGTGGGCATAGAAATTTCTTGGAAGGGCGAAGGCATCGACGAGAAAGGCTATGATCCGTCAGGCAAATGCATCGTCGCTGTCGATCCGCGCTATTTCCGCCCCACCGAAGTCGAAACCCTTCTCGGTGACGCGACGAAAGCGAAGGAAAAACTCGGATGGACACCTAAGATTACCTTCGAGGAACTTGTGCAGGAAATGATGCGAGAGGATCTGAAGGCCGCCGAGCGTGACGAACTGGTCAAGCGCCATGGCTTTTCCGCCTATGACTATCACGAGTGAGCCAATGGATAGGCAAGCAAAAATCTACGTTGCGGGGCACCGCGGCATGGTTGGATCGGCGATCGTGCGGCGGTTGCTGGACGGTGGCTACGACAATATCGTGACTCGCACACACGAGGAGCTTGACCTGGCGAACCAGCAGGCCGTCACCGCGTTCCTCGGCAAAGAAACTCCTGACTTCATCTTCATGGCTGCCGCCAAGGTCGGAGGCATCCATGCCAACAATACATTCCGTGCTGACTTTTTATACACCAACCTACTTATCGAGGCCAATATAACTAACGCCGCCTGGCAGGCGGGCGTGCACCGCATGCTGTTCCTGGGTTCTAGTTGCATCTATCCTCGGGATTGCCCCCAGCCGATCCGCGAGGACTACTTGCTGACGGGGCCGCTGGAGCAGACCAACGAACCCTACGCGATTGCCAAAATTGCCGGCATCAAGCTATGCGAGAACTACAATCGCCAGCATGGCACAAGGTATGTCTCCGCCATGCCGACCAATCTTTATGGGCCGAACGACAACTACGATTTGAACAACAGCCATGTGCTACCTGCGTTGATCCGAAAGGCGCATGAGGCGAAGGTTCGGGGCGATCGCGAAATGGTTGTTTGGGGATCTGGCAGTCCGATGCGCGAGTTCCTCTATGTCGATGACATGGCCGATGCTAGCGTGTTCCTGATGGAGAGCGGCGTCGCCGAGGGTCTCTACAATATTGGCACCGGGACGGATGTAACCATCCGGGAACTGGCGGAGACGGTCATGAAGGTTGTGGGTTTTGACGGCGATATTGTGTTCGACCAGACAAAGCCGGATGGCACGCCTCGTAAGCTCCTAAATGTCGATAGAATGAAGAAACTTGGGTGGCAGGCAAGCACACCTCTCATCGAAGGCATCGCCAAGGCCTATGCGGACTTTCAAAACCGGCCGGCGGGTTAAGCTATGAGCGCACCCTTGGTGACGATCGCCGTCCCGTCGTTCAATCAGGGGCGGTATCTCAACCAGGCGCTGGAATCCATCTTCCAGCAGGATGTGCCGGTCGAGGTGTTCGTCATGGATGCAGGCTCGACGGATTGTTCGATCGAAGTCATCCGTCAGTGGGAGCATCGGCTGGCTGGTTGGAGAAGCCATAGCGATAATGGACAGGCCGCTGCCATCAATGAGGGCATTGCGTGCGGCAGCGCACCGTACGTGGCCTGGCTGAACAGTGACGATTGGTATCTGAAAGGCGGACTGGGGCATCTTTGCCGCGCGCTTGCCGACGAGGCGCCGGATGCGCCGGCGGCGTATGGCCTGGCGTTAAATGTCGTAGAGAGGACCGGACGACGTTATCCGGTGTGGGTAGAGCCGTTCAGCGAGCGCAGGCTGGCGCTGCGCTGCATCATCTCTCAGCCTGCTACGCTTATCCGTCGCTCGGCCTGGGAAGCCGTTGGCGGCGCCGATCCGGATCTGCACATGGTCATGGATTACGACCTCTGGTGGCGCCTTTTCAAAGCAAGCGGCCCGCTTCATTTTGTGCAGCAGGATGTCGCCGTCAACCGCGAGCACGAAACGACTAAGACCAAAACCCTGCGCCGCCAGCATTACAGCGAGGCGATCCGCACAGTCCGGAAACATCACGGCAGCGTGCCAATCAAATGGTGGCTGATGCAGCCCTACGCCGTCTGGTACAAGGCCCTCATGGGTTAGGGCCTACCTCTCGGCATCTGTTAACCGTCATCCTCGGTCAGCGTAAGCTTAGGGACCTGTAAAGATCGACGTATTCGGCAACCATGCGCGCCGCCGTGAAGTTTTCCATATAGCGACGGAACGCTGCAGCTCCATAGCGCTGCGTAAGTTCGATATCGTCCGCCAGATCGTTCATTGCCTTCGCCAGTTGCCGGGTGTCATTCGGCGCAACGACGATTCCAGTGACACCATGGAGATTGACGTAGCTCGTTCCGGTTCCGATCTCGCAGCTGATCATCGGCTTTCCGAACCTTTCCGCCTCTACCAGCGACAGACCGAAAGCCTCCGATCGGAGGTGCGAGGGAAAAACCAATGCGATGCACAGTTCGAGTAGCGCCGCCTTTGCGTTGTCGGAAACCGCACCTACGAAATGCAGATTTTGCAGACCGAGGTCGGCCGCGCGCGCCTTGAGCTCGACTTCCATAGGACCGCCGCCGACGATCACAACATCCGCAGTCGCTTCCTTCGCAGCCTCAAGAAGGATGTGAATGCCCTTGTAGTAGCGAAGAACGCCGACGAAGAGAAAGAACGGTTTTGGAAATCGGGCTTTCCACTGCTTCTTTTCAGCTTCATCCGCAGTGGCGGAATCTGCGCCGTCGAGGCCCAACGGGATGACTACGGTCTTGTTCTTGAACCGCTGAAGAACTTCGCTGGATTCAAGATAATTTGGCGATGTCGCAACGATCTGATCCACGCACGAGAGGAAGTGCAACATCAGTGGCCTATACATCCGGCCGAGCGCCTTCTGCTTCACGATGTCCGAATGATAGGTCACAATCGATGGCTTGCGAGGTGGGGTCGCGAAGTGCACCAAGTCCATAAAAGGCCATGGAAAATGGTAGTGTACAATATCGGCCTGCGCGCTCAGTTCGCGAAACTTTCTAAAAACGTCCAGCGAGAAACCGGTCGAGGCCAGCTCGAGATTCTGTTTCGCCTTGTGAGCCATGTGGCCATCGAACTCGACAGTATTGATTAGTGGATCGGGGCTAAGGGACAACACATCGGTCTGAATGCCGTGAGCATTGCCGCCCTTGGCTAGAGCGTGGATCGTGCGCTCGATGCCCCCGAAGGTGTCTGGCCAGTAAGTCTTGAAGAAGTGAAGAACACGCATATGGAAAGCCCTGCTTGACGTAGCGCTGATTGGATAGCTTCAAATCGGTAGCTAAAACAGATTGAGTTTCACCAAGCACACTTTACCAAGCTCGCGATCGGTTCGTCGCTCCAGCGGAGTCGCCCATCCCGACTGTTCTATGACGCTTTCACGCTCGTCGACTTTCGCTGCACGCAGATCGAGGACAACTTGATAGCGGTCGGGATCACCAAGGGACTTGTCGATGCAATAGGGAAAAAGGGCTGCGGCGGTTGCCGCCGATATCTTGTCGGTCAATCCTGCGTATCCACGGTCGCGGCAGCTCCGACTATCATCCCCACCACAGCCCAGGCAATTGACTTCTGTTTATTATTCAACATGGCATTCACTGAATGTGTGTTGCTTGTAGCTGCCCGACGAAAGACTTGAAAGCGGGAATGTCGAAATCCTCGTGTCGTCCATTATGGATAGCGAGGGCTATCGGCGCATCGTACTTCGACCATATCTGCTTGAGCTGCTAAAAACAATCAAGCGCCGACAAAAAGGGAGATGCTCGGAGGTTGCTTGAGGTCAACGCCGAACGACGGGTGAAAAACGCGTAGTGCCGCGATCCGCGCAGATCAGGGCGACGATGAAGGCGAAGATCGGGTCCAATGCCTTCTGCCGAACATGATGCCAAAGCTGCCGGTGATGACGTAACTTGTCGCCAGAAGACGGGCGAGCGCTATGGCCGAATCCCTACCCGGTCCTGCTTCCTTCCTCCACGCGCCGATCACCGGCGTCAGGAGCATAAGTGAAAGTGCCGCCGTGCCGAAGATGCGGGCGTCGATCGATCCCTTGGTGATGCGTCGCGTTATCGACCCATTCCGCATCCGGCTTGATCGGCTTCATGAGATTCTTCAGGAGGCTTTCGGCTGGACCAGCAGCCATCTATATGAGTACAGGGTCCGTGACATCGGGTTCGGCGTGCCTCATGACGGCTTTGATGACTCCATCGGTTCTCGCAAGGAAACTCTTCTTGCCGCTATCAAAGATATCGGCGCGAGATCATTCAAGTATCTCTAAACTTCGGCGACGGCTGGACGCACGACCTTCTGGCTACCGTTGACTTCGATGATCCCTTCTTTCTCGACTTGTCGGACGAGGGGCGACGTACACTACGATCCTGGCGACGTCGACGCCGCCAATCCCGCAAACACGTCGAGGCTCCTGCCGCAAAGTGGAAGCGCCGATCGCGCAAAAAAAAGCCTGACCCTGCGGTCCTCAGCGCATGCTTACGATGAGCCGTGCTGTTTGCGATAGGCCTAGTCAGAGCTTTGATCCTGCAATTTTGGCGATCGCATACCATTCATTCGTGGGCTCGAGCGATCCGGCCAGAAGCGCGTCCTCAACGATCAGGTGATCTGCAAATTTCCAACAGATGCAGGACGAGCCCAGAAACATCAGCTTTTCGACGTCCGCCTTATGGGCTGCGTTGGATGACGTTCGCTTGCAGGATCAAGTTGTCGTAAAGGAAGTCGGCCGGAGAGGTGGCGTTCACAAGCATACCGCCGACTCGCGCTGCAGCCAGGAAGACGGCGTCGGGACGATTCTTCCTCATCCAGGCCTCCACCTCGTCCTCCCGCCTGAGATCGACTTCGGCGCGGGTGGCGGTCAAAATCTCGCAGCCCTCGGATGCGAGGCGCCGCACAATTGCAGAGCCCACCATGCCGCGGTGGCCCGCGACATAGACCCGTTTTCAGGCGAGGCTTAGATCACCTCAGGCATAGGCCAAACCCTTGGTAACACCGACCGACGGACCATTTCGTGCCATCACTTTCAGGTCCTCGCGGACTATCTCCGCTACCAGCTGATCAAGAACATACGTTTCACGAGCCGCCGCCACACAGTACTCCGCTCAGCTTCTCCAAATGCTCGGAGCAAACGGCTTTGACCAACTCAATCAGGTTGGCCGTTTGCTCCCCGAGCCAAGCAAGCGCTTCGTCGGTGATCTCGAAATGCTCGGAGTACCGTGCCTTCACATAGGCTTCGTTCAGCGTGTTGAACCAGGCGCGCTCTCTGTGCAGATCGCGAGGAAAGGCCTCGATCAGTCGTCGGTCCTGCTCCTCCGCAAGCGAGCGTAGGAACTTGATATTGTGCGATGGCGGGCCGTAATTGGTGAGCGTAAGCAGGACACAAGAATAGGCCTGTTCAATCGATTGATGAAGTTCGAATGCAGCATTCTCTGCATACCCCCGATCTATCGCGAAGCGGCCAATTTCGAGGAAACGACTCGCCGCCCTAAACCTTTGCTCGAAATGCCCCTTCGCAACACGTAGCCGACCCTCCGTCGAAAGTAGCTCAGGCAAAGGCAGGGGCTCATTGTCCAGTTCGTACAGAACGATGCCTTCGTTTCTGATGTCGGAGAAAAAATACTGCCCCTCCCTGAGGTAGGTATTCACCTCTCGTCTGGAGTGGACGATGAAGCTCACGGGCGTTTCAATCAAGCTTTCCCGGACTAGCCGGTCGGCTGCCTTGTACCAGTACTCGGCAAACTCGCAGAGCCTGCGGTTGTTGACGATGATCAGGAGATCGAAGTCGGAGCGATATCCCTTCATCGTATAAGGTTCATCGACCCAGCCACCCTTGGCGTAGGAGCCGAACAGGATGATCTTCAGAATCCTGCCCCGCTTCTTGAAATCCGCGGTGCCCTCTTTCAGCGCGTCCTCGAACTCCTCGTGGAGAATTTCGAGAACGCGGCCAATCTCGCGCTGCTTGCGAAGTGGCATGTGGTTGAGAGAGGATTTCATCATGGAGAGCAATGATCGCGGGCGGCTTCAAATCACATCGAGAAATTGAGGCACTTAGCCTGATTCTACACGGGTTGCCTTAAATCACAAATCGTAAATCGACCGGTGACCGCCTCGGTTAGAGACAATCGGCAGTTCCGAGGCTACCACCGTGAGATCGTTCCCACTTCTCACGTGAACAGCTCGCCAAAATTCGCGACGCGATCGTGTCGCATGGTTCTTGACGCGAAATCGTGTCTGTAAGAGCGTTACGGTGGGAAAAAGCAAATCATTTGGCCAACCGGCGAATGCTGCGGCCCTTCGTGAGGGATTTCATTGTCCGGCGGCACTTCAAACACTAGCGAAAATGTTGGTGCAGTGTAATTGTGGCGGAAAATGCAGGGAGCAGTTGAATACCTCTTCCCTGATCTGTAAGCAGGTTGTGATCGGAGAGGAATTTTCATGGACTACAACCTTTACCATGCCACAACTGCCAACAAGATCCTGAATGTCAAAGGCAAGAGAGTTCTGGTTATAGGCTGCAACACTGGCGGAGATTGCACGTATTTTGTCGACCTCGGAGCGAAGGAAGTTCACGGCGTCGATGTCGTTGATGGCATCGGTAGGGACTTCAAGCATCCTCGTGTAACCTATCATCAGGAGAGCGCAGAAGAGATGAAGAGCCTCCAATCTGGCTACTTCGATCTTGTCTATACGTTCGCGACGATGGAGCATGTCCCTGATGTATTCTTGGCATTTGCTGAGATGGAGAGGGTGTTGGCTCCAGGCGGGGCGATCTACAGCATCGCCTCTCCGCTGTGGAACTCTCGCAATGGGCATCATTTCCCCCAGTATTTCGGAGATTACCCATGGGCGCATCTCCGGCTATCTCGCGACGAAGCCATGAAGTATCTGGTCGACAGAAAGATTGAAATTGCTGCGGCGAATGAATCTGCGGAAGTCGTCGTGAATTACATGTATGTGGATGCTTTTAACTTTAATAAGCGTTCATCACGCGACTACGCTGCAGCGACCAGCCGCCTTAAGGGGCTGTCGATTTTGGCAGATAATCTTGATCGAGAACCTGAAGGCGCTGTTCCTGCCGATATCATGCGCGAGCTTGAAGCGAAGGGATATCATGATGATGATCTTCGGGCAGTCACGCACTGCTTCATCGCGAAAAAGCCGAAACGCTGGTGGCAGGCGTTCGCCTAGCTAGCACTACTTTGGCAGATTAACCGGCCATTTACGATGATGGGCCATCTTGGGCATTTTCACAGGGGTGCCCTACGCATTCGGATTGCTGATGGCAACCCGCAACGCATCCTCGACAAGGGACAGCAGCATATGCCGGGCGAAGTGGCGTGGCTCGTTGGTGAATGGCGTTCAAACGACGAGCGCAAATATTATCTCTCCAATCTGCCGGCCGAGGCGACCTTGAAAGCTCTCGCGGCCGCCATCAAAGCGCGATGGGTCTGCGAGCAGGCTCATCAGCAGATGAAGGAAGAACTCGGCCTCGATCACTTTGAAGGCCGATCGTGGCAGGGCCTACACCGACACGCGTTGATGACGATGATTGCCTATGCCTTTCTTGAACATCAACGCCTCAACAAGGCAAAGCGGGAAAAAAAGGAAGAGGCACGGTCCGCCTAAGCCGACACTGCCGGCCATCCGGCGCGCTGTCATAGCCGCGCTCTCAAACCACCATCCACCACAACGATGTCCTCACTGCCGTATCAGGTTCCAAATGACCCCAAATTCAATTCTGCCAAAGTAGTGCTAGTTTCCGTCCACAAACGCCAACTGCCACCGGCGCTGCCTCCGCATATTTCGCGCGTGGGCATCACCTGTGGGCTACAGGTCTGGGCATTGCCAAAACGATATCCGGCGCTACTAGGGAGAATTGGCTGGGGAACCTGGATTCTCGCATGATTTCAATGGCTTAGCAAAAGAGCTTTTGAATTCCCTATGTTTTCCCGTCGCGAGCAACCGTGGATGCCACCTTTGTGCCCTGGCTTTGGGCCTCAGTCAACAGGGCGGACGAGCGGTAATAATTTCCGCTTTCGGACCTCAGTTTTGTGGGTAGGCGGCCATAGGGCGCCGGCAGCTTTGCGCCCCCCATTCTGCCTTTCAGGAAGCCGCCAGAAGTTCCTGAAAGCAGACGCAACGGTTCCATATGAGGCAAGCAAATCGGTACCGCTGTTCCTGCCCTCTCTTCTCACAATGACGCTTCCAAGGCAGAATGCAGCCAGTTCACAGCGACCTGGGAGGAGAAGGTTTTCCTGAGAACCATAGAGCCGGCCGAGGGCGAAGTGGCGACGATCTATGCCAACGAGGTGGCGTCGATGGGACGCGTGATGCAGGCCACCCAATGCTGGTCGGCAAGACCGGACATACTCGCTCCGGTCGAGCACTTGTTGCACCAGATCAGAGATGGATTTTCCCTGGGCCTGGTCAACTTCCGGCTCATTACGCTGGTGACGGCCAAACATGTGCCGTCTAGCTATTGCTCTCACGTCTACTTCAAGGCGCTGTCCAGCATGATCGGAAGAGAACAGACGCTGGCCGTGCATCGCGATTACCGCAACGCCGGTCTAACAGAACAGCAAACCGCCATGCTGGCTTACGCCGAACAGATTACGATCGATGCCTCTCGTATTGGCCAGGCCGATATTGACCATCTCCGGGCCTTGGGGTTCACGGACCTCAATATCGCCGATATCGCTCTCGCCGCCTCGTTTCGCAATTTCCTCAGTCGATATTTCGATGCCGTTGGGGCCGAGGCGGAGACGGACTTTCTGGACGACGATCTGGGTGTCCGAGCTGAATTGTCGGTGGCGCGCCGCTAGTTTACCAGGTTCCGCAATGCGCCTCCATTTCGGATGTAGATGTCACCTCCAAGGGGCCCGAAAGCGGACATGCCTCTATGGTGGCGTCATGTCGCCTGTGCGCCAAAGGCGACATCATCAAATCCGCAATGGCCGGCTGGAACTCGGCCCGAGACCGACGCCCTGTTCCGCGCGGTACGCAGCGAGATTGCCTCGCTCGCGGTCATCGTCGATACCAAGGACGACAACGCCCGCCGCTTTTATGAGCGGGAGAGCTTTTTGCCGTTTACAGATCAGCCACTCAAACTGTTCCGCCCTATGAATGACATAGCGGCATTGTTCAGATAGTCCTATAAAGCCCCCTTTGGGGACGTTGCAATGCGCGTTCGCTCTATACGCAGGTCGCCGACAAGGCCGTCACCGAACGCCGAGATTTTGAATATCTCACTTATCGACCGCGCCTCGGACTGACAGGCGCCTCGCTGTCGCCGTGAAACGAGACGTTATCAGCCCGCGAATTGGGCCCCATTGCCGCGACATTGGCGGCCATGTAGATATCCCGCATGGTCACATTGATCGTCGTGTTCTGCAAAGCGGCCGCGAGGATCGCCTCCGCTGAGACGCCGGGGCTCGCCGTCGCCGGCTTTTGGAAGAGGTGGCGTTTGGCGTCGCGATAGGCCTGCACGATCGACACATCACTCGCGCTGATGTCTTTAGCGAGTCCGGTGGCGGTAGCCCGCAAGGCGGCCATTTGCGCTTGGTTGTCCTGAGCGGCTTTCGCGTGGCGCGCTTCCAGCGTCGTCGCCTGATCAACCTGATGCCTAGCGAGTTCGGCCGGGTCGGGGAGGTTGCCCCAGACCGCCTCGACCATTCGTCCCTGGACCTTAACCAGACGATCGAGCTCGAAACAAAGGTCTGCCTTTGACCAGTCGTCACGGCCTGCGATGGCAACCGACATCAATGCGCTGGCGTGCGTTTCCATAATCGCGTTCAAGCGACCGATGTCCTCGCCGGGCAAGGGCCACGATCGGATGGCCGCATACCAAGTCAGGCTGCCTATCGTCTTCGACAGCTTTGACAAGGTCGTGGCGGCGTCCGCGGCGCGAGAGATGGCGTTTTCAGCGTCACGCGGATCGAGAAGCGGTGAGCTGCGAAGCGTATTGGTGAACCGTCGAATGCTCCCCTCACGCAACCACGTCTGGGCCGTGGCCAGCGCGGCAACACTGGCATGATCGATGCGTCCCAGTTCGGTGTCGAAGGTCGCCTTGAGGCGTAAGGCGTTCGCGTTGAGGGCGGCAATCTCTGCGAGGGCCCTCGCCAATCTCTCCAGCCGATCCTTTTTTGCGGCAAAACCCTCCAGGCGTGTGAATTTGCCGATGGCGGTTCGGAGCGTTTTGAAGAGGCGGGAGAGGTCTGTATCGTCAAGCCGGATCACTTCGAAGCCGGTGCTGGCGAAAGCATCGACAAGAACGATGCAGGGCACGTCCTCGAAAACGCCAAACCGCTGGGCGACTTCATCGGAGGCATAGGTCGTCGCAACAATATCAACGAGTTCATTCGGATTGCGATTGCCATTATAACCGGGACCCCGATCCTCCCAAGTATCCGACAGGTAGTCGGGGAACATCGGTTCGGCGTCCCAATCGCC
Organism: Rhizobium pisi; assembly: GCF_003938655.1. Lineage (GTDB taxonomy): Bacteria > Pseudomonadota > Alphaproteobacteria > Rhizobiales > Rhizobiaceae > Rhizobium > Rhizobium pisi. The sequence goes on from NZ_RJJT01000004.1 coordinate 43,993, forward strand.
TTTCGTGATGACGTCCTTTAACCCGATCGTCTGCTGGTCATGGGTCATACCGCGTGGGCCGTTCGCGTTGCCGCGACCTCTTTTTTTGCGGGCTTTAATGGTGACGCTTTTGGCAAATACGACACCGGCAACGTCGCGTCCGGTCACCGAATCCAAGGCGCGTAGATTGTTGCGGATCCAGTCGGAAGCTTCCGCGTCCGCCTCTCCGAAGAGAAAAAGAAGATAGGCCGCATAAGGCCGCCCGAAGATGTCCCAGGGGCTGTCCTGGATCAGGCCGACCAACGGGTCCGAGCTCAAAACATATTCGACCGTAAACACGTGCGCTCGCCTCCCGAAATACAACCCAATTAACTTGCGGCAGTTCAACTCTTGGTGCAATCATCATCGTGAAAATATTACAAGTGGTCATCAACTTCGGAGGCGAGATATGGCGAGGGACACGTTCATTGTGGGCAGGGCCGGGGCGGTGGGACCAAACGCTTCGGCAACACACACGACTTTCAATGAAAACTACGGAACGATGCTCCAGGGAATAGAAATGGCTCCATTGGCGGAGGATCTCGCCACGTTGAAGCAAAACATGGCTGGACAGGCGACGACGACGGAGCAGTTTAACGCCATCGCCGCCGTCTCGGCGGCGGAGGATGCGGCGCGCAGCGGTGACGAGACCACTGTTGTTGAAAAGCTTAAGGCCGCTGGAACCTGGGCCCTGGACGTTGCAACGAAAATCGGTGTCGCCGTGGCCACGGAAGCGATCAAAAAGGCATCGGGGCTGGCTTGAGGTGCTGCACGCTCTGAACCTGCCTTGACTTAGGCCGAGTGAAAGACGATTCGACGATCACGATTGCCCCTGCGGCTAAGGTCGCTGGGCGCGTGGCGGGCGGTAGCCCGCCGCTGCTCTTTCCGGATCGGTATCCAGTCCGTGGAATTCCGGCAACAGTGCCGACACGCCGATCAGCAGGCTTGAGCAATTGCTGCCGTGAAACTGAACACCCAGGACGCTCAGTGGTCAGGCGGCCTGACCTGTGACCTTCGCCGAATGCTTACGGTAATGCGTTCTTCCTGTCGGAAAAGCGCCTTCATGTACGCCGTTTCCTTTCATTGCGGGCGACCCTAAGACCGGTCGATGGTTTGCTATGGTTGGAATGCAGGCGGGCGCCTCAACGGTTCTTGTCATAGTAGTGTATAATATTGCATAGTTCCCCTAAGTAGAAACCAGTTCCGGTGGCACGACGGGGGGATTGATGGCGGACGGTGCCGAGCGTGAACTCACGCAAATTTCGATTTATCTTGCCAAGCCAGAGACGAGTTTCGAAGACGCTCTCGAATGGGATAAGGTGATCAAGAAGGCGAAGGTTACTCAAGCTGATTTCAATGTCTCAGGAACGCCGTGCCGCTTCGTCTACTTCGAGAGCGAGGCACCTAAGGTAAATCCGCCTTGGCTGGACTTTGCAAACGAGCAACTCAAAGCACCAATTGTATTTGCCGGGATTAGCAGAAACGCGAACGCCCTTCTAGGGCTTACAGTCGACAATCGACAGCTCATAGCGGCTTTCGGGCGTAGCGCTTCAGCTCTAGTCCAGCGTAAAAAGCTTGAGCGTGACTTTGGCATTCGAACGGCGATGAACCTATGCGGGAACGAGGGTATTCGGCAGACCAGGACGCAGACCCAGTCGCTCACGCCTACTCTGATTGACCGCCAAGTGGGACAGCCGACCAACAGCTTCGTCTTCGGCCTGAGCGAGGCCGAAGACCTAAAGTCAATGGCGGCGCACCTGAAAGACAACCCACTGATCACTCTCCAAGGTCGCGACCATTTGACATTCAAGGGCGTGGGAAGCGAGAAGCTAACGTGGGACAAGTTGATCGAGCACAGCGAGCGCTTCCTTGCCGCTTATGCCAAAGATGATTTTGCCAAGCTCTTTCCCAACTACCGAAACTTCAAGGCCGCTGATGACGAGGATGTTGAAGTGCTTGACGCAAAGCTACTGAAGGTTCTGCAGGCAGGTGATGTCGACCAGATGATGCTTTGGATTCCAGAGTTTCTCGCTGCGGAGGAATTCAGCTTCTCCTACAGTGATCATGAAGTCACCGAGAATCATATTTACGCGCATCTCGACCCTGTTCAGCTAAAGACGGTTCTTAAGCTCAACCAGCTCACAATCAAAAAGCTGCACGACAAGCGGATTTGGGCATACTCGCACGCCGATGAGCGTGTGCTGTCGAACAAGTGGTGGTCGCTATACGATTGCATCATCTTCGAGCAAACGCTGGGTAAGCAGCACTTTATCCTTACAGATGGTGAATGGAAGGTCGTCGCTGGCGATTTCTACAAGAGTGTCGTCGATTTTGTCAGTAACGAGGTTCGTCAGGAGCCAGGCGAGGCCCTCTATAACCATATTTCCATATTCGATCCCAAACAGTTCAAGAACCGTGAAGGTGTCTTCAACGACGAGGCATGCAAGCGTCGGCCACAGAGCATCAAGTTCGATACAGCCAAATTACGAATAGGAGGCGGCCGGAGGGACAAGGAGTTTTGTGACATCCTCGACCTAACTGACGACGGGGTGATGAGAATCATCAATTGCAAGCCCTATGGCGGCTCGTCATCGATCAGCTACCTGTTTGCGCAGACCCGCTTCTACTGCGAAAGTTTCGTTCGTGATCAGGCGTTGCTCACCGAGGTTCGCAAGCATATCGGCGCCTCCGCTTCGCCCACGAAGCAAAGCTATTTGGACCGCATTCCCGAGCATATAAAGGATAACTCCGGCAGCGGATACCGTGTGTGCCTGTGGATCCTATGGGACAAGAAGAAAAAGCTTCCAACGGCCTCCGATCTCCCCTTCATGGCCCAATACGAACTCAAGCTTCTATACGACCAGCTCCAGCACCTCTGGAAATACCGTGATATCGTACTGCGTTTTGTTCCAGTCGATACAACGCCCTATATGAAGGCTGTCTCCGCCACCAAGCCAAAGAAGCAGCCGGCGCCCGTCTGAACCGTTCGATAAAACTTGCCAAAGCCGGCGGTTAGAGCTGCAAGATGGGGTCGGAGGCGGTCATGGAGTCGGCCGCGCTCTGCGGCAGCTATTTCATCCCGCCCTCCATCACCGGTCAGTCTGCTGTCGGCCCCGTTGCGGTCATCGCCTGCGGGTCCCCAGCCAATTTTACTAACAGTCTTCGAATACGACGGATGGCCTAAGGAACTGCGGCCGAAGTCGCCCAACTTATTGAGAAGACGCCACTTTTCCGTGCGGAAGATGGTCGCCAATTTGGATTCAAAAAAGCGGTCAAAAACGATCTGCCTGGGAGACCTGGATTCTCACATGATTTCAAACACTTAGCGGAAAGCCTTGAAATTCCCTCTGTTTTCCCATCGCGAGCGACCGTGGATGCCACCTTTGTGCCCTGGCTTTGGACATCAGTCAACTGGACGGTCGAGCGGCAATAATTTCCGCTTTCGGACCTCCGGTTTTGCGGCGCCGCAGCGAGGAAGCGTCCGGCAGCTTTGCGCCCTCATTCCCGTCATTCACGCGGCATTGCAAAATGCGGGAAGCAGACTTTCTGCTTTGGTCGGCTAACCATCTTATTGAGGTGGCAAGCGGCTTGGCAGGTTTCACGAGATATATGGCCTTAATGGACGTTCGTCAGATTCCAATCTATGGCCAGCACCTTATCTCGTACAACCGATTGATCTTTTTCCGTTTTCCTGTCTCTTGATCTTGTTTCGCTGGCAGGGCACAGTCTTGACAGGGACGAGGGGGGATGAAACAACTTGTACACCTTACGCGAGAAGCACCTTGTGTGCTTGGTCCGACGTTTCGTCAGACCTCAATTGATTGGCAGGTTTTATCCGGTGCGGAAGAACGCGTGGTCCTACCGCCACAGGTGGCCGCTCCGCTCGGTAAAACCCCACCTTCTTCCACACCTCCAAGGGTAAGGTGATAGCCGGGGGTAACATAACAGACTTGGTCGACCGCTTCGATGCGAAGTCGCTGCATGTTCGCGCGCCAAGTCCAATAATCCTGCTTTGTGGCGGGCCTATTGACGTCAGCACCCCAAAACCAGAGTCCCTTCGCGAAGCCTACACGCTGGTCTATGGCCGTGCGGCTCTAAAAGACTATGCAAACGTCACGCCCGAGGAGTTCAAGATATTTGCCCCTGACGGTAACTATCAGGACTGGCTCAGTTTCGAGAGCGAATTTGCTCAAATCGTGGACCTGATTATTCTGTTTTCTGAGAGTTACGGCAGCGTCGCAGAGCTCGGCGCGTTCGCGATGGTTGAAGAAATCGCCCTCAGACTGCTCGTGGTGATGGACGACAAAAATTACGCCGACCCTTCTTTTGTGAAGCTTGGTCCGGTCCGACGGCTTGAGGCCAAATACGGCAAGTCGGCTGTTTGTGTACTAAACCGGCAGGACATTAACATTCCTGACATCACCAGAGTGGCGGACGTCAATTTGGATAAATTCGCGGCAACCCTTGTTGCGGCCATCACCAAACGAAAAGGCGATTATAAGGAGCGTACCACGTTCATCCCCGATCGAGCTGGCCATCTCATTAAGCTGATAGTTGGCTTAATCCAGCACTACGGCGCTCTGACGGAGACCGAAATCGATGTGCTACTCTTTGCGATGAACCTGAATGTTAAGCCTGAGAAGGTCACGGATTATTTGTTGTGTGCGGTGAACGCTAATTGGATTCTGAAAGACAAGAGAGGTGTTGAGGAATATTTCTGTGCACTGCCTAACAGAGGTCCAGCTATAGAATATAAGCTGCGCAAAGAACTTCCTGTGGAAGAGAAAGACAGAGAGCGGTGGCGAGCCCGAGTGATCGAGCATTGGAAGGCTACGGACCCTGACCGCTTCAGTAGCATCCAATCGGCCCTAAAGGGTGCGCTATGATGGGCAAGATCGTTGAAGCTCTTGCGATAGAAACTGGCATGGATGTGGGTCTTGTAGAGCGCATTATGCGAAGTGCACCCGCTCGATATAAAACTTATCGCATTCCCAAACGCACTAAAGGCTTCCGGGAAATCTCGCAACCCGCTGTCGAGGTGAAAGCACTCCAGCGCGGCCTCATTGAAGTCCTGCTTCGAAACCTCCCAATGCATGAAGCTGCAACAGCTTATCGTGTTGGTATGTCCATCAAAGATAATGCTTTGCGTCATGCTGGCGACGGCCCAATCTTGAAGATGGATTTCAAGGACTTCTTTCCCTCTATCAAACCACGTGACTGGTCGGCTTATTGCAAGCAAACTGGAGTCCTGATGGACCCGGTGGAAATACAACTAACGAGCCTGCTTCTATTCCAGCGACCGAAGGACAGCTCGGTATTGAGGCTAGCTATCGGGGCGCCCTCGTCACCATTTCTATCCAACGCCCTCATGTTCGAGTTTGACAAGGCGATTACTGAGGCAGTGGCGAAGGATCACGTGGTATATTCTCGTTATGCCGATGATTTGACTTTCTCAGCACCGCGCACGGGGCATCTTGTCAATGTAGAGAAGATTGTACGTGCCACCCTGCGAGCGCTTGAATACCCCACACTGACGGTCAACGACGACAAAACCACGCGGGTCACGCGGAAGTATGGTCGCAAAGTCACCGGGCTTACCCTTACAAACGATGGGAAGGTTTCAATTGGCCATGAGCGAAAGCGATTTATCCGTGCGGCCGTGCATCATGCGTCTTTAGGGAAGCTCAGTACCGCATCACTCGGAGAGCTCAAGGGACTCCTGGGCTTTGCCAACAGTGCAGAACCGCAGTTTATTGGCACTCTCAAAGAGAGGTATGGAGCTGAGCTAATCCAATTCATCCAGACATTCGACATTCCTAAGCGTGAGCAGTGAGGATTCCGAGGTGTGCTCTTAGAAGGTCTCTCGTCGCTTCCGAAAGCCTCCCCGCCATTTGAAGACCGCATATGTTATCTGAAAGCGCTGCCGGATAACTGACAGTCCGCTCCCACCACCCCTGGAAACCTGGAACCTGTGCGTTCTTCCAATGGCCAATGGTGGTCCAAGGAGAACCACAATGGGATAGCACAGTATGATCCTGCCGCGCTGGGCCGACCGGCGTGGAACGCCGGCCGACAAGTTGGCGTCGAGAAGCCTCTGAAGCAGCGCCAGATTTGGGCGGTCCGCTTCTTCTTAGACCGAGAGAGGCGAATGAGAGACCGTGCGCTGTTCGATCTCGCCATCGACAGCACCGAGGCAGAAAATTGGGACCCTCGTCACAGGCCAGGAAATTCGAACTCGTGGCATGGTAGTTCGGCAGAAGACTGGACGTTCCGCACAGTTCGAGATCACGACCGAGTTCAGGGCAAGCCTGCCTGCCTGTTTCAGCGGAGGGCAGAGGAACGGTTGATGAGCGCGGCTCGTTGACGATTGGGTGGCCGCGCCGCGCTGTTTCCTGTGGGGGCTTACCGACGAAGGTTACAGAGACTTATTTCTTCTGCTACCTCTGATTTACATACGGGTTGGGGAACGCGTTTTATGGATGATGTGCATTTTTCGGTTAATACACGACTGACAAGACTTCTAGGGGAAACCTACCGATCGAGCGAAGCAGCCCTAAAGGAACTGGTCGACAACGCATGGGACGCTGACGCTAAAAATGTCTGGATCACATTGCCGACTCCTATGTCATCTGATCCGATTATCGTCCGCGACGACGGTTCGGGAATGACATCTCTGGAAATGAGGAACGAATACCTGAACATCGCCAGCGATAAGCGGGCACGCACCGGCGAACGAACTCCTCTACTCAAGCGGAAGGTCAAGGGTCGCAAGGGCATCGGTAAGTTCGCGGGTCTGTCATTGGCAAGCCGGATGGATGTTTCAGCCGTCGCCCGAGGTCGTAAATGCAGCCTGGCGATCGACAAGCTCGTCTTGGCCGAGAACGAGAATGACCTCGAAGCTGTGCCTCTACCATTCATCGAGGAGGATGCAGGCGAAGCTAATGCAGGCACGACAATCGTCCTGTCCGGTCTTGATAGCCGATTGAATTTCCCTACACCCGATCGCTTTCGAGAAGTCCTCGTGCACGAATATGGCCGAGAGGATGCCTTCAAGGTATTCGTAAATGAGGCGCAGTTGTCTATCGATGATGTTCCGGGCGTATTGGTGGAAGCTGAGAAGACCCTTGCAGAGAGCGGCTCAGTTCGCTTGAAATTTACGATTGCGGACGGCAGGCAAGCACCAAAATCACCGGGTATAGTGCTGAAGATGGACGGAAAGGTCGTCGGGAAGCCGATGATGTTCGGCCTGGATGATGACGAGGAAATTCCCCTCAAGCTGTCGAAGCGAGTCTACGGAGAGGTGGAGCTCGAAGGTAACGACCATTTCGTAACTGCCGATTGGGGCGGGGTGGTCGAGAACAGCAAGGCGTTCCAAGAAATCCAATCTTATGTGAAATCGATCGTCAAAGAAGGGCTTAGGGAAAGCCACTCTCGCGATATGAGCCTTCAGCTAGCTCGATTGAAGAAGCAGTTGGACGCTAGGCTGAAAGACCTCCCAGAACACCGCCGACGCTACGCTGAGGAAGCCCTCCATCGGATCCTGCAGCGATTCTATCGGGAAAGCGAAGACCGCATTGCGACTATCGCAGAGGTCGCGCTCGACGCCATGGAGCATGACGCCTACTGGGCCGTACTCGAGCGGATAAATGCAACCGACCGCACAGATGTTAGTTCCTTTGCAGCGGCCCTTGAAGATTTTGGTATGGTTGAGCTCTCTGGGATCGCCGCTCAAGCGACCAGACGAATGAGATTTCTAGACTACCTCCAGGAGCTTATCGACAACGAAGCGACCCTCGAAAAAGACGTCCATAAGGCCTTCGAGACAAATTTATGGCTTCTTGGCCGTCAATACGCTCTGATGTCATCGAATATCACACTGAGACGGGTCATCGCGAACTATAGTGATATGAGATTTACGGGCGAGCGGGCCTCGAAACGGCCTGATCTTCTGTTGTCGCAGGATCTAGCTGACAGCTATCTGCTGATTGAGTTCAAACGCCCCAACCATCCAATTTCTCGGGAAGACATCGCTCAAGCCGAACAATATCGTGATGACTTGTCAGGGACCATCACCTCAAGCAGCCCGTTGAGGATCTTGATGATCGGTAAGGGCTCCGCGGCCTCCATGGACAAGAGATATGGGACTGACATGACGAGCGTCAGTTCCTACCCAAGCGTGCTCTCGTCCGCTCGCACGGAACTCGACTGGCTGATTTCATCGTTAACTCGTCCGTAGATCGCTCGTTCGTTGAAGGTTCGGGCGGTCAATATGTTAATAAACCTTATTGCAGTATGGGCGAGCTGATGATCGACAGGGTCCGGCGCACGCCGCTGTTGTTGGCATCGTGTTAGTTATACGCATCACCTATTGCCCAAACTGCCATTCGGGTCCGGGCCCCGCACCCGCCACACCCGAAAGCGGAAATTATTTCCGCTTCGCGCCGTCCACACAGCCCTTTGGCGATGATGCTTGTCAGACCAAAGCGGACGTCCACTCGACCGTTCCTCAACCCTCCGATTGCAAGCCAGCCTTCTGAGTCCTCAGCCATTAGCGTCGCCTCTTAGCCTCGAAGTATTGTGTGCCATGGGTCTAGGGGTTCTGCATTGGCAGATATTGCTTCGCGACTGGTTGCCGCCGCGAGAAACCCAGGCGCACGTGCTTTCTACGAGGCATATGAGGAGCAGTCGACAGTCGCGACGGTTTAGGGTCGCACTGTAGAACTGAGCTGGATAGGTGGCCATCTGGCAAAGTTCTTGTGTAGCACAAGTTGAACGTTGACCTTTCGCCAAACGCACGACCATGATCGCAAATCGTTTCATCACGCGAATAAAACTTTTTCTATATGTCTGAGCCCTTCCAAACCTTCCTGCAGTGTTGCGTTTCGATTGACCTAGAAGTTGATCCTGCAACCGCCAGCATCTTCGCTTTTGCGGGGGTGCGCGATGATGCTCGGCCCGCAATACTGGCAAAAAAGCGCGATCTCCTTGCAGCCCTAGATCGCCTGGAAGCAGAAGCAACTGTCGGCGTGCATCTGCTCGGCCACAACATACTTCGGCATGACTTGCCTCATCTTTTCGCGGTGCGGCCCAGGCTGGCGAAAATTCTTAGATCACCAATAGACACTCTATGGCTCAATCCGCTCGCATTTCCGCGTAATCCCTACCACCACCTGGTCAAGCACTACCATGACGGGCGCCTGCAAGCGGGCCATATCAATGATCCTGAACTGGATGCGCGGCTGGTGTTTCAGGTATTGCGTAATCAACTCGCGGCTCTGACCCATCAGAACGCCGACCAACCCGATGCCGTTGCAGCCTTTCATTTCCTTGCTACGAGAATGGAGAACCCAGACGGGTTCGACGCGGTGTTTCGGGAGGTTCGCGGTGCTCCTGCGCCCGAACCTCTTTTGGCAAGAGAAGCGATCTCACGGCTTCTGGCGGGGCGCGCCTGCGAGAGGCGGGTCGAGCAAACGCTGAACCGCCTATCGAACCCGCAGCTTGGTTGGCCGATGGCCTATGCTTTGTCCTGGATCTTGGTCGCGGGCGGGGATTCCGTCATGCCACCTTGGGTACGGGCGCAGTTCCGCGAGGCTGCACTGATCGTGGGGCACCTACGCGACGCCAATTGCAAAAGCCCGGATTGCACCTGGTGTAGCGAGAAGAACGACCCGGTCCACGCGTTGTCGCGCTGGTTCGGGTTCGATGCCTTCCGCGCTGAGCCGGTGGATGATATGGGCCGCCCTCTGCAGGAGCGGATCGTCGATGAGACGATGCGCGGGTCGAGCGTACTCGGTATTCTGCCGACCGGCACCGGCAAATCGGTCTGCTATCAGATCCCCGCCCTGTCGAAGTTCGACAAGACCGGAGCGCTGACGGTGGTGATCTCGCCGCTGGTCGCGTTGATGGCCGATCAGGTGCAGGGCATGGCGCGGGCAGGAATCTCCTCTGCCGTAACCATCAACGGAATGCTTTCGATGCCTGAGCGGCAGGATGCGCTGGACCGGGTGCGCATGGGAGAGGCGGCAATGCTGCTGATCTCGCCCGAGCAACTGCGCAGCAACTCGGTCCGATCGGTTCTCGCGCAGCGCGCGATCGGGCTGTGGGTGCTGGACGAGGCGCATTGCGTGTCGAAATGGGGCCACGATTTCCGGCCGGACTACCGCTATGTCAGCCGCTTCATCAAGGAATCCTCGGGGGATGAAGCGCCCGCGCAAGTGCTCTGCTTGACCGCCACCGCCAAACCTGAAGTGGTGCGTGACATCCGAGAGCATTTCAAGTCACGGCTTGGATGCGAACTTTTGGTGCTGGACGGTGGCGCAGTGCGCACCAATCTCAGTTTCGAGGTCCGGCCGACGCAGCGGGGCACCAAGCTGGCCGACATCCTCGATGTGATCGAGACCAAGCTACCACAGGAGGGCGCTTCGGGTGCAGTGGTCTATTGCGCCACGCGCAGCGAGACGCAACGCGTCGCCGAGTTCCTCAAGCAGCGGGGTCTTTCGGCGGAGCGGTTCCATGCCGGACTCTCGCCTGAGGAGAAACGCGACATTCAGGAACGTTTTCGCATCGGCGAACTACGGATTATCGCTGCGACCAACGCTTTTGGCATGGGGATCGACAAGCCCGATATCCGACTGGTGGTGCATGGCGACATTCCCGGATCACTGGAAAACTATCTGCAGGAAGCCGGGCGAGCGGGCCGCGACCGCGCTCATGCCAATTGCGTGCTGCTCTTCGCCGAAGAGGACGTCGAGCGCCAGTTCTCGCTTTCGGCCCGGTCGCGTCTGGCTCGGCACGAAATCGGCGCGATCCTGAAGGCCCTGCGGCGACTTGACGAGCGGACGAAGAAGACCGGCACCGTGGTGGCCACCTCAGGCGAAGTTGTCCGAGCTGAACGCGATCAGGAGTTTGAGCGCGACATCAACACCGACGACACCAGGGTGAAGACCGCGGTGTCCTGGCTGGAGGAAGCCACGCTGCTGAGCCGAGAGGAGAACAAGGTTCAGGTCTTTCCCTCATCCCTCAGGATCCGCAACCTGGAGGAAGTCGAGGCCATCCTGGCCAAGGCCGCGATCACCGGCACCCGTCGCAAGCAGCTTCTGGATATTACGCGCCACTTGATGAACGCGCCGCCCAATCAGGGCATTTCCACCGACGAGCTGGCCGGGATCAGCGGATTAACAGGGGGCATGCTGAACAAGGCGTTGGCCGATCTCGAGGCGCTAGGGATCGCCCGCAACGACGTCGTCGTCACGATCTTTGTCCATGTTGCAGTCGACGGTCATTCCCAGCAGCGTCTGGCGCAGGCCGCGCGGCTTGAAACGGCGCTGATTGCCCTGATGCGTGAGGCAGCCCCCGATGCCGAAGGTGCCGAAGGCATTCCCCTGCATCTGGCCGAAACCTGTCAGGCGCTCCGAAATCAGGGGTACAGCGCTGTGCGGCCCGACATCGTGGAAAAGCTGCTGCGCAGCATGGGCCGCGACGGGCGCGATCAGGATGGTGGTAAGGGCAATTTGCGGCTGCGCAAGGCTTCGCGCAACACGTTGATGGTCACGCTGCAACGGTCCTGGCAGGCATTGGAACAGACGGCAAACCTGCGGCGGCAGGGTGGCGAACTGTTGCTAGCACACCTTCTGGGAAGGTTGCCAAAGGGCAGCCGCGGCAAGGATATCCAGGTCGAAACCACGATGGGTGATCTGCTCGCCGCCCTGACAGGAGACGCGCTGCTACGCGGCAGCGGCATTCAGGACATGACAAAACTGATGGAGCGCGCACTTCTGTGGCTGCACGAGCAGGAGGTGGTAACGCTGGGCAAAGGGCTAACGATTTTCCGGCAGGCAATGACGGTCCATTTGAACACCTCGGGCGGCCAGTTCACCGTGAAGGATTTTACACCCCTAGAGGAACACTACGTTGAGCAGACGATCCAGACCCATGTGATGGCGACCTATGCCGAAAGGGGCCTTGCTGCGATGGATCAGGCGCATCGGCTGTCCGAGGATTACTTCGTGCTGGAACGCGATTCCTTTCTGCGTCGCTGGATGCCCGGCAAGGGCGGTGAGATCCGGCGTCAAACCACTGGCAGCTCCTGGAAAGCGATCGTTGAGGCGCTGAAGAATCCAGTTCAGCAAGAGATCGTCGCTGACGACCGCGAACAGACAAACGTCCTTGTGCTGGCGGGACCGGGTTCGGGCAAGACGCGTGTTCTGGTGCACCGCATTGCCTACCTGATCCGTGTCCGCCGCGAAGACCCCCGCGGCATCCTGGTGCTGACCTACAACCGGCATGCCGCCGCCGAGATACGCATCCGGCTGCGACATCTGATCGGCGATGACGCGGCTGCAGTGACCATATCCACTTGCCACGCCCTCGCAATGCGACTGGTGGGCGCGAGCTTTGCCGGAACGTCGAGCGAGACCTCCCACGACTTCGACGGGATCGTTATGGAAGCCGTGCGCCAGTTGAACGGCGAAGGACTGGGCAAACCAGAGGCAGAGGCTCAACGTGATACGCTGATTCAGGGCTATCGCTGGATTCTGGTAGACGAGTATCAGGATATTGGCCCTGAGGAATATGCATTGATTTCCGCCGTTGCAGGCCGCTCACTGGACGATAAGGAGCTTCGCCTCAGCCTGTTTGCTGTGGGCGACGACGATCAGAACATCTACGCCTTTGCTGGGGCGTCCATCCGTTTCATCCGCCACTTCGAGGTTGACTATAATGCACGACCGATGTTTCTGGTCGAAAATTATCGCTCGACTGCGCATATCATCAGCGCCGCAAACGCAGTCATTGCGCCAGCCGTGGCCCGCATGAAAGCCGGCCACGACATTGCCATCGATCGCAAGCGCAGCAAGGGACCGCCCGGTGGAGAGATGGCGGCGCTCGATCCGGTGGCCCATGGGCGCGTGCAGGTGTTGGACTGCCCATCCGGCGATGTGGCGCAGGCGATGGCCGCAGTCGACGAACTCGCCCGACTGTCGCGCCTTGATCCGGAGTGGAACTGGTCGCGTGCGGCGGTCATCGCTCGCGACTGGCGGCGGTTGGCGCCGGTGCGCGCCTATGCCGAAACGCTGGGCATTCCGGTCGAGATGGCAAATGAGAGCCTCCCCAGCATCTGGCGCCTGCGAGAAATGCAGCAGTTCATCGACGTCCTGCGCCGCGAGACCACACGTTTGTTGGGCGTCCGTGATTTGGTGGGCATGCTGAACGCGATACCGTCCAACCGCTGGACGGACCTGATCGCCGAAGGCGTCGCCGCGCTGGCGAAAGAGCTTGCGAACAAAACCATGCCCGTGCCTGACCTCGTCGAGTGGTTCGCTGAGTGGGCCCATGATGCGCGCAGCGATCAGCGCGCACTGCTGCTACTGACGGCGCATCGATCGAAAGGCTTGGAATTCGAAGATGTCGTTATCCTGAATGGCGGTTGGGACAGGCTCTCGAAGGACGAGGATCCCGATGCGCCGCGCCGCCTTTTCTATGCCGCCGTGACCAGAGCCCGACGTAGCCTTGCCATCATCGCCGAAGGACAGCATCCGTTCCTCCCGCACGGCGAAGAATATGTGCTACGCCGCGCCGCGCCGGCCATCTCTGACGCCGTCGATTTTCCCGCTGCGCTGTATCAAGTGCCGAACCTCAAGATGGTGGATCTGTCGTGGGCCGGGCGTCTCAGGCAGGGTCATCCCTCGCTTGTCGCTATCTCGGCGGCGAAGGCCGGAGACGCAATTCATATCGTGCGCGATGGACGCACCTGGAAGATGCAGAATGCTCAGGGACAAGATCTCGGACGCATGGCCAAAAGCTGGTCGCCTCCCGAAGGACTGCGTTTCCTCCGCGGCGAAGTCGGCGCCATCGTGCGCTGGCGCAAGTCAGACAATCAGGAAGAGTTCCGGGTGCACCTTCACCGAGATGTTTGGGAAGCGGTTGTGCCGGAGCTTGTGTTCGGTTGATCGTTTGCTCGTCGCGAACGTCAGACCGATCCGATAGCTTCGCTCAGTATTTTGAAATTGTGCGTTGTGGCATCATCGCACCGTCGCGAGGGCTTTGAGCACCATTTAGCGGCACGGGGAGCGGCAATAATCTCCGTTTTACTGGCGAATTCGCGAGGCGGTCACAAGCCGCTAGGCTGTCCATTGGCCTCCCGGCAAGCTTGCGCCCAATGGCCACGCGAAGTCTTTCACGGATGGAACAGGTATCTCCATTCTCACCCAACCACCTCCGCAAACAGGCCATCGACATCTCGTTCCGAAGTCGGCGGTGCCAGCATGTCTCGCGACAATGATCGCTTGCGCTCTAGTAAATCGTGCAGTTTCTGGTCGAACGATCCCGCTCCATGGGTGGGGTGGATCGCCATGGGCAGATGAATGGTAACATCTTTGGTTTGACCGATGCGAAAGGCGCGGTCGTTGCATTGATCCTCGACCGCCGGATTCCACCATCGGCTGAGGTGGATCACATGATTGGCCGCCGTGATCGTGAGGCCGATCCCCGCGGCTTTCGGCGAGAGGATGAGGAGATCGAAACCTGTCGGGGCCTTTTGGAAGGCATCGACGATCTCCTGGCGCTGTCGGCCGACCATCGTCCCATTGATGATGGGTGGTCGTGCCGACAGATTCAGATGCTCCGCGATCGCTGCTGCAAACGTCTGCTGCATGGCTCGGTCCTCAAGAAACACAAGCGCCTTCTCCGACCGGCCGCGGATGTCCTCAAGAAGAGTGATGGCCTTCTGCACCCGAGCAGAACCGTTGATCCATGACATGCGCCAAGCTGCATCATAAGCATTGGCCTCGCCTACGCGATCAGGATGCAACGATATTCCGCGGAGCAGATGGAGGGTTTCCAGCATGCTCTTGCGGCTTTTCGATCCCGCCCGTGCCGCTGCGACGGCTTCATCATATGCCTTTGCCTGGCTCGCCGGCATCGCGACCGAGTATGGCATGATATGCTTGGCTGGCAGATCCTTTGCGACGTCATCCTTCATACGCCGCAACATGATGGCGGGCGCATTGCCCTGAGGCCGATCCATCTTTGCCTTTAGCTCGGCAAGGGCCTGCGGATCTTCATCGCCATACGTGCTGGAAAAGGTCTTAAGGTCACCCAGATAGCCGGGCGCGATCCGATCCATGATGCACCATAGATCCTCCAGCCGGTTTTCGATCGGCGTTCCAGTCATGCCCAGAACGAAATCGATGTTCATCGTCTTGGCGGTGTGGCTGTTGATCGAATCCGGCGACTTCACTTTCTGCATCTCGTCTAAGATTGCGATCGAATAGGCGATTCGCGCAAAGCTGCGGTGATAAAGGGCAAGTGTCTCATAAGTCGTGAGGATCCAGTCGGCCTGTCGCATATAATCGACATCCAGCGCGTCCTCCTCGGTCCATCCGGCGCTTTTGCGAGTCTTAAGTGCCTTCAGACCAGAGCCGAATGCCTCCGCACAGGAACCAAGCCTGCCCGGCTTGAGATGGATGCCCGCCTCTTTTTTCCAGTTGTCGAGAAGGGACGTCGGAGCAACGATCAGGATGGGGCCCTGCAGCGCCCGATAGGCGCCGCGCCTCGCCGCCATGTTGTCCCTGATCCAAGCAAGAAACGCGAGCGCCTGAAATGTTTTGCCAAGCCCCATGTCGTCGGCGAGCAGCGCACCGGGCCAACCTTGCGTCCAGCAATTGCAAAGCCAGTCGAAACCCTGGAGCTGATGCTGCTTAGGCTGTGTGCCGTTTATGCTCTGCGTTGGAAAGCCGCCGGGGATGAGCCTGCTTCGTTTCGTCAGTCTGGACTGGAAGACGAGCTCCTCCAGGTTTTGCCTGATGATCAGGACGTCATTGTCCGAATCCTCGCGAGGCGCCCTGTCACCCTGCGGCTCGCCGGAATAGGACACGCCGTCTTCATCGAGCCTCGTGAGCATCGTTCGAACATCTGTGGTTGGATAAAGCTCCTGCTCGAAATTGATCTCCTCGGAGCGGTCCTGCTCCGCCTGGTCACAGAGAACTTGCAGCTCCTCGATCTTGTCCGGAGTGGCATTGAGCGTCTTGCTGCCAATCCGAACGACGAAGTTTTCCGGCAGCCACTGGTTGGACTTTTTCTTGATCCAGGGCAGGCTTGGTTTTTGCCACAGGCCCAGGCCTTCGATCCGATCGGAATATTGCGCCGTCTCGACGAACAGGCTGGAGGCGAGCACGTCGCCGTCGTCGCCCAGCGCCGCTGCGATACGGGTGCGCGGGTTCTTCAGGAATTCTCTGCGGGCCTCGGGCGATGCTCCACGCATCTTCTTGACCACGTCAAGGGCGGTGCGCAGCGTTGGCTCCAGCAGAAGGTAGGTATTGCGGGCAACCACATAAGCCGCTTCGGTCTTGCCGGGCCGGGAGAGCGCCTGTTCGTAAAATGTGTCTTGGAGGATTGGCGGCAGTAGCGCATCGGCATCGTTGCTGCGCTTTTCGGTGTCCGAAGCCCAAGCCAAGGCATCGTCGCCATCGGTTTCCGGCGCATCATTGCCATCGTCGACCTCGCCAAGCTCAGGCTCGATCGTGCGCGACATCAGCACCGGCAGGAAATCGGTTCCCTGAGCGGTTTCGCGGACCTCAAGGCCGAATGCGCCGGCCTGATAAATCGTCAGAGAACCCACAAACTTGTCGGCCTGCACGTCGCTGCCAAGATGAGCCTTCAACTTATCCTGAACCTGCTGCCAGAAAGGAAGGCGCTCGGCGAAGGGTTGGCCGGCGGAATTGTTGTAGTCGCGGGCAGCGATGTGGATGTCGTAGAGCGGGCGAGACAATCGTGCCCAGTCGCCACCCACGCGGAGGAAGGGGCCGTGAAAGTCCGGGGTGATGGCCCGCGAGTTCCGGTCCTGCCAGTTCAGAAGGAGGGTGCTATCGGAGTTGTCGATCCGACCGCGCATGGAAAGGCTGACCGAAAGACCGACCAGTTTGGGCACGCGCAGCATATCGGCCTGCGTTGCCGACAAAGACAAGATGAATTCCGGCTTTGCGAAGACACTATCACCTGAAGGAACGAGGTCACCGGCTGCGACGGCATGCGATAGAAAGCGGAAGCCGTGATCTGCAGCGGCAGCCTTGTCGCCCCACTGCTGATAGGGAATTGCTTTCTTGCCGAGCAGGCCTCGCTGCTCGAACTCGATGAGAGCGCCGTTATGCTGCGGGATGCACCTGAAGCTCATGATCGATCCCTATTGGTAGTCACTGGGCTGCAACCTCGTATTCGTCATCCGGTAAATTCGTTCGGCGACGACACGCTGCCAGCTGTAGGTTTTGGGTGAGCTATGCGTTTTAACAAGATAGCGCGAGGTTTCGATATCGTCTTTTGAAATTGTCACATCGTCCGAACTATAGCTTCTCTGATAGAGCTTTGGTGCGCCTCGCTCGGACGCATCGGACCAGATGTTCACCTTGCCATTATGGCTCCAGTCGGCGACAATTCCTTGACCAACCTCAAGGAGAAGCACTGCGTGTGTGCGCTGGATTTGTTTGGAGCCAGCACTGACAAATGTGGCAAAGTCCACATTCTTGCCAAAACGACTACGCGCCAATCGAGCGCCATCCTCCGCGAAGACCACCCACGCGCCCCTAATGATACCTTTCCGGTGCGCGGCTTCCCAGAACGCACGTCGATATCGCCACATCTGAGCGTCGTTCGGATCCTTTACGGTGAGCCCCACAATATCAAGAAACTGCCGAAGCGATTGCTCCGTGAGCCACGAGACGATCAATGCCTTGATTTGCGGGAAGCGTTCCCAGCGGCCGGGATAGGTTCGCGGATCTTTGAAAATCGAGACAATGAAATTCAGGAAGATATCTTTTATCGCCTTCTCGGGCGACTTGCCGAGAAACGGTTTGATCAACGCTTCGGCTATCTCCAGATCAAGTCCCTTGAAGACAAGCTCGTTCCGGCTGTCGAGCGCGTATGATCTGACCATATCCAGGCGCCTCATATGGTCGGGCTCAGCCCCGTCGCCGAGTTGCACCAAAAGGTTTCGGGTGATCGCCTCCGTGAAGCCGGACTGCGCGTCGAGCGCACCGAACCCGAGAGATCGCATCGCGTCGGAGGGCGACATAGCCTGCCGCAACGCCAAGGCTGCGATATTCTTGGGGCCAAGGACCGGATCGTAAAGTGCATAGTCGTTTTGATATGACGCGAACGGCTCGCCCCAACGGAGACTGCCTCGTTGTAAGATGGAGCTAGCGAGCTCAAGTCCTGGCCTGTCTGAGCGAAACTGTATCAAATATACAGCCGCGAGTGTCCGAAACAGCTTGCGCTTGTCGCTGCGATCCACCTCCTCGACAATTCGCCTCAGGACCGCCGGGTGGTCGGCTAGTGGCGTCTTGGCCTCCCAGAGACACCAGATGGCGTCCCGGTATTCCTTTGTCGACAAAGCATCGTCCGCCAGCAACATCGGCAGCAGTCGCGCGGCGATTTCGTTGATCGAAGCCACGTCATGTCTTGCGCCATCAACAGCGCCAGTTGCGCCAATTGATCGCGCTGCTTCATGCACGTAAGTGTATTTGGGTATCACATCATGACCGGTCAGCCCGGACGCGCGGGCTGACATGCCTGTGCAAGCTTCGCGGAAGAGCCCAATCATCTGAGTGTCGCCGCTTCCTGCAGTTTCTCAATCTGTCCTTCCATGTCGTCAGTGAGCCGCAGTACATCTTTTAGTCGATCGGAAGGATCAACCTGCATCACGAAGCGCATGTCGATACGCCGGTTCTTTTCCCAGGCCTGCTGGGCATTTTCGGCGGCTTGCGCGGGCATTTCCGTTCCCGGTATAGGGCGCGTCGAAGAATAGCCTGAAACGGAGAGAATTTCTTTCTTCTCCGGGTTTCGAAGTGCTCTCAGCGATGGCTCGAAGGCAGTCAGCGTTCGGTAGGTCTCGACAGCCCGTTCGGTCGATAGCTGCCAATTCCGGCTATCGCCGGCCGCGGTCTCCGATCCCTGTCTGTCTGTGTGCCCCTCAATGAAAACGGTGTCGATAGCGGCGCCAGGCGCAAGCTGTTTGCAATCCGTGGCACTGCTTGAAACGACGCAACTTGTGTATCGCGGCAACACCCGCGCCAGCACAGCGGCGAGCTTTCGAACATTGTCGGCAGCCTGGGCACTCAAGTTTGACTTGTCGGTGGCAAAGCGAATTGCGTTTTCCGTCAGGCGCAGAACGCCGTTTTCGCGATCGATCTGAACGTCGAGGCCCGTAGCTTTCAGCTCTCGCTCAAGATCGTTCAGCAAGGCAGTCCGCTCTCGCTGCGACTGGCTCAGATCCTCGAGTTCTTCGTTGATCTCGGATCGCAAGCTATGGAGCTGCTCGCTTACCTGCCTGACCTTCTCGAGGACTTCTTCGATCTGGACCTTCGATTTATCGGCTTGCTGTTCGGATTCGTCGGTCTGCTTCTGAAACTGCAGCGCGAAAACCATCAACATGATGATGAAGATGAAAAGGATGCCGACCATCATGTCGGTCATCGACACGAAGTAGTTTTCCTCTTCCTCTTCGACCGCCGGTCTACCGGCGGCATCGTCAAATGCTAGCATGGCTCACCTACTCCGCCGCAGGCCGGACAGCCGATCGCAGGTCTGAGATCGAGCCGGAGAATTCGTCGAAGGAATCGCTCATTTCCTTGACTGACGAGGACAGCGTATTGACCGCATTAGCGAGCCCGCGATCGATGTCGGTCGCATAGCGGCTCAACGTGTCGCCCTGCTGCTCCGTTGCGGTTGCGAGGTCGCTGACCGATTTCGCCAGCGCTTCGTCGATTCGGGCGAACCGTGCTTCATAATTGCTCCAGATCGCGGCCATGCTCTCCGATTGCTCACGCAGGGATCCGTTCAGTTGCTGTGACGCTGCCTGGCTTGCAGCGAGTGCCTCGACTGCCAAGCGAAGCGAATTTTCGAAGCTCGACGTTGCCGAAGCGATCGTCTCGCCAGACTGCAGCAACGGTGCAGATGCGGAGCGAATATCGGTTGCAGTCTTTGAAAACGCATCGGAGACAATGCGCGTTTGTGACGTCGCTTCGCCAAGGGCACTAGCCTGTGAAGAAAGTGCTGAATTGGATCCGCGCAATGCACTTTCGAAGCGGTCTATTTCCTGACGGATAGTGGCAATTGCCTCGGCAAGGCCTGTCTTGATAGCCTCGGCGGCCCCCGCTGCAACTGCGCTGACGATAGTGACGGCACTTTCCTGGGCAGTCCTGATTTGCTCCTGCGTCTTCGTCACGCCATCCCGCAGATCGCCGTCGAGGGATAGCATACTGCCGGTCAGCGTAGTGACCTGGCTCTCCAGCTTCTCCATCACCCGGCCCATGGCAGCCTCGATCCGCTCCGAAGCGCCGCCCGCGGCGCGCCCAAGCTCCGTGTCGACCTGCTCGCTCGCCTTGTCGAATGTGGCCTTCATGGCAGCGAGTATCTCCGCAAGCCCATCGCGGTTGCGGTTGGCGCCGTCGTCCATCGAGCGGGCGGCGTCGCTGACCAGGCGGTTGAGGTTTTCCGCCGCATCGCTCATACGGCGCGCAAAATCCTCCCCAGAGCCCCGCACGCCGGTTTGCATATCGGCAAGTGTCGCCTGCATGGCGCCCAGCGTTTCGGCAAGCTGACGCAATTCCGTGCCGGCGCTGCCTTGGACGCTTGACGAGAACTGCTCGAGCATGTTGTTGATGCCGCTCTGGCTGTTCTCTGTAATCTTGCCGAGGACACCGGTGATACTGTCATTGATCGGCGCCATTGCGGACGCAAAGGCCGACTGGATCTGCGGCTCAAGTTGACGGCCCATCTGCGCAAAGAACTTGTCGCTGTTGATTTCCTTCAGTTGATCCCGCTGTTCCTTGGCCGCTTCGGCGATCTCGATGGCAACCGATTGCGGTGGGACATATTTGAGCCGGGTCTCCGCCGCCTCACAAAATTTGTGCACGCTGGCCTCAAGCCAGATCGTGTAGACCCTGAAGACGATGGATAAAAGAAGCGAGCAGCCAAGCCCGGCTATGGAAGTGGTGAACTTGAAGGATGCGATCTGCAGTAGCTCGGTCATGGCCACCTGCATCTCGTCCACATTGCCTGCACTGGAAGCGCTTCCCGCTTTGTAGAGTGCCAAGACGATCCCCGCGAATGTCAGCAGCAAGCCCACGGCAACAAAATAGCCGGGAATGCTCGCCATCATCTTCAGGCCAAAAAAACGGTCCCGAATGGCGCCGAAATGGATGAAGCTCTGAGGGCGCACAGTGTTCTTGATGAGCGGTGGCTCACCGACTGACGGCTTTATCAGGGTTTCATCGAATTCACGCCAGGCATGACCTAGCAGCTTACTGCCTTCCAAGTGATGATAGATCGACTGATCGTATTCGTTGGCAAAATCAGCCCGTGTTTTCTGCCGCGAGACAACGCGGCGAAGATTGTAGAGCGCCCCGATGATCGCGGCGACATGGAGTAGGCCGAAAGTCACCATCAAGGAAACGGCCACCGCGAAAATAAGGGACGCAAGACTGAAGATGAAATCCGTCCGGCTCAATGCGTCCAGCGCAGCTTTTGCTTCCTGCGCACCAACCTGACCACTCAGCAACGCCAAACCGTTACCAACGCGTTCGATGATCAAACCGACATCGAGCGGCGGCAATACAAAGCTTAGCGCGAAGACAACCCCGATCGCCAACACCCAAAATGCCACCAGCCTCACTAGCCAGTTCCAGCACAAACTACCGAGATTCCCCATGCCCCTACCCACAATTTCACCAGAGCTTGGTCGGCGATTTGCACCAGCGGCCCGATGTGCCTGAAATACTGTGCGATGCAATCGCACCGGTTGTTTTTATTTCCCGCTAAATGCGGGGATTGTCCAGATAACAATCGGATTACTTTGTTGAAATGGATAACGCAGCGGCTAATGTTACCTCCAAAGCTGCCATCCGGAGAATGAGACGAAGCAAGTCGTCCACGCCGCGAAGCTCGACGCGGGCCTGGACCTTTTTACTTCTGGCTGCGCAGCCGGATAGCGGCTCGGTCCCCGCCGGGCAGCCTAAGCTGAGCATCTTTTCAAGCTGATGAATGTCGTCCGCTTGTACTAGCTACACTGGCGTCGAACATCCCATCATAGGAAATTATTTCCGCTCCCAGTCCTATCTTCTCACTATCTTCTGCGTGTCGCGGTCATATCGATAGAGGTGTAGCTGCCCGACTCTGATAAGTTGTGCTGCCTGGCCAACGTGCTCCGGCAGCACATAGAACCACTCGCGCGGTCGGATTCTCTTGGAGAAGCGATCAATGATAAATAGCTCGCCCGGTCGCGCGACATCGAAGAAGCGGTGGAGCAAGTTTTCGACCTTCGAGCGTGACAGATTCTGCAGTTCGTAGGTCGCCACGATTTCCACAGGCGCGAGAAGGAAGGTGGGATCGTTCCGAGCATCGGCCACGCGACGCCGGACATCCTGTGATGTCACGCCGATCTTGTAGAGAATTTCACGCTGCGGTTTGATGGCTGGGTCTTCCGAGAGGCTGCGTGCCACGTAGATGGTTCCGGACAGCGACACCTTGTCAGTTTCCCAATCCGGATCAAGAGGACCAAGACCCAGGCGCTGGATCACGCGCGCCGTCTTGTCATCGTTCAACGACTTACGGAACGACGACATCAGGGGGTCGCTCTCGGTGCCGTTGGAGAAGATCACGCGGAGGCGATGATCGCGGGCGCCGCCGCGCTGGGTGCTTTCGCTTTTTTCCGCAATATAGGCCAAAAGGCCGCTGCGAATGAAAAAATCCCCTTCCAACGGTTCGATAACCGCCCATTTCTCGATCAGGGTTGCTTCTCGTGCGCCGCCGTCCAGGGCCTGCTGCATGGTCTCGAACAGGCTGGCGAACTGATCGAAATCCTTGCAGGGAACGAAATCAGCCCGGTGATCCGGCACCTGTCTTTCCGCCGCTGGCGTCACATGCTTGAGTTGAACAAGCTCCGGCTGCACATCGAGGCCGTCGTCTGAGAAGATGTCATCGAGCGAGTCCGGGATATCATCATCGTTCACCTCGTCCCGCCATGAGAGCGCAACTTTTTGCTCTTCGATCTTCAGGAGCCCAAGTCTGTCGGCTTGACGTAGCTCATCGCTTGGCGATTTGACGAGGCTTTCCCAAATCGTGCCGAGCCGCATTTCTTCGTGACTGTGGGCACTCGGATCTGGCAGACGCCCATGTTGTTCGTAAAAGCGCGTCACATCGGTTAGGATTGAAACGCCACCGCTGTTCGGCGACGCAGCCCTTGGCTTAAGCTTCACTGTGAGTAGGCCGAATTCATCCGGCTCGGAGAAGATCTCGTCCAGTGTCGGTCTTGGCATCAGGGCGTTGCCTCGCGCATCACCTGGGCTTTGCGGTTCTTCAACCAGGCTAAGGCTTCGGCCATCCGTTTCTCCAGCGGATCGGACGCATGCACATTCGGCTCACGCCCTTCCTGCGCCCGGAACCGCTTGATCCGTGGCCAGAGGGTTCGGGCCTCTTCTTCGGTCATCTGAATGCGCATGGCGACCATGGCAGATTGAACCTGAGACAGGAGCGGGGCGTCGAAGCTGCGTGATGCCACTTCGAAACACTCCTGGAAAGCGTTGACACTGTCGATGAGGTCGATGTCGAGTTCGCGAACATTAATGAAACGGCGGACCATGGCGAGCAGCGTGTTTGGTGCCGCTCTCATGTCGTCATCTGCACCCTCTGCATCTGGCTGGCTGGCCCCGACGCCGGTTCCCTGTACGCCGTCAGCGTGATCGGCGCCGATGAACGGCGTGCCGGCATCCTGAAAACCGCGCTCGGCTTCCTGGCGTGCCAGTGTCAGCAGGTTCATACGGGCGGCAAGGTTCTGGCGGATTGCCTCGGTCTCGTCGCCGCTCAAATTTTCGTAGCGGTGTTCAATAATGTCCGTCAGCAACATCTGGGTTGCCACTTCCGGGGCCGTGTCCGGAGAGACGATCCGTGCATCGACCGCCTGGCAAGCCGTTGCCATCAGATCGGCCATGTCATTTTCGCAGATCTCGCGTGCCCGGTTCGTCGGGGGCTCCATCAGACCTTTGATGCCAATGGTGATATTGCCCTGACCGTCATCGGTGATCGGCTCCCGTATATCGCCATCTTCCCGGCGGTAGAATTTGAAGTTTGGGGCCAGCACCTGCTCCATCAGCAGCGAGCCGGAAATGGCCTTCAGCATGTCATTGACGGCATCCTTGACCGCAGCCGTTTCCACGCCTGGTTCAGCCACCAGATTGGTGAAGATGGCTTTCGGCTTGCCGGGCGCATCGCGCGTGGCCCGGCCGATGATCTGAACGATTTCCGTGAGCGACGCCCGATAGCCGATGGTCAGCGCGTGCTCACACCAAACCCAGTCGAAGCCTTCCTTCGCCATGCCCAGGGCGATGATGATGTCCACCTTGGCGCGGTCGGCTGCATCGTCACGCCTGCCATCCGGGCCTCTCATCTCCCGCGAAAGCGCAGCCTTCACGCCTTCGCGTTCCGGGCCATCATTTACCAGATCGGCGATTTTCAGGATTCGACCGTCAGATGTCTGAATGAGGTCAAAGCCCGTCCCGTCTTCCACGCCTATGTGTTTGCCGATAATGGACTGGATGTCTCCGACCTCCCCGAACTTATCACCGTAGGCTTCTGCCGAACCGCGATGGGGAATGTGGATGATGGTCTTCAGCGTCGTGTCGAGCACATCGGGAATTCCGTTGAGATATCGGCCGCGATAGAAGCTATAATTGACGCCGAGTGCCTTGAGATACTCATAGCCCTCAAGCTGCTCGTAATAGGAGTAGGTGATGGTGGTGAAACGCGCCTCGTCTTCCGGGCGTAGCACGGGCACGGCGTCGCCACGGAAATAGGAGCCGGTCATAGCCATCACATGGCTCTGGCCGCGCGTCACAATCCGCCGCAGGATTTCGCCTAGCCGGTTGTTGTCGGCTGCTGAAACATGGTGGAACTCGTCAATGGCGATGAAAACGTTGTCGAAGGCCTGAATGCCGTGTGCTGCCTCCACAGCCTCAAAGCCGAAACGGAACGTGGCGTGGGTACAAACCAGCACGCGGTCGTCTGACTGTATGAAGTCCGAAAAGGCCTTCACCTTCTGCGGCGTCGAGCCCTCTTCGGTGCCGGACAGGCAGAGGTTCCAGCGTTCTTCCACCTCCCAGTTGACATCGAAACCATAGCTTTTCAGATCCGTGGAACGAAACGAAGCGCCAATCGAGGTTTCCGGCACGCAGACAATGGTCTTGGCGAGACCTTGCTGGTTCAGCTTGTCCAGCGCAACATACATCAGCGCACGGCTCTTGCCAGCGGCAGGCGGCGCCTTCAGCAGCAGAAACTGTGCGCTACGGGCGGCATAGGCGCGCGCCTGCATGGGCCGCTGGCCCAGCGCGTTGGTGGCCTTGGATTGCCCTGTGCCGGCATATCGTACATTGACCATCTCCACCATTTACTTCGTCCCCTGCTTCACCCGCGCCGCATACAGCTTGAACAGCTTTTCCAGCCGCTCGGTGTCGTTACGGAAGGGGCGGCCAACATACATACACTCCAGCAATTCATCATTCTCTCGGTGAACCGCGCGCAGGTCGTCCGGCATATCGTCTGGATCGTAAAGTTCAGCAATGGTTTCGGGATAATGCTGATAGCGCGTCTTCAAGATGCGGCGTGCGGAGGCAGAAAGCTGTTCAAGTTGGTCGGCGGTAAATTTTGGGACTGGAAAGGTGTTCCAGCCTAGGGTGTTGGAATAGCGGAAGTCCGACTTTAGCTTGCCGCAAACGGTCGCAATCCAAACAAGGTGCAGACGGGAAGCGATCAGAGCGATGCACCAATCCGGGGCATCATAAAGTACGTTGTTCAGATCTGACGAAATCACGTCTGCCCCCACAAAATCCACTGGCAAATATGGCCGGCGTTCAGAAGTTACACGGGGAATTAAAATCGCATGCTCCTTCGCCCAATTTTGCGCTTGGCGAAACCTGTGGGGGTAGGCCGCAGCAGGCCTCGTTTGTGCAGCTTTGCTGGCAGAACGGAAGGCTGCCACTTGCTCGAAGCGCGTTCGAATTGGTGGGAACCGGGCAGCGTCTTCTGCCAAGCTATCAGGAACCCAAAGGCAATATCGTAACCTGCCGTTACAGACCTCATCAGATCCCATAAACTTCTTGATGAACTGTCCCGCCTCTGGGTAATCGCTGAGTAGCGCATGCCGCTCTTCACCGCTCAATATGAGGTGCCCGCCGTCAGTCGGCTTGTTGCCATATTCCATATACGGCAACTCAAAAAGTGATCTGCTCTCTGCGTGGACATAGATGATTGGGGCATCCAATAGGTAGGCGTTGATGTTGGCGACGCCAGCTTCCATTTCTCCCTGAAAGAGCCGCTTCTTATCTTTGCTGGTGTTACGAAGGCCGACAATGACGCAGATTACGGCGGCATTTGCAGAAGCGTTGTTGCGCCATTTAAAGGACGTGTGGGCGAATCCGATCTCGACACCCCCGGTCAGCAAATGAGGCCACAAAGCGCCGACAGATTGCCCTTGGCAAATCGAATTAGTCGAAACCAGAGCTGATTTTGCTGCTCGTCCTCGAATGTAGTTGGCGGCTTTGAATACCCAGCATGCAACAAAGTCGAGCCGCCGATGTGCTTCCAGATGTTCAGATAGAACGAAGTCCATATCGTCATTCTGCTCATCCGTCCTTGAGTTATCGCCGAGGAATGGGGGATTGCCAGCGATGTAAACCTCATCATCGCCTACCGGAGCTGGACAAACCTCCGCCCAATTAAGTCGAAGGGCGTTGCCACATTTGATCTGACCGCCATCCCGCAATGGCAGCAGGGCTGGCATCCGCCCAAACACATCTGCAAAACGCGCATTGGCCTGATACTCGGCGATGAACAATGCCAGCTTCGCCGTTTCCGCTGCAAAGTCCGTCAGTTCGATGCCGTAAAATTGGTTGAGGCTCACCGAGGAGAACATCACATTTTGCGGATTGTCCTCCAGCTCGCCGAGCCGCGTCAGGATGCGGATTTCGCGCTCGCGCATCTGACGGTAGGCGACGACCAGAAAATTGCCGGATCCGCAGGCGGGATCGAAGACCCGGATTCTTGACAGGCGATGGAGCTGGACTTTTAGCGCCGCGGGCTTCTCCCAGGCCTTGTCCAGCGCCTCATCCAGATCATCCAGAAACAGCGGCCCCAACACCTTCATGATGTTCGGCACCGAGGTGTAGTGCATGCCGAGTTCGGCGCGGGCCTTGGAATCCGCAATCGACTGGATCATCGAGCCGAAAATATCCGGATTGATCAGCTTCCAGTCCAGCTCTGCGGCGTCGCGCAGATAGCGGAAAGAGATGGGATCGAATGCTGGCGCCTCGATGGCATCGGCAAATAGCCCGCCATTGACGTATTCAAACTTCTCCGTCCAGGCAGGCAATCCCTCCCGCTGGCCCTTCGGCAGGTTCATGGCGGAAAATGCCTGCACCAGCGCATCGTGGGCATGCTCCCCCTTGTTGCCGCCATAGGAGAAGACGGCAAACGAGAACTGATCTTCCTTGAAGACGCCGACATCCTCGGAAAACAGGCAGAAGATTAGCCGTGTCATGAACAGGTTCATGGCATGGCGTCGCTCCGGCGTCGCCCAGTCCGGGTTCGCCTTCAAGAGAGCATCGTAGAGCTTCGCCAGCTTGCCGGTGGCCTTGATATCGACCGGGTTTTCTTCGGCCGCCCGATAGCGCTCCTTGCCTGCAGCGGGCAGGAAGAAGGAAAAGTGTGTGCCAAGTTCGGCGAAGGCGCAATGCAGAGTCTCACCGGATTTCGGATGCTCGGCGGCGATCATCTCGCCATCGGTGGCAATCAGGATCGCGGGCTTGGCTTTTGCCGAGCGCCTGGATGCACGCAGTGCCTCCAGCATGCCTGCCGCCGCGCCCGGAAGTGCAGGGGCGTAGTGAAATTTGGCGTTTAACAGAACGCCGCCCGGAATATCTGATTTATTGGTCGTGCCCGCCTTCAGCTTGGCGACCGTCGCCTGGGCATTGTCCGTTGCCTGGGCAAAGGAATAGCCGAACTCGACTGGATCGAACTTGGCTTTGGCTACGGTATCAAGGGCGTCGGCAATTTCCGTGGGGTTCATCATGAAGGATCAGGCTTCTTATTGTCGTTGAGGGCTGAAGTCCGTCAGGACCATGCCGGAATGAAAATACGTTTCAGGGGAATAAGCTGCTGGGTCTCAAGATCGAGCTTATCGTACTGCTCGAGAAGGCTTTTCACCAGATCATCGAGATCCATCAGCGCGGTGGGAATATTGGCCCGTTCCGCCTCATAGCGAGCTTCGCGCGTAAACCCACCGGTGCTGACATAGAGGCCTTTATCCTGAGGATGACGTCCACCGAGGAAGCTGCGAACTTCCGGCGCACCCATGGCACCCTTGCGATGTTTTACCTCGACCACAATGCGCGGTGCCTCGAACCCAAAACCATCCGGCGAGGCGACGATGTCTTTGCCGCGATCGGGACCAACCTCTGAAACTCGCGTCTTGTATCCGAGAGAGCGGAGAAGGCCAGCAACGAGTTCCTGCATCTCTTCCCATGATAGAGCGTTGACTTTGTCTTTGATAAACTCATGCGCGCGGCTCGCCATGTTTTCGAACACATCGTCTTCAGCAGCCTCGCCTATGGGCGCCGTGATGTCGGTTGGCGGCGATATGTTGCCAGACAGAGCTTTCTTGAGCTCCGCTGCAACTTCGTTCGATAGCCGAAAGAGGGTCGATATTGACCCGAGGCTATTTCTGCTTTCGACTGACAGAAGATCCCGACTGACTTCGCCATGCCATCTCGCGGATCGGACCTGGGTATCTTCCGGGTCTATAGACGTGTCATGGCGGTAGGCACTGGAAATTTCGCCGACAAGATAGACCCGGCGCGATGGGTCATAAGTAACCACCATGTCGCCGGGCGCCATCTCGTTGACAAACCGATGGAGCTGGCCGGCGGCCATGGCCTGACTCTGTGGTTTGGCTCCAGCATAGACCTTCCCCAGCGCGTCGCTTATGGCCTTGCGGCTCTTCGCCTGTGAAAGATCACCGAGTGCAGGCCAACCGATGGCGACGACAGCTTTCTCTTTAAACGCGTCGAACAAACGGCCGTTTCGCTCAGCGCGCACCATCCATGATTTGGTCATCCACATCCCCTTGTGGACGAGATACATTCATCACTCGTCGCAAAATTGCAAGGTTGATCACGGTGCTACACTCCGGATGCAACAATCCGAATGCGAACCCGGAAATTAATTCCGCTTCCTTATGCCTTGAACACCCTCTCGCGGTGATATTGCAGAAACTGTGAATGCGGCCGCTCGTCCGCGCGTGCTGGGACAAACAGGCGCCTCTCTGGATTGATGAGCCTTGTGATGGTGTCGGGCACACCGCTATCGGCGATCAGCAGGCTGTAGTCGTTATCGACCGAAATCAGGCCGCGGTCGAACATCCAGTGCACGGTTCCGGACAAGGCCATACCATTCCGAACACTATCTGGCCCGCCATCTGCCACCGGACGGATGTGTGCTGCCTGGACCTCCGAGCGCCCGCCACCATTGATCAGCTTGAGCCCGGTTACGGCGCAGGTGTCGTGATAGGCCGACTTGATGGCCGCCGAGAAGGCTCGGTCCCGGAAGGGGCGCTGCACGACCTGGGATACGATCCGTCGGTCGACGCTGTCGATCTCGAAGGGCATCTGCGGATTGTCTCCAAATCCAATGCGCGCCTCCTCGACGGGATCCGGCGCCGGCCGTTCGCGGTCCCGCTTTCCGAGGACATGCGCGAAGCCAGCGCCGAGGATCAGGTCATACTCGGCGTCGGAAATGTTTCGGACAGCGCGACCGAACGCTCCCTTGTTTGTCGAGCCGTCGTCTTTTCGCAGCCCGCTCTCATAATAGTGGTCCGCCTCCTGGAAGGGGACGGCGTGATCGAAGGGCAGGAAGTCGTCGATCAGCGCATAGAAGTGGTCGGGCTTTGACGGGTCCTCGATGATGTCAACGATCCTGGCCGTCGCGAAATAGGCCTGCCTGCCGCCCGTCTTCATGAGGTCGCCGCTTGGCCGCCGCGGCTCGTAGTAGACGATCCAATCTCCCCTCGCGGCCTCGACCTGACGCAGATAGGCCCGCGGAAAATGATACCGTTGCTCCGGAAGATCGTCGTAGGTCGGAACGAGTTTCGTTGTCAGCACTGCCTTCGACATAGTGTCACTCTGTATGAAACTGCGTATCTGGTACCAGGTTGACGGGCTCTCGAAAACGGGCTCATTTACCGTAGGGGATGCAACCGAAGGGTGCGGGTGCGTTACTTAAGTATTTTCATGTAAAAAAGAATTTTCAGCAAGGCTATAGAAGTGATATAAAGTATATCATGAAGAAATTAATTGATTTTCATAAAACAAAATCTCGAAGCAACTTGCGGTAAACATTGTCTGTTATTGCGCGCTGTGCGATAATACTTATATCAATTGCGCAAATGCGGTTGGTACTTTTGCAACCCGCAAGGATCTTTGACATGACGAACAAGACAACAAAACGGGCGCCAGCCCGCTTTGACTACGACGCGCTCAACATCGGCGTGCAGAGCAAGAAGGCATTGGAAGCCGCAGCCGCCGGCATTCAGGCCCTGGGGCGCCGCTCCACGGACCAGGCCTTCGAACTAGGCGTCCTGCTGGAGCGGGCTTCCGAGCACGTAGAACCGGGCACTTTCGAAAAATGGGTATCGCAGCGATGCGACATCTCTTCGAAAACAGCCCGGAACTACCGGGCTGTTGCTCGAAACCTCGAGACTTATCGGGGGCGAGCAGTCGAGCTTGCGATCAGCCCGACAGTCCTTTTCCATCTCGCGTCCGCGCCGGAGGAGAAGGTTGAGGCTGCGTTGGCTTTTGCCGAGGAGCATGACGGCATCCGCGTCAGCGAGGTGAAGACTTTGCTTGCGGACGGCTCGGAGACGGCTTCTGACGATGAAGCCGGCGCCGAACTTGCCGACATCGGCGGTCTCGCCGGTCTGCGGGCGCTGATCGACCTCAAGACGAAGAGTGGCCTAGCCGCTTTCGTCGAAAGTGCCGCAGCGCTTGCCGCAGCAGTTGTCAGTGCTCTTGAGAGCAAGGGCAAGCGTCTGCAGAAAACGACACTCGTCCCGGTGCTTGAGCCTTTGGCTCGAGTGGCGAAGCGCAGCCTGGGCAATGTTTTGCTTCTCGATGCGCCGGGTGACGTCGACGTCCGCAAGCTCTCGGAAAGCGAGCTTTCTGCTGCGAGCCATTGGTACAAGGTCTTCCAGACGTTGGACCATCTCGGCAACAGGGAGTCGTGGCCCGAAGCCAAAGGGCTTGAAACTTGGTTGCGCCAAGACGTCCTGCTGCTGCTCGACTGGGCAACGTCGCGAACGAAGAAACCCGAATGGCCGCTTGAAGCCCCAGGCGCTCCGAAGTCCGCAGACGCAGTCATGCGAAGTGGCCTTGAGGCGCTTGGCGGCGTGGTAAGGGTTGAGTCGCCAAGCCTTGATCCGGCTGATGACAATGGCGCTGCCGTCCGGGACTTCCAGCCGCCGGCGTTCCTGGCGCGTCCGGTTTCGACAGGGAACGCTGACGCTGAGCCCTCCAACGTCATCTCGATGCTTTCGACTGAAAACCGGTCGGGGCTGAGGAAGCCGGCTTGGCTGAAGCCAAAACCCGCTGAGATCTCGGCGGACTGAACATAAGAAAGGGGCTTTCGAGCCCCTTTCTTGATTCCAGCGTCGTGGTCGGCGTCCGGTTCGCCCGGAAGATCGCATGGCGTTTGCGGGGGGTGTTGACCACCATGCAGCCGGCGGACTTCCCGCGTAGGTCCCTTGTTAACCGCGTTCGGGATCCGTTCTCTTTTTGCCTGAGGGGTCCTTGAGATCTGGTTCCGGTCCTGTCAGGTATGTGCGGCTCCGAGGTGATCGGAGTAAGCGGCCCAAGCCGGTGTTTGCACCACCGACAAGGGCCTGACCCTCAAGCCTTACGTTAGAAGGAATCGGGCTTTGACCAACCTACACTCTTCGTCCCCTGCGGGGGAAGTTCTGCGCGCCCCGTCTGCGGTTTCTTCCACCGTCAACCACTCGACGGCATCGTCCTTGCGCCGGCACTTTGCCGAGCGCCAAGCTGTTCACGCCGAGCCGCCGGTGCTGCGCCGTCATCCGCACCTGGTGCGTTACCCTGACATTGAAGCGGACTTCGACGTCTTGATCGACAAGGCCATCGCGGTGATTGCCGAAGGCGAGCCGACCGAGGACGAGATCCTCGGCCACTACGTCAACGTCGCGTCCTTGGTGCGCGCCGTGTCGTTCCGCGAGGGCAAGCTCCTGGAACAGGCGGTGGAACGGCTGGCCAAGGCAAATCCCAACCTCGTCGTCCTCCTGCAATCGATCAAGTTGCCGCTTGTGAAGGCGGCCATTGAGGCAGTCGCCGGCAATGATTGGCGCCAGCTCGAGGACGTGCGGCTCGATTGCGACGCGCCCGCCAAGGGCAGCTACACGCCGGACCTGATCCTTGTGAACCGCGCAAAGCGCGCCGCCTTCGTGCTTGATCTCAAGCGGTCGCTTGCCTCCTATGGCGACACCAGCCGGCTGGAAGAGCTGAAGCTCAGGATGTTAGCGTCGGCGATGATCCTGCCCGACTGGCTCTACAAGACCCAGAAGCGGCTGATGGTCGAGACGGTCGGTGTTGCCATCATCGATGGGGCGAGCCGCCCGAGCGATCATGCGGCAGGCGTCTGGGCCCTGTCTGAGATCGACGACTTGTTGGAGATCGATGGCGCGGCGGCTTGCATGGCGGAACTGCGCCTGCGTTTCGGGCGTCGCGTGCAGCAACTTCTGGAGGCGGAGGCGCGACGTGCGCTCGGAATTCCGGATGCCGCAACGCCGGTGCTGACATCGGGGTCCGCAAGCCCCACACCTTCCCGGCGTCTCGGAATCCTCCGCGCCACCCGTCGCATCATGATCTGTGATGATCCGGCGTGCTGCGATGAGCATAGATCCGGATGCTGCTGTGGCGACGACGATCCTTTCGACGACGGGCGGGATGACCCGGAAGCGAAAGATGATGCTGCATCCTCGTGGCCTCCCCAGCACATCCGCGTCGGCTTTGCGAGGCGTTTGCTCGACGCCTGAACGCGTCCGCCGTTCGCACTGGCTGAGGTGATGGCTGCGCGGCGCTGATGCCCGCGGCCAGCCTTTCCCTGTTCCCTTCATGCTCTGAATATGCCGGTGACCAAAGTTGGACCGGCGAGGAGATCTTGCGTGTCCGCAGAAATCTTGCCCACCTCATCATCGCCGCCCAAATTACGCGGTCCTGGCAGAACTGGCGCTGCGTTGTCCGGCAGGCGTCATCGCGTTTGCCAAGATGACCCGGCGCTGGTCGTCGGCCTCGCACTCGCCTTCACCCGGCAAGGACATGGCGACGCCGCAGCCGTTCCGCCCATGCTCCTTGATCGGCTGCGCCGCCACTCATGTTCTGGCGATCCAGCTTGCCGCCTGGTCCTCGACTGGCTCACTGAGAAAGCAAACACGCGGCACGATCGGGCTGTCTCTAGCGACCGTCATGCCACTGCCCAGCGCGCCGGTCCTGTGGAAGTTGTTTCCTCTTCTTCGGCAAGCACCATGGAGGAAAGCTGATGGATCGTCTTTCTTCTTTCCTGCTTCGGCGTCTGCGCCATGTTCAGCGCCGCGAGATCCGGCGGCTGGCTGTCCGCAACGGTCTGCTGATGATGACAACCGCCATCATCGACGGCCTTGTCGTCGGCCGCTACGTTCCGGCCTTCGATCCCTCCCATCTGGCGGGCGAGGTGGACCAAGACCGACAGTGGATCCGCGATCGTCTCGCTGCCTTCTTTATCGACCTTCCGCAGGACACGAGTGGGCGAGCCGACCTGCTGTCGGCCGCGCCTGTGTGGCCGGCGCAGCTCAGGCGGCGCTTGCCGACCGGGAACGGCGCTGACGATGGTGCACTCGCCTATGCGGTCAGGGTTGTCGCTGAGGCAGGTGAGGTGCTTGGCATCAAAACGATGGCGACCGTCCTGTTGCTCGCAGCGGCCATTGAGGAATCCGGCGTCGAGTTGCGCGATCTGGTCTCGTTCCTTCGTCAACCTGCTGGGGTCTTTTCCGTGCAGGTGTCGGTCGAAGGTTTCGAGCGGGCGTTGCCGCACCTTGTCGAAGAAACGGCCTTTGTACCGTTCGGTCCTTATGTCGGCATGGCCGCTGATTTTAGCTTCATGGACGAGCTCTGGAGGTATGTGGAAGGCCAAGCCAAACGTGTCTTCCTGCAAATTCCGGTCGCTCAGACTTATCGCCCGAGCCGTTCGTCCATGCGCGCTCAGTTGCTCTGGGCCTTGGCGCAAGGCTCGCCGGTTCTCGCCGTGGCTGAAACCCACCAAGGCGTTCCGGATCAAGTCGATTTGACGAGCGATGTGCGGCTGACCGGCGGAGGGATCAGTGTCACACTCCTCGCCAACCTGCTGGAAGCAGTCTATGGCAGCGATTCAGTGTCGCGCCATGATCGCCTCATCGCGGTGATCGATGCGGGCGCCCTGACGCTCGACGATCTCGCCATTGCCATCCGGCCTGGTCGACCGATCTTGTCCAGTATCGAAGCACTGGCGGGACTTGCGGTCCATAACCGCGAAGAGCGGCACAGCGAAAAAGACAAAGACAACGCGGCGTCCTCGCGGCGGCTGATTACCGAGCACCCCAGCGGGCGGTCAGCGTCCTCGTCGCAAGATCGCGACGCCGGGGGCGAGACCTCATCGTCGTCGGGCAAACGCAGATCGAAGGCCCAGCCAACCGGCGCGGAAGTGATCCAGCCTGTGCCTGCAGATGCTGGAACGCCAGGAGAGGGCAGCCCGCCGCTACTGGTGGAGACCTTGACCGGCTACGGCGGAGCGAAGGAGTGGGCGCTTGGTTTGAAGTCGGATCTGGTGGATTACCTCAACGGCGATCTGGCCTGGTCCCACATGAGCACCAAGCTGCTTCTCTCCGGGCCGCCGGGAACGGGCAAGACGACGTTTGCGCGCGCGATGTGCAACAGCCTGCGGATCCCGCTGGTCGTGACCTCCGTCTCGACATGGCTGCAGGGCGAATACCTGAGCGCCGTGCTTGATCGGATGGCAAACACCTTCGCCGAGGCACGAGCGCGGGCGCCATGCATTCTCTTCGTCGACGAAATCGACGGTATCGGTCAGCGGGTCTCGGCATCGCGGGAATATGCAGACTACTGGAATGCATGCGTCAACAAGCTCCTGGAGCTGCTCGACGGCGCGGTCAAAAGCGAGGGCGTCATCGTCGTCGGCGCCACCAACCGACCGAACGAGATCGACGAGGCGATCCGCCGGTCCGGAAGGTTGGAGACGCATATCGAGATCCCACGACCCGATATCCCCGCGCTTGCCGGCATCCTCGCTCATCACTTGAGCGCCGACCTCAACGTCATCGTAGAAGCGGAAGCTCAGAAAGGAGCAAGGCCATGAGCAGGGCGGTGGAAACCATCCACGCGGCAGGTGAGCCGGATGGGGCCGGTAGCACAAACACGAACCAAGGTGTCCGTGATCCCCGCCCGTATTGCGATGACGAATCGGTAGCACAGGCGCTGTTGCGTTTGGCGACGCGGGCGATAGGCCTCACCGGCGCCGACATCGAACGCGTCGTGCGTGAGGCACGGTTGAAAGCGCGGCGCGAAAAGCGGCGCCTGACCTATGGCGATATCGAAGCCGGCATCCGTGGTCACCGACCGCCGGTTCCCTATGACGTCCGCTGGAGGCTTGCGATTCACGAGGCGGGTCATGCCGTCGTCCATCATGCTTTGCGTCTTGGTTCCATCAAGAGTCTGACAATCGACGCCAAAGACGGCGGCCACAATGCAGTGACGTTCGCGACTGGCGCACCCGATACCGTGGAATGGTACGGGCGGCTGCTTGCCATGCTGTTAGCCGGACGAGCAGCGGAACTTATCGTGCTGAAGGCTGTATCCGCGGGCTCCGGCGGCGCGGAGCAGAGCGATCTCGCCCGCGCCACGCGGATCGCCCTCGATATGGAACAAGTGCTTGGCTTCGGTGGTCGCTATCCGCTGCTTTATCTCGAACACAAGGATCCGACCGCCATCCTCAGTCGAGACGCAGATCTGGCAAAGCGGGTGCATGAGCGTCTGGAGTTTGCGCAGGCGAGGGCCACCGAGGTGATTTTCGAACACCGAGCGGCATTCGACCGGCTGGTCCGGGCGCTGTTCGACGCCCAGGCCCTTGATGGCGATGCTGTGATGGACATCCTAGCCTCCACCTCCTAGACCTTGTGGGGACATGGGAGGTCAGGATGTCTGTGGCGGTCATTGCTCACTGCGACTGGAGTATCGACCGCAAAAAGCGGTGGATGTGCGTCGCCGTCCGACAGGCGACGAAATGGATCTTGTCGGCGCCAGAGCCTGTCGGCGAAACGAATGACCTCATCCCTAGGCTGCGAAGCTGCGCCGAAACAGACGCCGCGCTGCTGATGGGGTTTGATTTCCCGATCGGCCTGCCGGCCGCTTATGGCAAAGCCTTGGGTCTCGCCAACTTCCGCTCTGCCTTGCGAGCTTTTGGCGGCGAGCGATTTGCGCGGTGGTTCGACGTCGCGGAACATCGCAACGACATCGCCATCGATCGTCCCTTCTATCCCATGCGGCCCGGCGGGACACAGCGTCGACACCTGTTTGATGCCTTGGGAGTCGGGAGCGGCCGTGAGCTTCTGCGCCGTTGCGAGCGCGCAACGGCGGACCGTGGCGATGCCTGCATGCTGTTTTGGACGCTGGGTGGCAATCAGGTAGGTAAAGCCGCCATAAGCGGCTGGCGAGAGATCATTATCCCGAACGTTTCGGAGCTAGTTCTATGGCCTTTCGACGGAAGCCTTGCTGATCTCACAAAGCCCGGAGCAACTGTTGTTCTGAAACGTATCCAGGAGATGTCTACAGTCAACTTGGCATTCCGCGGCGCCCCGTGTGGAGCAAGCGACAGCAGGCTGGCCGCCGTACTGCTGGAGGCCATCTCCTCCGATGGTTGGCCGACCGCCCCCACATCGGCGGCGCGGCGCTGGAGGCGGCGATCACTGATGGGTTTGGCATAGACAAGACCGGTGAGGATCGGTTCGATGCCGTCGTTGGTCTGTTCGGAATGATCGACGTCGCCGAGCGGCGCCGCACTGAAGGAGTGCCAGAGGACGATGACGTCGCGACCTGGGAAGGTTGGATACTCGGCCAGCGGTCATGAGGTCAGCGGATCGGGCACGCGTAAACTGAAACGACGTGATATCAATTGCCGGCAACCTGAAACAAATTGCGCTCATTCGATTCAGACTGATGGGCGAACGATTCCAAGTCATGGACTGACGTTTCGATAGTCCCGCCCGACGATTCCTATCCACAATATTCCGATTCACGGATTTTCGAGGGAGGCTGCGGACGTCTCCACCTGCCGCCTGCTCACTGAGCCTCGGTCCCACGGTTTGCCGGTAATTTGTTTCGACGTGCGCTCAACGCGAGTCAAATTGCGCTCATTCGATTCAAGGTCCCGGAATTCCGATTCAGAGCACAATGATTCCGTTGCCGCGACAAATGGGTTGCGCCGGTCCGCCGGTCCTTTGACCATGGAAGTCCCATCCATAACAAAAAGGGAGGACATCATGGCACCACAGACCCCGGACGAGCGGAACGCCAGGCAGAGGGAGCGGCAGCAGCGGCTTCGGGACCGGCATAGAGATGAGCGGCGCCCGGATCGCGACGACGTCGCTCGGGCCTTGCTGTTCTGGGCGATCACAAGCTATCTCAAGGAAGGGCGGCCCGACCGGATTGACCAGCTTTCCGACGCGGCTGTTGCCGTGCTGAGCGACCAGGGTTTCGACAAGCGGGCGTCCTACGACGTCTTCGACGGCATTGTCGATCGTTATGCCCGCGATGACCAGCCCTTCCGCCGCAAGGTTCACCTCCGAGCCTGACGATCTCTCGGCCTCTTAATCTGATGACCGGCTTTGCAAACGGTGTTCTCATGAGGGAACTTCGTCCCCCCCGTTACTTCTTGAAACGCCGTTTGCAGAGGAATCGATTTTTTCAGAATCCGCTGCTTTAATGCCCGGACAGTTACCGGAGTTTAATCGCCATCACATAGCCCGCGTGCCCCGCATCCGCGGGAAACGTAACAACAGCTATGTGAATGGAAATGAACGAATTTTCTGCGAAGACTTTTCAACGCAAGATCGATGCCTTCTGCCAACTCCGCCTCTCGCCGGTCCTGAAAGTCGATGAGCTACATCGACTGAGGGATTACCTGTACTTTCTCATTAAGGCGAGGCGGTCAGCACCTCGAATTAACGGGAAGACCGACTGGGCCGTCGTTGCAGCGGCGTCCGGCATCGATGCCAAGCAACTCGCTGCGAATGCGCGTCAGATCGATCCTGCCCTCGATGCGATCGCTCGGTGGATCCGAGATACTCGCCTCGCACCTGGTGCCGAGAAACCTGAAGCGCGTAAACCAGCGAAGACGTCGAGGGCGAGGGCGGCGGCGCCAGCGGTTAGTCGAGTGGCGCCGCAAGTGCCGGAGCCCCCATCAAAGCCGAAGCCTGCCGGCGTGACGTCGGCCCGCGTCAACGTCGAGTTTCCCGAAGCCCTGTTCAAAGTCTGGGCGGATCCGACGGACTTCGCGGAGGCACTGCAATTGCATCTTCGGCGCCACGGAGAAACCTATTGGACGCTTTATCGCGGCATCATCGGCCCTGACGATCTGACGGATAAGAATACGCTGTTGAGCTGGATCGAAGGCCGCCGTGTGCCGCGCAGCACCGAGAGTTTCCACGTGCTATCCCGCATCGAGCAGCGCTATCGGCTTCCGGAGGGCTATTTCAAGGCAAAGCTTCCGCACCCGTCACGATCCGCCTCGGGTTTTAACCTTTCCGGGATCGAACCGGCGGAGCGGCGCCGGCTCGCGTGGCATCTGCCGGAGGACTTCAATGCGCTGCCGTTTCAGAAGCGCGAAGAGATCGTCGACTGGGTTCGGCGCGTTATCATCAGCGGATCGACCGACTACAGAAAGTTTCAGGCGGCGGCCGCCAAGCAGCGATATGCGATCCGCTTTCCAGGCGTGTCCTATGGCGGTCGGGCGCCGAGGGACGGGAAGATCCTCGCTCCCGCCAACTATGAGGAAACGTGGATAGAAGATCCCGACCTGCTGTCTGGTGTCATCGAGGCGCCGCCGGCGCTGGCCATGGAAATGGCCGACCTGGTGCGCTTCAAGACTTCGGCTCTCACGTCGGTCGGTTTCCAGCGAAACGGTGTCTGGGGCGAGGAGACGGCCTCTCAGAAGATCGAGCATCTGGGGCTGATGTTTGGCGCTCTCGCCGCAGCTAAGGATGGGGAGGTCAGGGGCTATGGCGTGCCTCTGCGTCAACTGACCTTCGGCCTGTTGCTCTTTCCCGGCGTCTGGGACTGGTACCTGCAATGGCGGGAAACCCGGCGCGGCTTCTTCACCGCCTGGGAAGTCGACATGCTACGGATCGCCTTGGCGATCACGAAGGAGGGCACCGGATGGCTTCGACAGCATCCTGAACTTCTATCGCGAGTCCAGCCGATCGCCGGTCTCGTTTCGCAGAATGAAATCGACTATGCCCATGCGGATTGGCATGGCGCCTGCGACGACTTCCACAAGCACGCGGCTCATCGTGTGAAGGAAATCCAGCGGATCGCCCGTGTCCACCGCGATCCGTTCGAGCCGATCATGCCGGTCCTTGAGGTAGCCAGCCCTGTCGGCGAGTACCGCAAGATCACCGAGGAGATCATCCGCCTGATGCCGGATGAACATCGTTATCCTCGGCCGGCTGCCGAAGCCGTTCGCGCATTTTTGATGTTGAGGTTGGGTTTGCATCTCGGACTGCGGCAGAAAAATCTGCGTCAGCTCATGCTTTGCCCTAAAGGCCATATGCCGCGCTCTGAGCGTGTTCTGGAAAAGATGAAGCGGGGCGAGATTCGCTGGAGTGACAGAGAAGGCGGTTGGGAGGTATTCATCCCGGCGGTCGCGTTCAAAAACGCGCACTCGTCTTTCTTTGGCGACAAGCCGTTTCGTCTCGTGCTGCCTGATCTCCTGGATCTCTACAAATATATAGACGCCTACGTCGAACGACATCGGTCGGTGCTGCTACGCTCCGCCGCCGATCCTGGTACGTTCTTAGTCAAGACCGTCAAGACGACCAGCACGGATGCCGCTTACGACGTTACGACCTTCTACGAGGCCTGGCGTCTGACTATCCAGCGTTACGGGATCTACAACCCTTACACCGGGCGAGGCGCAATTAAGGGGCTGTTGCCGCACGGTCCTCACAATGTGCGCGATGTGCTTGCGACCCACATCCTGAAGCAGACCGGCTCCTACGAGCAGGCGAGTTACGCGATTTAGGACACTGCCGATATGGTCGCCAAACACTATGGGCGTTTCCTTCCCCAGGATAAGGCAGCGCTTGCCGCTCGTATTCTCAATCAGGTCTGGGAGGCCGCATAACTTTCAACGAGACGTCGGAAATTATTTCCGGCGTCTCGCCTCGGTTTTGGCCTCGCGCGCCCAGGGCGGCGGCACCCGTTGTTCGATCCACGGCAGCAGCTTGATCGGCTTCGCCTCGATCTCCGACGTGATGATCGGATACTTGCCGAGGGCGTCGCGCATCAATGGGAGACCGGCGGGGTTCGTATAACGACTGTTGGTTTCGCTTCCATCAGAAAGACGCCCGGAAATATCGTCGATGACCTCCGTAGAAACGCCAGCTTGTTTCAACGTGTCCGCCATACCATGACGGAGCGCGTGGAAAGCGCGCTTCCACATTTTACTTCCTAAAGCCTCCTGCATGATCGGGTTGAAAACGTCGTAGAAACGGTCGCCCGGATCATTCCTTGTCTTGTGGGAAATAAGGTCCGGGAACACGGCTTTGTATCCCAGCGCCTCTAGAGCAACGCAGTAGTCCATGAAGCCCAAACGGATCAACTCATCTGGAAGAGGCAGCACCCGCTCCGACTGCTCGGTCTTGAGGCGCCGAAACTCGTTCGTCCGAAGGACAAGCACCAGGCCGTCGTCATCTTCCTCGATATCGTTTAAGGAAAGACCAGCGAACTCCTTCCTGCGGCCGCCAAGATAGGTGTACATGAGAGGCAGGAAGTAGGCCGCGTCATGGAAGACGTGTGGACCCGGCTTTTTGCGGCCACGATCGTGGTCCAACGACCCGGTGTAGACGGGGCATGAGAAAATCGGTTTGATTTCGTCCGGCGTCGGTTTGTGTTGCTGCTTGCGAACAGAACCGGCCTTGGGCTTTTTCGGTCTCAGTCCCTCGAAGCTCCAATCGTCGAGTTCAAAGCCATGCCCGCGCACATGCTTGAGGAAGTGGTTAAGATTTCCGAAGTGCTTGCGGATGGTCGCGGCGCTCAGGCCGACGGCCGCCTCCTTGCCCTCCGTCTCGGCCTGCTCGCGCAGCCTCTGACCTTCGGCCCGTAGCTCGGGTGCCGACATCGCCCTCATTTTGGCGCTCTGCCCCCAACGTATCGGAATGTTATTGAAGTGCTGGCGCAGCTTGCCGATGTGGTATTGGCTGATCTGACCGGTGTGCTCGATGCCGTATTCTTCAAGCACGCTCTTGAACATGCGAACCAAAGCGCGGGCATCACGTGCCGTACTGTCGTCCCAAGCGTCCTTCATGTTCTTGACGAGCTGTTCGCACTCGGCCTCGAAATCCGCGACCTGAATAACGGGCTGCGTCTTCAGACCATCGTCCCTTTCGATAGCAGCGTGTCGCGGTGATGGAGAAAGATCGAGCACGGCGATCGGGAAGGGCTCGGGAGGCTTTGGTGTCGGAGCAACATCGACCGGAATCGCGATCAGAGGCGCCGGTGGCATGACGACCTCCGTTGCCTGTTCGTTGGCAACAGGCTGCGGATCTGGCCTTGACCCACCAGTGAGTTCACTGAGATTTCGGTCTGCGAGTGAATGCCTTTCTGCGACGTCGAACAGCGCTTCCGCCCGGCCACTAAAATAGGCCTTCATCGCCTTTTCGTGGTTGAGGGGATTTTGGCTGATATCGAACTGATGCATCAGCATCCGAATTCCATCCTGGAAGCCACGGGTGTTCGCCTCATGAAGCAGTTCGAGATAGTTCGATCTGATCGCAGAGATATGTGAGGCAGGGACCCCGTTTTCGAGCAGGTACTTGGATCCGCTGCAGCCTTCCTCTAGCGTCAGTTTCTGGCGGATGCCAAACATGGCGAGCAGCTTGTATGCCCAGCCATTCTCCAGATCGAGTTCCAGTTCCTCGATGTCAGCCGGACGGCCATAGCGCCTCGCGACGATCGAGACGTCTTCGAGATGCAAGAGCATCACGTCGCGTTCGTGTTCGCAAAGTTTCTGAAGCTGGGCCTTCGACATCGGTTCCTTCGATTTCATCTTCAGCTCGGCCATCAGCGTGTTGAGCTTTCTGCCGATGACTTCAGCCTTTTTATGATCGGAACAATGAAGGCTCAGTGAAAGCCGGCTGCCCGGACCGCACCGGGCGAAAGAAGTGGGAACACGTGCGCGCCAGTAAAAGATGTTGCCGCGGCGAATAAGGTTCTCGACGTCGTGGCGGACCGCCATGGGTATTTGCCCTTGCCTGCCACCGGCGACGCCGCCACGTGTTTTCCGCGTGGGCATCACCTGTGGGCTACAGTTCTGGGCATCAGGTCGCCAATGATGCCAAAACGATATCCGGCACGACTGGAAAATCAAGGAATTAAGGGGATTTAGAGAGAATTGGCTGGGGAACCTGGATTCGAACCAAGATCGACGGAGTCAGAGTCCGCTGTTCTACCATTGAACTATTCCCCAGCAAAAGCGAACCGGCGGGCGGTTCGGCTGGTGTGCGGCGCTTATAAACAAAAGCCGGGGGATTGCAAATACCTGTTTTGAAAAAAATCCGTCATGCGGGAGGGCGGCGCAACTCGTCCTCAAATCCCCTGTCCAAAAAAGAATTTGGCGATTTCGGCGGGCGCTGATATTCTTGCGGCAACGCAAAAATCGAATGAGCGCCTGCTGCATACCTCCGGACTTGCGCGGCGCGATGGAAAACGAACGTGGAAGACCCCGAAGGCGGCGCAAAGCCGCAATTTGACGGGGCGTCGGCGGTAGGGCGCAAGGACGGCAAAAAGTCCAGGCGCCGCAAGGGCAAGCGTGGCGGGCAATCCCGCAACGCGGCTTATCCCGCTTCGCATGAGCTTTCCGGCGATGCCGGACAGCCTGCACGCCCGCTAGAGGATGCAGCCGGGAATCCGGCCCGCAAGCGAAAGCGTCGCCGTCGTGGCGGCCAAGGTGCTGTGCAGGACGGTTCACTTCAATCTCCTGCCATGGAACAGCCGGGAGTGGCAGGCCACGCAGCCCGGCCCGACAGCGATTCGGCGCCGAGCCGGCGCAATCGTCGGAAACATCGCGGCAAGCGCGGTCTGCAGGGCCGACCGCTGATACCGGCGAAGCCCTCCGGCGCAACGCAGCAGGGAAACCGTACGGAAGAGACGGCGCGCAGTGCCGATCCGCGCGAAGCGCAGAATGGCGCAACCGCCAGCCGCAAGGGTCGCCAGGATAACGATGCGCGTCCCGGTCGCGAGGGAGATCGCGAGCACGCGTGGCCGGACGAGCTCTATGCCGCTCTCGATCTCGGCACCAACAATTGCCGTCTGCTGATCGCACAGCCGACCCGTCCGGGACAATTCCGCGTCGTCGACGCCTTCTCTCGCATCGTGCGCCTCGGCGAAGGGCTTGCGGCAAGCGGCCGTCTGTCCGACGAGGCGATGGAGAGAGCAGTCGAGGCGCTGCGGATCTGCGCCTCCAAGCTGAGGAGCCGGGAGATCCGCCGCATGCGGCTGATCGCCACCGAGGCTTGCCGCCAGGCGGTCAATGGCGAGGAATTCCTCAGCCGGGTCGTTGCGGAAACCGGCCTTGCGCTCGAGATCATCGACCGGGAAACGGAAGCGCGGCTTGCCGTCTCCGGCTGCTCCTCGCTGGTCGGGCGTGAGACGCGCTCCGTCGTGCTCTTCGATATCGGCGGCGGTTCGTCGGAGATCGCCGTTATCCGCATCGGCGACAACCGCTTCAGCCGGCTGGCCAATCACATCACCCACTGGACCTCGCTGCCGGTTGGCGTCGTGACGCTGTCGGAGCGCCATGGCGGACGCGACGTCACGCCGGAGATCTTCGAGGGCATGGTGCGCGAGGTCGAAGGCATG
Source organism: Rhizobium pisi (assembly GCF_003938655.1). Taxonomy (GTDB): domain Bacteria; phylum Pseudomonadota; class Alphaproteobacteria; order Rhizobiales; family Rhizobiaceae; genus Rhizobium; species Rhizobium pisi. The sequence continues at coordinate 88,266 of NZ_RJJT01000004.1, forward strand.
CTCGGGTGTTTCGATTGCCCTGAGATAGAGGTTGCCCAGACGAGCGATTTTCATCTGATCGGCACGTCGGGCACGGTGACGACGCTAGCCGGCGTTCATCTCGACCTGCCGCGTTATGACCGGCGCAAGGTCGATGGCATCTGGCTGTCCGATGGCGAGGTCTCCGCCATGCAGGCGAAACTGCTTTCCTGGGATTTTGCAAGCCGAGCTGCCAACCCCTGCATTGGGCCTGATCGCGCCGATCTGGTCCTTGCCGGCTGTGCCATCCTCGAAGCGATCCGCCGCCGCTGGCCGAGCCCGCGCATGCGCGTTGCCGACCGCGGCTTGAGGGAAGGCCTGCTCACAGACATGATGGCCGATGACGGCGTGTGGCGGCGGAACCGCAACCGCCGCGGCCAGCGCGCGAGATAAGGGGAAGGCATGACCAAGGCACCGATCGCGGGAAATCGCACCGGCCGCAAGCTCGGCCAGCGCGTGAAGAACAAGAAGATGAAGGCGTCCTCCCGCCAGTGGCTGCAACGCCATATCAACGATCCCTACGTGCAGCGTGCGCAGCTCGAAGGCTATCGGGCCCGCGCCGCTTTCAAGCTGCTGGAGATCGACGAGAAATATCATATCCTTCGCGGCGCCAGGCGTATCATCGATCTCGGTGCCGCGCCTGGCAGTTGGTCGCAGATCGCTGCCAAGGTCACCGGCTCGACGGATGACGATATCCGTGTCGCCGCGATCGATTTCCTCGAAATGGCCCAGCTTCCCGGCGTCAGGATCCTGCAGCTCGATTTCCTGGATCCGACGGCGCCTGACAGGTTGATGGAGGCGGTCGGCGGCACGCCCGATCTCGTCATATCGGACATGGCCGCGCCGACCACCGGCCACCACCGCACCGACCATCTGCGCACCATGCATCTCTGCGAGGTGGCGGCCCATTTCGCCATCGAGGTGCTAGGAGAGGGGGGGCATTTCCTCACCAAGACCTTCCAGGGCGGTACCGAGCGCGATCTGCTCGCCATGCTGAAGCAGAACTTCCGCCAGGTCGTCCATGTCAAGCCGAACTCCTCACGCGCCGAGTCGGTCGAGATGTTCCTGCTGGCGAAGGGCTTCAAGGGGCGCAGGGCCGAGGAGCAAGCAGAGGAGGCTTGATCTTCGGGTCGGTCCTGTCCGATGATGGCGACCCAGGAACTGAATAGCTGATCCAATGCTTCTTTACGTCACGCTCGGAACCAACGACCTTTATCGCGCAGGGCATTTTTACGATGCCGTGTTAGCTGCGCTCGGTTATCGCCGCCAGCACTATTCGGAGGAGGAGATCGGCTATTCCGCCGATGGCGATACACGCTGCCGCTTCTGGGTGGTGACCCCTTTCAATCGCCGCCGGGCGACTGCAGGCAATGGCGCAATGGTCGCGTTTGCCGCCGAAACGCGGGCGGCTGTCGATGCCTTCCATGCGGCGGCAATGGCGGCAGGTGGCGTGGACGAAGGCGGGCCGGGCCTGCGCCCCTACCATGCCCATTTCTATGCTGCCTATGTGCGCGATCAAGACGGCAACAAGCTCAGTGCGGTCTGCGAAAACCCCGAATAATTTGAGGCCTATTTCACGGCCGGCTGCTGAGCCTCGATCGTGGATGTCGCCACGCGCCTTGAACGATGGCCGGAAACGAGCGCGCCGGCATTGCGGTCCATCCTCACGAAGGGAATGGTCGCGATCACCGTCAGCCCGGCGATAATATAGAAGGCGAGGTGGAAATCGGTAACATCAAGCGCCTCGCCGCGGAAATAGATCGAGGTTTCCAGGATCGCGGCGGCGACAGCGACGCCAAGCGCCAGGCTGATCTGCTGCATCACCGAGCTCATCGATGTCGCCTGGCTCGCTTCGGCATCATCGATATCGGCAAAGGCAAGCGCATTGACACCGGTAAACATGAAGGAGCGGGAGAAACCGCCGAGAAGCAGCACGCCGATGATGACGAGATGCGGGGTCGACGGCGTGAACAGGCCGGTAATCACGGTCACGAGGGTCGTCACCATGGCGGCGCCGAGAAGCGTCGTGCGGAAGCCGGCAGCTGCGAAGACGCGCTTTGCCATGAACTTCGTGGTGATCGCCCCGATCGCGCCGGCAAAGGTGATGAGGCCGGATTGGAACGGCGTCAGTCCGAAGCCGAGCTGCAGCATCAGCGGCGTCAGGAACGGCATGGCGCCGACGCAGATGCGAAAGAGCGTTCCGCCGACGGTGGAGGCTCGGAATGTAGGGTTCCTGAACAGGTTGAGGTTGAGGATCGGCGCCGGGTGACGCCTGGCATGGCGCACATAGAGCAAGCCGCAGACGAGGCCGATTACGGTGGCGGTGACGCCGATGATCGGGGGCAGGGCCGGCAGGCTGACCACCGACAGGCCGAAGACCACGCCCGCGGCGGAAAATGAGGTGAGCGCGAAGCCGGTGAAATCGAGCTTCGGAGGCGCTGTCGCCTCCACTTCCGGCAGGAAAATCGTCGCAAGCCAGATACCGATGATGCCGACCGGCACATTGATCAGGAAGATCCAGTGCCAGCTGAAATAGGTGGTGATGAAGCCGCCGAGCGGTGGACCTGTGAGCGGGCCGACAAGTGCGGGAATAGTGAGCAGCGCCATAGCCGAGACGAGATCGCTGCGCTGCGTCGTGCGCACCAGGACGAGGCGGCCGACCGGCGTCATCATCGCCCCACCCATGCCCTGCAGGAAGCGGGCGAAGACGAATTCGACGAGGCTGGACGAGATGGCGCAGAAGATCGAGCCGATGACGAAGACCGAAATGGCAAGGCGGAAGATCTTCTTGGCGCCGAACCTGTCTGCCATCCAGCCGCTGACCGGGATGAACACCGCAAGCGCCACCATGTAGGACGTCAGCGCCAGTTTCAGCGTGATTGGCCCGACATGCAGATCCGTGGCGATCGCCGGCAGCGCCGTCGAGATCACGGTAGAATCCATCTGTTCCATGAAGAGAGCAACGGCGAGGATCAGCGGGACGATGCGATTCATAGGCGGGAGCCTCGATGGGCTATGGATTGGCGCTGGAAAGGCCCGTGCTGTTTAGTCCCGCCTGCCGGTCATGCCAATCCCTCAATCCGCGTGGATGAGACATTTGGTTCACGTCTGCGTGAGATGGCTTGTCCGACAACCTCCCCTGTCAAGATTGGCATATATCTGCTGCGCCGGAGCAAGAAATCCGGCCGGGATCATTGGGTCGCGGTAACGCGCCTGATGTCACGGGGGAGGGATGCATGGCTATTTCAATCGAAGTGAAGCGGCGCACGCTTTTTGCGGCAGGCCTCGGGCTGCTGGCGGCGCCGGCAATTCTAAGAGACAAGGCCGAAGCGGCCGCGACTGGAGAAAGCAGAAATATGAATGTAACGCCTTTGCCTGAGATCAATCAATTCAAGCTTGGTTCCTACAAATTCACCGTCGTCCGCGACGGCATCAACATCTCCGAAAAGCCCTATGAGACCTTCGGCACCAATCAAGACCCCGAAACCGTCAAGGCCTTGCTGAGCGCGAATTTCCTGCCGGCCGACAAGTTCCTCAACGGCTATTCGCCGGCCCTCATCGATACCGGTGCGGATGTCATTCTCGTTGATACCGGCTTCGGCGCTGCTGGTCGTGCGCGTGGCGCCGGCCAGCTTGCCGAAGGCTTGAAGGCCGCGGGATATTCGGCCGACGACGTCACTGTCGTCGCGCTGACCCATCTGCACGGCGATCATATCGGCGGGCTGATGGAAAACGGCGCGGCTGCCTTCAGGAATGCCCGGTATGTCATCGGCCAGGCCGAATATGATTTCTGGTCGGACAAGGCGCGGGAAGGCACGCCGGCCGAAGGCGGTCACAAAGGCGTGCTCGCCAGTGTGACGCCGCTTATCGAAAAAGCCGTCTTCATCAAGGACGGTGACAGCGTCGCGCCCGGCATGACGGCGATGCTGGCGGCCGGCCACTCGCCCGGGCATATGGTGTTCCACGTCGAATCCGAGGGCAAACGCCTGGTGCTGACCGGCGATACGGCTAACCACTATATCCTGTCGCTGCTGCGCCCGGATTGGGAGGTGCGCTTCGACATGGACAAGTCGCAGGCGGCCGCCACCCGCCGCAAGGTTTTCGACATGATAGCGACCGACAAAATCGCCTTCCTGGGTTACCACATGCCGTTCCCTGCGGTCGGCTTCGTCGAGAGGCAGGATGGCGGTTACCGCTTCGTGCCGAAGACCTATCAGTTCGACATCTGATCTGGAGCAATTCCAGCAAAAGTGCGCAGCGGTTTTGCGTCCGGAATGCGAAAAAATAAAGATCTGAAGCGCGAGGAGCGAATCTGAAAGATCGCGATGCGCTTTAGACGCATGGCACCCATGACGAGCCTGGCGGACATGCCGGGCTTTTTCCTATTTCCTTCCTGTCATAGACGTGTTACCAGCCCTCGCCAACTTCCAAGCAACTCAATGCTGACCGCGGAGCGGACGATTCGTTTCCGGACCGGGTCGCATTTTTCTTAAACGAAGGAATTTGGCAAATGGCACGCATCATTGAAACGGCAACCGGCGCGGACGCGCTTACCTTCGACGACGTGCTGCTGCAGCCGGGTCACTCCGAGGTCATGCCCGGCCAGACGAACATCTCCACCCGCATCGCCCGGGATTTCGATCTCAACATCCCGATCCTCTCTTCGGCCATGGATACCGTCACCGAAAGCCGTCTGGCGATCGCGATGGCGCAGGCCGGTGGCCTCGGCGTCATCCACCGCAACCTGACGCCGATCGAGCAGGCCGAAGAGGTCCGCCAGGTGAAGAAGTTCGAAAGCGGCATGGTCGTCAATCCGGTCACCATCGGTCCGGATGCGAAGCTCGCCGAAGCGCTGGGCCTGATGAAATCGCATGGCATCTCGGGCATTCCCGTCGTCGAGAAGTCTGGTCGCCTGGTCGGGATCCTGACCAACCGCGACGTCCGCTTCGCCTCCGATCCGGAGCAGAAGATCCACGAGCTGATGACCAAGGACAACCTGGTCACCGTCAAGGAGAACGTCGATCAGCAGGAAGCAAAGCGCCTGCTGCATTCGCATCGCATCGAGAAGCTCCTGGTGGTCGATACTGAAGGCCGCTGCGTCGGCCTCATCACCGTCAAGGACATTGAGAAGTCGCAGCTGAACCCGAATGCTTCCAAGGATGCGCAGGGCAGGCTTCGCGCCGCTGCCGCCATCAGCGTCGGCGATGACGGCTTCGAGCGTGCCGAACGCCTGATCGAGGCCGGTGTCGACCTTCTGGTCGTCGATACTGCCCACGGCCATTCGCAGCGCGTCCTTGATGCCGTCACTCGCGTCAAGAAGCTTTCCAACTCGGTGCGCATCATGGCTGGCAACGTCGCTACCTATGACGGCACGAGAGCGCTGATCGATGCGGGTGCTGACGCCGTCAAGGTCGGCATCGGGCCGGGTTCGATCTGCACGACGCGCATCGTCGCCGGCGTTGGCGTTCCCCAGCTCGCCGCCATCATGTCGGCGGTCCAGGCTGCACAGGATCAGGACGTGCCCGTCATTGCCGATGGCGGCATCAAATTCTCGGGCGATCTCGCCAAGGCGATCGCCGCCGGCGCTTCCGCCGTCATGATCGGCTCACTGCTGGCGGGCACCGATGAAAGCCCGGGCGAGGTCTATCTCTACCAGGGACGTTCCTTCAAGGCCTATCGCGGCATGGGCTCCGTCGGCGCCATGGCCCGCGGCTCGGCCGATCGTTATTTCCAGGCGGAGGTGCGCGACACGCTGAAGCTCGTTCCGGAGGGAATCGAAGGCCAGGTGCCGTACAAGGGACCGGTCTCGGCCGTCGTCCACCAGCTCGCTGGCGGCCTGAAGGCGGCCATGGGCTATGTCGGCGGCAAGGACATTAAGGATTTCCAGGAGCGGGCGACCTTCGTGCGCATCTCCGGCGCGGGGCTTCGCGAAAGCCATGCCCATGACGTGACGATCACCCGCGAGAGCCCGAATTATCCGGGCGCCGGCCTCTGACATGAAAGCGGGCAGCGGGATTCCCCTCTGGGTCGTCGCGCTGCTCGCAGCTCTTTGCCTGGCCGTCCTTGCCTGGACGACCTTCGGCTTCGTCGTTCCGTTCAAGCACGAGACCGGACAAGCGGTGCTCGATACCTATTTTGCCGGCTACGACAAATCGGCCGTCTTCCACATGCAGAAGCTGCTCGATGAGAACGAAACGGCGACCAGGCTGCTGCGCGCCATGTATTTCGGGCCGGAGCTGGTCTTTCCGGCATTGCTGACGGCGCTGCTGTTCCTCGCCTTCCTCAAGCTTGGACCTGTCAGCTCGTGGTTCGGTCGATCGGTGCATCCGCTCGTCGGCAAGGCGATCTATCTGCTGCCGTTCATCTACGGCATCGCCGATTACGGCGAGAACATCTCGAGCCTCATCGCCTTCGGCAGCGGTGGGCCGTCAACGTTTGCAACGCAGCTGCTGCCGTGGATGACACGGCTGAAATTCGCAAGCCTCGCCATCTGCTTCATTGTCATTGCCCGGCTCGCCATCGCCCGCTGGCTCTCTCCGCGCGAAGACTAAGGTGCTATCAGCCTCTCCACCGCCACGGCGGATTTGAAAGTCGCGCCACCATGAAATCCGAGAGCACCTCCACCTTCGCAGGCCGAGCCCGGGCAGAGGGTGTGACGAAATAGAGTGCTCCGCTCGGCAGCGTCCAGTCGGTGAGGATCGCTTTCAACCTGCCATCGGCGAGATATTCGTGCGCCATGAATTCCGGTAGTTCCACAATCCCAAGGCCGTGCAGCGCCATCGGAATCAAGGCTTGCGAATTGGTGGAGCGCAACGGACCGGCCGGCACGACAACTTCCTCTTCGCCTGCCTTATTGCGAAAGCGCCAGACGTCCTGGCGCGGCCGATAGGCGTACCCCAGGCAGTGGTCGGCCTTAAGCTCGCGCGGATGTCGCGGCGTGCCGTATCTATCGAGGTACGCAGGTGCAGCGAGAATGAAAGGAGCGACCGCTGCCAGCCTCCGGGCGACCAATGAGGAATCCGGCAGAACGGCAATTCTCAGGGCAGCATCGAAACCGTCTCCCACCAGGTCGACGACGGCGTCGCTCATATGCAGGTCGATAGAAATATCGGGATAGAGGTCGAAAAAATCGGGCAGGATCGGCGCCAGCCAGCGTGTGCCGAAAGCCATCGGCACGGCAAGCCGGATAAGCCCCCGCGGTCGGCTGGACAGCTCGCGCGCTGCATTTTCCGCAGCCTCTGCCTCCGCATAGAGCCGCGAGGCACTGTCGACCAATCGCAAGCCGAAATCCGTCAGCGCCAGTTGCCGGGAGGTGCGGTTGAAGAGCCGTGCGCCAAGTCTCTCCTCCAGCCTGCTGACAGCCCGCGAAACGGTAGGCACCGATACACCGAGCGTCCTGGCGGCGCGAGCGAAAGAACGCTCTTCGGCCACCTTGGCGAACATTGCGAGGCCTTCGAAATCCGGAAATTTCGTCATTTCATTCCTGTAATGATAGCTTTCATTTCTTTCTATTTCGAAACGTTCCCTGCGTCCATATCTCAGCCTTGGTCGAACAACAGGAGACGACTAATGACACAGAGATTGAGTCGAAAGATCGCAGTGATTACCGGCGCATCATCGGGCATCGGCCTTGCCACTGCCAAGCGTTCGCCGCCGAAGGCGCCCAGCTTTTCGTGACCGGCCGGCGCAAGGACGTGCTCGACGCGGCCGTAGCGGAAATAGGGGGTAACGTTGTTGGCATCCAGGCGGACTCGGCAGAGCTTGCCGACCTAGACCGGCTCTATGAACGCGTGAAAGCCGAAGCCGGCCGGATAGATGTGCTGTTCGTCAATGCCGGCGGGGGTTCGATGCTGCCGCTTGGCGAAATTACCGAAGAGCAGTATGACGACACGTTCGACAGAAATGTGAAAGGCGTTCTTTTCACCGTGCAGAAGGCGCTGCCGCTGCTCGGTCCGGGCTCATCGGTTATCCTGACGGGATCGACGGCGGGCTCGACCGGTACTCCGGCCTTCAGCGTCTACGCCGCCTCGAAGGCCGCGTTACGAAGCTTCGCTCGCAACTGGATCCTTGATCTCAAGGATCGCGGCATTCGTATCAATACGCTGAGCCCCGGTTCTACAAAGACAACCGGTCTCGTCGAACTCGCCGGCAAGGATCCGGTGCAGCAGCAGGGCTTGCTCGATTATCTCGCAACGCAGGTGCCAATGGGGCGCGTCGGCCGCGCCGAAGAGATCGCCGCCGCCGCACTCTTTCTTGCTTCCGACGATTCGAGCTTCGTCACCGGTATCGAACTTTTCGCCGACGGCGGCGCCGCGCAGGTGTGATGAAATCCGGCGGCCCGCCAATGTTTGACGGCGGGCCGCCGACACTGGAATCCCGCCCGTCTCTGCGATCTTAGGCCGCGCTGGTATCCGGTTTCCGTTTCGGCTACTGCTCGCGACGACGGCAAAAGCGGAAAGGCACACGACCATATGACCGGCTATCAAATCTTCTGGCCACTCCTTGCCCATGTGGCCCTGGTCTATGGTCTTTATGCTCTTCTCGGCATGCGGCGCGCAAAAATAATCCGTGCCGGCAAGATCGCGAAATCGGATTATTGCGAAAATCGCGGCGAGCCCGCTGAAAGCCTGGTCGTCAAGAACTGCCTCGCCAACCAGTTCGAGCTGCCGGTGCTCTTCTATGCCTGCTGCGTTCTTCTCTATATCACCGAGGCGGATAATGTCGTTGCCGGCGGCCTGGCTTGGGCCTTCGTCGCTTTGCGTTATGCCCATGCAGCCGTCCACGTTACCAGCAACGACCTGCGCTATCGCAGCCCGATCTTCGCCGCCGGCTACATCGTGCTCGCTGCCATGTGGGTGTGGCTTGCCGTCTGGATGGTAGCGAGTTGACGCTGCCGCAGAAACCGCATCGTCCCGTAGCTGCGGACAAATCCAAGACGTTACCGGAACGCACGTGACCTGGCGTTTTGCCGTCGCTCATCAGGGGCGATGACGTCTACGGTCTCTTCTTTCTCAAGGAATATTACAACTATTTCAGGTCTGCCGGATACTGGATCAATTAGCACGATATGCTTTGATCTGCGCTTTTGCCAATCGTTAAAATGCGAGCGTTTCCGTTTACCGCCGTTGAAGGCTTGCATGTCATATCCGACCGATGCGCCGGTTTGGCAGATCGCTTCCGTCGCGAAAAAAACGATAAAAATGGGAACGATATGGGCGCCGAAAGCATGGATCGCATAGGACTGCGCAGAAAGCCGAAGCAGGAGCGCAGCATCCAGAGGCTGGATCTCATTCTCGCCGCCGCCGCCAGGATTATTGCAAAGAAGGGCGTCAGCGCCATGCGGATGACGGAACTTGCCGTCGCGGCCAAGGTGCCGATCGGTTCGGTCTATCAATATTTCCCGGAGAAGGCTGCGATCGTCAAAGCCCTGTTCGACCAGCACGCCTCGGCGATCCAGGCAAAGATGGCGGCAATGTTCGTCGATGTGCGGTCGCTCGATCAGGCGCTCGACCGCGTCTGCACCGTGATCGACTGGTATTACGAATCCTATCGCAACGATCCCGTCTATCTCGGCGTCTGGATGGGCACCGAGATGGATCAGGATCTGCTGCAGCTGAACATCGAGCATAGCGGCCGCGTTGCCGGCATTTTCCATGACGCCGTCCGCGGCCTGGCCCCCGACCTTTGCGACGAAGAGATGTACGCGCGCACTTACCTCTTCAGCCATCTGATCGGCGCCGTCATTCGCCTTGCCGCCGTGAGCGAAGAGGCCTTGGCGCGGCGTATGCTCGATGAGTGGAAGCGCGTCATCCGCGCCTCCCTTTTCGCAGCGACCGCACAGAACGCCGCCTGAGCGCTTCTACCAGCTCGGCACCATGTTGGCGGCTTTCAGCCGCGGGTAAAGCCGGGTCTGGGCGGATTTGACATCGGCCTCGAGGTTGTCGTCGACGACGGCAGGGGTGATGTTATCGAGGCAGGCCGTAATATGTGCCGTGATGGCGTTCATCAGCGAGAGCGAAACGCCCGGCCGCTTCATGATGCCGATCTGCACCGGCGGCAGCGCCGGAAAGCCGTCTGCCTGGCTCAGCACCTTCATGCCGGTTCGCAGTGCCGATTCCGGCATCACCGAAACCGCCATGCCGGCGAGCACGGCAGCGGCAACGACGGTGCAGGACCAGCTGGTGAACAGGATCTGATGTTCGCGGCCCACAGCATCGAGCGCCGAGCAGGCAAGCTGGCGCCACTGGCAATCGCGCCGGCCGACGGCAAGCGGCACCGGCGCGTCGTCGCGGATCGGGTGGTTGGCTGAGCCCACCCAGCAGAGCGGCTCGGTTCTCACCACATCGGACATGCGCTCGCGCGGATTGTGGGTGACGAGCGCGATATCGAGCTCTCCCTTGTGCATGCGCTCGGCAAGATCCACCGAAGGCTCGCAGACGATGTAGAGCTCGACGTTCGGATGGGTCTTGGCGAAGCGGCCGATGATTTCGGGCATGTAGCGGTCCGCATAGTCGTCCGGCGTGCCGATCCGCAGCGTCCCCTCCAGCCTGTTATCGTCGAAGGCGGCGATCGCCTCGTTGTTCAGGCGGATGATACGCCGGGCGTAGTTTAGCAACTTTTCACCCTCGACCGTCAGCCGGTTGCCGCGTCCATCCTTGATGAACAGCTGCTTGCCGATACGCTCCTCGAGGCGGCGCATCTGCATGGAGACGGCCGATTGGGTCTTGTAGACCTTGTCGGCCGCCTTGGTGAAGCTGCCGGAGTCAACGATGGCGATGAAAGTCTGCAACTGGTCGAGATCAAGAGGCGCGGCCATGATTTCACCCATAAAGATAGCTGATGATAATCATTAGAAACATTCGTTGGACTGATCAATAGGTCTTTGGCATCTTCGGGATGCAAATCAAGCAAAGTGAAGGACAGACGCCCTGCCTGTCCGAGCCGATTCAACCTTGCTCCTTCCCGTACGACCTCGCGGGAGGGGCAGGTTGTTGCGCGCCCGAAAGAAAGGAGAGTTCGATGCGCATGACAGACCGAACACTAGAACTCGACTGCAGCAAGCTTACCCCGACGTTTTCCCAGCGTCTGGTGGCAGGCCTCGCTCCACTGGCCTCCCTCTTTCGCGTGTTCCGCAATCGCATGGAGATCAACAGGCTGCATGATCTGAGCGACACTCAGCTGAGGGATATCGGCCTCACCCGGGCCGACGTAACCTCTGCGTTCCTGGCGTCGACCTTCTTCGAGGACCCGTCGGAACACCTGACGCGCTCGGCGCGCAATCGCTGGCGCCTGCCGTCGCTCCTGCGTTCCTACGACGAGTAGGAACGTCGAGTTTCCCCGCAGGGTGATAGCCAATAGCCCTGCCGCTTAACCCGGTGATCGGCTTTTCCCAAGCCATCTCCGGGTTTTTTTATGGCTAAAACCAAGAGCTAACGCGCGGCTGGCAAAACGGAAAGGCCGCGCCACGATTTAGAACGTCCTTGATGCGCGTCTGAAAAGACGCGCTGCGTTAGGTCTCGGAGGAGGGCTTGGGCCGATAGGTTTCGAAGATCGCTTCCAGGTTCTTCTGGTAGCTCTTCTGCACTTCGAGCCCGCTGTCGAACATGGCGTTCAGCACATCGGCATAGCTGTCGGCATTGACTTTCGCCTCTTCCTTCGGCGCTTCCGCCGCCTTGGCAGCCGGTTGCTGTTGCTGCTGGCCAAGCCCGGCCATCATCTCCTGGAAGGCTTTGGCGAAGGGATTGTCGAGGAAGGGGTTCGGCTGAGCCGCCGGTTGCGGCTTCGGCGTCGAAAACATCCCCTGCATCGCCTGCGTGAAGGGATTGTCGAAGATGCTGGGTTCCGGTGCTGCCTTCTTTGGAGCGAAGCCGGTACTCTCAAGCCATTTCTGAATCGTCTCGCCCATCGCCGTGTTGACGAAGGGATTGACCGGCGAAGCCATCTGCCCGGTCGTCTGCTTGAAGAGGCCACCCATTAGCGTGTCGGCCAGTACCGGCAGCATCTGCTTGTAAATCTCCTGGCCGATCCCGGTCATCTGCGCGGCCTGTGCGGCCACCGCGCGCGAAACCTCCTTCGAGCCGAAAAGCTGGGCAAGGATGTTGTTGCCGTCGGAGATGCCTTCCGGCGTGAAGGCCCGGCTCATATCCTCGAAATATCGTGCGTAGTTGCCGGAGGCGACGGCCTGCATCAGCCCGACGAAATCGTAAGGGTTGCTGGTGCTGCGTTTCAGGCCGGCGGAAAAAGCCGGCATCAGCGCCGCCATCGCCTTGGTCGCCTGTTCCTGCGCCAGGTTGAACTGCCGGGCGACCGCTTCCATCGCCGCACCGTTCTGCGCCTGCATCATCATGTCGAAGAGTGGCAGCATGGAGGTCCCTTTCCCCGAGTCGTGACGCGTGTCACGTCACTATATCCGGAAATGGTAATGTGCAAACGGCTTTTTGCCAGAAGAGCTTAAAGCGATTCCAGCAAAAATCGCAGCGGTTTTCCCCCTGGCATTGTGCAACAGAAACCCGGAGCAGGCTCAGTACTGATAGTCCTCGAAAACAGGCTCGACCGAGCGGTTCCAGCGGCCATTGTAGAGCGCCAGCAGATCCTCGGCGAGCGTTGCCTTCTTGGCGAGCACTTCGTCGAGCGGCGCCAAGAAGATGCTCTCATCCTGGCCTTCGCGGTTGAGCTTGCCCCGCGCCTTGAGGCCGGCCCTTGATATGCCGACCACCTCGCGCGCCACGTCGAAAAGCGGATGGCCGCGAAACTCAGCCTTCAATCCTTCGGCGGGAACGGCATTGCGCAGGACGCCGACCTCGGCAAAGCTCCAGTCTTTCGTCAGTTCGTCCGCGGCCTCAAGCGCTGCATCGTCATAAAGCAGCCCGACCCAGAAAGCCGGAAGCGCACAGATGCGCCGCCACGGCCCGCCGTCGGCGCCGCGCATTTCGAGGAAACGCTTCAGCCGCACGTCAGGGAAGAGCGTGGACAGGTGGTTCGTCCAGTCGCCCATCGTCGGCGCCGGATCGGCGACCTCGCCCTTCAATGCGCCGTTCATGAACTGGCGGAAAGTGACATGGGTACAGTCGTGATAGTGGCCGTCGCGGACGATGAAATACATCGGCACGTCGAGCGCCCATTCGGCATAGTCGCGGAAGCCGAAATCGTCGCGGAAGGTGAAATCGAGCAGGCCGGCGCGCCGGTTGTCGACATCGCGCCAGATATCGCCGCGCCAGGAGAGCAGCCCGTTCGGCTTGCCTTCGGTGAAGGGCGAGGATGCAAAGAGAGCGGTCGCCAGCGACTGCAATTTCATCGAGACGCGCATTTTCTTGCGCATGTCGGCTTCCGAGGAGAAGTCGAGATTCACCTGGATCGTGCAGGTGCGGTACATCATGTCGAGACCCTTGGTGCCGACCTTCGGCATATAGCGGGTCATGATCTCGTAGCGCGATTTCGGCATCTGCGGAGTTTCCGCATAAGTCCATTTCGGACTGCCGCCGATGCCGAGGAAGCGGATGCCCATCGGCTCGGCGATCTCGCGCAGCGTCGCCAGATGCTGGTTCGATTCCCTGCAGGTCTCGTGGATCGTCTCAAGCGGCGCGCCAGACAATTCGAACTGGCCGCCGGGCTCGATCGAGATCGCGCCCATGCCGTTCTGCTCGGCAAGGCCGATAATGTTGCCGCCGTCCGTGATCGGCTCCCAGCCGCACTTCTTCTGCAAGCCGGTGAGCAGGGCGGAAATGCTGGCATCGCCGAAATAGGGAACCGGGCTGTTGTCGGCGCGGAAGAAGGCGAATTTCTCGTGTTCGGTGCCGATCCGGAAGCGCTCCCGCGGCTTGTTGCCCGCGGCGAGATAGTCGGTCAGTTCCTGGACCGAAGAAAGTGGCGTCTGGTCGGTAGTGTCGCGGGCCATGCGGGGGTACCTGTATCCGGAAAGGCGCCCAGGGGGGCGGGCAATTGGAAGGTGATTAGGACCCAAGCCACGTATGTTGCAAGTGAAATTGTTTCAACGACGCATCAAAAAAACAGCAGCGATTTCCATGTCAACCCGTTTCGACCTTAGTTCCAGTCGCCGATCGCCGCCTGGACCACCGCCAGCGCCGCAACGGCTGCCGTATCGGCCCGCAAGATGCGCGGTCCGAGCGGAATGGCGGTGACGAAATCGAGGCTTCGAAGCCGCGCGCGTTCTTCCTCCGAAAAGCCGCCTTCCGGCCCGACGAGCAGGGCCAGATGCCTTTCCCTGATCGCCGACAGCACCGGCAGCGGGTTTTGCCCGGCATCGCCCTCGTCGCAATAGATGATGCGGCGCTCGCTCGGCCAGCGGTCGAGCAGATCAAGAAGCCTTACCGGCTCGGCGACTTCAGGAATGCCGAGAATGCCGCATTGCTCCGCCGCCTCGACGACATTGGCGCGCAGCTTGTCGAGATTGGTGATCTTGCCCTGCACGTGCTGGGTCATGACCGGCTGCAGCAGGCCGGCTCCCATCTCGACTGACTTCTGCACGAGATAATCCATGCGACCGACCTTGAGCGGCGCAAAGAGATAGTGCAGGTCGCAGGGCGCGGGCTGTGGCCGCGTCTCTTCGGCTGCGGTCAGCAGGATGCGCTTGCGCGTGGGGAAGGAGAGGGCAGCCCTCCACTCGCCGTCGCGGCCGTTGAAGAGCAGGATTTCTGCCCCTTCCTCCAGCCTCAGCACATTAGCGAGATAGTTGAACTGATCGGCATTCGCCTCGATGACGGCGCCGCTGGAAAGCGGCGCGTCGACGAAAAGCCGTTGCATGCGGAAATTGGCGCGCATTCGAAAAACTCGGAGTCCTGAAGCATGTCTCGCAAAAGCGTGCAGCGGTTTTGCCAGGCAAAGCGTGAAACGCTTTTGCCGAGACATGCTAGAAAATAAAGACCTAAAGCGCGGCACGCTGATCTGAAAGATCGCGACGCGCGTTAGACGAAGAGCGCGAACATAACCCAATAAATCATTGCCGCAAGCGCTCCTGAAACCGGCACGGTGACGATCCAGGCGGCGACGATCGTCATGAAATGCGAGCGGCGCACGAGATAGCGCCGCCGCGTCTCGTGGATATTCGGATCTTCCGGCTCGTCGATATCGAAGCTCTCCGCCTTGCGCCTGATATACGCGATGCGACGCTTCGAATGGCGGGTGTACCATTCGCGGAAGAAGCCGACGCCGAAGACGGAGCCGACGGCGATATGGGTGGTGCTGACCGGCAGGCCGAACCAGGAGGCGACGATGACGGTGAAAGCGGTCGACAGCGCGACGCAATAGGCGCGCATCGGGTTGAGTTTGGTGATCTCCTCGCCGACGAGGCGGATGAGGCGGGGGCCGAAGAGCAGCAGGCCGACGGAGATGCCGAAGGCGCCGATCAGCATTACCCAGAGCGGCGGATGCCCGGCGCCGCCGGCGATGCCGACTGAATGCACGATTGCCGAAAGCGGCCCGACCGCGTTGGAAACGTCGTTTGCGCCATGCGCGAAGGAAAGCAGCGCCGCGGAACCGATCAGCGGCAGCCGGAACAGTACGCGCAGCGAGCTGTTGCGGTTTTCGAGATCGCGCGCCTGCCTGAGGATGAGCGGCCGGGCGGCGAGCCAGCTTACCAGGCCGATGCCGATCCCGATGAGGATGATCGTGAAAGAGGGAAACCGGCCGTGGGGCGTCAACTGCAGCACCATATAGGCCATGAAGCCGCCGGCCATCATCGCGACCAGCACCGGCACCCAGTGCCGCGCCGCTGCGATCTTGTCGTCACGATAGACGATGAGGGTCTTGACGAGATAGAGCAGGACGGCTGCGATCAGCCCGCCGATCAGCGGCGACGTGATCCAGCTCGCGGTGATTTCCAGCATCACTCGCCAGTTCACCGGTTCCGGCCCAACGGCGCCGATGCCGGCGCCGATCACCGCGCCGACGATCGCATGCGTGGTGGAAACCGGCGCGTTCATCCAGGTGGCGAGGTTGATCCAGAGGGCCGCCGCCGTCAGCGCCGCCATCATGATCCAGCCGACTGCGGCCTGCGGCACCTGGACGGTATTGACGATGTCGGAGGAAATCGTCTTGACCACCTCACCGCCGGCGATCGTGGCGCCAAGGATTTCGAAAATCGCAGCGATGACCAGTGCCTGGCCCATCGTCATGGCGCGCGCGCCGACGGCCGCGCCCACGTTGTTGGTCACATCATTGGCGCCGATATTCATAGCCATGTAGGCAGCAAGCGCTGCCGCCGCCACGACGAGCACGGCTCCCGGCCGATCGAACACATAGACGCCGGCAAACAGCATGGCCAGACCGAGAAAAATCAACCCGAGACCAGGCGCTACCAGTTGTCGCAAGACATGTTTGGCAGCGTCCTCGGTACGAGTGAGCTTCTCGAGATCTTTGTCGAGCGTGCGTTTCGTGAGGACTGCGGGACGTGGCGGCATTCTTTATCCCAGGGAATGGTTCTGCTTCTACGCTGCTTTTCTAGCAGTGCAAGATGGCAGGATTCATTTCGCCGAAATTTACTTTGCCGCCGGAATTTGCTTCACCGCTTTGACCGCAAGCCTGTCGGTCATCTTTTGCTTGAAGGCGAGGAGGAGGCGACGGAGTTCCGGTTCGTGCACGCGGCCCGCTGCTTCGTCAAACGAGACCCATTCGATGGTACGTTCGCCCTTTTCCTTGAAGTTCTTCGCCATGTCGGTGACTTCGAGCGCATAGACCTGCACCTTGCAGATCACCTGCACTCCGTCGCGCAGCATTTTCGGATAGGTGTAGGCGCCGAGCGTTTCCGTCTCGACCGTGCCGCGGACGCCGGCTTCTTCAAGGGCTTCCTGCGCGGCGACCTCGTGGGCGCACTTCCCGTTCATCGGCCAGCCCTTGGGAATGACCCATCGACCGGTGTCGCGGCTCGTCAGCAGGAGAACCTCGACGTCACCGCTCTTTTTCTTCACCCGGTAACAGATCGCACCATATTGCTGTCGCGGCGGACGCCGGAACATCAGTTGCACGTCGGAAGCCAGTCGGGCGAGAAGAGTCAATTGTCGGGTCACCTTTAGCAGTTGTTGTTAGGAATCACTTATATACGTGTATCATAGAAAGCTTACACAATCCAAAGCCGCAGACACTCCGAAACGCGATTTGATCGCTGTTTCATAGGAAAAATCGAGCTGGGGCAGGCTCATAAAATCGCCGCACCCTGTCCCGAATGCGTCACGTTGCACAGCTGTACAATATGGCGTGATGTTGCCTTTGGATCAATGGCAAGATCATAGTGATCCACTATGATTTTGTGAATGTGGTCATCATGCGCCTTCCACCGCTCAACGCCGTCCGCGCCTTCGAGGCCGTCTGCCGTCACGGCAGTATTCTGAAGGCCGCCGAAGAGCTGAGCGTGGTGCGCGGCGCCGTCCGCCAGCAGATTTCCACGCTGGAGAATCACTTCGGCTTCAAGCTCTTCACGCGTGGCGGCCGCAGGCTCGTCCCGACCTTGCAGGCCAGTGCTTTTGCCGAGGCTGCGAGTGCGGCTTTCGATATCCTCCAGCGTGCCGCTTCCGAGCTCGAAGGTGTTGCGCCGGGCCGCATCCGTCTCGGCGTGCCTTCCGCTTTCGCGGTCTGGTGGCTGATGCCGCGTGTCGCCAATATGCAGGCCAGTCTCGGCGACATAGCGGTCGATATCGTGCCGATGACCGTGGTCGAACCGTTGCAGATGCACCCGGAATTGGACGCTGTAATCATGGGTGGAGAATACCGGCCGGCCGCAGGGATTACCGCGCTGCGGTTCATGGAGGATGAGTTCGGCCCGGTCACGACACCAGCGCTTGCCAAGGCACTATCCCCGGACCCGGCGGCGATGGCTGCGCTGACGGTGCTCATCAGCCGCAGCGTGCCGAAGCTCTGGGACGAATGGTTCGCCGAAAGCGGTACGCCGCGGGTCGCCTTTTCCCGCCGGCAGGAATTCGAGGATCTGTTACTGGCGCTGGGGGCTGCCCGCTCCGGGCTTGGCATCGCTCTTGCCCCGCGTGCCTCGATCGAGGACGATCTCGAGCGCGGGCATCTGGTCGCGCCCTACGGTTTCATCTCCCGGCCGTCCGGTTACAGCCTCTGTTGTCGCACGCCGGATGCGAAACGGCCCGCCTTTGCCGCCTTGTCCGGCTGGCTGCTCCGTTCAGGGGCTTCAGTCTGAAAGGGCAGATTTTCTGTTCCTTCGCCAGAATTAGTTCCATATTCGTAGCTCTGCCGCTCCGCTAGAAACCTTACAAACGTAGGCAACGGGGAAGAGATGATGGAACAGACCGCAACCCGCATCGACTGGATCGGCCGCAGCTGCCGGCTGCTCAAGGCCATAGGGGCAGAATTCGAGGGCACGCGCCCTTTCGAGGGCCTGTCGATCGGTACCGGCATCCATCTGGAACCGAAGACGGTGGCGCTCTTGATGACGCTTCGCGCCGGCGGGGCGCGCCTCGTCTGCACCGGCAACCTCAACAGCACCCAGCCTGCAACGGTCGAGTTCCTGCGCGCGCAGGGCATCACGGTCTTTGCGACGCAAACGACCGATCCCGCCGCTCATCATCAGAGCCTTGAAGCGGTTATCGCAGAAAAACCGGATCTGCTGCTCGACAATGGCGGCGATCTCTTCGCCATCGCGGCGGATAAACCCTATGCCAATCTCCTTGGCGGCACCGAGGAGACGACCTCGGGCCGAACGCGCCTGCTGCCGCTGCGCGAGCGGCTGAACATGCCGATCCTCGTCATCAACGACAGCCCGATCAAACAATTCGCAGAAAACAGGCATGCCGTCGGCCAGAGCCTGTTCGAAAGCTATCTGCGTTTCACCAATCGCTCCACCAACGGCAAACGCGTGACGGTCTTCGGCTACGGCGCCTGCGGCAAGGGCACGGCCGCCTGTTTCCGCAATGCCTTTTCGTCAGTCAACGTCGTCGATATCGATCCGGTGACGACGCTCGAAGCCCATCTCGATGGTTTCGTCACGCCGCTGCGCGACGAGGCGATCCGCTCTGCCGATATCCTCGTCACCGTTACCGGTTTTGCCGGCATCGTGACGGCCGCCGACTTGCCGCTCGTCAAGGACGGGGCGATCCTGATGAACGGCGGCCATTTCCCGCACGAGATCGATGTCGAGGCTTTTCGCCGCCACCCCGATGTCGTCAGCATCGATCGCTACGAGGCCGATCATATCGAGACCTTCCATCTGAGCGACGGTCGCTCATTCCATGTGCTCGGCGGCGGCCACATGGCCAATCTCGCCGGCCCGCGGCCGCTCGGCAATACCGTCGAATCGATGGATCTCGGCTTCACCCTTCAGGCCCGCTGCCTGGAGCGTGTCGCCAAAGGCGAGGCCGGCGTCGAATCCTGCATCGGGCCTGTACCGCACGATATCGATCAGATGGTGGCCAACGCCTACCTCGATCTGGCGCGTTAATTCTCCGGGCGGATTGGGATCAGTCGATCGCGATGACGCGCTACTGCTCCCAGTAGGGAACGGGGCCGTAAAGCTCTGCCAGAAAATCGATGAACAGCCGCACCTTGGCCGGAAGGAACTGCCGGCTGGGATAGACGGCCGAGAGCGCGACATTGTGCGAGCCCTCATAGGCCGGCAGCACCTGCACCAGCCGGCCGGCCTTGAGCTCTTCGCCGATATCCCAGGTGGAGCGCAACGCGATTCCGAGGCCGGCGATGACAGCCTCGCGGATCACTTCACTGGAATTGGTGATCAGCATGCCCTCCGGCCTGAGGCTGAGCATTCCATCCGGTCCATTCAGCCGCCAGGTGTCGTTATTGTGCGCCGGCAGGCATCGATGGTGTTTCAGGTCGTCGATATGCCCGGGCTCGCCATGCGCGGCAAGATAATCCGGCGAGGCGCAGAGCAGCCGGCGCACCGGCGCCAGCCGGCGGGCGACGAGGCTCGAATCGGTCAGCTCGGCGATGCGGATCGCCAGATCGAAGCCGCCTCCGACGATGTCTGAGAATTCGTCCGTCAGCACCAGGTTGATCGCAAGCCCCGGATGCGCCTCCATGAACGCCTTCAGATGCGGCGCGATATGCATGCGCCCGAAGGAGGTCGGCGCCGAGATCTTCAGCGTGCCGTGCATCTGCGCCGAGCGGCCGGAAATATAGAATTCCGCCTCCTCCAAACCGGCAAGAATGCCGAGAACGCGGTCATAGAAACCCTGTCCGGCTTCCGTCAGCGAGATCTGCCGTGTCGTGCGCTGCAGAAGCCGGGTGCCGAGCCGATCCTCCAGCCGCTTGATCCGCTTGGAAACGACGGCCGGGGAAAAGCCGAGCGCGCGCCCTGCCAGCGACATGCTTCCTGTTGCGACGACCTTGGCGAAGATTTCGAGATCACCCAGATTGGTCATGAGGTTTGCGACTTTTTCCCCTTTAGGCATAAGTGCTTAGCATTTGCGCCGCTTTCGGGAAAGTGCTAAGCCGGTTGGCCGCGGCAGGGAGGTTTGCGGGCCAGTTCCCGCTGTCATTTTCCGTCGTCAGGGCCAGGGAGAACGCCATGTCCGACGCCATTTCGTTTCTCGCCCCGCGCGCCGATGTCCTGGTGCGCCGAGCCCAGATCGTGGCCGATCTGACCGACCTCCTGCCGCCGGAATGCCTGGTGCATGAGGCGCGCGAATTGGTGCCGTTCGAGACCGATGCCTTCGTTTCCTATCGTCGCCTGCCGCTTGCCGTCGCTCTTCCACGCACGACAGCAGAGGTTTCGGCGATCATGCGTTATTGCCATCGCTACGGCATCCCCGTCGTGCCGCGCGGCGCCGGCACCTCGCTCTCCGGCGGCGCCATTCCGCAGGAGGATGCCGTCGTGCTCGGCCTGTCGAAGATGAACAGTGTCCTCGAGATCGACCTGCCGAACCGCGTCGCCGTGGTTCAGGCCGGTGTCACCAATCTCAACATTTCCGAGTCCGTTTCCGCAGACGGCTTTTTCTATGCGCCCGATCCGAGTTCTCAGCTCGCCTGCACTATCGGCGGCAATATCGGCATGAATTCCGGCGGCGCCCACTGTCTGAAATACGGCGTCACCACAAACAACCTGCTCGGCGTCAAAATGGTGCTGGTCGACGGCACGGTGATTGAACTCGGCGGCAAGGCGCTGGATGCGGCAGGTTATGACCTGCTCGGCCTAGTCTGTGGCCACGAAGGCCAGCTCGGCATTGTCACCGAGGCAACGGTGCGGCTGATCGCCAAGCCGGAAGGCGCGCGCCCCGTGCTCTTCGGTTTCGAAGCTTCAGAGGAGGCTGGCGCCTGCGTTGCCGATGTCATCGCCGCCGGCATCATTCCCGTTGCGATCGAATTCATGGACAAGCCGGCGATCGAGATCTGCGAGGCCTTCGCCCATGCCGGCTATCCCCTCGATGTCGGCGCGCTGCTGATCGTCGAGGTCGAGGGTTCGGAAGCGGAAATGGACGCCACGCTGAAGGACATTGTCGAGATCGCCCGCCGGCACGGCGTCAAGACCGTGCGCGAATGCCAGTCGGCGACCGAGGCGGCGCTGATCTGGAAGGGCCGCAAATCCGCTTTCGGCGCCACCGGCCGCATCGCCGATTATATCTGCATGGACGGCACCGTGCCGCTCAGCCAGCTTTCCCATGTGCTGAAGCGGACGGCCGAGATCATCGACCATTACGGCCTGCGCGTCGCCAACGTCTTCCACGCCGGCGACGGCAATATGCACCCATTGATCCTCTTCAACGCCAACGATCCGGAGGATGCCGCCCGCGCCGAGGCGGCGGGCAACGATATCCTGAAGCTCTGCGTCGATGCCGGCGGCTGCCTCACCGGCGAACATGGCGTCGGCATCGAGAAACGCGACCTGATGCGGCACCAATATTCCGAGGCTGATCTTGCCCAGCAGATGGCGGTGCGCGCCGCCTTCGATCCCGGCTGGATCCTCAATCCGTCCAAGGTCTTCCCGCTCGAAGGGCGTCCCGCCGTATGATCGATCTGATGCCGACTAGCGAGGAACAGGCAGCGGCGATCGTCCTCGCACATGCGGCGACGAACCGGTCGCTCGCGGTCTGTGGCGGCGATACGCGGTCGGGTTTCGGCAATGCCGTTTCCGCCGAAGACCGGCTGCGATCGACCAGGCTTTCCGGCATTGTCGCCTACAATCCCGGCGAGATGGTCATGACAGCCCGCTCGGGTACGCCGCTTGCCGAGGTCGAGGCGGCGCTGTCCGAAGGTGGCCAGATGCTCGCCTTCGAGCCGATGGACCATCGCCCGGTTATGGGCAGATCGGGCGAGCCGACAATCGGCGGCGTCTTCGCCGCCAATGTTTCCGGCCCGCGCCGCCTCATTGCGGGCGCTGCTCGCGACAGCCTCCTCGGTGTACGCTTCATCAACGGCAAGGGGGAAGTCATCAAGGCCGGTGGCCGGGTGATGAAGAATGTCACAGGTCTCGATCTCGTCAAGCTGATCGCCGGCTCGTATGGCACACTGGGTTTCCTCACCGAAGTCACCTTCCGCGTGCCGCCGCGCCCGAAGACGGAGTGCACCGTGGTTCTGTCGGGCCTCAACGACGCTGAAGCGGCAAACGCCATGGCGGTGGCGATGGCACTGCCGGTGGAGGTCTCGGGTGCCGCTCATCTGCCGCTGACGGTGACGTGGAAATTCCTCGCCGGCAAATTGCCCGAGGGCGAGGCGACGGTTCTGCGCATCGAGGGCTTGGTCGGCTCGGTCGACGTGCGCGTCGAAAAGCTTGCGGCGGCAATGTCCGCCTTCGCTAAGGTCACGCGGCTGGAACAGCCGGAAAGCCGTAGGCTATGGCAGGAAATCCGCGACGTGCTGCCTTATGCCGACGGCACGACGCGGCCGGTCTGGCGCGTCTCGGTCGCTCCCGGTACCGGCCATCAGCTGGTCGCGGCCCTTCGCCTCGAAGCCGGCGTCGACGCCTTCTACGACTGGCAGGGCGGCCTCGTCTGGATGCGGATGGAGGCCGGCCCCGAAGCGGAACTGGTCCGTCGCTTCATCAAGGCGCTCGGCGGCGGCCATGCGACGCTGATCCGTGCATCGGCTGAGGCGAGGGCGGTCACGTCAGCCTTCCATCGGGAGCCTGAGGCGGTGGCGATGCTGTCGCGTCGGGTGAAGGAGAAATTCGACCC
Source organism: Rhizobium pisi (assembly GCF_003938655.1). Taxonomy (GTDB): domain Bacteria; phylum Pseudomonadota; class Alphaproteobacteria; order Rhizobiales; family Rhizobiaceae; genus Rhizobium; species Rhizobium pisi. Next base: position 111,380 of record NZ_RJJT01000004.1, read on the forward strand.
GGCCGGCATATTCAATCCGGGGAAGATGGGGTGAGGGAGAAGATGAAGCTGCGCGCGGATTACCCCCCTCTGTCCTGCCGGACATCTCCCCCACAAGGGGGGAGATCGGATGGAAGAGATGGCTTCCCCAAACAACTCGGACAGTGCAACTCCGACGCGGCAGCGAGGGAGCAATGGTCCACCCTCTTGCCAATCTCCCCCCTTGTGGGGGAGATGTCCGGCAGGACAGAGGGGGGTGCCCCAAGCACCACCTCCACTATCCCTGGGGGATCCCGCTAGATGCAAACCAACTTCACTCCGACCCAGCTCCTCGATCCTGATGTCGCCGAATCCGAGCAGATCCTGCGCAAGTGCGTCCACTGCGGTTTCTGCACTGCCACCTGTCCGACCTATGTGACGCTCGGCAACGAGCTCGACAGCCCGCGCGGCCGCATCTATCTCATCAAGGACATGCTGGAAAACGGCCGTGCCGCCGATGCCGAAGTCGTCACCCATATCGACCGCTGTCTCTCCTGCCTTGCCTGCGTCACCACCTGTCCCTCCGGCGTCGACTACATGCATCTGGTCGACCACGCCCGCGCCCATATCGAAAAGACCTACAAGCGGCCCTTCATGAACCGGCTGACGCGCGCCATTCTGGCCGCCGTTCTGCCCTATCCCGGCCGTTTCCGGCTGGCGCTCAATCTCGCTCGTCTCGGTCGGCCCGTCGCAGGCCTGATACGGGGCTCCGCTTTGAAACCTTTCGCCGCCATGCTGGCGCTGGCGCCGCGGCGCATCCCCGCTGCTTCGGCCTTCGCAAAACCCGGCAGCTATCCGCCTGAGGCGGAGCGGCGCGGCCGGGTCGCCATCTTGACGGGCTGCGCCCAACCGGTGCTCGATCCCGGGATCAACGAGGCCGCGATCCGGCTGCTGACGCGGCTCAGGGTCGAGGTCGTTGTGCCGGAAGGCGAGGTCTGCTGCGGCTCGCTGGTCCATCACATGGGCCGAGCCGAGCAGGCGCTTGCCAGCGCGCGCGCCAATGTCGATATCTGGACGCGCGAGATGGAAGGAGAGGGCCTCGACGCGATCATCATCACTGCCTCGGGCTGCGGCACGACGATCAAGGATTACGGCCATATGCTGCGCCTCGATCCCGCCTATGCCGCCAAGGCCGCGAGAGTCTCGGCGCTCGCCAAGGACGTCACCGAATATCTCGCAACGCTCGACTTGCCGGCGCACATGCCGAAGGGCATCACGGTCGCCTATCATTCCGCCTGTTCCATGCAGCATGGACAGCGTATCACGCTGGCGCCGAAGCAGTTGCTGAAGGCGGCGGGTTTTACGGTGCGCGATCCCGCCGAAGGCCATCTCTGCTGCGGCTCCGCCGGCACTTACAACATCATGCAGCCGGAGATCTCGGCGGCGCTGAAGGCGCGCAAGGTCAAGAACATCGAGGCCACCAAGGCCGATGTCATCGCCACCGGCAATATCGGCTGCATCACACAGATCGCCACCGCCGCCGGCATTCCGATCCTGCACACGGTCGAGCTTCTCGATTGGGCCTATGGCGGCGCTGTGCCGGAAAAATTAACAGGTTTGCCGTTAGTCTCAACTTAGCGAAGGCCCGCCGGGCCGGTCTCGGGAGTTTAGGCGATGTGGCGTGGGATGATAGTGCTTGCGGGACTGCTCGGCGCGGCAGGCACGGCTCATGCGGATAGCCATTATTTCTGTTCCGCCGATGACAAGGAAGCACGGTTCACGCTCGAAAGCGGTTTCGAAAGCAATGGCGGCCATCGGCTCAACCATTTCCGCGGCGCGCTGGCCGTCAAGGATGAGAGCCAATCGGCGATCTTCGGAAAACGTGTTTTCGAATCGCGGCATCTGACCAATCACTGGTCGCGCGACGGCGAGCTGCTTCTGGAGGTCTTCGATCCCGGCGGTGACGATACCGGTGGCGTAACGCTGGATCTGGTGGTGGTTGCCGGTGAGCGCGGTAAGGCTGCGGCAAATTTCAGCGGCACCTATTCCCTGACGATCGAAGGAGGCAGCAAACCCTACGCCGTCGAGGGCAAGGTCAGCTGCGGCACGAAATAGCGCCACGACAAGCGGACAATCCCGAAATCGGAATCCGAAAACAACAAAGCGCCGCGCGTCCCATCGGATGCGCGGCGCTCTATTTCTATTATTCTATTACCAGTGGAACGATACGCCGACGTTGACGGCATTCGTGAAGATGTTGGTCTTCAGGTCCATACCGCTGTCGATCGGAACGTCGATGCGCGAATAGGTGCCCTTGTATTCAACGAAGGTTGACCAGCGGTCGGTGACCTTGAAATCGACGCCGGCCTGGGCCTGCAGCGTCACGCCGCCGAATTCATAAGCCCAGGTCTTGCCCTCGGGACGAATCACTTCGACATGCGGAATGTTCACGCCGATACCGGCGCCGAGATAGGGCGTCCAGCGACGGGTCGGATCCTGGAAGCGATAGAGACCGTTGACGGTGAGCAGGTTCAGGCCGTCGGTGAATTCGAAATGCGACCAACCGGTCTTTTCGAGCGTGTCGTCGTCGGCATAGACCTTGTCATGGGTGTAATCGAGCGAGATACCCCAGTTCGGCTTGTTGAAATTCTCGAGCCACCAGGTGACGCGACCGCCGTAATAAGGCGGGCTGCCGAAGGACTTGCCTTCCCAGCCGGCGGTGAAATGCGTGCCGTCCGAGAGATCGACGCCGCTGTGTGGGGCGGTCTGGTAACCGCCGTAAATGGAGAACTGCAGATCTTCCGCCGATGCTGAAGCTGCCGAACAGATCGTGAAAAACGCGATGCCCGCAAGCAGGGAAGCGGAGGAGCGAAGCGCATAGGCCATTGAATACCCCGTATTTCAATTATGTCGACTCTGAGGCAGGTGTGCCAGCTTTCGGCCGTAATGTCTAAGGCTAATAAAAGGCGCGATAAAATACGCCTTAATTTTTTTCTCAGGTGTTGCTCAGCCGCCAAAGAGCGTGCGCAGCACGTCGATGCCTTTGTCTTCGAAGGCAACCTTGCCCTGCTTGTTGCCGGGGCCGATGACGATCACCTTGGTGCCGACAGGCGCGCGGTCGTAAAGATGCGTCACGTCAGCGTTCATCATGCGGATGCAGCCGGAAGACATGTTGAGGCCGATCGTCCAGGGTTGGTTGGTGCCGTGGATGCGGAAGATGGTGTCGCGGCCGCCTTGGTAGAGATACATGGCGCGGGCGCCAAGCGGGTTATCCTCGCCGCCTTCCTGGAAAGCGGGAATGATGTGTCCCTTGGCGGCTTCGCGTCGGCGCATCTCGGACGGCGGCGTCCAGTCCGGCCATTCGGCCTTGCGGCCAATCTTGACGACACCCGACCAGCCGAAGCCGTCGCGGCCGACGCCGATGCCGTAGCGGGTGGCGCGGTTGTTGCCTTCGACGAGGTAGAGATACTTGTTGTTGGTATCGATGATGACGGTGCCGGCCACTTCCGTCGTAACCAGGCGCACTTTCTTGCGCTTGAACTCCGGCTTCACATATTTCGGCATCTGCGCCACACGGACGATCTGCGCCGGGCGCTGTGCGTTGTCAGGAGTGGAGCCGGCGGGTGCGGCAAAGGCGGACGCAGACATCAAGGACAGGACAAGTCCGGCCGCAGCCAGACCTGGCATCAATTTGATCATGGTCGATTCCCCTCAAGCAAAATCCGCTCGAAGCTACATGAACTTCTGCCCGATTCAAGATCGGTGCTGACGGATACAGCATTTTTGGGGGAAGGAGCCGCCTGTTCTTGCGGCTCCCAAAATACAGCGCCGTCGTTACATGACGATGACGCGAGTCCCGACGCTGACGCGGTCGTAGAGATCGACGACATCTTCGTTGCGCAGGCGGATGCAGCCGGAGGAGACTGCGCTGCCGATCGACCAGGGCGCGTTGGTGCCGTGAATACGGTAGAGCGTCGAGCCGAGATACATGGCGCGCGCGCCGAGCGGGTTTTCCGGGCCGCCGTCCATGCGTGCCGGCAGGTAGTGGCCCTTGGCGGCTTCACGGCTGACCATTTCGGACGGCGGTGTCCAGTCCGGCCATTCCGTCTTGCGGGTAATCTTGTGGGCGCCTGCCCACTCGAAGCCCGGCTTGCCGACACCGACGCCGTAGCGCCGCGCCTTGCCGCCTTCCATCACCAGATAGAGGAAGCGGTTGTTGGTATCGATGACGATAGTGCCGGGCTTTTCCTGGGTGTCGTAATCGACGATCTGAGGCAGGAACTGCGGTTCGATCGGATGGCGGATCGACGGGATGCCGGGATTGATCGCCGAAACGGTCTGCGGCGCAACCTGCGGCGCCTGGCGGATGATGCGGCGCTGGAAAAGGCCACGCTGCTGCGTCTGGACGACCGGACGCTGGTAGACGACGGGACGAACCGTGCCGCCGCCGAGCTGGTTGATCCATGGCGCGGTCAGATCGGGGCTGAGCACGACGGGTGGACGGGTGGCGTAGCGATCGTCCGCCATGGCCGTCGTGGAGAAGATGCCGACGAGGGCAGCGGCAAGAACAAGGTGTTTCATCATCGGACGAACTCTCTACAAATGACCGAAAATGTGCTGGCGGAGCATGTCCGCCCCGGGCGGAGATGTTCCGCCCGCAAAGACGCTGCCACCCTATCCGCCAGCGAATGGTAAAGATCGAATCATGAAAAGCCGATCGGTCGAATAAACTTTTCGTCAGGGTTACCGTTCGGTTTGGAAAGACGGTTTGCAAATGGTAAAGCCGGAATCACGACCGGAGAACGAAGCGAACGCCGGGGAATGAAGCGGACATGAGCGCGACGGGCATTATCATCGGCGAGGACGGCAGGAGCCGCTGCCACTGGCACGCCAATCTGCCGGATTATCTCCGCTATCACGATGAGGAATGGGGCCGCCCCGTCATCGACGACATCCGCCTCTTCGAGAAGATCTGCCTCGAGGGCTTCCAGTCGGGCCTCTCCTGGCTGACCATCCTGCGCAAGCGTGAGAACTTCCGCGCCGCCTTCGCCGGCTTCGACTTCGAGAAGGTCGCCCTCTTCGGCGAGGAAGATGTCGCCCGCTGCCTTGCCGATGCCGGCATCATTCGCCATCGCGGCAAGATCGTTTCCACGATCAACAACGCCAAGCGCGCCATCGCGCTCCGGGACGAATTCGGCTCGCTCGCCCATTACTTCTGGCGCTACGAGCCCGGCCACAACGAAAGGCCGGCGATCGTCGACCGCGATCATATCGTCGCCAATCCGACGACCCCGACATCCGTGGTCATTTCGAAAGATCTGAAGAAGCGCGGCTGGACCTTTGTCGGTCCGACTACAGTTTATGCCTTCATGCAGGCGATGGGCCTCGTCAACGATCATCTGGCGGGCTGCTATTGCCGGCCCGAGGTCGAGGCGATGCGCGCCGCCCTGGTTCGTCCATGAAAGATCACTCCGTGAGAACGTTGATTACAGCCGCTGCCCTGCTCCTCCTGACGGCCTCCGCCATGGCGCAGGCGCCGCAGCTCAATCCCGGCGAGAAGCTGGAGAAGTTGCAGTTCCCGGCCGTCACCATGCAGCTGAAGGGCTGGACGAAGTTCGGCAACAGCCACGTCTATACGCTGCCGGTGCACGCTGGACAGCACATGAAGATCAGCTTTGCCACGAAGAGCAAGTTCGCCTTCCTGGCGATCTTCGACCTATCGAAACCGGATGACGAAGCCTTCTTCGGCACGGACGAGGACGGCACGAGCTTCGAGACGACGGTCAAGGAAAATACGACCTGGCTGCTGCGCCCCTATTATTCCAAGGTCTCGCCGCGCCGCGGCCTCGGCGCTCCCTTCAGCATCCTGATCGAGCCGTTGGCCGCCCCGCAGCAGCCGCAAAAGCCGGCCGAGCTGGAGCGGCCGTCGCTCTTTCCGAAGGCGCCCGCCAAGCAGTGAGGCAGGGGCATCTCGCTCAGGCGAGCCGGTCGATCAGGTCGCGCAATTCGCCGAGATGGCCGATCTTGCGGAAACGCGGCGCTTCCGTCGGCTCGTCGACATGCTCCAGCACCCAGGTCAGTTCATGCGGCACGAAGACGCCGTAGCTGCCGGCCGCGATCGCCGGCACGATGTCCGATTTCAGCGAATTGCCGACCATCATCGCTCGCTCCGGCCCATCGCCGACCCTGGCGAAGATGCGGCGATAGGTGACGGCTGTCTTGTCGGAGACGATCTCGACGGCATCGAAGAAGTCGCCGAGCCCGGATTGGGCGAGCTTGCGCTCCTGATCGAAGAGATCGCCCTTGGTGATCATGACAAGCAGGTATTTGCCGGCAAGCGCCTCCAGCGTGTCGCGCACATGCGGCATGGTTTCGACCGGGTGGCTGAGAAGATCGCGGCCGGTATCCAGGATCTTGGCGATCACGCTCGCTGGAACCTTGCCCTCGGTGATCTCGATCGCGGTCTCGACCATCGACAGCGTGAAACCCTTGATGCCGAAGCCGTAATGGCGAAGGTTGCGCTTTTCGGCTTCCAGCAGCCGTTCGGAAATCTTCGGCCCTTCGGCGAAATCGGCAAGGAGCCTGGTGAAATGCTCTTCAGTCAGTCGGTAATATTGTTCGTTCTGCCAGAGTGTGTCGTCGGCATCGAAGCCGATGGTGGTCAGTGGTCGCGTCGCCATATGCGCACCTCTTGAAATAAGGCCGGCAATCTATCGGTCGCCTGTGTCGAGACAAGGGCATCTGCCTTTACAGCGCCGCGCATCCTTCAGATGCGCAAAGGACGCTGTAACACTTTGAATTGCTGCATAATTTTATCCTTAAAATCGATTTTCGATTTAAGGAATTATGCAGTAGCGCGACGTTGAAAAGCGCCAATGCCGCACTACATGAAAATCGCCTCACTTTGCAGCCAGCCACGGCTGTGCCCGTCATGCGCAGGCCAATAATCAAAAGATGAAGTTCTTGAGTTCGCAAGCCCCTCTTGCGGCAGACACAAAGGAATTTTTCGACCATGCGTTACAATCAACTCGGAAATACGGGACTTTTCGTCTCGGAAATCTGCCTCGGCACGATGACCTTCGGTGAAGCCACACAAGGCAACCTCTGGGGCGCCATCGCCGACGTCGACCAGAATGCCGCCGACCGGATCGTCGAGCGTTCGCTCAGCGCAGGCGTCAATTTCATCGACACGGCCGACGTCTACTCCGTCGGCGAGTCCGAAAGGCTGCTCGGCCAGGCGCTGAAGAACCTCGATGTGCCCCGCAAGGACGTTGTCATCGCCACCAAGGTCTATGGTGTGATGGGCGACAAGCCGAACGACCGCGGCGCCTCGCGCGGCCACATCATGGATTCCGTCGAGGCAAGCCTGAAGCGCCTGCAGACCGATCACATCGACCTCTACCAGATCCACGCGACCGATACGGTGACGCCGATCGAGGAGACGTTGCGCGCCTTCGACGATCTCGTTTCCCGTGGTCTCGTGCGCTATATCGGCGTTTCCAACTGGCAGGCCTGGCGCATTTCCAAGGCGCTCGGCCTGTCCGAGCGCCGCGGCTTTGCCCGCTTCGAGAGCGTGCAGGCCTATTATTCCATCGCCGGCCGCGATCTCGAGCGCGACATCGTGCCGATGATGCAGGAGGAAAAGCTTGGCCTGATGGTCTGGTCGCCGCTTGCCGGCGGCCTGCTGTCCGGCAAATACGGTCCGGGCGCGCCTGGCAACGGCGAGGGCCGCCGCGCCAGTTTCGATTTCCCGCCCGTCGACAAGGACAAGGCCTGGGCCTGCGTCGCCGTCATGCGTGAGATCGCCGGCAAGCACGGCGTCAGCGTCGCCACCGTGGCGCTCGCCTATATCCTCGCCAAGCCTTTCGTCACGTCAGTCATCATCGGTGCCAAACGTGTCGACCAGCTCGACCAGAACTTGGCCGCCGTCAAGCTGAAGCTCGATGCTGACGATATGACGAGGCTCGACGAGGTGAGCGCGCTTGCTCCCGAATATCCGGGCTGGATGCTGGCGCGGCAGGGCGCCGGTCGCCGCCCGGCCGATTTCGAGCCGAAGGACTGACGCCAACGCCAGGAAAAGGGCGGCCTGGCAGCTGTTGCGGAACGCCGGATATCTCCGGCGTTCCTCTTTCAAGAACGATCGACTACTTGCCGTGGGCCTTGAGCCAGGCGTTCATCTCCGCGATTTCTGCTTCCTGGGCCTTGATGACGGCTTCGGCGAGCTCGCGGATTTTGGGATCCTTTCCGAATTGAAGTTCGACTTTTGCCATGTCGATGGCCCCCTGATGATGGGGGATCATCCCGCGGACGAAATCCGTGTCGGCATCGCCACTATATTTGATCATCATATCCTTATGCATCTTGTCGTTCGCCTCACTGAAAGCGTGGCTGGAGGCTTCGTGGTTGCCCATCGGCTTGCTCATGTCCATGGACATGTCTTCCGCAAGGACGGGGGTGGCAACGATGGCGAGCATCGTGGATAAGGCAATGATTTTCAAAGACATGAGAGTTCCTTCCTCTGTCTGACAATGGATTTTGAGGGCAGCCGGAGCCGCCCGTTCTGCACGGAGAATGCGGTGTCAGGACAATCGGGGAGGGGGCGCCTGCGGAGCGGGCTTATTGTCATCAAGGGCGCGCGCAAGCGCCGGCGCGGGATAGCCGAAAATAGACTTTCCGTCGGCCATGACCGCCACCGTCGGCGGCAGCAGAAGACAGGCGGCGCAAAGCGGCATATGGGCCGAGCCACCGGCGGCGCAGGGGTCTTTCAAGGGATTGGACTTGCCCGCCGGTCCGGGCATTTTCATGCCCGTTATCTCATGGTGCATGCCGCCGCTTTCGGCCACGGGCATATTCATCGACGCGCATGTCGGGCAGCCCGCCCACGCGGACATGGCGCTGTAGACCAGCCAGCCGAAAACCATCGTGATGAGAGCGAGAGCGCGCATACCGCCTTATAGGCGAATGCCTGATACAAGCCAAGCCGACCGGTGGTCACATCCCGGTCACCAGGCGGCAATGACCTTGTGCTCTATCCGGTAATCCTTGCTTTCCTCGCCAAGTGGCGCAACCGGCCATGTCCAGGCCGCATTTACAGGTGGGGGTGAAACGCCGTGCAGCAGGTCGGCCTCCTCATGCGTTTTGCCGTTGCGGTCGATAACGGCGTAGGCAATGTCGGTCACCAGGCAGCTGGAGCAGGAAAGTCCGGAAAGTCCGGCCAAATGCGCCGCGATCAGTCTTTCCACGGTGTCTTTAGGCACTCGTCCGGCCTCGGCCTCGTGCCGCCGTTTCACGCCGCGAGCGATCTGCGATAGCAGATTGGCCGAAACCACGAAATCGAGATAGGGAACGTTGCGCAGGAAACCGAGCGGTTCAGATTCGCGGCCCGCGGCAAGATCGTCATAGCCCGAGAGATCGCGCTCGATCAGCCTGACATTACGATAGCTCTTGACCGCAAGCCACAGGCGCACCGATGCGAGATGAACGAGATCGACCAGAACGACGGTGTCAAAATCTTTCGCCAATTCCTCGATCGGCACATCCCGCAACAGGCCGGAACCGAGCACCACGGCTGTCCGCTTCTGCCTGAGACCGGCTGATGCCGCCCGGATCGCATTCCGGCTCATCTCCTCATGTTCGGCCCAATCCCGGGCGCAGCGCCCGGCTCGCGACCAGAGATTGACCGAGTAGTGGATGAATTTTCGATGGGCTTTGCCTGTCAGCGGAAATGTCGCGGCATAAAGAAGAGCCTCGGTGATCATGAGCATATCCACATTTCTGATGGATGCCTTTCGTTCAATCGATTCTGCCTGCGGCCTCAAGACCCTTCGCCCTTGCCGCTCCCCGCCCAATCCGCTAGGAAACCGCCACTGTCCCAGTCAGTGGAATCCCCGGAAATGAACGACAAGCAGAAGAAACCGCAAAAGCTCAAGGCCCGCCTGCCGCGCGGCTTCGTCGATCGGACGGCCGCCGATATCCGCGCCGTCAACGAGATGACGGCAAAGATCCGGGAAGTCTATGAGCATTATGGTTTCGACCCTGTGGAAACGCCGCTGTTCGAATATACCGATGCGCTCGGCAAGTTCCTGCCCGACAGCGACCGGCCGAACGAGGGCGTCTTCTCGCTGCAGGACGACGACGAGCAATGGATGTCGCTACGTTACGACCTGACGGCGCCGCTCGCCCGTCATGTCGCCGAGAATTTCAACGAGATCCAGCTGCCCTACCGCACCTATCGCGCCGGTTACGTCTTCCGCAACGAGAAGCCGGGTCCGGGCCGCTTCCGCCAGTTCATGCAGTTCGATGCCGATACGGTCGGAGCGCCCGGCGTTCAGGCTGATGCCGAAATGTGCATGATGATGGCCGATACGCTGGAAGCCCTCGGCATCAAGCGCGGCGATTACGTCATCCGCGTCAACAACCGCAAGGTTCTGGATGGCGTGCTGGAGGCGATCGGTCTCGGCGGCGACGACAAGGCCGGCCAGCGGCTCAACGTGCTGCGCGCTATCGACAAGCTCGACAAGTTCGGCCCGGAAGGAGTGTCGCTGCTGCTCGGTCCCGGCCGCAAGGACGAATCCGGTGACTTCACCAAAGGCGCGGGTCTCAATCAGGAGCAGATCGACAAGGTGCTCTTCTTCGTCGGCATCAAGGACTATGCCGAAAGTGCTGCGCGCCTCGCCGAGCTCGTTGCCGGAACCTCCAGGGGTGGTGAAGGCGTCGAGGAGCTGAATTTCATCGGCGCGCTCGTCACGAGCGCCGGCTACGGCTCCGACCGCATCAAGATCGACCCCTCGGTCGTGCGTGGCCTCGAATATTACACCGGCCCGGTCTACGAGGCCGAACTTACCTTCGACGTCACCAACGAAAAGGGCGAGAAGGTCGTTTTCGGTTCGGTCGGCGGCGGCGGGCGTTATGACGGCCTCGTCTCCCGCTTCATGGGCCAGCCGGTTCCGGCCACCGGTTTTTCGATCGGCGTCTCCCGCCTGATGACGGCGCTGAAGAACCTCGGCAAGCTTGGCGCGAGCGAGGTCATCGAGCCGGTGCTGGTGACCGTCATGGACGGCGATGTCGAGGCGATGGGCCGATATCAGCGCATGACGCAGGAACTGCGTGCCGCCGGCATCCGCGCCGAGATGTTCCAGGGCAACTGGAAGAAGTTCGGCAACCAGCTGAAATACGCCGACCGCCGCGGCTGCCCCGTCGCCATCATTCAGGGCGGCGACGAGCGCGCCGGCGGCGTCGTGCAAATCAAGGATCTCATCGAAGGCAAGCGGCTCTCGGGCGAAATCGAGGACAATGCCAGTTGGCGCGAGGCGCGCGTGGCGCAGGAGACCATGCCGGAAGCCGACCTCGTCGCCAAGGTCAGGGAAATCCTGGCCGCGCAGGCGGAGGATCGGAAGAGGGCGGCGGCGAATGGCCAGTAAACCCCTCCCCAACCCCGCCCCACAAGGGGGAGGGGCTTCACGTGGCGCCGCTGTGCCCAACTCAACCTTCGCTTCACCCAGCGCGCGCTTAATCTGTTTCGGCGATCGCCGCGTGTTAGTCCCTCCCCCTTGTGGGGAGGGGTTGGGGAGGGGACTTTTCCCAGGAGCGACACCATGCCCCTGATCAACCTCCCCGACTTCGCCAACGACCTGCTTGCCGAATTTACCGCCCGCAAAGCCGAGCGCATCGACACGCCTGTCATTCAGCCGGCTGAACCCTTCCTCGACATTGCCGGCGAGGATCTGCGCCGCCGCATCTTCATGACGGAGAGCGAAACCGGCGCCAGCCTCTGCCTGCGTCCCGAATTCACCATCCCCGTCTGTCTGCGCCACATCGAAACGGCGACCGGCACGCCGAAACGCTATGCCTATCTGGGCGAGGTTTTCCGCCAACGCCGCGATGGCGCCAACGAATTCTACCAGGCCGGCATCGAGGATCTGGGTGATATCAACATCGCGAGCGCCGATGCCCGCGCCATCGGCGATGCCACCGGCATTCTCGCCCGCCTGTTGCCGGGCCGGCGCCTGTCGGTGACGCTGGGCGATCAGGCAGTGTTCGAAGCGGTCGTGCAGGCGCTCGGCCTGCCGCTCGGCTGGCAGAAGCGTCTGATCCACGCTTTCGGCAACATGACGCAGTTGGAGGCGCTGCTTGCGAGCCTCGTCAGCCCGCAATTCGTGACCGGACTCGACGACGACATTGCACGGCTTGTTGCCTCCGGCGACGAACAGGCGCTGGTCGCCCATATCGAGCAGGAAATGCAGAAGACCGGCTATTCGACGAACGCCGGCCGCTCGCCGCTCGAGATCGCCCGGAGGCTCAAGGAAAAGCTCATCCTTTCCGAAACGCGCCTCGACGACGCGGCCTTCCATGTGCTGGAAGAGTTCCTGTCGCTCGACGTGCCACTCGTCAACGCTTCCGCTGCACTGGCCGGCTTCGCCGATGCTGCCGGTCTGAAACTCGGCAACGCGCTCTCCCGCTTCGACGGCCGCGTCGCCGCCCTCGCAAACACCGGCGTTGATCTATCCGGCCTCAGCTACCGCGCCGCCTTCGGGCGACCGCTCGATTATTACACCGGCCTCGTCTTCGAGGTGACGGTGGAGGGCTCGGCCGCGGTTCTCGCCGGCGGTGGCCGCTTCGACCGGCTGCTGACCTTCCTCAGTGCGACGGACCGCATTCCGGCCGTCGGCTTCTCCTTCTGGCTCGACCGCATCGAAACCGAAAGGGCAGCCGCATGACCATCACCATCGCGCTTCCCTCCAAGGGCCGGATGAAAGACGACGCGTCGGCGATCTTCGAGCGCGCCGGCATGCCGATAACGGCTGTTGGTAACGACCGCTCCTATCGCGGCCGCGTCGAAGGCTGGGACGATGTGGAAGTCGCCTTCCTCTCGGCCTCCGAAATCTCCCGCGAACTCGGCAACGGCACCGTCGATTTCGGCGTCACCGGCGAGGATCTGATGCGGGAAGGTTTTGCCGAGGTGGACAAGCGCGTCGAGTTTTGCGCCCGCCTCGGTTTCGGCCATGCCGATGTCGTCGTCGCCGTGCCTGAGATCTGGCTTGACGTCGAGACCATGGCCGATCTTGGCGATGTCGCCGCCGATTTCCGCGCCCGTCACTCCAGGCGCCTTGCCATCGCCACCAAATACTGGCGGCTGACCCAGCAGTTCTTTTCGAGCCAGCACGGCATCCAGCTCTATCGTATCGTCGAAAGCCTGGGCGCGACCGAAGGTGCTCCCGCATCCGGCTCGGCCGATATCATCGTCGATATCACCTCGACCGGCTCGACATTGCGCGCAAACCACCTGAAGGTGCTCCAGGACGGCGTCATCCTGCATTCGCAGGCCTGCCTCGTGCGCGCCCGCAAGGAGAGCCATGCCGGCGAGCCCGCTGTGCAGGCAATCATCGAGGCCGTGCGCGCCGCCCTTTGATATCATTCGAAAAGGCATGAAAAAACCCGCCGTCGGATGACGGCGGGTTTTCTTATGCTGGGAGGGTGTTGGCTTGTATCAGGCAGCCGCGTAGGCGCCGCGGCGGGCGTCGAGCGAGTAAGCGCCTGCGCCATTGGTGGCGAGCATGATATAGGCGCCGGCAAGCGTGATGTTCTTCAGGAAGTTGACGAAGTTCAGGCCGTTGATCCAGCCGTTAGCAGCTGCCGGGAAGTCCGGAACATTGACCGGTGCAAGGTGGAAGACAACGCCGGTGAAGACACAGAAGACAGCGAGAAGCCAGCCGACGATGCGCACCTGGAAGCCGACGAGCACGGCAATGCCGGTTGCCAGTTCAAAGAGGCCGGCGAGATAGGTGAGCGCCGTGGAAGCCGGCAGGCCGGCGCCGGCGATCATGCCGGCGGTGGAAGCCGGATCGGTAACCTTGCCGAAGCCGGCGAAGATGAACATGAAGGAAAGAAGGATGCGGGCAATCAGGATGATGACGTTGTTCGACATGGACTTTGTCTCCGTTTGAATGGCTCTGGAGATCGTGGTGCCCCCGGCACCCTGTGGACCTCGGATGCCTCTATGTCGCTCTTTTCTCTCGTTGTGGAAAGATAAACGGAAGCGGACAGTTTGTTCAATAATATGGAACGATGTACTCGCCACCTGCGCTTGCCTTTGCCGAGCCCTGTCTTTTATGGTCGGCTGATAACATGGAGAATCCGATGGCAGATCTTTCCGCATTTCCGATTTCGACGCGCTGGCCGGCGAAAAACCCTGACATTATCCAGCTCTATTCCCTGCAGACGCCGAACGGGGTGAAGGTTTCCGTCGCCCTCGAAGAGCTCGGCTTGGCTTATGAGCCGCATTATGTTTCCTTCGCCGCCAACGAGCAGAAGTCGCCGGAATTCGAATCTCTCAATCCGAACGGCCGTATTCCGGCGATCATCGACCCGAACGGGCCGGATGGGAAGCCGATAGGCCTTTTCGAATCCGGTGCCATCCTGCTCTATCTCGCGGAAAAGACCGGCAAGCTCATCCCTGCCGACGCCGCAGGCCGCTATGAAACCATCCAGTGGGTGTTTTTTCAGATGGCGGGGATCGGCCCGATGCTCGGCCAATTCGGCCATTTCTATAAATTCGCCGCCGACAAGGTCGCCAACAATTCCTATCCGGTGGAACGCTATCGCGACGAATCCAAGCGCCTGCTCGGCGTGCTCGAAGACCGGCTGAGAGGGCGTCAGTGGATCATGGGCGATCTCTACACGATCGCCGACATCACCACCTTCACCTGGGTGCGCGGCGCCGACATCTTCTATGGCGGCCGCGAGGTTCTCGAATATGCGAAATTCCCCGCCGTTTCGGATTGGCTGGCGCGCTGCATCGCCCGTCCGGCAAGCGCCAGGGGCCTCAACATTCCGGTCAAGCCGGAGTAACGAACGGATCCGCTCGGAAAACGCAAAGGCCGCCCTCGGGCGGCCTCTCCTGTGCGTCGCTGGTTTCTATCGCCGGCTTGTGATCTGGCTTGCGCCTTCGAGCTTGAAGCGCGGAAAGACGAAGACGCCGGACATGCTGCCGCTGTATTTTTGCTCGAGCCCGTTCGACTCGCCCATGCAGAAGAGCGGCTGGCGGAAGCCGTTCGGCATGATGATCGTCGTCGAAAAACAGAAGGAGGAGCAGAGCGTCGCCGCCTGCTCGAACAGCTCGAGCACGTGGCTGCGATCCTTGGTGTCATAGGAGCGGATCAGGCTCAGCAGCCCGCATTCCGGTGCCGAGAGGCCGTGCAGCATCGCGCTCCATTCGCCGAGGCGGATCAAGCCGCTCGAAAAATCTCCGGTCCAGGCTTCGGAAACGGAAAACTGCGCCAGCATCTCACGATTCTGATTGTTGTCGTTCAGCGAGCCGGGCATCAAGGGTACGGCTGCGTTGGCTTTGGCGATCTTAAACAAGGCGTTCCCCAATTCCGATGCGACTCCTCCGCCGCACGCCAGGTAAACACAAAACAGGATCATGCAGCTGCGGACATTATGCCCGCGCATCCGACAATTGTTGCTGCGGCTGTCAGGCTTTCGGAACCCGACGTCGAAGCTGAATGTTGACGTATCACCTTCCGCGTACCGGCTTTGTCTGGTGACGAAATTGGTCGCCGGCGCGTTTGAATTGCAGCGCGGATTTATAGGGGCTTTTTGACAAACGGCAACGGCTTTTTAAGGGGCGTTCGGGCCAGCATCATTCCTCTGGATGTCGGTATGCTCCGGCTACCTCACGAAAATAGAGGCCGAAAAACCGTCTTTTTGTGCTTCGAAAACGTTTCCACACCCTGCAACGATAGAAATTTCGCTCCTATGCTAGGGTCTCCCGCCTATTTCCGCAGATCAAAGAATGCGCAGCGACGCAAGCTTCGCGAAAGCTTCCCGGACGGAAACCGGCGCCGATTGCGAAAAATTGTGCGCAACAGATCGAATCGTTTTGGGCAAAAGAAAAGGGCGACCCGAGGGCCGCCCTTCCTAATTCCGGAGACCGGAAAGGATATCAGTGAAGGCTTTCGCCTATCACATCATGTCCATACCGCCAGTTCAGCGCGCTTGACGCGCTGAACCATCTTAGATGATGGGCGGTTTCATGGACGATGTTGTGAAAGGCCGTTGGCCTATCACATCATGTCCATACCGCCCATGCCGCCCATGCCGCCCGGCATAGCCGGAGCGTCCTTCTTCGGCAGCTCGGCGATCATGGCTTCGGTGGTGATCAGCAGCGATGCAACGGAAGCGGCATCCTGCAGGGCGGTGCGAACGACCTTGACCGGGTCGATGATGCCCATGCCGATCATGTCGCCATATTCGCCGGTCTGGGCATTGTAGCCCCAGTTGTCCTGATCCTTGTCGAGGATCTTGCCGATGACGATCGAAGCTTCGTCGCCAGCGTTTTCAGCGATCTGGCGAGCCGGAGCCTGCAGAGCGCGACGAACGATGTTGATGCCGGCTTCCTGGTCGTCGTTGACACCCTTGGAGGTGATCTTGACGGAAGAACGCAGCAGGGCAACGCCGCCGCCCGGTACGATGCCTTCCTGAACGGCAGCGCGAGTCGCGTTGAGAGCGTCGTCGATGCGGTCCTTCTTTTCCTTCACTTCGACTTCCGTCGAGCCGCCGACGCGGATGACGGCAACGCCGCCGGCAAGCTTGGCAAGACGTTCCTGCAGCTTTTCGCGGTCGTAGTCGGAGGTGGTTTCTTCGATCTGGGCCTTGATCTGGGCAACACGGCCTTCGATGTCAGACTTGGCGCCCGAACCGTCGACGATCGTGGTGTTTTCCTTGGAGATCGAAACCTTCTTCGCACGGCCGAGCATGTCGAGCGTGACGGATTCGAGCTTGATGCCGAGGTCTTCCGAGATAACGGTACCGCCGGTCAGGATCGCGATGTCTTCGAGCATGGCCTTGCGGCGGTCGCCGAAGCCAGGAGCCTTGACGGCGGCGATCTTCAGGCCGCCGCGCAGCTTGTTGACGACGAGCGTTGCAAGAGCTTCGCCTTCGACGTCTTCAGCGATGATGAGGAGCGGCTTGCCGGTCTGGACGACGGCTTCGAGAACCGGCAGCATCGACTGCAGGTTCGACAGCTTCTTCTCGTGGAGGAGAATGAAGACGTCTTCGAGGTCGGCGATCATCTTTTCCGGGTTGGTGACGAAGTAGGGGCTGAGGTAGCCGCGGTCGAACTGCATACCTTCGACGACTTCGAGTTCGGTTTCGGCGGTCTTGGCTTCTTCAACCGTGATGACGCCTTCGTTGCCGACCTTTTGCATGGCTTCGGCAATGTCGAGACCGACCTGACGTTCGCCGTTTGCGGAGATCGTGCCGACCTGGGCGACTTCTTCCGAGGTGTTGATCTTCTTGGCCTTGGCCTGGAGATCCTTGACGACTTCGGCAACGGCAAGATCGATGCCGCGCTTCAGGTCCATCGGGTTCATGCCGGCGGCAACTGCCTTGGCGCCTTCGCGAACGATCGCCTGGGCAAGAACGGTTGCAGTCGTGGTGCCGTCACCGGCGATGTCGTTGGTCTTCGAAGCAACTTCGCGGACCATCTGGGCGCCCATGTTTTCGAACTTGTCTTCGAGTTCGATTTCCTTGGCGACCGAAACGCCGTCCTTGGTGATGCGCGGAGCGCCGAAGGACTTGTCGATGATGACGTTACGGCCCTTCGGGCCGAGCGTTACCTTGACTGCGTCGGCGAGAATGTCGACGCCGCGCAGCATCTTTTCGCGCGCGGTGCGGCCAAACTTGATTTCTTTAGCTGCCATGTTTGTGACTCCTGAATTCGATTTGTTCGGGCAAAAGCCCGTTAGTCATTTCGGGAAAGCGGATCGGCTGATCAGCCGATGATGCCCATGATGTCGGCTTCCTTCATGATCAGAAGGTCTTCGCCGTTGATCTTGACTTCGGTGCCGGACCACTTGCCGAACAGGACGCGGTCGCCAGCCTTGACGTCGAGTGCGACGACCTTGCCGGACTCGTCACGAGCGCCGGAGCCGACGGCGACGATTTCGCCTTCCTGGGGCTTTTCCTTGGCGGTATCGGGAATGATGATGCCGCCTTTGGTCTTCTCTTCGGACTCGACGCGACGAACGACGACGCGGTCGTGAAGCGGACGGAAATTGGTGCTTGCCATTGTCTAATCCCTCGATCGAATGACATTCGCGGACCGGAGTGGCCCACATGGATAAATGTTAGCACTCCCTTGCGGTGAGTGCTAGCGCCGAGCATTTAGGGATGGCTCCGAAAGGAGTCAATGAGAGCAATCACGAATTTTTGTGCCCGAATTGTGAAGAGGCCGGAGAATTCTCGGAGATTCCGACCGAAATCCCCACGCGGGCGACCCTTGACCGTCCGGGCTCGTCTGATTGCCGTTCAGGAATTTCGCATTGCCACGGCGAAGAAAATGCCTTGCCATCGCCTTGCGCCTTTGCAATGTCACCGGTGACTGAAGCAAATCGGGAAATTGGAATGGCCAAGCGGATAGAAAACTTCTCGGAGATATCAGGTCACTATGATGTGGTGCTCTGCGATGTCTGGGGTGTCGTTCACAATGGGGTCGATCCGTTTCCGAAGGCAGCCGCAGCCCTTCAAGCCGCAAGAGAGAGCGGCCTTGCCGTGGTGCTCATCACCAATTCGCCGCGCCTTTCCTGGCAGGTGGTCGCGCAGCTGCGCCACATCGGCGTTCCCGACAGCGCCTATGACAGGATCGTCACCTCTGGCGACGTGACGCGCGGGCTGATCGCCGAAGGGCCGAAGACGGTCTTTTTGCTTGGCCCCGATCGCGACAGCGCGCTTCTCGAAGGCATTGGCGTCGAGCGCCGGCCGGCAGGCGAGGCGCAATCGCTCGTTTGCACCGGATTTTTCGATGACGAGACCGAGAAGCCGGAGGATTACACCGACATGCTTCTGGATTTCAAAGCGCGTGAAGTGCCGATGATCTGCGCCAATCCGGACCTGGTCGTCGAGCGCGGGCACCGCATCATCCCCTGCGCCGGCGCCATGGCCGCCTATTACGAGCAGCTCGGCGGCAGGACGCGTATTGCCGGCAAGCCGCACCGGCCGATCTACGAGGCGACGCTTTCGGCGGCCCGCGAGCTTCGCGGCGATTTCCCGATCGATCGTGTGCTGGCAATCGGCGACGGCATGCCGACCGATGTGCGCGGGGCCTTGAATTACGGCCTCGACCTCCTCTACATCAGCGGCGGTATCCACGCTAAGGAATACACCCTCAACGGCAAGACCGACGAGGCGATCCTCAACGCCTATCTCGAACGGGAAAAGGCGGCGCCGAGGTGGTGGATGCCACGCCTTGCATGAAGAGAAGCCAGACGATGACCGTCTTCCATCGCAATGAAACCCGGGATCCTTTGCCCGCCCATCTCAGAGGCGGTGTGATTGCCATCGGCAATTTCGACGGTGTGCATCGAGGCCACCAGTCGGTGCTGAATCGCGCGCTGGAAATTTCCCAAGCGCGCGGCATCCCCGCCCTGGTGCTCACCTTCGAGCCGCATCCGCGCACGGTCTTCCGGCCGCAGACGCCGGTCTTCCGACTGACGCCTGCGCCGCTGAAGGCCCGCATTCTGGAAACGCTGGGTTTCAGCGCCGTCATCGAATATCCCTTCGACTATGAGTTCTCGCAGCGCTCGGCCGATGATTTCATCCATTCGATCCTGAAGGATTGGCTCGGCGCCTCCGAAGTCGTCACCGGCTTCGATTTCCATTTTGGCCGCGGCCGCGAGGGCGGGCCTGCCTTCCTCATGAATGCCGGCCAGACCTACGGCTTCGGCGTCACCCTGATCGATGCCTTCCGCGACGAAAACGCCGACGTCGTCTCTTCGAGCCACATCCGCGCGCTCCTGAAGGAGGGCAGCGTCAGCGAAGTCGCCGGCATGCTGGGGTACCGCTATACTGTCGAAGCCGAGGTGATCGACGGAGAAAAGCTCGGCCGGCAGCTCGGTTTTCCCACGGCCAACATGCGCCTGCCGCCCGAGGCCGAACTTGCAGCGGGCATCTACGCCGTCCGCTTCCGCCTTCAGGACGGAACGCTCTACGATGCCGTCGCAAGCTACGGCCGCCGCCCGACGGTCACGGAAAACGGTGCACCATTGTTGGAAACCTATCTGTTCGACTTTAGCGGCGATCTCTACGGTCAGCTCTGCTCGGTCTCATTCTTCGGCTATCTCAGACCCGAGCTGAAATTCGACGGCTTGGAAGCGCTCGTCGCCCAGATCAAGCGCGACGAGGAGGAGGCGAGGGCACTGCTGGCGGGCGTGGCACCGCTTGGCGAGCTCGATCGGAAACTGTGCTTTTCCTGAGTTTGCCACCAGCTCGGATTTTCTCCGGCGCAAGCCGAATTCGGCCGTGCCGCAGGATCGCATGCAGGTAATTTCTGCTCTTCCTTTTCCCGGCAAAAACGCCTATGAACCGGCGCTATGACGAAATTTCGGCTGGCGACCACGATACGAATTATCGGCCCGGCCTTCCGCGCGCGCTAAGCGGCCGGGAGGTCCGGGTTTTCGGCGCTTGCGAGCAGGCGCTTCCGCCGCCACCTATTTTCATGTCCGTTGCGCCCCTTCCTGGGCCGCCAGAAACGATTGTCACATATGACCGACACAGCCGAAAAGATCGACTACTCGAAGACCCTCTACTTGCCTGAAACGGATTTCCCGATGCGTGCCGGCCTGCCGCAGAAGGAGCCGGAACTCGTTGCCCGCTGGCAGCAGATGGATCTCTACAAGAAGCTGCGCGCTTCTGCCGCCGGCCGCGAAAAATTCGTCCTGCACGACGGCCCTCCCTATGCCAACGGCAATATCCATATCGGCCACGCGCTGAACAAGATCCTCAAGGACGTCATCAACCGTTCGTTCCAGATGCGCGGCTACGACGCCAATTATGTGCCGGGCTGGGATTGCCACGGCCTGCCGATCGAATGGAAGATCGAGGAAGAGAATTATCGCGCCAAGGGCAAGGCCAAGCCTGACCTGACCGAGCCGTCGGCGATGATCGAATTCCGCCGCGAGTGCCGCGCCTATGCCGAAAAGTGGATCGCCATCCAGGGCGGTGAGTTCCAGCGTCTCGGCATCGTCGGCGATTTCGAAAATCCGTACCTGACGATGAACTTCCACGCGGAAAGCCGCATCGCCGGAGAACTCCTCAAGATCGCCGGGAGCGGCCAGCTCTACCGCGGCTCCAAGCCGATCATGTGGTCGGTCGTCGAGCGTACGGCGCTCGCGGAAGCCGAAGTCGAGTATCATGACTATGAGAGCGACACGATCTGGGTGAAGTTCCCGGTCGCGAAGGGCTCCGATGGCGTCAAGGATGCCTTCGTCGTCATCTGGACCACCACACCCTGGACGATCCCCGGAAACCGGGCGATCGCCTACTCGTCGCGCGTTGCTTACGGCCTATACGAAGTAACGGCCGCCGAGAACGATTTTGGACCGCGCCCGGGCGAGAAACTGATCTTCGCCGACAAGCTGGCTGAGGAATCCTTCGCCAAGGCAAAGCTGCAGTACAAGCGTCTCGCCGACGTCACGACTGCCGATCTCGCCGGTATCACCTGCGCCCATCCGCTGAAGGGTCTCGGCGACGGTTATGTATTTGCCGTGCCGCTGCTCGATGGCGACCATGTGACCGACGATGCCGGTACAGGCTTCGTGCACACGGCGCCGAGCCACGGCCGCGAAGACTTTGATGTCTGGATGGCGCATGCCCGCGAAATCGAGGCGTGCGGCATCGAAACCAAGATCCCGTTCCCGGTCGACGACGGCGGCTTCTACACATCGGATGCTCCGGGCCTGGAAGGCGCGCGCGTCATCGACGACAACGGCAAGAAGGGCGATGCCAACGACCGCGTCATCAAGGCGCTGATCGAGCGCAGCGCGCTCTTTGCCCGCGGCCGTCTGAAGCACCAGTATCCGCATTCCTGGCGTTCCAAGAAGCCGGTGATCTTCCGCAACACGCCGCAGTGGTTCGTCTATATGGACAAGACGCTGCCTGACGGAACGACGCTGCGCACCCGTGCGCTCAACGCGATCGACGACACGCGTTTCGTGCCGGCTGCCGGCCAGAACCGCCTGCGCGCCATGATCGAGCAGCGCCCGGACTGGGTTCTCTCCCGTCAGCGTGCCTGGGGCGTGCCGATCTGCGTCTTCGTCGACGAGCAGGGCGAAGTGCTGCAGGACGATGCCGTCAACCAGCGCATCCTCGATGCTTTCGATGTCGAAGGCGCAGACGCCTGGTTCGCCGAAGGCGCCAAGGAGCGGTTCCTCGGCAACGAGCATGATCCGGCCAAGTGGTCGCAGGTCATGGATATCCTCGATGTCTGGTTCGACTCGGGCTCGACGCACACCTTCACGCTGGAAGACCGCCCCGACCTGAAGTGGCCGGCCGATCTCTACCTCGAGGGTTCCGACCAGCATCGCGGCTGGTTCCATTCCTCGCTCTTGGAATCGGCAGCCACCCGTGGCCGCGCGCCTTACGACACCGTCCTCACCCATGGCTTCACCATGGACGAGAAGGGCGAGAAAATGTCGAAGTCCAAGGGCAATGTCACCTCGCCGCAGGAGGTGATGAAGGATGCCGGCGCCGATATCCTGCGCCTCTGGGTCATGACCTCTGACTATGCGGACGATCTGCGTGTCGGCAAGACGATCATCCAGACCAATGTCGATGCCTATCGCAAGCTGCGCAACACGATCCGCTGGATGCTCGGCACGCTGGCGCACGACAAGGGCGAGGTCATCGCGCTTGCCGATCTGCCGGAGCTGGAGCAGCTGATGCTGCATCGCCTCTCCGAGCTCGATCAGCTCGTGCGCGAAAACTACGACGCCTTCGACTTCAAGAAGATCGCCCGCGCATTGATTGATTTTGCCAATGTCGAGCTCTCGGCCTTCTACTTCGACGTCCGCAAGGATGCGCTCTATTGCGATGCGCCCTCCAGCCTTCGCCGCCGTTCGGCGCTCTATGTCATCCGCATGATCTTCGATTGCATGGTGACCTGGCTTGCGCCGATGCTGCCCTTCACCACGGAAGAGGCATGGCTCTCGCGCGATCCTTCGGCCGTCTCGGTGCATCTGGAGCAGTTCGCCCCGGTCGCCAGGGAATGGCGCAACGATGCGCTCGCGGAAAAGTGGAAGAAGATCCGCGCGATCCGCAGCGTCGTCACCGGCGCTCTCGAAATCGAGCGCAAGGACAAGCGCATCGGCTCGTCGCTGGAAGCGGCTCCTGTCGTCCACGTTACCGATGCGGAATTGCGCAAGGCGCTCGAAGGTCAGGATTTCAGCGAAGTCTGCATCACCTCCGGCATCACGATCGAGGCGAGCGCAGGCCCGGCCGACGCCTTCCGGCTGTCCGAGGTGCCCGAAGTCGCGGTCATTCCGAAGCTTGCCGAAGGCGTGAAATGCGCCCGTTCCTGGCGCATCACCACCGATGTCGGTTCCGATCCGGAATATCCCGATGTCTCGGCGCGAGACGCTGCGGCCCTGCGTGAACTCGGCATCCGCGCCTGAAGATATTTGCCGGGTGAATTGCCTTTATAGCGTTCATCCGGTAAAAGCTGCCTGAAAATGGCCGGATTTTTGCGTCAGGGGGACGGTTGTCCGGTTGGGCAACGATTGCACCGGTGGCTGGAAGGGTTTTCATGTTCGCAACGCATTGGTTCCGTATAGGCGCCTGCCTGTCTGTTGTCGTGGCGGGATGCTCCTTGGTGTCCAGTTGCGCCAGCAGCCCGACCTACGGCACCGGCAAGACCTCCATGGAGCAGCTGACCGACGATCTTGGCCAGTCCGTGTCGCTGACGGGACCGGACCCGAAGAACAAGGGCGTCAAGTATACGCCGCGTCCGACGCTGG
The DNA here is from genome assembly GCF_003938655.1 of Rhizobium pisi. Lineage (GTDB taxonomy): Bacteria > Pseudomonadota > Alphaproteobacteria > Rhizobiales > Rhizobiaceae > Rhizobium > Rhizobium pisi. Next base: position 135,127 of record NZ_RJJT01000004.1, read on the forward strand.
TGCTGCCGGCCCAGGCACAGAAAGAGACCCTGGTTACGCCGCAGCCGACGATCGCCAACAAGGACAATCCGCAGTGGCTTGAATCGCCGGAGGAGACCCGCGCCCGCCTCGTTTCCGAGGCTGATACGAACTCGGACAATCCGAATTACCGCTCGCCTCTGGCGAGCTCGGCGATCGAAGGCGGTCGTCGTACGACCGAAGCCCAGACCCAGGCCTATCGTGATGCCCGCGCCCTGCAGAAGGGCTCCTATCTCGATCAGCGCCGCTCCATCTCCGATCCGCCGTCCGGCTACCGCACCGTCGATGATCCTGCAAAGCTCGACGATCTCGGCGAACCCGAGCTCAAGAAGCAGAAGAAGCGTAAGAAGGATGCGGCGATCGCCAACAGCGGCAAGCAGTGGTGGAATCTGTTGCAATAACAGCTTTCGGTCCCGGATCGCAGTGGGCCGACTGGTTATGTTTGGAGCGCCAGGCAAGGCAGCGCCTGCGGGTATGGTATGAGTTGTCTCGGCCGGCTCAGCCGTGCCTTCCTCAATTACCATCGATCGGCTTCGCGAGCTGGAACGATGGCTACGCGCGCAGCGCTACGGCGTTTCTCTCTTTTGCGAAAAGAACCTTCTCAGCATCTCGGCCGACTGGACCTCGTTGATGCCCGAATAGACCTCCGGAGCGTGATGACAGGTAGGCTGCGCATAGAATCGCACGCCGTTGTCGACGGCGCCGCCTTTTGGATCCTCCGCGCCGTAGTAGAGCCGCCGGATACGCGCAAACGAGATGGCTGCCGCGCACATGGTGCAGGGCTCCAGCGTCACATAAAGATCGGCGCCGGTCAGCCGCTCCTGCCCGAGCGCTTCGCAGGCGAGCCGGATGGCGGCGATTTCGGCGTGTGCGGTGATGTCTTTCAGCTCGCGTGTACGGTTTCCGGAGCGTGAAACGGCAATATCGTCGATCACCACGACGGCGCCGATCGGCACCTCGCCGCGCGCTTCGGCCGCCCGCGCTTCCTGAAGCGCCATCTCCATGAAACGATTTGTCTTCACGATCGCAAGAATTTCCACTTAACCGCAGATGCGTGACCTGATAGACAGGCCCAAAAGGCAGGCAAACAACAAATGACACCCAAAGACAAGCCAAAACGGCCGGGCGCAAAGCCCTTTTCACGGGATACCAGGCCGAAAGCTGATCCCAAGGCGGGCAATGCGAAGCCGGCAAAGGCTGCCGCCGCGCGCCCGGCCAACGCCGGGAGCGATGGCGACGCCAAGGCCGAACGCATCTCCAAGGTGATGGCGCGCGCAGGCGTCGCCTCGCGCCGCGACATCGAACGCATGATCATGGAAGGCCGGGTGACGCTGAACGGCGCGGTTCTGGAAACCCCAGTCGTCAACGTCACGCTCACCGACCGGATCGAGGTCGATGGCGTGCCGATCCGCGGCATCGAGCGCACCAGGCTCTGGCTCTATCACAAGCCCGCGGGCCTGGTGACCACCAATGCCGATCCGGAAGGCCGGCGAACCGTTTTCGACAACTTGCCCGAAGAGCTGCCGCGCGTCATGTCGATTGGCCGCCTCGACATCAACACCGAAGGCTTGCTGCTGCTCACCAATGATGGCGGCCTTGCTCGCGCGCTCGAATTGCCGGCGACCGGCTGGCTGCGGCGCTACCGTGTCCGCGCCCATGGCGAAATCGATCAGGAAGCACTCGACAAGTTGAAGGACGGCATCGCCGTCGACGGCGTGCTCTACGGATCGATCGAGGCAACGCTCGACCGTACCCAGGGTTCGAACGTCTGGATCACCATGGGCCTGCGCGAAGGCAAGAACCGCGAAATCAAGAACGTGCTCGGTGCGCTCGGTCTCGACGTCAATCGCCTCATTCGCATTTCCTATGGCCCGTTCCAGCTCGGCGACTTGCCGGAAGGTCATGTCATCGAGGTGCGCGGCCGCACGCTGCGCGACCAGCTCGGCCCGCGCCTCATCGAGGAAGCCAAGGCGAATTTCGACGCGCCGATCTACAATGCGCCGGCCGTTGCCGCCGAAGAAGAGATCGAGCCCACAGTCCCGGAAAAGCGCGAGCGTCCGCGCCGCGAGGAGGACAAGCGCGAACGGGCGCTGAGCCGCCTCGATACCAAGCGCGACGACCGCCCTGGTGGGGGCCGCAGGGATGACGACCGCCGCGACGGCGGTCGCAAGGATGACGAGAAGCCGAAGCGCGCCCATCCGCTCGGCCAGCGCCGCAGTGCCAATGTCTGGATGGCGCCCGGCGCCCGTCCGCTCGGTGAAAAGGCAGCGGCGAAAGCCGCCAAGAATGCGCAGACCGCGCGCAAGCGCGGCGAGCAGGCGCCGGCAAGGAACACCGCTTTCGATCGCATCGAGGATCGCCCGCGGACGCTGGTGAACCGCGTGCGTGAAGAGGATGGCGAATGGATCCGTTCGAGCGAGGAGCCCCGTCGCAAGGATGAGGGAGAAGGTTCCGGCCGCAAGCGCTCCTTCGGCGATCGTCCCGCTCGCGAAGACCGCGGTTTTGGCGACCGGCCAGCCCGGGGCGAACGCCGCCTCCGCGAAGGGGGTGAGGATCGGCCGCGCACCAGAAGCTCTGCCGGCGAAGGCCGCCCGGAGCGTCCGCGCGGCGACCGGCCTTTCGGTGATCGTCCCTCGCGCGGTGATCGGCCATTCGGCGACAAGCCGCGTGGTGATCGCAGGCCGCGTGCGGATGGTGACGAGCGGCCTCGCGCCGCCAGAGCCTCCGCCGGCGAAGGCCGTTCGGAGCGTCCGCGCAGCGACCGCCCATTCGGCGATCGCCCCTCCCGTGGGGATCGGCCGTTCGGCGACAAGCCGCGTGGTGATCGCAAGCCGCGCCAGGATGGCGACGAGCGCCCGCGGGCAGCCAGAAGCTTTGCCGGCGAGGGCCGCTCCGAGCGTCCGCGTGGCGAAAGATCCTTCGGCGACAAGCCGTCGGGTGACAAACCTCGCGGCAAGGGTTTTGCGGCCAAGCCCGGTGGGGCCAAGAGTTTTTCCGGCAAGCCGAAAGGCGCCAAGCCCGGCGGCGAGAGGCCGGGCGGCGACAAGCCTGCGGGCGGGCCGTCCAGAGGTGGGGCTAGAGGAAAGGGAATGACGCGCGGTGCGGATCGTCGGCGGTGAGTTTCGCGGACGGCCTCTCGCCGTGCCAAAATCCAACGATATCCGGCCGACTGCCGACCGGACGCGCGAGAGCCTGTTCAATATTTTGAGCCATGCCTATCCGGATTGCGTCGACGGCACCCGGATCCTCGATCTTTTCGCCGGAACCGGCGCCGTCGGCCTTGAAGCCGTCTCGCGCGGCTGTCGCCACGCGCTCTTCGTCGAAAACAGTGTCGAGGGCCGGGCACTTCTTTGGGAGAACATCGATGCGCTCGGCCTGCACGGCCGCACGCGCATCCTGCGCCGGGATGCGACCGATCTCGGCAGCGTCGGCAATCTCGAACCTTTCGATGTGCTCTTTGCCGACCCGCCCTATGGTAAGGGTCTCGGCGAGAAGGCGATGGCGGCAGCGGCCGTGGGCGGCTGGCTGCAACCAGGCGCGATCGCGGTCCTCGAGGAGCGTGCCGACGTTGTCGTTTCGGTCCATCCTTCCTATGTTTTCCTCGAAAGCCGCATCTTTGGGGATACGAGGGTGCATTTCTTCCGATATCAGCCGCAATAAGGGCGAGGACGGAGCGTGCAGCAGGCAGAGATCATCAGTCCGAAATTGCCTGCGATCAGCGATCTTCCGACGGTCGCGGTTGCCTTTGGCGGCGGCGGCGCGCGCGGGCTTTCCCATATCCATGTTATCGAGACGCTCGACGAACTCGGCATCCGGCCGGTGGCGATCGCAGGCTCGTCGATCGGCTCCATCATGGGGGCCGGCATGGCGGCCGGCATGTCCGGCGTCGAAATCCGCGAACATGCGCTGGAGACCGTTGGCAACAAGACGGCCGTGGTCGCCCGCATCTGGGGTCTGAGGCCGGCAACGGTGCGCGATGCGGTGGCCAAGGGCATCCGCATCGGCCAGTTCAATCTGGAGCGTATCCTCAAGGCCTTCCTGCCGTCCGAGCTTCCGGCCCGCTTCGAGGACTTGCTGGTCCCGATGAAGGTCATCACCACCGATTATTACGGGCAGCACGAAGTCATCATCGAGCAGGGCGAGTTATTCCCGGCGCTGGCGGCCTCTTCCGCCATTCCCGCGGTTTTTATGCCGGTGCGCTTGCACGGCCGCGTGATGATCGACGGCGGCATCAGCAATCCGGTGCCCTATGAATGCCTGATGGATCTTGCCGATATCGTCATCGGCATCGATGTCGTCGGCGCCCCCGAAGGTGACGGCACGCATATTCCGAACCGCATGGAAAGCATCTTCGGCTCCGGCCAGCTGATGATGCAGACGGCGATCTCGCTCAAGCTGAAGCTTTGCCAGCCGCAGATCTTCCTACGCCCTGCGGTCGGCCGTACCGGCGTCATGGATTTCCTGAAGGCCCGCGAAGTCCTCGCCATGTCCGTCGGCGTCAAGGACGACCTCAAATTCGCCCTCGACCGCGAGATCGAAGCGCGCTTGAAGCGCTAGAGCCTTACTCTCATTGGGCGTGGCCCTCATGGCCGCCGCCCGAGCCGTTCGATGCCTCATTCATCATCATGACGGTGCCTTGGAAGCTTGAGAGGAGCGCAAGCACGGAAGAATCGAGGCCGGCCTCGGCATCTTTCAGCCTCGCAGCCAGCCCGGCGGCATCATTTGTGGAGAGCCCAATCTTCTCCAGCGTCCCGGCGTCCTTCAGGCTATCGCCGCTGCAAAGATAAACGCTCCAGCCATGATGCGTCTTCTTCATCAGGGCGCGTCCACCGCGCCCGTCCTGTCGCCAGCCGACGATCGCCCAATCGGCCTGAACGACGACCGGCGCGATATCAAGCGGCTTGTCTGGCCGTTCGAACATCAGCTTCAGCCTTGCCGGGATCGCCTGCTGCGGATCGTCACCGGCAGATGCCGTCGAGGCAAGCAACAGGCAGGCGAGAATAGCGATAATCTTCTTCATCCGATGGCCTCTTCAAGCGAGAACGCGTTTCAACAATGGTACGAACCGAACGACGAGCTGGTCGAAGGCGATCATGACGACAATGGCAAGCCCGCTCATCGGGAAGGCGATGGCAAAGATTCCGGTGATCACCCACAGGCCGTAATAGACCGAGCGCTGCGGCGGCATGGGCGGCACGCCTAGGCGGCCGGCTGGGCGCCGTTTCCACCACATGACGACAGCCGTCACGCAGCTGAGCACAATCGCCAGACATGTTGCGAGCATCAGCAACTGATTGAAGCGCCCCCATTCCTGTCCCTGATGGATATTGATGCCCCACTCAATCGCCCGGCCGAGCAACGGATACTGGTTGAAAGCGATATCGATCAGAGGTTTGCCGGAGTACTGGTCGATATGGATGGTCCGTTCGTCGGAAAGATCCTCGGGATAGAGCGAGGCGGTATACACGCCTGTTTCATCGGATGGGATCGCCACGTCGAAGCCCGGCGCCATGCCCAACCGCTTGGCAATCTCGACGGCTTTGTCGAGGCCGATTGGCCTGGCTGATTGCGCCGCGGCGATATCGGAAAGCGGAACCGGCGCCTTCTCGACGATCCAGCCGCTCTTCGGAAGAATGTCTTCGGTGATTTTCCGCGACTTCGGCACGTCGTCCCAGAGCTGAACCGGATAGCCGAGACCGTGTTCGGTCAGCCAGGCATTGGCGTTCGCGCCCCAATAACCCGACCAGGGCATGCCGGTTATCGCCAGGAAGAAGATCAGGACACCGGCAAAGGCGCCGGTCACCGCATGCAGGTCACGCCAGAAAACGCGGCGGCCGGGCGTCCCCCGCACGCTGACGATGCCCCCTGTCTGGCGTCGCGGCCACCAGAGATAGATGCCGGTGACGACGAGCACCATGGCGAAGCCGCCGGCAATTTCGATCAGCCGGTTCGCTGTGTTGCCGAAATAGGCGAGGCTGTGGATGCGCTTGACGACATAATTGAACTCGTCGATCGATCCGACCACACCGAGCACCTTGCCGTCATAGGGATTGACGAAGACCAGCGTCGAGCCGGCATCGCCGGAGACGGTGACGATCGCCGATCGCTCCGGCAGAACCGGGTCCTTGTAGGATGTCGCGGTTGAGCCCGGCACGGCGGAGGCCGCGATCTCTGCGATCCGCGCCGCCGGCAGCGTTTTGCCGGTCGGCTGGACTATGTAACGGTAGCCGAAGAAGGTGCTGTTGATCTCATCCTTGAAGAGATAGAGCGATCCGGTAATGGCCAAGTTTAGCATGAAGGGTATGACGAGAAGCCCGGCAAAGAAATGCCAGCGCCAGATGGCGCGATAGAGCGAAACGCCGTGTGCAGCGTCCTCCGCCGGTTCGGCAGCAGTAATAGTCGACATGAGAATGGATCCGTATCCACGGCCGACTGCAGGAAAGCAGGTTGGCCGGCGTTGAAAGGCGCGTTACGGCGCCCGCCGCAACACGGAGTTCAGGCAGGGATCGGATCTGAAGGAGGAGCGCGAGGCCCGGTATTGGGCGGGAAAAGCTGGCGGTGGAAGGCCTCGGCCCGGATCGGCAATTCAACCGTAACCGCAAAGGGTATAGGAGCGCCGGCGACATCCGTCGGCGTCGGCAGCAGGGTCGAGGCGCTGATCCCGCAGGCCTCGCAGCCATGCGAACGGGCTTTGTCGTGCTGCCCTTGGTCGGATTTGTCGGTGACGGTGACGCAAAGCGTCGGCAGTGTCCCATCAGGAAGCACATATTGGGCGAGTTCCGCCGGGGCGGCAGCAGGAAAGCGATCCGGATCGCATCATTGTGCGGTGAGCCCGAGATCCGGCAGAGCCCGTAGATGATGATCGCCTTGACGGCCATGACGATCGGCACGGCGATGATGATGAAGAGGGCGTTGTCGACGAGGACGTCGAGTTCCAGCGACAGGCCGACGGCGATGAAGAAGATAGCGAGCAGCACACCGCGGAACGGCTCGATGTCAGCCTCCAGCTCGTGCCGGTAGGAGGATTCGGCCAGCATGACGCCGGAAAGGAAGGCGCCCATCGCCATGGAAAGCCCGGCAAGCTGCATCAGGCTCGCCGATCCCATGACGACGAAGAGAGCGGCCGCGATCATCGCCTCGCGCGCACCGGTCCGGGCGATGATCTGGAAGAGCGGCGTCAGCAGGTATCGGCCCATGACGATCATCGCCGCAACCGCGCCGACGGCGACGGCGAAATCGGTGAACGGGGCATTGCTGCCCTTGCCGCCGTCGAGGACGGTGATCAGAGCCAGGAGCGGCACGATCGCCAGGTCCTGGAACAACAGCATCGAGAAGGAGCGCTGCCCGTATTTCGTGTTGACGTCGCCGTCGCCCTCAAGGATCTGCATGGCGAAGGCAGTCGAAGACAGCGCTAGGCCAAATCCGGCGACGATACTGCCACGCCAGTCGAGAACTTGGGAAAACCACGCAAGCGCGGTCAACGCCAGGCCTGTCAGCACCACCTGCGCCGTGCCGAGGCCGAAAATGTCGCGCCGCATCTGCCAGAGACGGCTTGGCTTCAGCTCCAGCCCGATGATGAAGAGCAGGAAGACGACGCCGAGCTCGGCGACGTCGAGGATCTGCTCGCCGTCGGTGATGCCGTGGAAGATCGGGCCGATGACGATGCCGGCGGCAAGGTAGCCGAGCACCGTGCCGAGCCCGAGCTTTTTGAAGATCGGAGCGGCGACAACCGCGCCCCCGAGCAGCAGGATCGTTTCGGAAAAAAGGGCATTGGGCGCTGACATGCTGACAATTTCTTTCGACGGCGGAGAGCATGCAGGCGGCTCCGACAAAGAATCGGCGGCGGCGGCCTTGATGCCTGGGAGAGTGCACAATAAATGGAAGCCGAAGGAAAGGCCAAATCATGTCCTCTGAAATCGATTCCTCGACACTTCTTTCCCGTGCAAGTCAATTGATCGATCTGGCAAAAAAGGCCGGGGCCGACGCCGCCGACGCCGTTGTCGTCCGGTCGCGCTCGCAATCGGTCAGCGTACGCCTCGGCAAGGTCGAGGGAACGGAGTCCTCCGAAAGCGACGACTTCTCGCTGCGCGTCTTCATCGGCAAGCGGGTCGCCAGCGTTTCGGCCAATCCGGGCTTCGATCTTCAGGCGCTTGCCGAACGCGCCGTCGCCATGGCGAAAGTTTCGCCGGAAGACCCTTTCGCCTGCCTGGCCGATGAGGCGAACCTCTCGAAATCCTATCCCGATCTGCAATTGCTCGACACCACGGAAGTCTCCTCCGAGATGCTGCGCGAGGCAGCTCTTGCGGCCGAGACGGCGGCCCTTGCGGTCGAGGGCGTCACTAATTCTTCCGGCGCCGGTGCGTCCGCCGGCATGGGCGGCCTGGTTCTTGCCACCTCGCACGGTTTTTCGGGCAGCTACATGGCTTCCCGTTTCGGCCATTCCGTCAGCGTCATCGCGGGCGAAGGCACGGGTATGGAGCGCGACTATGATTTCGATAGCCGTCTCTACTATGGCGAACTGGACGATCCCTCGGAGATCGGTCGCCGCGCCGGCGAACGGGTGGTAAAGCGCATCAATCCGCGCCAGGTGCCGACCGGCAAGGGCGTCACCGTCATCTTCGATCCGCGTGTCGCCCGTGGTTTCGTCGGCCATATCGCCGGCGCGATCAACGGCGCCGCTGTTGCCCGCAAGACGAGCTTCCTGCGTGACAAGATGGGCCAGCAAGTTTTGAAATCGGGTCTGTCGATCACCGACGATCCGCTGATCGTGCGTGGGCCCTCCTCGCGGCCCTTCGACGGCGAGGGCGTGTCCGGCGAACGGCTTGTCATGATCGAGGACGGGGTTCTGAAGCACTGGTTCCTCTCGACTTCGACCGGTCGTGAGCTCGGCCTTGAGACCAACGGCCGCGGCGTGCGCGGCGGCAGCGCCGTGACGCCTTCCTCGACCAACCTCGCCCTCGAGCCCGGCGACATCTCGCCGGAGGAACTGATCCGTAGCGTCGGCAACGGTTTTTATGTCACCGAATTGATCGGCCACGGCGTCAACATGATCACCGGTGAATACAGCCGCGGCGCGACCGGCTTCTGGATCGAGAACGGCGAACTGACCTTCCCGGTTTCCGAGGTGACGATCGCCTCGAACCTCAAGGACATGTTCATGCGCCTGACGCTGGCAAACGACATAGATCGCAAGTTCGGCGTCGCCGCCCCCACCTTCGCCATCGAAGGCATGACGCTCGCCGGGCGTTGAGAAACGGATAGACGCAATGAGCGACTTGGATAAAGCCCGCTGGCAGAGCGATCTCGCGCTGATCGCCGATGCCGCGAAAGAGGCGGGCGCGGTCGCTTTCAGCTTCTTCAACCAGTCGCCCGAGGTCTGGTGGAAGAACGAGGACCGCTCTCCGGTCAGCGCCGCCGATTTCGCCGCCAACAAGACGCTCGAAACCATCCTGCGCAAGGCCCGGCCGGATTATGGCTGGCTGTCGGAGGAAACCGAGGACGCCGCCGACCGGCTCTCCCGCGAGACGCTGTTCATCGTCGACCCGATCGACGGCACGCGCGCCTTTCTCGGCGGGCAGAAGGTCTGGTGCGTCAGCGTTGCCGTCGTTCATCGCGGCCGGCCGGTGGCCGGCGTGCTCTATGCGCCGGCGCTCGAAGAACTCTATGAGGCCATCGAGGGTGGTGTGGCGCTGAAGAACGGTGTGCCCCTGATCGTTTCGGCCGCGGGACCGGAGGAGATCAGCCGCCTCGCGATCGGTGAAGACGTGTTGAAAACCTTGCCGCCGGAGTTCCGCGACCGGGTCAGGCGCGAGAAATACATTCCCTCGCTCGCCTACCGCATCGCCATGGTGGCCGACGGACGTCTCGAAGGCACCTTCGTCAAGGGCAATTCGCATGATTGGGACCTTGCCGCTGCCGATCTGATCCTCGCCTGCGCCGGCGGCGGCCTCGTCGACCTCGCCGGCAAACCGGTCGTCTACAATCTCGCCAACGTCACCCACGAGGCGCTTTGCGCGGCTTCAGAACCCCGTCTCACCGAATTTCTCGCAGCCTTTACGGGGCGACGAGACAGTTGACGTTTTCGTCAAAATCCCGCAGATGAGGTGTCGGAGGAGAATAGGCAGAAAGAGAACAAGAAAATGACTGACTCCGGTGACAAGAAGCAGCTTTTGCATCTCGTTTTTGGTGGCGAACTGGAAAGCCTCGATGACGTCCAGTTCCGTGATCTGAACGGTCTCGATATCGTCGGCATTTTCCCCGATTATGCCACGGCGCTGACAGCCTGGAAGGCGAAGGCGCAGCAGACGGTCGACAATGCGCATATGCGCTACTTCATCGTCCACATGCATCGTCTGCTTGATCCGCAGTCGAAGGGCAACTGACCCTGGCACATGCGGCCGGTCAACCGCTCGTCGAGCGGGGATTTCGTACATCGAGCTCCCTTCGATCGGTTTGTTTGACGCATTCTGAACAAATTAATCGGTCATTCCGGCCGCAACGATGATTGGGGAATGGGGTTGATGTCGATCGCTTTTGATCGGAGGCTGGCGCAATGAGTTCCCGTATAGCGCGGTTCGGTCTGAGCGCATATCGTCTGGCGGGAACCGTGGCCTCTCCCGTTGTCGGCCTCTATCTCACCTACCGCACGGCCAAGGGCAAGGAAGACCGCGCGCGCCGCCTGGAACGCTTCGGCTATCCGAGCGCCAACCGGCCGCAGGGGCCGCTCGTCTGGTTCCACGCAGCAAGTGTGGGCGAAACCAACGCCGTCATCCCGCTGATCCGCGAAATCCGCCGTCGCGACATCCATGTCATTCTGACGACCGGCACCATCACATCAGCCAAGCTCGCTGCCGAGCGCATTGGCAACGAAGCGATCCACCAATATGTGCCGCTCGACCTGAAACCCTCCGTCAGCCGCTTTCTCGAATATTGGCAGCCCGACTGCGCCATCATCGCCGAATCCGAGATCTGGCCGGCAACGGTTCTGGAACTCGGCCGCCGCCGCATTCCGCAAATCCTGATCAATGCCCGCATGTCGGACCGCTCTTTCGCCCGCTGGCGCCGCCGCCCTGCGATCGCCGAAGCCCTGTTCGAAAATCTCGCCCTCGTCATTGCCCAGTCGGATGTCGATGCCGAGCGTTTCCGCGATCTTGGTGCGGTCCCCGTCATCACCTCGGGCAATCTGAAGGTCGATACCGACGCACCGCCTTATGACAGCGCTGTCCTTGCTCGCTACAAGAAGCAGATCGGCGAGCGCAAGACCTGGGCGGCGATCTCGACCTTCGACGGCGAGGAGAACGCTGCGGCCATCGTTCATCGCGCGCTCAAGGAGCGCGATCGTCAATTGACGATCATCGTGCCGCGCCATCCCGAGCGCAGCGACGAGATCGAGGCGGCGCTGGTCAAGCACGGGCTGAAGGTCGCGCGCCGCACCCGCGACGATGCCTTGTCCGCCGATGTCGATATCTTCCTCGGCGATACGATCGGCGAAATGGGCCTCTATTTGAGACTGACGGAAATCGCGTTCGTCGGGCGCTCGCTCTTTGCCGAAGGTGGTCAAAATCCGCTGGAGCCCGCCATGCTCGGCTGCGCCATCCTCTCCGGCGGTCATGTGCAGAATTTTCGCGAGGCCTATCAGAAACTCGCCCGCAGTGGCAGCGCCCGCATGGTGCGCGATACCGAAATGCTGGCCAAGGGCGTGCATTATTTGCTGACCAACGACGAAGCCCGTCGCAACATGATCGAGGCCGGCATCACCGCCGTGCATGAGATGCGCGGGGCTTTGACGGCGACGGTGAAGGGGCTGGAGCCCTATATCAATCCCCTGACGGTCAAGGCGCGGCTGTTGCCGAAGGCCGTGGCGCAGGTCTGAGGAGGCGCAATTTTGGCCGCGGCTGGTATCAAAGGCATCCTCTTCGACAAGGACGGTACACTGCTCGATTATGACGAAAGCTGGCTGCCGGTGAACCGGGAGCTTGCCCGCATCGCCGCCAAGGGGGATCAGGCGCTCGCCGACCGGCTGCTTTCGGCCTGCGGCATGGATCCCGCGACCGGTCATATCGTTCCCGACAGCCTGCTTGCCGCCGGCAATACCCGCCAGATCGCCGAAGGTCTCGTGGCAGCGGGCTCGATGGTCGATGTCGACGAGCTGACGATCCGCCTCGACGAACTCTTTTCCCATGCTGCCCAATTTTCCGTGCCGGTGACCGATCTCGCCGGCTTCTTTGCCCGGCTGCATCAGCGCGGCTTCAAGCTCGGGGTCGCCTCCAGCGACAATGAACGCTCGATCCGCCAGACGGCGGAACGTTTTGGTTTTGCCCGCTATGTCGACTATATCGCCGGTTACGACAGTGGTTTCGGCGTCAAGCCGGAGCCCGGCATGGTGCTCGGCTTCTGTGCCGCGACCGGCCTTTCGCCTGACGAAATCGCCATGGTCGGCGACAACAACCACGATCTGCACATGGGTCTGAATGCCGGTGCGGGGCTGAGGATCGCAGTGCTGACGGGCACCGGTTCGCGGGAATCGCTTGCCGCCGCGGCCGATCATGTGCTCGACGACATCACCGCCATCGAGACGCTGCTGCCGGATCTGCAGCCTGCCTGACCGGTAAGGGCTTGCATTTTCACCGATTTTAGCTTCTCAATCCGGCCGGTCGAAACGCAAGGGGCTGGCTGCGGCTGGAGCAATTCCAGCAAAAATGCACAGCGGTTTTGCATTCGGGACCGCGGGGGAACAAGGCGGGCAGGGGAGCAGGACGGCAAGATGATATCCGAAGCGCCGCCGTTCTGGTGGAGGAAGGCCGACTGGCGGGCCTGGCTGTTGCTGCCGCTTTCCTTTCTCTACGGCCGCATCGCAGGTCATCGCATGGCCTATGCGCGCCGCGCCTCTGTTCCCATTCCCGTCATCTGCGTCGGCAACTTCACCGTCGGCGGCGCCGGCAAGACGCCGACCGCGTTGACGATCGCCCGCGCCGCCAAGGCGAAGGGGCTGAAGCCCGGTTTCCTCAGCCGGGGTTATGGCGGCTCGCTCGATGTAACGACGGTGGTCGATCCCGATCATCACCGGGCGGTGGCCGTCGGCGACGAGCCGTTGCTGCTCGCCCAGGAGGCGCTGACGGTGATTTCCCGCAGGCGCGTCGAAGGGGCTCAGCGCCTGGTGGCGGAGGGCGCCGATCTCATCATCATGGATGACGGTTTCCAGAGTGCCCGGCTGGCGATCGACTATGCCCTGCTCGTCATCGATGCGACGCGCGGTCTCGGCAATGGTCATATCGTGCCGGGCGGTCCGGTGCGCGCGCCGATCCGCCAGCAGCTGCGCTATGCCACGGCGCTGCTCAAGGTCGGCGGCGGCAATGCTGCCGACAGGATCGTCCGAATGGCGGCGCGTGCGGCAAAACCCTATTTCACCGCATCGCTGAAAGTGCGCAGCGACAATACGCTTGCCGGCGCGAAGGTGCTTGCTTTCGCCGGCATCGCCGATCCGGCCAAATTCTTCCGCACTGTGGAATCACGCGGCGCCGAAATCGTCGTCGCCAAATCCTTCGGGGACCACGAGCACCTGACCGAGGAGGAGATCGACGACATCCTGACGACCGCCGACGGGCAGGGGCTTTTGATCGTCACCACCTCCAAGGATTTCGTCCGCCTCTCCGGCCATCACGGCAAGGCGGAGCGGCTTGCCGAAAAGAGCAGGGTGATCGAGGTCGACATGGTGTTCGAGGATCACAGCGCACCAAGCCTCATCATCGACCGGGCGATCGCCGCCTGCCGGGAGCGGCGCCTGCGGGAAATCAAGGCCGGGGTTAAAGCAAGTCCAGGCAAGGCCGACCCGCTCTAGTGGGCTGCTGCAGTGGCACTGCGGCGACGCTCCTGAAGGCTCGATCCGCTCGGAGGATGCTGATGGAGCAACGCTCCTCATACGATCGAGCGAAGCAAAGTTTCGCGGGCGGAGGTCAGATGCGACCGGCAGGCGCGATCGATCAAGGCGATATTGCGGCTTTCGAGGGCGTCGATCAGCGCGAGATGTTCCCTGATGGCGATCTCATTCCGCGTGCGTTCATCACGCTTGTTCCACTGATAGTGATAGTGGAAGACCATGGCTATCACGTCTTGGAAGCCTTCGATAAAGCGGTTTGGCGAGACTGCCGCAATCAGCCGATGGAAGCGGCTGTCCAGCTCCGAGAAATCCTGAAACCGAGCGTCGATATCCGCGAGCAGTTCCAAATGCGCTGCCCGTATGGCACGGACCTGCTTCCAGACCGGCGAGCTGTCGGGCAGGGTAGCGAACAGTCGTGCGGAGCGCATTTCGAACATCTCTCTGATTTCGAACAGTTCGAGTGCGAAATTCGCGGTGAACCCTTTAAAAATCCAGCCTGCATTCTGACGCTTCTCGATCAGCCCATATTTTTGAAATCGATTGAGAAATTCACGCACGATCGTTGTCGCGACGCCGAATTTCCTGGCCAATTCCGCCTCATTGATTTCGGTGCCCGGACAGGCATTGTCGCGCAGCATCCATTCCATGAAACTCGTCTCGACCTGTTCCGAAATGGCTAAGGTCTCTTCCTTCGGATAGCGCTCCGCCTGTAGCGGCTGCTCACCTATGATCCGCCTGTGCGCTTCAGATATGATGATCCCACGGGCGGACATCCCGGCCAGCACCTTCCGCACCGTCGTTCTGCTCACGCCGAGTTGGGCGCGCAGGGCGTTTTCCGACGGCAATTCCTCCCCGAGATCGAGCGTCCGAATGATATCGATCATGTCGTTGAATGCTCTCTTGAAGGTTGTATCTGTTCTCATGACGCAATCCTAGAGATGGTTATATATCTATAAAAAACAAGTTGACCCACGTGTATCATATGTTTCTTATGTATAAAAAACGGGGGAGGCTAGGGGAATTTGGAAGACTCCGGGATTCTGCCTCAGAATTCGTCGCGGCCTGGTGGTTCGCAGGATGCAACCTTCCATCCGAGACAATCTGGCATCACATTGGGGCTGAAGCTATTGAGCCTGGGCCCATTATTGATCCTCATTATGCTCATCGCCGTCGTTAGTTTGATCACGCCGGCTTTTCTAAAGCCCATTAACCTCGGGAACATCCTGGCGCAGACGGCAGTGATTGCCGTTGTGGCAATGGGGCAGCAGCTCGTTATCCTAACGCGCGGGATCGATCTGTCTGTCGGCTCGAATCTTGCGCTCGCGACGGTCATCGGCGGGCTGGTCTACCAGCAGGTTGATTCCTCGATCGTCGTCATTGTGGCCATGCTGCTTGCGGGTGCGGCTGTCGGCGCGGTGAACGGCGTGGTGTTTGTCTATGGGCGGCTGCCACACCCCTTCATCATTACACTCGCGAGCTTGAGTATCTGCCGCGGCCTGGCACTTGCATTGGCGCCCGGCCACACCACCATGCGCGGGATGCCCGATGCAGTGACTGCGATCGGCGGCGGGACGACGCTTGGTGTGCCCAATTCCTTCTTTGTCGTTGCGATGTTCGGGCTACTTTTTCTGATCCTGACGAAGTCGATGGTCTGTGGCCGATGGATCTATGCGGTCGGCGGCGCGCCGAATGCCGCCAGAAGCATGGGTATACCGGTAAAGGGCGTTCTGCTCGCAACCTACATTGTCTCAGGCTTTTGCGCAGGTGTCGGCGCGGTGCTACTTGCGGGACGGACCGCCGCCGCCTCGCCGATCTACGGCAATCTTTTGGAGCTCGACACGATTGCTGCGGTGATTATCGGTGGCGCTAGCTTCCTTGGCGGACGAGGCCATCTCGGCCACGCCCTGATCGGCGCCGTGCTGATCGGCGTCATCCGCAACGCCCTTAACCTTCTCGGGGTCGACGTGTTCTTTCAAATGATCGCGATTGGGCTCGTCATCGTTATCGCCGTAGAGGCCGATGTGCTTCGCAATCATCTCGAGGCGCGGGCGCGCGTGCTTCAATCGGCGAGAGTACAATGAACCCTGCATCCACAACACCGGCACTTTCGGTTCGAAACGCGCAGAAGCGCTTTGGCGCGATCCATGCCCTGAAAAATGTAAGCTTTGATGCCTATGCAGGCGAGGTAACCGCTCTCCTGGGGGACAATGGTGCCGGCAAGTCGACGCTCGTCAAATGCATCAGTGGGCTTCATAGTCTCGACGAAGGAGAGATCCTCGTGGATGGTGCGCCTGTATCGCTCCATTCAACGGCGGCCGCCCGCCGCGCCGGTATTGAAACCGTCTATCAGGATCTGGCGCTTTTCGACAACCTGACCCCCGTACAGAATTTCTATTGCGGACGAGAAATCTCTTTCCCCTCCTGGCTGCCGCGTCCGCTCCGCTTCCTCAACACGGGCGTGATGAAGCGGGAAGCAGCAAGTGTCATCGATCGTCTGAAGGTTAAGCTGCCGAGGTTCGACGCGCCGGTCGCGCTGATGTCCGGTGGGCAGCGACAGGCGATCGCGGTCGCGCGCGCCATTGTTTTTGCGCGCAAGCTGGTGGTTCTCGATGAGCCAACGGCTGCCCTCGGGCTTCGCGAGTCTCGCCAAGTTCTCGACCTTATCAATCAGCTCAAAGCCGACGGCAATGCCGTGATCATCATCACGCACAATATGGAACATGTCGTCGAAATCGCCGATCGGGCGGTTGTGCTGCGGCAGGGTCGCAAGGTGGGTGAACTGAAGCCGACGGAAGCGAACAAGCAGGACATTGTCGCGATGATTGTCGGGGCGGAGGTTTAAGGGAGATCGCTGCTTCGTCGGGGCAGCGGACAACGAGATCGCTCTAGAGGAGGGCGGTCGAAACATGGGAGGCATATCATGAAACCGCAATCCCTGCTGGGAGCTCTTGCGCTCCTGGCCGTCGCTGCAGTTCCGGCCTTGGCGCAGGAGCCGGTGAAGCTTGGCTTTATAACCAAATTCCCTGTACCGTTCTTCGCCACAATGGAGAACGCCGCAAAGGATTATGCGAAGAGAAATCCCGGCGTCGAGATCATCTACGGGCAGGGGACATCAGCAACCGACATCGAGGGCCAGATTGCCCAGATCGAGTCGATGGTGACACGAGGCGTGCAGGGCATTGCCCTTACCCCCGTCGATCCCACCGTGTCGACTGCCCTGGACAAGGCGGTGGCGGCCGGGATCAAGGTCGTGCTGATGGATAACAATATTCCGGATTGGAACGGCAGGACGGCGCTTGCCACGACCAATAATTTCGCCGCCGGCAAAATCGCCGGCGAATATCTCAAAACTGTTCTTAAAGCCGGCGACACGCTCGGGATTCTCGAGGGTGTGCCCGGCGTGCCGGCACTTGATGATCGTGTGAAGGGTATGCTTGAAGGGCTGAATGGTCTTGACGTAAAGATAGTGGGGAAAGGCGCAACAAACTGCACCGAGGAACTCGGGATCAGTGTCGCCGAGGATCTGCTGACGAAGAACCCGGACCTTAAGGCCATTTATGCGGCTTGCGGCCCGCCCGCTGCTGGCGCGGCACGCGCCATCAAGAACGCCGGCATTGCCAACGACAAGATTGTGCTGGTCGGTTTCGACTTCTGCTGCGGCGAAGAGGAGGCGCTGAAGAGTGGGATCGAGGATGCGTCAGTGGCACAGTTCCCCACCAAGATGGCTGAACTCGGTGTGGATGCGCTGGTAAAATCGATTCGTGGAGAGAAGGTTGAGTCTTTGATCGACTCCGGCGCTGCGCTCGTGACGCCTGAGAATATGGCAAAATTCAAGTGAATCATTACCCTCTGCCGACCGCGTAGGCGGCAGAGTCAAACCTCACCCGTTGTCGGGATTGATATCGTCGAACCCTGCGGCCCGGAGCCAGTTTGCTAGTCTGGAGAGCCTATGATACTTCAAGTCGCCGGGTGACCAGAGTGAATATTCTCCCTGCAGCAGCTCCGGGCTGCGGGTCGGAGAACCATCTCAGCCAGAACCTCCGACGGCACCACAGTCGCGTCTGCCGCGCAGCGGATCGCAATTTCTAGCGCCGCTGGTTCGGCAGCACGCCGGCGCGTTTGTCGGCTTCGAGCGATGACATGACATCGGCGTAGGGTTCCTGCCGTGCAACGCTCCAGTAGCGCAGCTCGTCGAGCGGGATCTGTTTGCCTGTCATCGCGCAGACGACATAGGAGCCGGGCGAGAGAATCTGGAAATCGCCATCGAGATACCGGATCTTCGCTTCGCGGTTTCCGTGCCCTTCGAACAAATTCATGCGCTCCGTTCCCTGCAGTCTGTCATTAAAGCATGTCGCGCAAAAGTGTGCCGCGGTTTTGCGATCACGACATGCGGAACACCAAATGCCTAAAGCGTGGCAAGCGAATCTGAAAGATCGCGACACGCTTTAGTCTGCCTTACTCCCGCAAAGGCTGCTTTTCCAGCTTTTTTAGCTTCTGCCGAAAAGCCGTTCGATATCGCTGAGCTTCAGTTCGATATAGGTCGGCCGTCCGTGGTTGCATTGGCCGGAGCCGGGCGTCACTTCCATTTCGCGGAGCAGCGCGTTCATTTCCTCCGGCCGCAACCGCCGTCCGGAGCGCACCGATCCGTGGCAGGCCATGGTCGCAGCCACATATTCGAGCCTGGCCGACAGGCCGGACGCGGTATCCCATTCGGCAATCTCATCGGCAAGCTGGCGGATGAGACCGCCCGCATCGACCTCGCCGAGCATGGCAGGCGTCTCGCGCACTGCGATAGCACCTGGACCGAAACGCTCGATCGCCAGGCCGAGTTCGGCAAGCTCTACCGCATGCTGCATCAGCCTATCGCAATCCTCTTCGGGAATGTCGACGATCTCGGGGATGAGCAGCACCTGCGAAGCCAGCCGCTTCGAATGCAGCGCCTTGCGCATCGCTTCGAAGACCAGCCGCTCGTGCGCGGCATGCTGGTCGACAATGACGAGGCCGTCTTCGGTTTGGGCGACGATGTAGTTCGCATGGATCTGCGCTCGCGCCGCGCCGAGCGGATATCGCGTGATGGATTCCGGGGTTGCCGGCGACATGGAGGGCTGCGGTTCGGCCTGCGCCGTTGGCGTCGAAAGCCCCTCGAAGGAAGCCTGCGGCCGCTCGGCGAAATGTGTGGGCTGCTGGTAGGGCCGGGATGGCGAAGTCTCGGCCGACCATCCGCCCTGCGGCCGCTGCACGTTCGGCTGGAAGCCGGGGCGGAAGGAGCGAAGCATGTCGCTCGCTCCCGTCGTCGCTGCCCGGCTGCCGTCGCGCGCCAAGGCTTCACGGATCGCGCCGACGATCAGCCCGCGCACCAAGCCCGGATCGCGGAAACGCACGTCGGATTTCGCCGGATGCACATTGACGTCGACGAGAGCCGGATCGAGCGTGATCGACAGCACCGCAACCGGATAGCGTCCCGATGGGATCGTCTCGGCATAGGCGCCACGGATCGCCGAGAGGATCAGCTTGTCCTGCACCGGCCGGCCGTTGACGAAGGCATATTGATGGGCGGAGTTGCCACGATTGAAGGTCGGCACGCCGGCAAAGCCGGTGAGCGAGACGTCCTCGCGCTCAGCGTCGAGCGCAATGGCATTGTCGCGGAATTCCTTGCCGAGCACCTGCGCCATGCGCGCCAGGTGATCGTCGCCAGTCGCGGGAAATTCCAGCGTCGTGCGGTCAGAGCCCGACAGCACGAAGCGGACGGCGGGAAAGGCGATCGCCATGCGCTTGACGATTTCGGTGATGGCGCCGGCTTCGGCCTTTTCCGTCTTCAGGAATTTGAGCCGGGCAGGGGTGGCGAAGAACAAGTCCCGCACTTCGACGATCGTGCCGGGATTGGCGGCGGCAGGCCTCAGATGCACGATCTTGCCGCCGGCAACGGCGATCTCGTTACCCTCAGTGCTGTCGCGTCTGCGGCTTGCGATGCTGAGCCTTGCGACGGAGCCGATCGAAGGCAGCGCCTCGCCCCGGAAGCCAAGCGTGCGGATATCCTCGAGCGTCTCTGAAATCTTCGAGGTGCAGTGGCGCCGGACCGCCAGTTCGAGATCGGTCGCGTCCATGCCCGAGCCGTTGTCGCTGACGCGCAAGAGCGCCTTGCCGCCGCCAGCTGTGGCGATCTCGATACGCGTCGCACCCGCATCGAGCGCGTTTTCGATCAGTTCCTTGGCAGCGCTCGCAGGCCGTTCGATGACTTCGCCAGCGGCGATCTGGTTAATGAGCGTTTCGGAAAGCTGTCTGATGGCCATGGGTTATTTTCGAGGATTCGCGGGCTGGAGGGAAGGGGGTCGATGGGCTTTCCCGGAACCGTGATCCGGAACTCCGCTAATTTCGGGAACGGGTAATGTTAAGCCGGTTTTAACATAAAAATGGCATTTCTAATCACATACCTCCGGAAGCTGTGAAATCGAACAGATGTGGGACGCAATAGAATGAGTGCCGGCTTCGAAAAGGCGGACACATCATCGGAAACCGACGGGAATTCCGCCGAGGCCGATCTGCAGACGGCGCTTTTCGATGTGGTGTGCGACAGCCTTTCGGCGGCTTTCATCATCTATGACAAGACCGACCATCTGATCTTCGCCAGCCGTCAGATCCTCGAATTCTTTCCGCTGCCACCCGAAATGCTGAAACCGGGCACAAGGCTCCGCGATTTCCTCGGTGCGATCTACGATACCGGCATTCGCCAGCAGTATGACGTCAGGAAGGGCGGTTCGCTCAGCCGCGAAGATTGGCTGTCGCAGAAAATCGCCTCGCATTGGCGCGAGCGCTTCGACGCCGTCGAGCGTCACGGCACCGACAGCTGGGTGCGCTTCGTCAAACGCAGGCTGCCGGGCGGGTACGGCGTCACCATCATTTCTGATATTTCCGAGGACAAGAAGCGCGAAGAGCAATGGCGTTCGGATCTGGAGCGCGTGCAGCTCACAGAGGATATTCTCGACAATCTTCCGTTTCCGCTTTTCGTCAAGGACCGCAACCTCACCTATGTCGCCGTAAACCTCGCCTTCTGCGAGAAATACCAGACGACTGCCGACGAGGTGCTCGGCCGCAAAAGCGGCGATCTTTTTTCCCAGGAGATCGCCAATCGCTTCGAGGAAAGCGATCGTCATGTGCTGGAGACCGGTGAGATGTCCGTCTCCCGCCAGCGCCAGATCTCCCGCGACGGCATCGAGCGCGACATCGTCAGCCGCAAGCACCGCATTGGCAAGCCCGGCCGCTATTTCCTGGTGTCGACCATGCAGGACCTGCCGCGCGACGGTGCCGATCTCGACGAGTTCGACCGGGCGTCCGCGATTACCACGTCAAGCAATCAAAGCTACCGCCGGGCCTATCTGCCGGTGCCGAGCCCCGTCGAGCGGCGCGAACCGGCGGCGATGGAAGCGATCGTTCCGGAAAATTTCTCTGGCCGCAAGATCCTCGTCGTGACTGCCGATCTCGCCGCCGAAACCGCCGCCCTGCGCACGCTGTCGAAATACGGCTTCGAATCCTGCTCAGTGCGCGGCGAGGACGAGGAGGAGCGGTTCCTGGAAATCGCCACCTCCTCCGGCATTTCGCTCGATCTGCTGATCATCGATAACCAGATGGGCATGCGCTGCCTCGAACTCGCCGAGCAATACGGCATCCCGGCGCTCGTCATGGACGGTTTCCAGATCGCCAACGAGCTCACCTTCCAGATCGCCCGCCACTTCAATCGTAATGGCCGCGGCGGCGCCGGTGCGGACACCGATTGGGAGATCAGCACCTCCGACGAGGTGGTCGGCCTGGAGGTTCTCGTGGCCGAGGACAACGATATCAACCAGATCGTCTTTTCGCAGATCCTCGAGGGCCTCGGCTACCGCCATATGATCGCGGCGACCGGCGACGAGGTCGTGCGCCTCTGGGCCGAACACCGGCCGCAGATCGTGCTGATGGATATCTCCCTGCCGGGCTTCAACGGCTTCGAGGCCGCGCGCCTCATTCGCCAGATGGAGGAAGCTGGCGGCGAGGTCCACACCCCGATCATCGGCGTGCTGACCCAGGCCTTCGAGCGTGACCGCACCGAATGCGTCAAATCGGGCATGGACGACGTCATTATGAAACCGGTCAGCCCCGATATGCTCGAGACCGTATTTCAGAAGTATCTAATTGAAGAGGCGATGAGGGCTCGAAACTAATCGAAAGATCGGTCAACTCCCCAGATTTTGGGGAACGTCCGAGCGGCGACGACTGCTGATTTACTATCGAAATGTTAAGACATGCCGGTCATTCTTCGCATGCCTGTGGAGGAAAAGCTTGGGTTTGGATGATGAAATCGGCGGAAATAGCTTTCTTGACCGGCAGTCAGAATGAGCCTCAGGCAATGACCTATACCGATCCGTTGACCGGATTGGGAAACCGCAATCGTATGCGGGAAAAGGTGCAGCAGATTTCCGCCGAGCGGGCCAGCGATCCGGCTCCCTTCACCATCGGCATTGCCAACCTCGACAGCTTCAAGCCGATCAACGATCTGTTCGGCTCGGCCGCCGGCGACGAAATCCTCTGCCAGGTCGCCCATCGCCTCAAGGCCTGCATTCCGGATGGTGCGCTGGTCACCCGCCACGACGGTGACGAATTCGCCTTCGTGCTGCCGCTGATATTCGAACGGGCGAGTGCCGAGAAGTTCGGCCAGATGATCCGCGAGGTCCTGTCGGCGCCTTATGATCTCGGTGATCGCAACGTTCGTCTCTCCGCCTCCTTCGGCTTTTCCATCTACCCCTTTGCGGGCGAGGATTGCGAGGAACTGCTGAAGAGCGCCGAAACCGCGCTCTACCGTTCCAAGCGCCGCGGCCGCGGCCAGATTACTGTCTATTCGCGTGAGATCGCGCAGGAAATGAAGCGCGCGACGCAGTTGGAGCAGGCGCTCAGAAACGCTATCATCTCCGATGCGATCGATGTGCATTTTCAGCCGATCGTCTCCTTGTCCAACAATCAGGTGGTCGGTTTCGAGGCGCTCGCCCGCTGGAACGATCCCGATCTCGGCTTCGTTTCGCCCGGCGTCTTCGTGCCGCTCGCCGAAGAGCGCGGCTTCATCGACGCACTATCGGAGGCGCTGCTGCGCAAGGCTGCCGAAGCAGCACTTTCCTGGCCGCGCGACCTCTTCCTGTCGTTCAATCTCTCCTCGGCCCAGCTGATGGATCCGGGCACAAGCAGCAGCGTCCTGTCGATCCTCGGCCGTGTCGGCCTCGATCCGCATCGCCTGGAGTTGGAGATCACCGAAACCGCGGTCATGGGTTCGGCCGACACCGCTCATCGCATCATCGCTGATCTGCGCGCCGCCGGTGTGCGCATTTCGCTTGACGATTTCGGCACTGGCCAGTCGAGTCTCGGGCGCCTGCGCGACTTCATCTTCGACAAGATCAAGATCGACCGCGCCTTCGTTTCGCGCATCAATTCCGACCGCGCCTCCGAACACATCATCAAGGCGATCCTTGCCATGTGCGAGGGCCTGGAACTAGAAGTCGTCGCGGAGGGCATCGAGGATTATGCCGAAGCGGTGAAATTGCGCACGCTCGGCTGCGGCATGGGGCAAGGCTATCACTTCGGCCGGCCGGCCGATGGAATAGCCACGCTGCGCTTCCTGCACGAGAATTACTACGACTCAGCCGTGACCGAGCGTGTCAGCGCGTAGAGATTTCCGAGTCGTTCGCGGAAACAAAGCAATGGCGCCCCTAGGAGCGCCATCGCCTACGCTATACTACCGCGCGCGCGGATTTACTTAGCCGTGGTCGAGCCGGTTGCCGTGGTATCGGTGCCGGTCGCGGCTGGAGCCTTTTCAGCCGACTGCATTGCCAGCGTCTTGAACTCAGGTGCGGCCTTCAGCGATTCGGCCGTTTCGCTCGTCGTCAGCTTGACGCTGCCGTCCTGCGTGTTCTGGGCGACGGTGATCTTTTCCATCGGCACGGCGACGTTCTTTTCGCCAATGCCGAGGAAACCGCCCACGCCGATGATCGCAGCGACAAGGCCGCCATCCTTCTTCATGATCAGGTCGTTGACGCTGCCGATGCTTTCATTGTTGCCGTTATAGACCGACTGGCCAATGTAGGTATTGGCGCTGATCTGGTCCGGAGCCTGCTCTGTGATGTAGCCGGCCTGAGCCGTATCGGCTGTCGGTGCCGGAGCGGGAGCCTGTGCGGCATCGCCTGCGGGCTTCGTGACATCAGGGGTTATCGGCGGCTTGGGTGCTGCCGGATCAGCCGGAGCTGCCTGCGTCGGAGCGGCGGGATCCGCCGGCTTTGGGGCCGCCTGCGAAAATGCCGCCGGTGCGAAAGCCGTGGCAAACAGGGCGCCAGCGGCAACAGTCGTCAGAAGTTTGCTTGTCATTTCGAACCTGCCTTTTCATTTCCCTAGAGTAATCGCTGACCCGGCAAGGCTCATTTTGGGCATGCTTACCGTGTCGGTTCGAAGAGGAAATGACTGGTGTGCAGATTGGTTCCGGCTGAAAACACGGAAAATTTCTCGATTTTCACGGAACATTTATCGAGAAGCCGGCAACGAAAAGCAAAAGGCGCCCCGGTCCGGAGCGCCTCTCGTTGCCGCCGGCAAACGACATTCAGATGACGTAGACGGGGTCGAATATGCCTTTGACCTCGATGCCAAGCTCCAGAAGCGCGCCGGCGCTGGGCTGCGCCGAACGAGCATGCTCGTCGAGCCCTTCCCAGGCGGTGGTCACTGCCAGCCGGTCAGCGTTGGCGCCGATGAAAGCCGGGCAGGAGGGCTGCACGGCCGGAACCTTGTAGCGCGAAATGCGCAGGCCATCGGGATTGTAGCGGTCGACGACGCCGGCGCCCCAGCGTGCATTCCAGATATAACCATCGGCATCGACCACCGAACCGTCGATATCGCCTGGTTCGTTCATGCTGTCGACGAGCACGATCGGCTCGCCCGAGGGCAGGCCGGTCTGCGGATCGACCATGACGCGCATCAGCCGGTTGATGCGGGAATCCGTGTAATAGCCGGTCGTGCCGTCAGGCGAGAAGCAGATCGAATTTGGGATGCTGATGCCGTTGAAGATCTTCGTCACCTTGCCGCTAGCGACATGATAGATGGCGCCGGCCTGGTTTTCCGCCCGCTTGCTCATCGTGCCGATCCAGAGCGCGCCGGAGGGATGGGTGCGTCCGTCGTTCGAACGGTTTTCCGGCTTGTCGTTTTCGAGCGCGGCGTAGAAGGTGAGGTTGCCGCTGGCCACGTCACGCACGAAAAGCCCTTCCTCCGTCGCGATCAGTTGCCGTCCGGCGTCGATGCGGGCAAGCACGCTCGCCATGACGGGCAGCGGATGCACCTTCTTCTGCCCGCTCGAAAGATTGAGCTCGTGCAGTTCCTTACCGAGAATGTTGAACCACCAGACGGTATTGCTGTCCGGATCATAGGTCGGGCCTTCGCCGAGAACGGAATTGGTGTTGCAAAGGGTCTTGCCCTCGAAATCGTAGATATCGGTCATACGTTCACGCTCCCAATGGCTGCATCATAGGCGTAAATGGTCGCCTTGGCGCGCTCGGCAACCTCTGACGCGGTCATTCCGGGTTTGTAGATGCTGGTGCCGAGGCCGAAGGAGAAGATGCCGGCCTTGGTGTAATCGCCGAAATTCTTGTCCGATACGCCGCCCACAGCGGCAATCGTGAGCTCCGGCGGCAGGATGGCCCGGATCGCTGTGATGCCGGAAGGACCGAGTACGCTGGCAGGAAAGAATTTGAGGCCGGTGGCGCCAGCGCGCGCTGCCGCCAGCGCCTCGGTCGGCGTGAAGACACCGGGCATCGTCACCATGCCGTATTGGCGCGCCCGGATGATCACCTCAGGCTCGACATTCGGCGTGACGAGCAGTTTGCCACCGGCCGCGTTCAGGCTGTCGACCGCTTCGGCCGTCAGCACGGTGCCGGCGCCGATCAGCACGTCGGCCGGCGCCATCTTCACGGCGATCTCGATGGATTTGAACGGCTCCGGCGAATTCAGCGGGATCTCGATCGCCGTCAGGCCGTTTTCGATCAGGGCGCCGACGACGCTCTCGGTCTCTTCAGGCCTGATGCCGCGAAGGATTGCGATCAGCGGGCGCTTCATGTCGGGGAAGGAGATGCGGTTCATCGTGTCAGCTTTCTCAATTCGGCCAGATGGCTTCGGCCGCGGCCGAAAGCCCGCGGCGCACGGCGGCGTCCGCATCAATGGCGGTGAAGGCAAGGGAGAGAGTTCTGAAGGCCTGTTCGTAGAGCGCTTGCAGGCGCCCGGAGGCGACGAGGGTGATGCCTGTGCCGCTTGGCGCATCCTGCAACGCGCCGGCGATCTCGAGGCCGATCAGCGTGCCGGAAAGCCGGGCTTGCGCGGCAGCGGCCGATATCCCGTGCAGGAGCTGGCCCGAGCGGGCGGTAAAGAGCAGGTTGGAGGCAAGCGCCGGGCGCGCGAAAGCGGCCGACACCGCCGCCTCGAAGGCTGCCGCGTCGACCGGCTGCTCTTCGGCACCTGCTACAGCATGCGACAGGATCGTGTGTTTGCTGACCGCATCAAAAAGCTCGCCGGTCATGAAGGTCGAAAAACCGGTGACTTTGCCGTTGCTCACATGCACCCATTTCGAATGGGTGCCCGGCATGCAGACCGCTTGCGCGCCGGAACTTGCGGAGCCAAGCGCGCCGAGAAGCTGGGTTTCCTCGCCGCGCATGACGTCGGGAGTGGCGGTATCCCGCTGGGCAAGGCCTGGCAATATGCGTATGTCGCGACTTTCCCCAGGCACCGAGGCGGCGCCGGTCAGGATCGCGGCGAGCGGGGCCGGCACGTCGATATAACCGGCCTCGACCCAGCCCTGTCTTGCGCCCGCCATGCCGCAGATGATGACCGGCAGGCTTTCCGGTGCCTCGATGGCGGCAAGATGGCCGGCGAGCACTTGGGAAAAGCCGGTCTTTGCCGCGCTAGTCATGCCTTCGCCGCTGCGGCGTTCGGCAAGGATGGCGCCATCCTTGCCGATCAGCCACAGCCGAAAGCTGCTGGTGCCCCAGTCGACCGCCACATAAGCGGGATTTACCATTACAGAACGCCTCCATCGACAATCAGGGACTGGGCGGTCATTGCCGCCGCGCAGTCGGATGCAAGAAACAGACAAGGACCGACGATCGCATCGGCCGTGAGTGCGACTTTCAGGCACTGCTGCTCCACCGAGCGCGCGATGCTCTCCTCGGTCAGCCAGAGCTGCATCTGCCGTTCGGTGACGACCATGCCCGGCAGGATGCAGTTGACCCGGATATTCTCAGGCCCGAGCCTGCCAGCCATGCTCTTCGTCAACCCGACGACCGCTGCCTTCGCTGCGGCATAGGAGGGGAACCCGCCCATATTCAGCTTGAAGGCGATCGATGACATATTGACGATCGCCCCGCCGCCGGCTGCCCGCATCGACGGCGCCACCGCCTGCGACGTAAAGAAGACGTGCCGCAGGTTCACCGCCTGGTTGTTATCCCAATAGGCCTCGGTTACTTCGTCGAATTCATGACGGTCGTCCCAGGCGGCATTGTTGACCAGCACGCGGATCGGCCCGGAGGTCGCAACGACGCTATCGACCGTAGATCGGATCGCCTCGACGTCGCGCAGGTCGGCATGGTGAAAGGAGACGGGATGCATCGTTTCCCGCGACAGCCTTTCGGCAAGCGCGCCGCCTGCGGCTTCTGCGATATCGATGAAGGAGACTTTGGCGCCTTGCCGGGCAAAACCTTCGACGATCGCGGCACCTATGCCCGACCCGCCGCCGGTCACGAGCACGGTGCGGTCTCTGAATTCGGGAAATTGTGCTGGCATTACGGTCACCGTCTCCTCCCGGCGGGTTGTTCCATTATTCGGAACTTAATTTGACTATATGGAATTATCGAATTATGCTGCCCTTTCTGTCAAGGGCGGACGAGGCGATGGATTCAAACCGTGATGGTATAATGCAGGCACGCGAGACCGGCACGCTCGGCAAGCTGATGGTGCTGCTCGACCTCGTCACCCACGCCGATGCGCCGCTGCGCTTCACCGATATTCTCTCCCTTGCTGGCCAGCCGCGCGGCACGCTGCACCGCCAGCTGGGTCACCTGGTGGAGGAAGGGCTGATCGAGGTCGACGTCGACGGCCGCTACGCTCCCGGCCTGCGCCTTCTCGATTTCGCCGCGCGCAGCTGGGCGCGCAACGAATTCCGTCTCATTGCAGAACCGCATCTCGCCGATCTGCAGCAGGCGACCGGCGAGACGGTCCATCTCGGTGTGCTCAGGGGCTCGTCGATCATCTACCTCGATAAGGTCGAAGGCCGCCAGCCGGTGCGGATGTATTCGCAGATCGGCAACGCTTCACCCTGTTACTGCACCGGCGTCGGCAAGGCCGCGCTTTCCAGGCTTCCGGCCGAAAGCCTCGCCAATCTGCTGGCCGATTTGAGCTTTACCCGATTTACCGCCTCCACCCATGTTTCGGCTGAAACCCTGCTCGCCGAGATCCGTGAGATCGCCGATCTCGGGTATGCCTTCGACCGTGAAGAGCACGAGGCCGGCATCCGCTGCGTCGCCGCGCCCATCTGGTCGGAGGACCGGACTTTTATCGGCGGGGTGTCGATTACCGGCCCGGCCTATCGATTGTCGATGGAACTTCTGCGCCAATGGGCCGTTCCGGTTCAACTGGCGGCCGGGAGGATCATGGAAGGCATGCGCATTCGTCTTGGTCCGCGCCGTTGACGGGAAAAAATCGCCGTCCGCCGGCTCCTGGACGGGATCGCAGAGCATGCTTATGATGAGCGCGATATTGAGATTTACCGGCGAATCACCACAACTAGAACGGTCCGCGAAATCTACAACCGTTCAACGGCCATACGCTGAAACGCCGAGGCCGATCCCATGTGATCCAAAGCGGTCGTCATTCCCTGATGCAATCGAAACACCCATGGGGTTTCGTAAATGGTTTGCCGGCCGCTGGGCCGAAGATGAAGAAATGTGATGGCACACTTGTCGCAAACATCCCCGGAAGAAGACGATTATGTTCAGGAAATAGCGGGCCTGAAGACCCAGTTCGATATTTTCCGTTTCATGAAACGCGTGACGGAAGCCTATCGCAGCCGTGCCTTCATGGTTCTCAACCTGCCGCCGATCACCTCTTTCGATCTTCAGGGCAGCACCGTCATCACCAGCTGGCCGGCTGAGCTTCTGGCGCTCTACGACCAGGAAGGCCTGATGGTGAACAGCCCGGTTCTCAGGCGCCTCAGAACATCGGCGCGGCCCTTCTCCTTCGACATGTCGCGGCAGAGTTGGCCGCGGGACGATGGCAAGTCCATCCTCGTCACCTCCCTGTTCGAACGTTTCAAGATGATGCGCTCCGCCTACTTCCCGACACACGAGCCCTCCGGCCTGCGCGGCGCCGTCTCTTTCGCGGGCGATCGCGAACCCTTCAGTGCGGCCGAAATGCGCGAGCTGTGCTATATCGCTATCCATGTCTTCGACAGGCTCGCCGAGATCCGCCATCTCGACACGCGCATGACCGATACGCTGACCGACCGCGAGATCGATTGCCTCAACTGGACGGCGGCCGGCAAGACCAGTGCCGAAATCGCCGAGATTCTCACGCTGTCCGAGCACACGGTCAATCACTACCTCAACCGCGCCACCAAGAAGCTCGACACGGTCAATCGCACCCAGGCCGTCGCCAAGGCGCTGCGGATCGGCCTGATCAAATAAGGTGCAAAAAGGCACGGCGTGCTATCGCCTTTCGCCCAGCGTATAGGCACGTTTTCTCGCAAGGGAACAATCCCACGCGTGTTTGCCCTATTCCTCCGGATTTTCCATCTGGCACGCTTTCTGCATCTCCTTTGCCAGAGGTCCAGAGGGGACTTTAATGACCAGCGCCAGGAAATGGCGCGGCCGACACATCGCTGCCCGACGCCGATACTGCACTCCTCCGGTGCTTCGGCGTCGGGGGCGATTGTTGCGTTTTCGCACCGCTCCTTTCGCAGCTGTTTGCAATTTCGGCTTTCTCCATCATTTTTTGCTGGTCTTTTTTTCGGCTTACTCTAGTTCGCCCGCATTGCGCCGGTACTCAGGGGAGACCGTTGCGGCCATCAGGGCGAAAGCCCGGCGGACTTGATGGCCGCAACGGAACGCGAATTTCACCGCTGCTCTCCTGAGTGCCCGGCAAATCGATTTTCCGGCCGATGATTTTGTTTGGCGAAGGCGTGCGCCTCCACTATCTCTACTGCATAATTTTAGCCTTGATCGGAATCGATCAAGGCTAAAATTATGCAGTAATTTAAAGTGCTACAGCGTCCTTTGCGCGTCTTGAAAAACGCGCGGCACTGTAGTCTGCGAGAAGAAGCAGTGAGGGTGGAATGGCCGACGTCACCAAGGAACAGGTTCTCGAAACGCTGAAGACCGTGCGTGGACCGGATCTCGAGCACGATATCGTCGAGCTCGGTATGGTTTCCGACGTCTTCATCTCCGATGGCAAGGTCTATTTCTCCATCACCGTTCCGGCCGAGCGCGCAAGGGAGCTGGAGCCGATGCGGCTCGCTGCCGAGCGCGTCATCAAGGAAATGCCGGGGGTCAAGGGCGCTCTCGTCACGCTGACGGCGGACAAGAAGGCGGCCGCCGCAGCTCCTGCTGCGCGTCCGGCGCCGAACCCGCCCCACGGCCATGCCGGCCACGATCATTCGCACGATCATCAGGGCCATGCGCACGCCCCGCAGCAACAGACCCCGCGCACGGGCAAGATCGGCGTTCCCGGCATCGGCGCCATCATCGCCGTCGCATCAGGCAAGGGTGGGGTCGGCAAGTCGACCACCGCCGTCAACCTCGCGCTCGGCCTTTTGGCCAACGGTCTGCGCGTAGGCATTCTCGATGCCGATATCTACGGACCGTCCATGCCGCGTTTGCTGAAGATATCGGGCCGCCCGACGCAGATCGACGGCCGCATCATCAATCCGATGGAGAATTACGGCCTCAAGGTCATGTCGATGGGCTTTCTCGTCGATGAGGAGACAGCGATGATCTGGCGGGGGCCGATGGTCCAGTCGGCACTGCTGCAGATGCTGCGCGAAGTCGCCTGGGGCGAGCTTGACGTCCTCGTCGTCGACATGCCGCCCGGTACCGGTGACGCGCAGCTGACCATGGCCCAGCAGGTGCCGCTCGCCGGCGCCGTCATCGTCTCGACGCCGCAGGATCTGGCCCTGATCGATGCCCGCAAGGGCCTCAACATGTTCCGCAAGGTCGAGGTGCCGGTCCTCGGCATCGTCGAGAACATGAGCTATTTCATCGCCCCGGACACCGGCACCCGCTACGACATCTTCGGTCATGGCGGCGCCCGCAAAGAGGCCGAGCGCATCGGCGTGCCCTTCCTCGGCGAAGTGCCGCTGACGATGAACATCCGCGAAACTTCCGATGCCGGAACGCCGCTGGTTGCCTCCGAGCCGAACGGCATCGTCGCCGGCATCTATCGCGGCATCGCTACCAAGGTCTGGGAGCAGCTCGCCGGCCAGTCACAGCGCCCTGCGCCAACGATCGTCTTCGAATAATGCATGTCGCCCGGAAGTGTGAAGCGGTTCCGGGATAACGACATGCGTAAAATATAGGCTCCCGATACCCGAATCGCTGCGGCCGATACCCCAAATTGTGGGGGAAGCGTGGTGAAAAGCCGCGCTTCACGGAAGATGTCTTGATTATTTCATGGCTTTGCTTCATATGCCGCGGCGCCATGATGGCGTTGCAGCAGATGCTCGATGACGGCCGCCTTCGTTTCGAAGGGTCCGGTCCGCCTGCAGGTTCGGAGTTGTCTTGTCGATCGAAGGATTGGTAACTGCGATGCGGTGGAGCAGAATGCGCATGCCGGTCCGAAAGACTGGATGCAGCCGGAGTTATATGAGCTTTCTTGATCCGCTTCCGTTTCGATCGATGACGAGCGACCGTCGCGTTGCTGCGCTCGCGGCCGCATGGAAAGGCTTTCGATGAAGAGGGCAACGGCCACGAAGCCGCGTGAGCATCGGAGATTGTGCCGGTGATCACCGCTTACTGTTCCAATTGCAGGTCGATCGAGATCCGCGATCTCTCGAAGGGCGCGTCCGTGCCCGAGGATGTCGTATGGATCGACATGGTCGAGCCGACCCGCGACGAGGAGCTTTATGTCGAGAAGGTTCTCGGCATCGAGGTTCCGACCCGCGACGACCTCAAGGATATCGAGCCCTCCGCACGCCTCTATGTCGAAAACGACGCCGTGTTCATGACGGCCTCGCTGCTTTCGAAAGCCGATACCGAAGCGCCGATGCTGACTGACGTCGCCTTCATCCTGGCCAGAAACCGGCTGGTCACCATCCGTTACGCTCATCCTAAATCCTTTGCGCTGTTCATCGCCGCCCTTCACCGGCTGCCGGAAAACTGGCGCAATGGCACGGCCCTCCTCGCCAAGCTCTTGGAGACGATCGTCGACCGCACTGCCGAGATCCTCGAGGTCTCCGTCTCGCGTATCGACATCCTGTCGATGCATGTCTTCGGCGACCGGGCCAGGAAGGTGCGCAGGCCCTCGAACTATCTCGAGGAGAAGCTGAGGGATATCGCCGGCCATCACCGGACGATCAGCAAACTGCGCGACAGCCTCGGTTCGCTTTTCCGCCTGCTGACCTTCTTTCACACTGTCCCGGCGATCCAGCAGGACCGCGAGGCGAAAGATCTCTGCCGCACCGTCTCACGCGATGTTCAGTCGCTGTCGGAGCACGCTTCCTTCGTCGCCGCCAACATCACCTTTTTGCTCGACGCTTCGCTCGGACTGATCAACATCGAGCAGAACTCGATCATCAAGATTTTCTCGATCGCATCCGTGGTGTTCTTGCCGCCGACGCTGGTCGCCTCCATCTATGGCATGAACTTTCAGGTCATGCCGGAACTGACCTGGGTCGCGGGTTATCCCTATTCGCTGACCCTGATGGTGATCTCAGCCATCATTCCCTTTTTCTTTTTCCGCTGGAAAGGCTGGCTCTGAGGAGCCTGTTGAAATTTCATGTCCGAAGAGAGCCATCAGCACGAACGTCATATGACGCCGAGAAAGCTGTTTTATCTCGCGCTGGGTTCGGTCGGCGTCGTCTACGGCGATATCGGCACGAGCCCTCTCTACGCCTTTCGCGAAGCGTTGAAGCCCGTGGCCCACGACGGCCTCACCCGTTTTGAGGTCATCAGCCTGATCTCGCTGATGATCTGGGCGCTGACGATCATCGTCACCATCAAATATGTGCTCTTCCTGCTGCGCGCCGACAACGAGGGTGAGGGTGGCACACTGTCGCTGCTTGCCCTTCTGATGAAGACCGCCAACGGCCATACCGCCTTGTTGATGCTGCTCGGCCTGATGGGTGCGGCACTCTTCCTCGGCGATGCGATGATTACGCCGGCGCTTTCGGTGTTGTCGGCGGTCGAGGGCCTCAAGCTCGTCACGCCCAGCCTTTCGGAATATATCGTGCCGATTTCGGTGGTGATCCTGGCGCTGCTCTTCGTCGTGCAGTCGCGCGGCACCGGCGCCGTTGCGAAGTTCTTCGGCCCGATCACCGCCGTCTGGTTCATCGTCATAGCCGCCGCCGGCGTATCGCATATCTCGGACGATTACGGCATCCTTGCCGCCTTCAATCCTTATTATGCGGTCAGCTTCCTGCTGCATGAGGGTTTCTACGGCGTCGTCGTGCTCGGCGCCGTCTTCCTGACGGTGACGGGTGCCGAGGCGCTTTATGCCGATCTCGGTCACTTCGGCCGCCGCCCGATCCAGTGGGCCTGGTTCGCGCTGGTGTTCCCGTCGCTGACGCTGAACTATCTCGGTCAGGGCGCTCTCGTTCTCGGCAAGCCGGAAACGATGTCCGATCCCTTCTATCTGATGTTTCCGCAATGGGCGCTGCTGCCGGTCGTCATCCTTGCCACCGCTGCGACGATCATCGCCAGCCAGGCTGTCATAACAGGCGCCTTTTCTCTGGTGCGCCAGGGCATCAACCTCGGTTTCCTGCCGCGCATGGAAATCCTCTTCACCTCCGAAACCAACACCGGGCAGATCTTCGTGCCTTCGGTGAACGCCGTACTGTTCATCGGCGTCATTTTCCTGGTCCTGAGCTTCAAAACCTCGGACGCGCTGGCGACCGCCTATGGCATCTCCGTTACCGGCGCCATGGTCGTCACCTCGATCATGGCCTTCGAATTCGTCCGCGTCCGCTGGAACTGGTCGCTGCCGGTTGCCATCATCGCCCTCGCCCCGCTGGTCGCGCTCGAAATGATCTTCCTCGGCGCCAACCTGCTGAAGATCCACGACGGCGGCTATATCCCGATCCTGATCGCCACGGCCTTTACCGTCATCATGTGGACCTGGCGCCGCGGCACGGCGATCCTGATGGAAAAGACCCGCCACACCGACATTCCGCTCACCTCCTTCGTCAGCTCGATCGAGCGCAAGAGCGAGCATTCGCCGGCCCAGGTTCCCGGCACCGCGATCTTCCTGACCAGCGATCCGGAATCGGCGCCCGCCGCCTTGCTGCATAATCTTAAGCACAACCACGTGCTCCATGACCGCAACGTCATCCTGACGATCCGCACCGTCAACAAGCCGCGCGTCCCGGGTCACGACCGCTACAAGGTCGAGCAGATTTCCGAGCGCTTCTCCCGCGTTGAGTTGCTGTTCGGCTTCATGGAATCGCAAAATGTCTCGCAGGCGTTGGCGACGCTGCGCAAGACGGGGCTGAAGTTCGACATCATGTCGACGTCCTTCTATCTCGGACGCCGCAAGCTGGTGCCGGACGCCAAGTCCGGCATGCCTTATTGGCAGGACCGGCTTTACATCGCGCTCGCCAATGCCGCCGCCAATCCCTCGGACTACTTCCGTCTGCCGGCGAATCGCGTGGTGGAACTGGGCTCGCACGTCATTATTTGATGTGTGGAACGGGGGGCGCGGTTTGAGGCCCTAACTCTGTGATGCTTCCGGATTATTGGTCTTCGCGATGAAGACCCCGCCCCAAACCCGCCCGGGGTCGAGCCACAGGTCTCGACCCGTCCTCTGGACCCCCACAAGGGGGAGGGGCTTAACCTGCATATCTGCGACGTTTCGAGTGGAACGAGCGGGCGCTCCGGGTTAGTCCCTCCCCGTGTGGGGAGGGGACTTTCGCAAGGAAATATCGCCCGCATTAGAATATCCAAAAATTCTCACGGTCACATTCCGGCACGCTCCGTTAACCGGACGTCAAGGTTAATGCGAGATTTTCAAGGGAATGTTCCCGCGTCCCATGCCCGGAGTTCGTGTTGCGTCGCAAGAGCCCTTTCCGTAGCAAGCTGCGTCTTCTTCCCGAGAACTGGGTGTCGCCAGCGATCTTCGGTCTTGCCGGCTGGCTGATTTTCCCAAGTGTCGCATCCCACGCCGATCTTGCCGCCATGCTCGCGGGTCTCGACCGCGAAGGCGGGAACTGGCGCATGGTGCTGACCAATTCTCCCGCCGGCTCCATCCACCAGGCCGAACTGGCTTTCGCCGAGCCTGATGTGACGGGGTCGATCTCCGCCGGCGCCGGCATGGTGCTGCCCGATGGCCGCAAGGTCGCCTTCACCGGGAAGGACAAGGGCCACGAGGACACGCCGGACGAGGATCGCGTCAAGCGCTCCACCAAGAAGGGCCGCATCGTCGCCGTCGAGAAGATGCAGCCGCCGAAGGACTTTTCCGCCGGCTCCATTCTCGAGCGCACCAAGATGCTCTTCACGCCGAGCTTCGATCTCAAGGAGAGGTCGGCCTTCGTCAAGCCGAAGATCCGGGGCAAGGAGATCGAGATCGCCACTTCTTTCTACAAGAAGAAGCCTGTCGTCACCGACAACGACGTGCCGGCGATGCTCGCAAGCCTCGTCACCAGCAACAAGGCCGATGTGCTTGCCACCGCCTACGCGCCGCCCGCCCCCGATTATGCCCGCCAGTCGCCGTTCGATTCCATCCTGACCGACCAGGGGGAGGGCCGCTTCGTCCCGGAGATCGGCCCGCGCGATCACGCCTGGGCCGCAAGTGTGTTGCCGCCGAGCGTCTTTTCCGCCGGCGAACAGCAATGCCTTGCCTCCGGCATCTATTTCGAAGCGCGGGGAGAATCGGTGAAGGGCCAGGCGGCCGTCGCCCAGGTCATTCTCAACCGCGTCCGCAACCCCGCCTATCCCAAGACGATCTGCGGCGTCGTTTACCAGAACGAGGATTGGCGCAACCGCTGCCAGTTTTCCTTCGCCTGCGACAGCATCAAGGACAGGGTGAATTCGGAATATCACTGGCGAGTCGCCCGTGACGTGGCGATGGCGGTGACTGCCGGCAAGATCTGGCTGCCGCAGGTTGGCTCGGCAACGCATTATCACGCCGTCTATGTCAGACCGAAATGGGCAAAGACCATGGAAAAGGTCGGCCGCATCGGTCTCCACGTCTTCTATCGTACCTATGGCGGCGGCTGGAGCTGAGATAAACCGCCTGGGCCAGCGGATTTCCGACCCTTAAAAGCGGTTTCTTTCAATCGAATTTGGGCAATCGACCGGATATCGGCCTAAATTATTGATTCGATGGAATTATTTTCTGGCTGGACAGAAGCCGCCTACGCCTTGACTATACCAATCCCTAAAACTATGTTGCGCGCGACTTCAGAACGGGCCGGAAGGGTTTCAACCCTCGTGTCCGGGGTCCGAATGACCGGGGTAGCGGGAGTACGGGCGACGGGCAAGCGAGGAGGGATCCATGGCGGATGACCGCGAGGAAAGTCTTGAGAAGCGCCGTGCGCGATTGGAAGCGGAACTCGCGACCAAGCGTGTTGAGGCGGGAGCGGATGATGCAAGCGAGGCTCGTGCCGAGGTAAGCCGCAAAGGCTATGCCCAGGCTATGAAGCTTTCCAGCGAGTTCATTGCCGCGATCGTCGTCGGTGCTGTTCTAGGCTATCTCCTCGACCGTTTTGTCGGCACGGCGCCTTGGGGTTTGATTGTTCTTCTGCTTCTCGGATTTTGTGCCGGCGTTCTGAACGTGCTGCGTTCGGCGGGGGTGGTGGCCCATCCCCTGGAAGGCAACGACGACAAGAAATGAGGACCGGTTTCCCGGTCCAGTGCAATGACCCCGTGTCCTACGGGCCAAAGAGAGAGAACAAGCGGTGTCCAACGATCCGACTCATCAGTTCCAGATCTTCAAGATTGTGCCGATTGAAATCGGCGGGATTGATTTCTCGTTCACCAACGCGTCGCTCTTCATGGCCGCTTCGGCCGCCGTTGCCGTAGGTTTCCTCTATTTCGCGACCTCGAACCGCGCCATCGTGCCGGGCCGTTCGCAGTCGATCGCGGAAATGTCCTATGAATTCATTGCCAACATGCTGAAGGAAGGCGCGGGCAAGCAGGGAATGAAGTTCTTCCCGCTGGTCTTTTCGCTCTTCATGTTCGTGTTGACGGCGAACTTGCTTGGCATGTTCCCGTATTTCTTCACGGTCACCAGCCAGATCATCGTCACGTTCGCGCTGGCGATCCTCGTCATCGGTACGGTTCTCGTCTACGGCTTCTATAAGCATGGCTTCCACTTCCTGAATGTCTTCGTGCCGTCGGGCGTGCCGGGTCTTCTGCTGCCGCTTGTTGTCGCGATCGAAATCATCTCCTTCCTCTCCCGTCCGATTTCCCTGTCGGTTCGTCTTTTCGCCAACATGCTCGCCGGTCACATTACGCTCAAAGTGTTCGCAGGCTTCGTCGCCTCGCTCGGAGCCCTGGGCGCTCTCGGTGTCGGCGGCGCCGTTCTTCCCCTCATCATGACCGTCGCCCTGACCGGTCTCGAGTTCCTCGTCGCCTTCCTTCAGGCTTACGTCTTTGCGGTACTGACTTGCATGTACCTTAACGACGCAATCCATCCGGGCGGGCACTAAGGATAACGACATCGACGTCAAAGGGCGTCAGTCATTCGCCGCAACAACCATTTCAAAGGAGTTCAACATGGAAGCGGAAGCAGCAAAGTACATCGGTGCAGGCCTGGCTTGCTTTGGTATGGCCGGTACGGCTCTCGGCCTCGGCAATATCTTCGGCAGCTACCTGTCCGGCGCTCTGCGCAATCCGTCTGCCGCTGACAGCCAGTTCGGCCGTCTGGTATTCGGCTTCGCCGTTACGGAAGCTCTGGGCATCTTCTCGCTGCTCGTCGCTCTCCTCCTCCTCTTCGCCGTCTGATATCGGCGAATAGATGGATCACGGCCTGCGGACCGCAAGCCGTGATCCTTTGCATTTGCAGTCCACCTGGAGGTGAGCATGTTTTTTGTGACCCCGGCTTACGCTGAAGAAGCACCGGCGGCAGCGACCGGCACGGATGCGCATGCCGCTCCGGCCGCAGGCGAGGTCCATACCGAGACCGGCGTTGCCGAAGGCGAACACGCCCGTGGCCCGTTCCCGCCTTTCGATTCGACGACCTATGCGTCCCAGCTGCTCTGGCTGGCGATTACGTTCGGCGTCTTCTACCTCCTTATGCAAAAGGTCATTGCGCCGCGCATCGGGGCCATCCTCGACCAGCGCCACACGCGCATCTCTCAGGACCTGGAAGAGGCCAGCCGCCTGAAGGCGGAGGCCGACGCCGCCGTCCGGACCTATGAAGGTGAACTGGCCGCTGCCCGCGCCAAATCGCATGCGATCGGCTCTGCCGCGCGTGACGCTGCCAAGGTCAAGGCCGAAGAGGATCGTCGCGCTGTCGAGGCGAGCCTGTCGGAAAAGATCAAGGCTGCCGAAGCCCGTATCGCCGACATCAAGGCGAAGGCTTTCGCCGACGTCGGTACCATTGCCGAGGAAACGGCCTCTGCGGTCGTCGAGCAGCTGATCGGCGGCACCGTCGCCACGGCCGATGTCGCAGCCGCGGTTGCGGCTGCCAAGAAGGAGGCTTGATCGATGGAATTTCACTTTGACGCGACTTTCTTCGCTTTTGTCGGGCTCGTCCTCTTCCTGGCGCTCGTCGTCTACCTGAAGGCTCCGGGCATGATGGCGAAGTCGCTCGACGATCGCGCCGACCAGATCCGCAACGAATTGGCCGAAGCCAAGCGCCTGCGCGAAGAGGCCCAGCATCTGCTTGCCGAATACCAGCGCAAGCGCAAGGAAGCTGAAGCCGAGGCGGCTCATATCGTCGCTGCCGCCGAGCGCGAAGCCGAAATGCTGACCGCCGAAGCGAAGAAGAAGACGGAAGAATTCGTCGCCAACCGCACGGCGCTCTCTGAGCAGAAGATCAAGCAGGCCGAGGCCGATGCGATGAAGGCGGTGCGTTCCGCCGCCGTCGATCTGGCGATCGCGGCTGCAGAAACGGTGCTTGCCAAGCGGGCCGATGCCAAGGTCCAGTCCGAGCTCTTCGGCAATGCCGTCAGCCAGGTCAAGACGCGGCTCAACTGAGCGGTTTCGAATGGAATGAGATTAAAGGCCGGGCTTGTCCCGGCCTTTTTCTTTTGAGCGACTCTACTCCGGGATCAGCTCGTCCGTCTCGGGACCATCATCGCCCTTGCGCAACGGTCTGAAGCTCATCCGGTGGAGGGAGCAGGGGCCATGCTTCTCGATGCCGGCGCGGTGCTGCGCCGTGCCGTAGCCCGCATGTGCCGCAAAGCCATAGTCCGGAAAGACGGCATGCGCGCGCGCCATCATCCGGTCGCGCGTCACCTTGGCGACGATCGAGGCGGCGGCGATCGAGACCGAACGGGCGTCACCCTTGACCACAGCCTGTCCCGGGCAGTCGAGGCCGGGCGGCACGTCAAGTCCATCGGTCAGCACATAGCTTGCCGGAATGGCGAGGCTGCAAATGGCGCGGCGCATCGCGTCGAGGCTCGCCTTGCGGATATCTGTCTCGTCGATGCGCGTCGAACTGGAGGAGGCGATGGAGACTGTCGCGGTCGCCAGAATCTGTACGAAGAGTTCCTCTCGCCGTTGCGCGGAAAGTTGCTTGGAATCGTTGAGGCCCTCAGGGATACGCTTCGGATCGAGAATGACGGCGGCAGCCACCACAGGCCCGGCCAACGGTCCGCGGCCTGCCTCATCGGCGCCGGCGACCGGCCAATGCCCGGCCTTGCGGGCTTTCAGTTCCAGGCGGAAATCCGGCACCAGCGGAGCTGTGTCGAAAAGCAGGGGAGAATCGGGTGGCGTGCGACGTTTCATGCGGCTGAAACTCGCACGCCAACCCGATTTCCCGCAAGTCCCCGGATCAGGGCGGCGGCCGGGGACTGGGTCCGGCGGATGGTGGCGGTCAGGGCCATCCGCGGGAATTGCGCTCGGGGCTCGAAAACAGGGCGGTTTTCTTGAGACGCGATGCGCAAGCTGGAAAAATTAGAGTAGCGACAGCTGCACGCCGCTGCCATCGGGCGGCACGAACAGATCGTCGCGCAGCGGCACGCTGCGTCGCGTCAGGCCGAAACGCCTGGCTGCCATTTCAAACCGGCGCGCGATCTGCCAGGCATAGGGACCCGCACCCTTCATGCGCTTGCCGAAGTCGGCATCGTAGTCCTTGCCGCCACGCATCGAACGCACCAGCGACATCACATGCCGGTACCGGTCCGGATAATGCTGCAGCAGCCAATCGCGAAAGAGCGGGCTGACTTCGAGCGGTAGCCGAAGGATGACATAGCTTGCCTCCGCGGCGCCGACAGCCTTGGCCGATTCGAGGATACGCTCCAACTCGTGGTCGTTCAGCGCCGGGATGAGCGGAGCGGCCATCACAGCCGTCTGGATACCTGCCTCCGCGAGCGCACGGATCGTCTCCAGGCGCCGCGGCGGCGTGGCGGCGCGGGGCTCCATCGTCCGGGCAAGTTTGCGGTCGAGCGTCGTCACCGAAATGCCAACGCGCACCAGGTTCTTGCTTGCCATCTCCTGCAGGATGTCGAGGTCACGCAGGATCATCGCCGATTTGGTGACGATCGACACCGGATGGTTCGCCTTGTTCAGAACCTCGAGGATTCCGCGCATGATGAGCCATTCCTTCTCGATCGGCTGATAGGGGTCGGTATTGGTGCCGATTGCGATCACCCGCACTTTGTAGCCCGGCTTGGCGAGCTCCCGCTCCAGCAGTTTTGCCGCATCGGGCTTGGCAAACAGCTTCGTCTCGAAATCGAGACCGGCGGAGAGCCCCATATAGGCGTGGGTCGGCCGGGCGAAGCAATAGATGCAGCCATGCTCGCAGCCGCGATAGGGATTGATCGAGCGGTCGAAGGAAATATCGGGCGATTCGTTGCGGGTGATGGCCGTGCGCGGCTTCTCGACCTGCACTTCCGTCTTGAAAGGCGGAAGCTCTTCCAGGCTCTGCCAGCCGTCGTCGAAGGTCTCCCGCTGCAATGCCTCGAACCGTCCTGTCGGATTCAGTCCGGCCCCGCGCCCGCGCCGGCGGTCGACTTCGATCCTGAGACCGGAGGACACGATCATCGCATCGGCAATATCTGCCGTATTGGCAGGCGCGAATGCGGCCTGCCCTGCCAGGGACTGCTCTCTCATCGGATTCTCCCGTGGCGGAGAAGCTATCGCCTCCGCCCGTTTTGATGATTAAATTCCTATCGGCAAAAGGAGAACAATGCAAGAACAAAATGAGGGAAACGTTGCTGGTAAAAATTTGTGCGGCGCATTATAGATAGCCGATGTTGACAGTTGTTCTTGAATGTCTGGATCAGGAATCCGAGCTTGCCCAGACCCTGTCGGTATTGGTAACCGGCGCGGTCGAGGGGCTTGTGAGCGATGTGATCGTGCTCGACCATGGCTCGCGCGACGGCACCTCGAGGGTGGCGGATGCGGCCGGCTGCCGTTTCCATTCTGAATGGGATATCAAGGACATCGTCCGATCGGCCCGCGGCGAATGGCTGCTTTTCGTCGAGCCGGGCGCGAGACCCCAGGCGGGCTGGATCGATGAGATCGCCGAATATGTGGCGCTGAACAAGCTGCCGGCGCGCTTTACCGCGTCGCGCGGCTACCGGCGCCCGTTCTTCCAGCGTGTCGGCCGAACAGTGCCGCCGTTGGAGCTCGGCTTTCTCCTGCCGAAGAAGCAGGCGCTCGCCATCGCCAAAAGCGGCATGCCGCTTGCCGAATTCGTGAAGGGCCAGAAACCGCGGAAGCTCTCGAGCGAACTGATTCCATCCTGGGTCGCCCGCACCGCGCGGTAGGTGTCGCGCGTAAAGATGGCGCCCGATACGATTTCGCGCTATAATTTCCCTATGGCGCCGTCGAAGCGCCTCGCTTCGCAACGGAAGGCCATGGATGCCGGTAACGGCAGAACAGGTCAGCGAAAATCTCCTCTTCTGCCGGGTTCCCGGCGAAAGGAGGTGCGTCATGGTACGCGGTATGATCTACGGCCTGCTGGCCGTCATATTGCCGACATTGGTGATCGCGCATCCGCATTCGGCAGCATCGCAGACGATGCGCAGTTGCGCAGGCC
The DNA here is from genome assembly GCF_003938655.1 of Rhizobium pisi. Taxonomy (GTDB): domain Bacteria; phylum Pseudomonadota; class Alphaproteobacteria; order Rhizobiales; family Rhizobiaceae; genus Rhizobium; species Rhizobium pisi. Next base: position 177,419 of record NZ_RJJT01000004.1, read on the forward strand.
GACCCGAAATCGTCAATTTCCTGGACAAGAACTTCGCCGAAAAGCTCACGGCAGTCGGACTGATCAACCAGAACGCCATTCTTGAGGTCTATGCCGCCGAAAGCGGCACCTGGACACTCATCGTGACGGATGTTCACGGCGTGAGCTGCATCCTGCTGTCGGGTGACAGCTGGGATACGATGCCCGCTCTGCCGGGCATTGCCACATAGGCGAGGTGCCGGTGATTCCCAGCGCACCGAAAACAGGCAGTCTACTTGGCTGCGCCGCGTCTCAGGTGCTCGTCCAGCCGCGGCATGATCTCGACGAAGTTGCACGGCGCGCTGCGATAGTCGAGCTGTCCTTTCAGAATGCCGTCCCAGGCATCCCGGCAGGCGCCGGGCGAGCCCGGCAGCACGAAGATAAAGGTGGAATTGGCAACGCCTGCCGTGGCGCGCGACTGGATCGTCGCGGTGCCGATTTTCTCGTAGGAGATGCGGTGGAAGATAGCGGAAAAGCCCTCCATCCGCTTTTCGAACAAAGGCTCCAGCGCCTCGGGCGTCACATCGCGGCCGGTAAAGCCGGTGCCACCAGTGGTGATGACGACGTCTATGTCTTTGCTGTCAGTCCAGGCCTTCACCCGCGCGGCGATTTTTTCCCGATCATCGGGCACGATCGCCCGGTCAACCAGCCGATGGCCTGCTTCGGAGATTCGCTCTGCCAGCGTATCGCCTGATTTGTCGGTCTCAGCCGTGCGGGTGTCCGAGATGGTGAGAATCGCGATGCCGACAGCGATGAAGGGCCGCTTTTCGTTCAGACTTGCCATTATGCGCCTCCCGAAACCGTTCCCGTTGCTTGGAAATACCAGTCAGGCCGCTCGCCGTGAAGGGTCGCGGCGGCCTCTTCCGCCGCACTCATGCTCGCAAAGATCCCGAAGCAGGTGGCGCCGGAGCCGGACATGCGGGTCATGAGCGCGCCGCTGGCTTGCAACAGGGCCGAGATTTCACCGATTTCCGGCACCAGTTGGCGCGCCAGCGGCTCCAGGTCGTTGCGGGCAGCTGCGATCGCAGCAATCCAGTCGCCAGTCCGAGGCAGGGTCAAGGCCGGATTGTTCTTTGTCGTCAGCCGACGGAAAACGTCGGGCGTCGAGACGCCTTTCAGCGGATTGGCAAGCACCATGGCAAGGGCGGGCAGATCGGGCGTGGGTTCGATCTTTTCGCCGATGCCGCGGGCAATCAGCGGCCGGCTCTCCAGGCACATCGGCACGTCGGCGCCGAGTTTCAGCGCGAGCGCGGCGAGCGTCTCCTTGGGCAGCGTCGCGCCCCAGAGCCGCATCAGCCCGCGCAGCGCTGCCGCCGCATCGGCCGAGCCGCCGCCAATGCCGGAGGCGATCGGCAGGTTCTTTTCCAAGTGAATTCGGACGGGGAAGGCGAGGGCGCCGACCGCCTCGCGCAGCAGGTCGCGCGCCTTCAGCACCAGGTTCGTGCCGCCGTCGCCGGCGAGCGTTACAGCGAAACGGCCCGATAAAGTGAACGCATCGGTCTGCGATGGCGCGAAACTCAGGCGGTCGCCATGACCTGCGAAGGTCACCAGCATGTCGAGCAGGTGATAGCCATCCGACCGCTGGCCCGTCACATGCAGGGCCAGGTTGATCTTCGCGCGCGCTTCTTCGGTGACGCTAGAGCATGATGCCGAAAAGTGTGAGTGGTTTTCGGACGGCATCATGCTCTATTTCTCTGATCTCGAACCCGCCAAGCCTTCTTCAGGCACGCGGCCGCCCGTCAGGATTTCTTATCGACCGGCGGCGGAGTGACGGGTGCTGGGTCAGGCTGCTTCTTGTCGGCCGCCTTGGCATCGTCGCTGCCGGCCGGCAGGCCGTTGGCGATCTTGTCCTTGATTTTCGGAATTTCGGCAGCCTCGGGCTCGGAGCTGAGTGCCCGGTTCCACTGGTAGACGGCTTCGAGCTTGCGCCCGACGCGCCAGTAGGCATCGCCGAGATGGTCGTTGATCGTCGCGTCGCCGGCCTTGATCTGCGCCGCCCGCTCCAGCTCTTCGACGGCATCGTCGAAGCGATTGAGCCGGAAATAGGCCCAGCCCAGTGAATCGATGATGTAGCCGTCGTCGGGGCGAAGGTCGACGGCTTTCTTGATCATGCCGAGACCTTCGTCGAGATTACGGTTCATGTCGATCCAGGAATAGCCGAGGTAATTCAGCACCTGCGGTTGGTCGGGATTGAGTTCCAGCGCCTTGCGGAAGTTCGGTTCCGCCTGGTCCCACTTCTTCAGCCGCTCATAGGCAATGCCGCGCTGGAAGAAGACGCTCCAGTTGGCGCGGCCGGGCAGGGGGCCGATCGCTTCGACCGCCTTGTCGTAATTGGTGGCCATCGCCTCGTAGTCCTTGGCATCGGACAGCACGCTGCCATAGGCGAGGTAGCTGCGGATATCCTTCGGGTCGGAGGCGATCAGAGCCTGCAGGTGCTTGCGCGCCTCGTCCACCTTGCCGCCCTGGGCAAGGGCAAGGCCGAGCTGCAGCTCGGAGATGCGCCGCATCGGTGAATTGTCAGGCACTTTCTTGTAGAGCGCGATGGCGCGGTCCATCTGGTTCTGCTTCTCGGCAATGCCGCCGAGTAATACCAGCGTATCGGCGCTGTTCGGGTCGAGCGCATTGGCCGTCTGCAGGTAAAGCGAGACGATATCCTCAGCGCCGTCGCGGTTCAGCGCGCCGCCGACGGAGAAGAGCACGCCGGCAGCCCCTTCTTCGGCCGTCTTGACCTGCTGCTCCTGCTTCTCATCCTTCTCGATGCTGTCGCGCAGCGCGTTCAGCGGCGCATAGTTCGGCAACAGGTTGTCGCCGACGGAAACGGCGTCGAGCGCCTTCTGCTTGTTGCCCTGCGTGGCTTCGAGGCGGGCAAGCGCCATCACCGCGCGCATGAAGGTGTCGGGCGCCGTCGCGCCCCCCTCCTTGTCGAGCACGGCATCGTTCAGATGCTGGCGGGCGGATTTCACGTCGCCGCTGACGATGGCAATCGCGCCGGCATTGTAATTCTGGAAGATGCGGAACCAATCCGGTCCCTTCATCTTCTCGACCATGGCGAGCGCTTCCTTGCCACGGCCGGCGCCGACGCGGGCCCAGGCAAGCAGGAGGTCGTTCATCATCCGGTCGAGATCGTTCGGTCCCTTGTATTTCAGGATGGCCTCGGCGGTCTTGTAGTCGCCGCGGCGCACGGCATCCATGCCGCGCACGATCGTGGTGATGCGCTCGACGGAAGGATCGCCCTTCAGGTCGTTGGCATATTTGACGCCTTCTTTGATGTCGCCGCTGAGTAGCAGCGAGATCATCAGTCGCTGGCGAATCTCCGGATTGCCGGGCTCGATCTGCAGCGCCTTCTTGTAGAGCTCGATCGCTGTTTCGTAATCGTGATCGACATCGGCCGTGCGTGCGGCAAGGAAGGCGCCGGAGAAGGTCGTGACGCTATCGGCATCGAAGTTGTCGGCTTTGGGGGCATCGCTGGCCTTGACCGCATCCTCGGCACTCACGCCGCCGACGCCGCCGAGCGAAAGGACAGCCACTAGCGCTGCGCTCGTAAGAAGACGGATGGCAAATCTCTGCCGCATTCGGAAACCTTTCTTCGAGAGCGTCCCGGCCATGGTGCCGGTCGCAAAACCAGTTGCGATCACTGATTCATAACAGGATGGCTTTTTTGAAGCGCCGCCGCAAGAAAATCAGACTGCAACCGAGGATGTTCGATTAATTAACGCGCTCGATGCAGAAATCGATCACTTCCATCAGGGCGGATTTCCATACCGTATCGGGAAGCGGCGCAAGTGCGTCCCGCGCGATGGTGCCATAATGGACGGCACGGCCGATGGTGTCGCCCAGCGTGCCATATTTGGTGATCAGCCCTAGCGCCTTTTCCAGGTTGGCGTCGGTGCTGTTGCCGGCCTCGATCGCATCGCGCCAGAAGGCGCGCTCGTCTTCGGTGCCGCGGCGATAGGCGAGGATGACGGGCAGCGTGATCTTGCCCTCGCGGAAATCATCGCCGACATTCTTGCCGAGATCGGCCGCCTTGCCGCCGTAATCAAGAGCGTCGTCGACGAGCTGGAAGGCCAGGCCGAGATTCATGCCATAGGATTTCAGCGCGTTTCGGCCGGATCTGCCGGCATCGGCGACGATCGGCCCGACTTCGGCGGCAGCCGCAAACAGAGCCGCCGTCTTGGCGCGGATGACGGAGAGATAGTCATCCTCGGTCGTCTCCATGTTCTTGGCGACGGAAAGCTGCAGAACCTCGCCTTCGGCGATCACGCAGGCCGCGGAAGACAGGACGTCGAGCGCATCGAGCGAGCCTACATCGACCATCATGCGGAAGGCCTGGCCGAGCAGGAAATCGCCCACCAGCACGCTTGCCTGGTTGCCCCAGATCATCCGCGCGGTCGATTTGCCGCGGCGAAGGTCGCTTTCGTCAACGACGTCGTCATGTAGCAACGTTGCCGTGTGCATAAACTCGACCGATGTGGCGAGCTTGATGTGGTTTTCACCCCTGTAGTCGAACAGCGAGGCGGCAGCCAGCGTCAGCATCGGCCGCAGCCGCTTGCCGCCGGATGAGATCAGATGGTTCGCCACCTCGGGGATCATCTGCACGTCGGAGCCGGCCTTGGACAGAATGAGCTGGTTCACCCGCTCCATGTCGGCCTTGGTGAGATCGACCAATGGCTTTATGGATGCCAGTTTGTTTTTGCTTTCTTCAAGCGGTATGACCACGCCCAACGACCCGGACTCCTGTTCATTCATTACAGCTGACAATAGAAAGGGGCGGTGGACGCGGCAAGGGGTGAATTGTCGCGCTGGGCGAAATTGGAAGGAAAATGACGGCAAATGCATGAACTTATCCGTGCCAACGATCCTGTTCTTCTCTCTTTTGCCGAGAGCTTGATGAAGGATGCGGGAATTCACTGCTTCATCGCCGATCAGGGAATGAGCGTGCTGGAGGGCTCGCTCGGCATGCTGCCGCGTCGTCTTCTGGTGGATGAGGACATGGCCGATCGGGCGCGCCGCATCCTGATCGACGCCGGTCTCGGCGGCGAATTGCGCGAGAAGAAGTGAGCGCCTGATGACCGGGAAGCCTGCCGAAACCATCGATGCCTTCCATCGCGGCGCCTTCCATCTGTTGCAGCCGAAGGGCAGGGGCCATCGCTCCGGCATGGACGCGATGCTGCTTGCGGCTCTCGTCGCCGACGACCGTCCGGTCCGGGTCGCCGATCTCGGCGCCGGTGCGGGTGCAGCCGGCCTTGCCGTCGCCTCGCGCCTTGCCGATACGCAAGTGGTGCTATTCGAACGCTCGGCCGAGATGGCCGATTATGCCCGCCGCAGCATCCTCCTGCCCGGCAATGCCCATGTCGCCGGCCGCGTCAGCGTCGTCGAGGCCGATGTGACGCTGACCGCCAAGGCGCGCAACGAGGCCGGCCTCCTCGACGAGAGCTTCCACCACGTCATCATGAACCCGCCCTTCAACGATGCCGGCGACCGGCGCACGCCGGATGCGCTGAAGGCCGAAGCCCATGCGATGACCGACGGCCTGTTCGAAAGCTGGGTCCGCACCGCAGGCGCCATCATGATCCCGGGCGGGCAATTGTCGCTGATCGCAAGGCCCCAATCGATCGCCGAGATCATTACTGCCTGCGGCCGGCGCTTCGGCGGCATCGAGATCACCGCCGTTCATCCGCGTGAGCGTGAAAACGCCGTCCGCATCCTGGTGACCGCAATCAAGGGATCGAGGGCTCGTCTGTCGCTGCGCGCGCCGCTCATCATGCACGAAGAGGGGAGCCACAGGTTCTCCCCTCTCGTCGATGATTTCAACAATGGCCGGGCGGCCTATGACAGGCTCTAGGCTGAAATTGCTTTAGCCGGTGACGAAGTCGGAGAGCAGCTTGACGTTCAGCACAGCGATCACAATCGCGATCACGTAAGCAATGCCGCTCAGCCAGCGCGGCGCCACAAGTTCGCCCATCTTGGCCTTGCTGGCGGTGAACATGACAAGCGGGAAGACGGCGAAGGAAAGCTGCAGGCTGAGCACCACCTGCGTCAGGATCAGCAGCCGCGCCGTGCCCTGGTCGCCATACCAGATGGTGACGATCGCCGCCGGCACGATGGCGATGGCGCGGGTGATCAGGCGGCGCACCCAGGGCTTCAGCTTGATCTTCAGGAAGCCTTCCATGACGATCTGGCCGGCAAGCGTTGCCGTCACCGTCGAGTTGAGGCCGCAGCAGAGAAGTGCAATGCCGAACAAGGTCGGCGCGATCGCAAGACCCAGCAGCGGCGACAGCAGCGAATGCGCCTCGCCGAGTTCGACGATATCGGTCCTGCCATGCGCATTGAAGGCGGCCGCCGCCAGGATCAGAATCGAGGCGTTGATCAGCAGCGCAAAACAGAGTGCGACCGTCGAGTCGATCGTCGCATAGGTCAGCGCCTCCTTCTTCTCAGGCACTGTATGGCCATAGGCCCGCGTCTGCACGATGCCGGAGTGGAGGTAGAGATTGTGCGGCATCACGGTCGCGCCGAGAATGCCAAGCGCCAGATAGAGCATCTCCGGATTGCTGACGATTTCGGTGGTCGGGAAGAAGCCGGTGAGGACGGCGCCCCATTGCGGGTCGGCAAGCAGGATCTGCACGCCGAAGCAGACCGCGATGACGCCGAGCAGCGCGATGATGAAGGCTTCCACCCAGCGGAAACCGAGCTTCTGCAGGAAGAGGATCACGAAGACGTCGAGCGCGGTGATCAGCACGCCGAGTTCGAGGGGGATGCCCATCAGCAGGTTGAGGCCGATCGCGGTGCCGATCACCTCGGCGATGTCGGTGGCGATGATGGCAATCTCGGCGAAAGCCCAGAGCGGCACCGAAACATATCTGGGAAAGGCGTCGCGGCAGGCCTGCGCAAGATCACGGCCGGAGGCGATCGCCAGGCGCGCGCAGAGCGATTGCAACACGATCGCCATCAGGTTGGAAAGCAGGGCGACGGTCAGCAGCGCATAGCCAAATTTAGAGCCGCCGGCGAGCGAGGTCGCCCAGTTGCCGGGGTCCATGTAGCCAACGGCCACCATGTAGCCCGGTCCGGCGAAGGCGGCGGCCCTTCGCCACCTCGAGCTGGGACGCCCGGTTCCGACGGTGCGGTAGACATCGGACAGCGATGCCTCTCCGCGTTCGTGCCGCCAGCCGCTTCTTGCATTCGGATTGAGGACGTCCATGCGATTTCCACCTGTTTTATCGTCCGCGCACTATGACGGATTAGAATGATAATGCAAGTCATTCGCAACAGGAAAATCAAACTCGGTGATTTCCAGAACACGGCCATTGCGTTTGGCGTTCCAACGCATACATGGGTGACGATCGTGCGACCCGAAGCGAAGGATGGGAAATGGCCGGATTCTTGAGAAAGCTGCTGCCTAAACGGTTCCGCAAGGACGGCATCACCATCCCGGTCGTCCGGCTGCAGGGCGCGATCATCAGCGGCGGCGGCCAGTTCCGCCCGACCCTCAATCTCGCCAATGTCGCGCCGGTCCTGGAAAAGGCCTTCGCCATGAAGGACGCGCCGGCGGTTGCCATCTCCATCAATTCGCCGGGCGGCTCGCCGGTGCAGTCGCGCCTGATCTTCACCCGCATTCGCGAGCTCGCTCGCGAAAAGCAGAAGAAGGTGCTTGTTTTCGTCGAGGACGTCGCCGCCTCCGGTGGTTACATGATCGCCCTTGCCGGCGACGAGATCATCGCCGACGCCACCTCGATCGTCGGCTCGATCGGCGTCGTCTCCGGCGGCTTCGGCTTTCCCGAACTCTTGAAAAAGATCGGCGTCGAGCGCCGCGTCTATACGGCGGGTGAAAACAAGGTGATCCTCGATCCTTTCCAGCCGGAAAAGGAGAAGGATATCGAGTACCTGAAGAGCCTGCAGCTCGAGATCCACCAGGTCTTCATATCGATGGTGCGCGAGCGTCGCGCCGGCAAACTGAAGGACGATGCGACGGTTTTTTCCGGCCTGTTCTGGAGCGGCACGCGCGGCCTCGAGCTCGGCCTCATCGATGGCCTCGGCGACATGCGCCAGGAGTTGAAGAGGCGCTACGGTCAGAAAGCCAAGCTAGAGCTTGTCACCGCCGGCCGCGGCCTGTTTGGCCGCCGCATTCCCGGCGTCTCGCCGGTCTCCTTCGAAGGCGCGGCGTCCGGCCTCGCGACGGGGCTTGTCGAAGCGGCGGAAGAGAGAGCATTGTGGAGCCGTTTCGGGCTTTAAGGAGAGCAAGAGAAGGCCATGCCGCAACTTATTACTATCCTGATCCTGGTCTTTTCCGCCTGGTGGCTCTACCGCCGCTTCGTCTCCGATGCCCGCAAGCTCGCCGAAAAGTCGCGCCGTGCTGAAAAGGAGCGCCAAACTGGCGCGATCGGGACCCTGGTCAAGGATCCGGCGACTGGAGAATACCGGCTGAAGCGCGAGGACGAATAAGGCGCTTCGGTGTGCGTCGAAAATGTCCGCCGCCGCAAAAGTCTTGACCGTTGCGGCCCTCCATGGCACCTGTCGCGCCGATAATTCCCAAGCAATCGGTGCCGTTTGATGTCAGCTATCCCAGACCATATGAACCCGAAGCGCTCCTTCCAGGCGCTGATCCTGACCCTGCATAGCTACTGGGCGGACAAGGGTTGCGCGGTGCTGCAGCCCTACGACATGGAAGTCGGCGCCGGCACCTTTCACCCCGCCACCACGCTGCGCGCGCTTGGCCCCAAGCCCTGGAAGGCGGCCTATGTCCAGCCGTCACGCCGCCCCTCCGATGGCCGCTACGGCGAAAACCCGAACCGCCTGCAGCATTATTACCAGTACCAGGTCATCCTGAAGCCCAACCCGCCCAACCTTCAGGAGCTCTATCTCGGCTCGCTGGCCGCGATCGGCCTCGATCCGCTGCTGCATGACATCCGTTTCGTCGAGGACGATTGGGAAAGCCCGACGCTCGGCGCATGGGGCCTCGGCTGGGAATGCTGGTGCGACGGCATGGAAGTCTCGCAGTTCACCTATTTCCAACAGGTCTGCGGCATCGAATGCTCGCCCGTCGCCGGCGAACTGACCTATGGTCTCGAGCGCCTCGCCATGTATGTCCAGGGCGTCGACAATGTTTACGACCTGAATTTCAACGGCCGGGAGGGCGACGAGAAGATCAGCTATGGCGACGTCTTCCTGCAGGCCGAGCAGGAATATTCGCGTCACAATTTCGAATTCGCCAATACCGAGATGCTGCATCGCCATTTCGTCGATGCCGAGAAGGAATGCCGGGCACTGCTCGATGCCGGCGCCCCGGGCGACAACTCCAACCAGCGCCTGCACAAATGCGTCTTCCCGGCCTATGACCATTGCATCAAGGCAAGCCACGTCTTCAACCTGCTCGATGCCCGCGGCGTCATCTCGGTGACGGAGCGCCAGAGCTATATCCTGCGTGTGCGCACCCTCGCGAAGGCCTGCGGCGAAGCCTTTCTGCTGACCGATGCCGGCGGCGTCAACCTGGCCAAAGAGGCAGCGTGACGGAGAAGCTCGCCGGCCATATCATCCATATCAACGGCTGGCCGGGCACGGGAAAGCTGACCGTTGGCCGCTTGCTGGCTAAAAGGCTCAGCGCGCGGCTCGTCGACAATCACACCTTGCTCAATCCGGCCGAGGCCCTGTTCTCCCGCAGCGATCCGCTGCATGCCTCGTTGCGCAGGCAGATTCGACAGGCAGTCTTCGATCATGCCGTGCGCGCCGACCCGGCTGAAAGCTTCGTCTTTACCGATGCCCTGTCGGACGACGAAGATGACAGCGCGACCTTCTCCTGGTACCGCGATCTGGCGGCCGCAAGGGGCGCCGATCTCGTAGCGATCCTGCTCGATTGCGCCCCGGAGGAGAATGCCAGGCGCCTTGCTTCTCCCGGTCGATCCGAGGCGCTCAAGCTTACGGATATTGCGATGCTGCGGCGGCTGCGGGCAAACTATAAACTGCTGCGCGGACTGGCTGAACGCACCATCGAAATCGACACGACAGACCTTTCACCGGATCAGGCGATGGCCCGAATCCTCGCCGATATCGGCGTTTGACGGCAGCCGGGAAACCTGCGTAGTCTCCGCCCGGACATTACTTCGTTGCGGGGGATTCGCGATGTATATTGCGCTTGGCGTCATCGTTCTGGTCGTACTCTACGTCGTTTTTATTTATAACGGCCTGGTTCGCTCGCGGCAGATGGCTGAGGAAGCCTGGTCCGGCATCGACGTGCAGCTCAAGCGCCGCGCCGATCTGATCCCGAACCTGATCGAGACGGTCAAGGGCTATGCCGCCCATGAGAAGACCACGCTCGAAGAGGTGGTTTCACTTCGCAACAAGGCGCAGGCCGTTCCATCAGGTGATGTCGCGGGCAGGGCGCAGGCGGAAGGGCTGCTCGGCCAGGCGCTCGGCCGGGTCATCGCGCTTGCCGAAGCCTATCCGGATCTCAAGGCCAACCAGAACTTTGCCGAGCTCCAGGCCTCGCTGGAAACCATGGAAGGCGAGTTGCAGATGGCGCGGCGTTATTACAATGGTGCGGCCCGCGATCTCAACGTCAAGGTTGAAAGCTTCCCCTCCAATCTTGTCGCCGGCCAGTTCGGATTCGCCAAGCGGGAATATTTCGAAATCACCAATGAGGCCGATCGCGCCGTCCCGACCGTGAAATTCTGAAGATCCGGCATTTTGCCTTTGCAAAAAAGCGATTAAGAGCAAGGGCAGATTTGCGGCCGGCTAAAGCATGTCGCGCAAAAGTGTCCAGCGGTTTTGCGATGACGACATGCGCAAAACCAAAGAGCTAAAGCGCGACAAGCGAATCTGAAAGATCGCGACGCGCTTTAGGGCTGCCTTATGGACGGAAGAACAGCATGACACGCACAGCCAAACTAACGATCATCCCGCCGGGCAAGCCGCTTTCGGGCCGCGCCATGCCGCCGGGTTCCAAGTCGATCACCAATCGCGCCCTGTTGCTCGCGGGCCTTGCGAAAGGCACCAGCCGGCTGACCGGGGCGCTGGAGAGCGACGATACGCGTTATATGGCCGATGCGCTGCGCGCCATGGGTGTTACGATCGACGAGCCCGATGATACCACCTTCGTCGTCACCGGCAGCGGCAGGCTGCTGCCGCCGAAGGCGCCGCTCTTCCTCGGCAATGCCGGCACGGCGACACGCTTCCTCACGGCCGCCGCGGCTCTGGTCGACGGCACCGTCATCGTCGATGGCGACGAGCATATGCGCAAGCGCCCGATCGGCCCGCTGGTCGATGCGATGTGCGCGCTCGGTATTGATGCCACGGCCGAGACCGGCTGCCCGCCGGTCACCGTCAGGGGCACCGGACGCTTCCAGGCTGACCGCATCCGCATCGATGGCGGCCTCTCCAGCCAGTACGTCTCGGCCCTGCTGATGATGGCGGCGGGCGGCGACCGGCCGGTCGATATCGAACTCGTCGGCGAGGATATCGGCGCGCTCGGCTATATCGATCTGACCACGGCGGCCATGAAGGCCTTCGGCGCCAAGGTCGAGAAGACCAGCCCCGTCACATGGCGTGTCGAGCCGACCGGCTACCATGCCGCCGATTTCATCGTCGAACCGGATGCCTCGGCCGCGACCTATCTTTGGGCCGCCGAAGTCCTGACCGGCGGCGCGATCGATCTCGGCGTTCCCGCCGAAGCTTTCTCGCAGCCGGATGCCCGCGCCTATGACATGATCGCCAGGTTTCCGCATCTGCCGGCCGAAATCGACGGCTCGCAGATGCAAGATGCCATTCCGACGCTTGCCGTGCTTGCCGCCTTCAACGAGACGCCGGTCCGCTTCGTCGGCATCGCCAACCTGCGCGTCAAGGAATGCGACCGTATCCGCGCGCTTTCGACCGGGCTGACACGCATCGATCCGAATCTTGCCCGCGAAGAGGGCGACGATCTGATCGTACAGTCCGATCCGGCCCTTGCGGGCAAGCGCCTGCCGGCGGAGATCGATAGTTTCGCCGATCATCGCATCGCCATGAGCTTCGCACTCGCTGGCTTGAAGATCGCTGGCATCACCATTCTCGATCCCGATTGTGTCGGCAAGACCTTCCCCGCCTACTGGCGGACGCTCGCGGCACTCGGCGTGACATATCAGGATAACGATTGACGGAACGCGCGGCCGAGGCTGCCGCCGGGGGGACAGGGATGGGGCGTCGGTTTTTCGGATTTTGCTTTGCGCTGCTGTTGATGCTTGCGGCTCCGGCGGCGTTTGCCGCCGAGGTCATCGACAGCTTCGCCTCCGATATCGCGCTCGAAAAGAGGGGCGCGATGACGGTGACGGAAACGATCACCGTCAACGCCGAAGGCAACCAGATCAATCACGGCATCTTCCGTGATTTCCCGCTCTACTTCACCGATGCGTCGGGCCGTCGCCGCAGCGTCGATTTCGATATGGTGTCGGTCAAGCGCGATGGTGCCGACGAGCCTTGGCACACGGAATCAATTTCGGGCGGCATCCGCATCTATGCAGGCTCTGCCGACGTGACGGTCACTCCGGGTCGTCACCAATATGCTTTCACCTACAGAACCAACCGCCAGATCCGCTATTTCGACGATCATGACGAACTCTACTGGAATGTCACCGGCAATGGCTGGATCTTCCCGATCCGCTCGGCCACGGCGACGGTGAAGCTGCCGCCCGGCGTCGGCGCCACCGACACGATCTTCTTCACCGGCCCGGAGGGCGCGACAGGCAAGAATGCCCGCGTCAGTGAAACCGGCGCCGGTCTGGTCTTTTCGACGACCGAGCCGCTTGGTGCGCGCGAAGGCCTGACCTTCTCGATCAAGATGGCGAAGGGCGCCATCGATCCGCCGAGCGCCGATATGGAAAGCAGCTGGTGGCTCAAGGACAACCGCAATTATTTCATCGGCTTCGGCGGCCTGTTCCTCGTCTTCGCTTACTACACGCGCTCCTGGCTGAAGGTCGGCCGCGATCCCGCCCGCGGCGTCGTCGTTCCGCGCTGGGATGCGCCAGACGGCATCTCGCCAGCGCTGGTCAACTACATCGACAACAAAGGTTTCTCTGGCGAAGGCTGGACGGCGCTGTCCGCCACTGCGCTCAATCTTGCTGTGCGCGGTTACGTCAAGCTCGAGGACCTGAAGAATTCGATCGTCATCCGTGGCACCGGCAAACCGCTCGGCAAGGAGAAATTCCAGGCCGGCGAGACCGAATTGCTGAAGGTTGCCGGCGGCACCGGCTCGACGCTGACGATCGACAAGGCCAATGGCGAGCGGGTGAAATCCGTTGGCCAGGCCTTCCGCTCGGCGATCGAGAAGGAGCATCGCGGCAAATACTACAATTCCAACCTGGGTTACACCTCAGGCGGCATCGCGCTCAGCGCCGCAGCCCTCGTGGTGCTGTTCGTCTATGGTTCGCTGGAGCCCGATACGATCGCGCTGATGCTGATTCCGATCGCTATTTCGGTCTTTGTTGCGGTTTTCGTCGCCGGCTTCGTCAGGTCGCTGCATCGCGGCAAGTCGCTGTTCGGCAAGATCCTGGCCATCATCGCCACCGCGATCGGTGTTTTCGTCGGCATCAGCATCCTGGCAACCGTGGTCCTGGCGCTCGCCTCGTCACTGATGGAGCTGCATGAAACGCCGATGCTCTTTGCCGTCGGCGGCATCGTGCTCCTGAACATCCTCTATGTCTTCATCATGGGCGCACCGACCCCGCTCGGCGCCAAGATGATGGACGGCATAGACGGCCTGCGCCAGTATCTGACGCTTGCCGAGAAGGACCGCATGAACACCGCGGGCGCCCCTGACATGTCGCCGCAACATTTCGAGACGCTGCTGCCCTATGCGGTGGCGCTCGGCGTCGAGAAGCCCTGGTCGCGCGCCTTCGAAACCTGGCTCGCGGCGGCGGCCGCAGGTGCCGCCGCTGCCTATGCGCCGGCCTGGTACTCCGGCAATTTCAACAGCGGCAGCTTCTCCGATCGCATCGGCGGCTTCTCTTCCTCGATGGCCTCGACCATCGCCTCGACGATTCCTTCGCCGCCGCCATCGAGTTCGTCCTCCGGTTTTTCCGGCGGCGGCTCGTCCGGCGGGGGTGGCGGAGGCGGTGGAGGCGGGGGCTGGTAAGCTTTCCCGCTTGACCTTTCGGTTCTTCGCCCTTAACCGCCAGTCGGACCAGGCCAGACGAAACAGAAAAGGGTCGCGCATGAAGGTTCTGTTGATCGGATCGGGCGGACGCGAGCACGCGCTCGCGTGGAAGCTGGCGCAATCGCCTGTGATGACGGAGTTCTACGCCGCACCCGGCAATCCGGGCATCGCCGAACACGCTGCCCTGGTGTCCGTTGACGTCGAGGATCACGAAGCCGTCGCGTCTTTCTGCAAGGACAAGGCGATCGATTTCGTCGTCGTCGGCCCGGAGGGGCCGCTGGTCGCCGGCCTTGCCGACCGGCTGCGCACCGATGGCCTTGCGGTCTTCGGTCCTTCCGCCGCCGCCGCCCAGCTCGAGGGCTCGAAGGGTTTCACCAAGGATATCTGCGCCCGCTACGACATTCCGACTGGCGCCTACCAGCGCTTCAACAATGCGCCGAAGGCGAAAGCCTATATCCGAACCCAGGGTGCGCCGATCGTGGTCAAGGCCGATGGCCTTGCTGCCGGCAAGGGCGTAACGGTGGCGATGACGCTGGATGAGGCGCTGGCTGCTGTGGACGACTGCTTCGAGGGCGCCTTTGGCGCTGCCGGCGCCGAAGTCGTCGTCGAGGCCTATCTCGACGGAGAGGAGGCGAGCTTCTTCTGCCTCTGCGACGGAAAACATGCGCTGCCGCTGGCAACCGCCCAGGACCACAAGCGGGTGGGCGAGGGTGATACCGGCGTCAATACCGGCGGCATGGGCGCCTATTCGCCGGCGCCTGTCATGACCGCCGAGATGGTCGAGCGCACCATGAAGGAGATCATCGAACCGACGATGCGCGGCATGGCCGAAAGCGGCCATCCCTTCTCCGGCGTCTTCTTCGCCGGGCTGATGATCACCGCGAAGGGTCCGGAGCTCATCGAATACAATGTCCGTTTCGGCGATCCCGAATGCCAGGTGCTGATGATGCGGTTGAAGAGCGATCTTCTGCCGCTGCTGCTGGCGGCAGCCAACGGCACGCTCGATCAGGTCAGCGCCGAATGGAGCGACGATCCGGCGCTGACGGTGGTGATGGCCTCGAAGGGTTATCCCGGCGCCTACGAGAAGAACACGCCGATCCTCTCTTTGCCGGATGCGGGCGACGGTGAGAAGGTGTTTCATGCCGGCACAGGCCTGAAGGACGGCGCGCTGGTTGCGACCGGCGGCCGCGTGCTCAATGTCACGGCGTCAGGCGGCACGGTCGGCGAGGCGAGAGACCGTGCCTACGCGTTGCTCGACAAGGTGAGGTGGGAAAACGGCTTCTGCCGGCGCGACATCGGCTGGCGTGCGATCGAGCGCGAAACAGCCCCAGATAAAGTATAAATCGTCGCGTTCTTTAAATTTTTACCTTTTCCCCTGACGGGATAGAAACAAAGCTGCGCTATATCGCTCCTATAGTGAGACGGAGTAGCATTGATGCGTCAGATTTTCTTCGGTGCGGCAATCCTGCTGATGGCGGGCTCGGCGATGGCATCTTCTATCGAGGTGATCGGCAAGGCTGCCCCCAGCGCTGACAGCAGCATCCTCACCCAATCCTGCAGCAATTGCCCGCCGCTCCAGATCGACGTTACCAAGAAGGACTACACCGTGCCGGAGTTGAAGCCCGGCGTCGTCGAGGCGAGCGAGATCCGCGACGTCGGCGGCGAAAAGAAGATCTATCGCACCGAAGGCTGGATGGGCGGCTCGCCCGTGCTCTTCGTCAGCAAGGCAACCCCTGAAGCCCTGGTTGCTGCCGAGCCCTCGGTCGTGCCTGCCGAGGAAATCGACATGAACGCCACGACCGCGGCCGTCATCGGCAGCGATGCCAAGCCCGTTGTGGCAGGCATGGCTGAACAGCCGGCCACCCTCGACGCCTCCGAATTCAAGCTGCGGTTTTAGAAGCAATTCCAGCAAAAGTGCGCAGCGGTTTTGCGTCCGGAGTTGCGTAAGAACAAGAAGTTCCCTGCCCCGCCTGATCAAGGTTTCGATCGATTGGGGTTCCACCACCGGTGGACCGAATGCACCCTCGATGAGCAGCGAGGGTGCATTCCTGTTTTGGAGCGCTGCCGGTCGCTTGAGAATTCGAAAACGAGTGATGTTCGACCGACGGATGAAAATCTGCAGTTTTGCCTTGTAACTCTGCCCCCTGATTTTTAGGGAAATTTTGTCGCGTTTTTAATTAAATTAAAGATTTCTTATAGGGTAGGCGTCAATTCTTACTCGCCGGTCGCAGCATGTTGTTTTAGCAGCGGTAGACGCGTCGTCCTCTTCGGCGCTCGCACAGGCGGTAGAAGACCGCACCGGAATGTATTTGCCCATTCCCGTTGCGAGGATTCATGAAAAACCTAAAGATATCGAAGCAGCTCATATTGCTGGTCATCGGCCTGATGGTAGCGTTTGCGATCGCCACGTCCCTGCAGATCCGCTCCTCGGTCAATGCGATCTACCAGGAGCGCTATGACATGCTCCGCGCTGAGGTTCAGTCGGCCGTCTCCGTTCTCAAGCTTTACCAGGCCAAGGTCACTTCAGGTGAAATGACGCTCGAGGATGCTCAGAAGCGGGCCTATGCCACCGTCAACGGGATGAAGTACGACCCTGACGGCTATTTCTTCGGCTACAGTTACGACATCCAGATGATGTTCCACTACGACGCCTCGAAGGTCGGGCAGGTCTCGAAGGGTCAGCCGGACAGCAAAGGCAAGCTCTACCGCGAAGAGCTGGTCAAGCTGGGACAGCAGGGCGGCGGTCTCGTCGAATATTATTCTACCGCCAAACCGGGCCATCCTGCCGGCGATTTCCGCAAAACGGCCTATGCCTTGGCCTTCGACCCCTGGAAGGTCGTCGTCGTCACCGGCGTTTATATGGACGATCTCGATGCTCAGGTGAACGGCACGATCCTGACCGCTCTGTCCGGCAGCATCATACTGTTCTTCCTCGCCATGGCGGCCGCCTATTTTGTCATCCGCGGCATATCGGGACCTCTCAACAAGGTCCATGCCGCCCTCAAAGCTGTCGCCGAAGAAAACGTTTCCATCGCCATTCCGCATACCGGCATGAACAATGAAGTCGGCATGATGGCGAAGGCGACGCAGTCGCTGCAGGAAAAGATCAGGGAACGTCACGCGATGTCGGATCGCGAGGCGGCCCAGCAGCTGGCGCTGGAAAACGAGCGCGAAAACAATCTTCGCCAACAGCAGGATGAAGCAACGCTCCAGGCTCGGGTTGTGGCAACGATCGGCAAGGCGCTGGAGATGATCGCCCGCGGCGACCTCACTGTCCGCTGCGCCGATCTCGGTCAGAAATACGCCGCCCTTCGCGATAACTTCAACGATGCGCTGTCGCATCTCGAAGCTGCCATGGCCAAGGTCAGCGCCAAGGGTAGCGATATCGGCACCAGCAAGGAGGAAATCCGCCGCGCCTCCAACGAATTGTCGCAGCGCACCGAACGCCAGGCTGCGAGCCTGGAGGAAACCTCGGCCGCGCTCGATGAACTCACCGTCGCCGTCCGTCAGACCGCCGATGGCGCCCACGAGGCGAGCAAGCGCGTCCACGCCGTCAGCACCGAAGCCACTCATAGCGATGCAATCGTCAGCCAGGCGATCGAAGCGATGAGCGGCATCGAGAAGTCGTCCTCGGAGATCACCAAGATCATCGGCGTCATCGACGAGATCGCCTTCCAGACCAACCTTCTGGCGCTGAATGCCGGCGTCGAGGCTGCCCGCGCCGGCGAATCCGGCAAGGGCTTCGCGGTCGTCGCCCAGGAAGTGCGCGAACTTGCCCAGCGCTCCGCCGCCGCGGCCAAGGAGATTAAGGATCAGATCGCCCGCTCCTCCACTCAGGTGGACCACGGCGTTCGTCTGGTCGGCGAGGCAGGCGAGGCGCTGAAGCGGATCTCCGACCAGATCAAGGCCGCCAATGAGATCGTCGCCAAGATCGCCCACAGCGCCTCCGAGCAGGACACCACGCTGCGCTCAATCTCGTCGTCGATGAACCAGCTCGACGCCGCCACCCAGCAGAACGCCGCCATGGCTGAAGAGACCACGGCATCGGCCGAAACGCTGGCCAGCGACACCGACGAACTGATCGACCTCATCCGCGGCTTCCGCGTGAGTGGCGAAAGCAATGCCTCGGCCATACATCAAGGTCGCCGTGCTGCTTAAACGGCGCGAAGGCAACACGCCTTTTTATCACCAAATTCTTAGCGGCCGTCGGTTCTCCGGCGGCCGTGCCTTTTGAAGCTTACTGCGCGATACGATCGATCAGCCGCTCGATCTCGCGATCGGAAAACACCTCGACGCCATCAGCTTTCAGCGCGGCCGCCGTCACGCCTTTGCCGGCCTGCTTGTGGCCGGAAAACGTGCCGTCATAGATGAAATCGGATCCGCAGGACGGGCTGCCGTCGATGAGCAGCGCATAGCGGCAGCCGGCCTGCCTGGCGAGCGCCACGGCATTCTCCGCCGCCTGCAGGAACTCTTCCGTCACATCGGCGTCCGTCAGCTCGACAACCCGCGCCTTGCCAGCCAGCACCTCTTCGCCGGTCGCTCCGCCTAGGATTTCCGCGGGCGGCCGCGGCACCTGCATGCCTGCCGACATCTCCGGACAGATGGTCACCAGCCGCCCTTCTGCCCGCCATGTCTCGATTACCGGATGAAGCAATGGCTTCGCCCGCCCGTCATAGCGAACGGCCTGACCCATGAGACAGGCGCTGACGAGGATTTTGTTTTGCATGCTTCATGAATAGCGTCTCGGCGGCCGCAATGCCAGCACGCCGATGGTGGTCATTCTCACCCCGAGATCTTCGAGAAATCCGCAACCGTTCCCGTTGCCTCGCGGATCAACCGCAGCAGGGCGAGGCGGTTGGCGCGGATGGCGGCGTCCTCGTCGTTGACGAGCACATCTTCGAAGAAGCGGTCGACCGGGGCGCGCAGCCTGGAAAGTGCTTCCATCGCCGAGCGGAAGTCTTCTCGGGCGACAGCATCCGCCGCCTCTTTCGATGCGCCTGATATCGCGGCCAACAGTTCCTTTTCGGCATCGAGCTTGAAGAGTGCGTCCGAGACGGCGTCTGCGATCACCGTGCCCTTCTTTTCCTCGGCGGCGAGCAGCTGCGTGGCGCGCTTGGTGCCGGCGAGCAGGTTCTTGCCGTCCTCCGAGGTGATGAAGGCCGTCAGCGCTTCGACGCGGCGCGCCACCATCAACAGGTCGTCGGCCTCCGGGGTCAGCACGGCGTCGATGAGATCGTGGCGGGCGCCCTGATCGCGCAGATAGACCTTGAGACGGTCATGGAAGAAGGAGAGGAGGTCGGCGAATGTCTCGGCCGGATCGCCTGCGAACGAAAACTCCGCCTCGCCGCTCGCCTTGGCGAGCACCGATGTCTGGCGCGCGATCTTCAGCAGCGGCAGTCTGACATTGCGCTCCAGCAGGATCCTGACGACGCCGAGTGCTGCACGCCTCAGTGCGAAGGGA
Source organism: Rhizobium pisi (assembly GCF_003938655.1). Classification (GTDB taxonomy): domain Bacteria; phylum Pseudomonadota; class Alphaproteobacteria; order Rhizobiales; family Rhizobiaceae; genus Rhizobium; species Rhizobium pisi. The sequence continues at coordinate 197,011 of NZ_RJJT01000004.1, forward strand.
TCCTTTGAACCCGTCGGCTTTTCGCCGATCGCCCAGAAGCCGATCAGCGTGTCCAGTTTGTCGGCGAGTGCGACGGTGATCGCTACCTTATCGGCAGGCACGCGATCGGATGGGCCTTGCGGCTTGTAGTGATCCTCGATCGCGAGCGCGACAGAGGCGTTTTCATCCTGAAGCGCCGCATATTTGCGGCCCATCAAGCCCTGGAGTTCTGGGAATTCGCCAACGGCTTCGGTGCGCAGATCGGCCTTCGCCAGCACCGCGGCGCGATCGGTGAGCGCTGCATCAGCGCCGGTGATACCAGCCAGCTCGGATGCGAGCGCACGGATGCGGGCGACGCGCGCGCCCTGCGTTCCAAGTTTGGCATGGAACGTCACATCGAGCGCATCGAGCTTGGCCATGCGCTGGTCGAGCGGCTTCGTGAGATCGAGACCGAATTTTTCGGCCGAAGCTTCCAGCGTCTCGAGATCCGGCATGTTTCCCTGGTCGCGCTTCCAGAAATGCAGCGCGTCCGAAAGCCGGGCCCGCACCACCTTGCCGTTGCCGTGGACGATTTCCTTGCCGCCGTCGCTGGCCTGGATATTGGAAACGAGGATAAACTTGTTCGAAAGCGTCTCGCCGCCCTGCTTGCGGGTGACGAAGCACTTCTGGTTGGTCTTGATCGTCAGACGGATGATCTCGGAGGGGATGGAGAGATAATCCTCCTCGAAGGAGCCCATCAGCACCTGCGGCCATTCGACGAGGCCGGAGACCTCCTCCAGGAGGCCTTCGTCTTCCACCAGCTCAAGCCCGTTGGCAAAGGCGATGTCGCGTGCGTCGTGCAGGATGTTGTCCTTGCGCCGCTCGGCGTCGAGGATGACCTTCGCCTTTTCCAGGTTCGCGACGTAGTCGTCGAAGCGCCGCACGGTGATTGCCTCGGGCGCGTGAAAGCGATGGCCGTAAGTGACATTGGAGGCGGTGATGCCGTCGATCTCGAAGGGGATGACGACGGTCTCTTCATGCTCCGGGCCGAAGGTGCAGACGATCGATTGCAGCGGCCGCACCCAGCGCAATGCGCCGGGCTTGGAGGAGGCCTTGCCCCAGCGCATGGATTTCGGCCATGGGAAATCGCGGATGATGCCGGGCATCACCTCGGCGATGATCTCTTCCGTCGCGCGGCCCGGCTTGGAGATGACTGCGACATAGAAATCGCCCTTCTTCGGATCGCTCACCACCTGCGCCTCGGCCACCGAGGAAAGGCCGGCGCCGCGCAGGAAACCTTCGATCGCCTTCTCGTTGGCGTCGGTGCGCGGTCCCTTGCGCTCCTCGCGCACGTCGGCGGAACGCGCCGTCAGGCCGTGAATGTCGAGGGTTAGCCGCCGCGGCGTCCAGTATTCGCGCGCGCCCTCATAGGACAGGCCGGCTTCGACAAGCGCATCGGTGACGAGTTTCTTCAGATCGCCGGCAGCCTTGCGCTGCATGCGGGCCGGAATCTCTTCGGAGCGGAGTTCGAGAAGAAGGTTTGGCATGTCGAATTTCCTTGCCTCCCGCGAGAGGGGAGGGATGGCTTGGGCGCCGGGTCAAAACGTTGCTTCTGCTAGCAAAGAATGCCGCATCTGCACAACCGCAAAATCGCCGCCTTTCCGGCATGCTTTCCTGTGGATCGGCGCCGGGCAGCAAACTCCAACATTGCCTTGCCGCTTTTCGCCGTTATGGTCCCGCCACCTCAGTCGAAACAGGAAATCCCATGGCCGCTGACCTCCGTTTCCTCGCAGCCCGCATCTCTGCCGAAATCAACGCCCGGCCCGACCAGGCCAAAGCCGCGATCGAGCTGCTGGACGAGGGCGCCACCGTGCCCTTCATCGCGCGCTACCGCAAGGAAGTGACGGGCGGGCTGGATGATACGCAGCTGCGCAATCTGGCCGAGCGGCTGGTGTATCTCCGCGAACTCGAAGCCCGCCGCGATGCGATCGTCGAATCGATCACCGGTCAGGGCAAGATGACGGACGAGCTGATGGCCAAGGTCGCCGGCGCCGAAACCAAGGCCGAGCTCGAAGACCTCTATCTGCCCTACAAGCCGAAGCGCCGCACCCGCGCCGAGATCGCCCGCGAACGCGGCCTCGGCCCGCTCGCCGAGGCAATCCTCGCCGAGCGCGCCAAGGAACCGGCCGTGCTGGCCGAAGGTTTCATCACTGCTGATGTGCCCGACGTGAAGACGGCGCTGGAAGGCGCCCGCGACATCGTCGCCGAAGGCATTGCCGAAAATGCCGATCTGCTTGGCAGGCTGCGCGCCCATATGCGCCAGGCCTCGTTGCTTAAGGCCAAGGTCGTCGACGGCAAGCAGGCGACGGGCGAGAAGTTTTCCGATTATTTCGACCATTCCGAACGCTGGGCGACCGCACCCGGCCACCGCGCGCTCGCCATGCTGCGCGGCTGGAACGAAGAGGTGCTGACGCTGACGATCGAGGCGGATGCCGAGACCGTCTCTCCTAACAAGCCGGTCGAACGCATGATCGCGGCCGCCTATGAGATCGGCGCAAGCCGCCCCGGCGACCGCTGGCTGATGGAGGTCGCAAGCTGGAGCTGGCGCGTGAAGCTTTCCATGTCGCTTTCGCTCGACCTGATGCGGGAGCTGCGTGAGAGGGCGGAGGAAGAGGCGATCCATGTCTTCGCCCGCAATCTCAAGGATCTGCTGCTGGCGGCACCCGCCGGCTCGCGCGCGACGATGGGTCTCGATCCCGGCATCCGCACCGGCGTCAAGGTCGCTGTCGTCGACGGCACTGGCAAGGTGGTAGCGACATCGACCGTCTATCCCTTCCAGCCTCGGAACGACGTGCGCGGCGCCCAGATCGAGCTCGCATCGCTGATCCGCAAGCACAATGTCGAGCTGATCTCGATCGGCAACGGCACCGGCAGCCGCGAAACGGAAAAGCTGGTGGCCGACATGCTGGCCGAACTGCCGGCGCCGAAGCCGACCAAGGTCATCGTGTCGGAAGCGGGCGCCTCGGTCTATTCCGCCTCAGCAACGGCGGCCGCCGAATTCCCCGATCTCGACGTCTCGCTGCGGGGCGCGGTCTCCATCGCGCGCCGTCTGCAGGATCCGCTGGCCGAACTCGTCAAGATCGAGCCGAAGTCGATCGGCGTCGGCCAGTATCAGCACGATGTCGACCAGCAGAAGCTGTCGCGCTCGCTCGATGCCGTGGTGGAAGATGCCGTGAATGCCGTCGGCGTCGATTTGAACACCGCGTCCGCGCCGCTGCTCGCCCGCGTCTCCGGGCTCGGGCCTTCGATTGCCGACGCAATCGTCCGCCACCGCGACAGCGAGGGCCGTTTCGAAACACGACGCGATCTGATGAAGGTTGCTCGCCTCGGCGGCCGCACCTTCGAGCAATGCGCCGGCTTCCTGCGCATCCCCAATGGCAAGGAGCCGCTCGATGCCTCCTCGGTCCACCCGGAAGCCTATGGCGTCGCCAAGAAGATCGTCGCTGCCTGCGGCCGCGATCTCAGGGCGCTGATGGGCGACAGCGCCGTCCTGAAATCGATCGATCCGCGCCAGTTCATCGACGAGAAATTCGGCCTGCCGACGGTCAAGGACATCATCTCGGAACTGGAGAAGCCCGGTCGCGACCCGCGCCCGAGCTTCAAGACCGCGACCTTCGCAGAGGGCGTCAACGAAATTTCCGACTTGAAGCCCGGCATGGTGCTGGAAGGCACAGTGACCAATGTCGCCGCCTTCGGCGCCTTCATCGATATCGGTGTGCACCAGGATGGTCTGGTGCATGTATCCCAGCTCGCCGATCGCTTCGTCAAGGATCCCCACGAGGTCGTCAAGGCGGGCGATGTTGTCAAGGTGCGGGTCGTTGAAGTCGATGCCAAGCGCAAGCGCATCGGTCTTTCCATGCGGCGCGATGACGGTTCTTCAGCGCCGCCGCCGCGTGGTGATTCTCGCGGGAATTCCGGTTCCGGGCCGCAGAACGAGCGTCGGCCCGCCACACCGAAGCCGGAAAGTCAGGGTGCCTTCGGCGCGGCACTTGCCGAAGCCATGAAGCGAAAATAATGGCTTAGCCACCACATCGGCAAAAATGCAACAGTTTGGCAGCGTTCTGAACGGAGTGCTAAATCCGGCGCTTGTAAGGCGAAAGAGATCGCCTAAGTTGATGTGACCATCCTGTCACATTTGCGAGGCGTCAATGGCGTCGGCATTCTTATCGATCGTCCAGCAAATCATCCGCAAGGGTTCTTTGAAACTTACCCTTGCCAATGGCGAGACTCACGTGGTCGGCGACGGCACGGGTGAAACCGTTGTCGCCCGCCTTGCCGATCAGGAGGCGGAAGACGCCATCCGGCGCGACCCGACCATGAAGCTCGGCGAAATGTACATGCAAGGCCGGTTCATTCTCGAACAGGGTAACATCTACGATTTCCTGTCGCTGGTGAAGCAGAACACCACCAACGAAATCTTCGATTTCAAGATGGCGGCACTACTCCTCGGCCGCATTGCCTGGCAGCAGCTGAAAAGCCGCGTGCCTGTCAATCGCAACAAGCACAACGTCGCCCATCACTACGACCTATCGGCCAAGCTCTTCGACCTTTTCCTCGATGAGGACTGGCAATATTCCTGCGCCTATTTCGAGCCGGCTGGTATCGGCCTTGACGAGGCGCAGCTTGCCAAGAAACGGCATATCGCCGCCAAACTCCTGCTCGAGCCGAACCAGCGCATCCTGGAGATCGGTTCCGGCTGGGGCGGCATGGGCATGTACCTGACGGAGGCAACGGAAGGGGCTGACTTCACCGGCATCACGCTCAGCGAGGAACAGCTCAAGGTTTCCCGCGCGCGCGCCGAAAAGCGCGGCCTTGCCGACCGCGTGCGTTTCGAGCTGCAGGACTATCGCAGCATGACGGGCAGGAAGTTTGACCGCATCGTCTCGGTCGGCATGTTCGAACATGTCGGTATCGGCAACTACGGCAATTTCTTCCGCAAAGTATTCGACCTGCTCGACGACAACGGCGTCATGGTCCTGCACTCGATCGGCCGTCCGAAGCCGAGCTTCGCCACCAACGCCTTCATCGAGAAGTATATCTTCCCCGGCGGCTATATTCCCTCGGTGGGCGAGGTCGTTCCGCCGCTCGAAAAGGCGGGGCTCCTGGTCAAGGATATCGAAATCCTGCCAATGCACTATGCCTATACGCTGCGCCACTGGCGCGAGCGTTTCGTGGCGCGCAAAGGTGAGGCCGTAGCGCTTTACGACGAACAGTTCTTCCGCATGTGGGAATTCTATCTGGCGGGTTCCGAAATGGGCTTCCGCTTCGACGAGCTCTTCATCCTGCAGATCCAGATCGCCAAGAACCAGTTCGCCGTTCCCGACAATCGCAATTACATCGCGCGCAACGAAGCCAAGCTGAGGGAATTCGAGGCGAGGCGTGCGCCGCTCGAGAAGGTGACGTTCTGATCCAGCAGCGCCTTCGCCGAGAGACCGGCCATCATGAAAGGACGTGTCGATGAGCAGCCCATTTCCCGAGATCTATCTGGTTCGTCATGGTGAGACCGAATGGAGCCTGTCCGGGCGCCATACCGGACGCAGCGATATTCCCTTGACGGCGAACGGCGAGGCCGCTGCCGGCAAGCTTACAGAACGGCTGGCGGGCCTCTCCTTCTCCGCCGTCTGGTCGAGCCCCTCCGAGCGGGCCCGGAAGACCTGCGCGCTTGCCGGATTCGGCTCGGGTGCGGTGATCAAAGGGGATCTCGCCGAATGGAACTACGGCGCTTATGAAGGCATCACGACGAAGGAGATCCTTGCGGGTCGCCCCGGCTGGCAGCTTTTTCGCGACGGCTGCCCGAGTGGCGAAACGGCAGCCGATGTCGGCGCACGGGCGGATGCTGTCATCGATGCGCTTCGCGCGGAAGCCGCTACCATCCTGATCTTTTCGAGTTCGCATTTCCTGCGTGTGCTCGCCGCCCGCTGGCTCGGCCTGCCGCCGCAAGACGGCGCGCGTTTCGTGCTCGATACCACAAGCATCAGCGTGCTCGGCTACGAGCACGACCTGAGCGAACCGGTCATCCGCCGCTGGAACCAGCGTTAGAAAGCCGTCCTCATCTCGCTGCCGTGGTTAACATTGGGGTAACGAGATCGGGATAAGTGTAGCGGCTGCCGCCCTCCGCGGCTTTGTTTTTGCGTTTTCTGGAGTGCGGACGTGTTTCATCGATCAGTCGTATCGATTTCTTTGGCTATTGCCCTTTCTTCTTTTGGATCAGCCGCCGCGCAGGAAAGCGGCCAACATTTCTGGTCCGGCGACTGGTATCTGAACGTCGGCGTCGCCGGCTTCTCCGCTCCGAAATTCGAGGGCTCGTCGCGTAACGAATTCAAGTTCAGCCCGCTGATCTCAGTTGGCCGGCAGGGCTCCGGCCCGCGGTTTTCCTCGCGCAACGACAATCCTTCCTTCGCTCTCATCGACAACGGCGCCTTCCGCGCCGGCATTGTCGGCCGGTTCGTACCGTCGCGTGACGACGGCGATGGCCATGAACTGAAGGGTATGAAGAAGGTAAAGTGGGGGGCGGAAGCCGGCGGATTCGTCGAGGTCTATCCGACCGATTTCCTTCGCGCCCGCGCCGAGGTTCGCCAGGGCATCCGCGCCCATGACGGCGTCGTCGCCGATCTCGCCGTCGATGCCTTCACCGATATTGCCCCGGACCTGCAACTATCCGGCGGCCCGCGCGCGACATTCGCCACCAGCGGCTATTACGACGCTTATTACGGCGTCAACGCCAAGCAGGCGGCGGCAAGCGGGCTTGATCCTTATAAGCCGTCGTCGGGCATCCAGTCCTACGGTGCAGGTACGGCGCTCACCTGGAAGGCGACGGAAAACCTCTCGGCGAGTTCCTTCCTGGAATATAAGCGGCTGGCCGGTCCCGCCGCCGACAGCAGTCTCGTGCGCGAGCGCGGCTCCAAGAACCAGGTCCTGATCGGCGTCTCGGCGACTTACAAGTTCAATTTTTCGCTGCAGTGATTGACACCGCTTGCGCGTCCCTTTGGGCGCGCAAGCGGCGCTGTATCGCTTTGAATTGCCACGGGATATGCCCTTGGATTGATTCCGATTTAAGGAATTATGCGGTCGCGGCGCGGTGATCGCTTCTTGACCGGATTGCCGGCCCATCGCTAGATGGGCGGCATGGAAGATACCGACAACTTCAATGACCGCGTCTCCGACGCGCCTTCCGACAACTGGGTCTACCGGATCCTGCCGCAATGGCTCTGGCCCTATGCGCAGCTTGCGCGCTGGGATCGCCCTATCGGCTGGCAACTCCTGATGTGGCCGTGCTTCTGGTCGGCGACACTTGCCGCCAATGCGGCGATTGACGAGGGGCTTTATTCCGGCAGCCTGCTAGTGTCCCATCTTTTCCTGTATTTCATCGGCGCGGTCGCCATGCGCGGCGCCGGCTGCACCTACAACGATCTCGTTGACCACAAGATCGACATGGAAGTGGCCCGCACGCGCTCGCGTCCGCTCCCCTCCGGCCGCGTCACGCGCGCCCGGGCGAAGATCTTCATCGGCCTGCAGGCGCTGGTCGGCCTTTTCGTGCTGCTGCAGTTTAACTGGCTCACCGTCTTCCTCGGCGTGCTTTCGCTGGGCATCGTGGCGCTTTATCCCTTCGCCAAGCGCTTTACCGACTGGCCGCAATTCTTCCTGGGACTTGCCTTCTCCTGGGGCGCGCTGATGGGCTGGGCCGGCATTTTGGGCGGCCTCTCCTTCGCCGCCATCCTGCTCTACGCCGCCTCCGTCGCCTGGACAATCGGTTACGATACGATCTATGCGCATCAGGACAAGGAGGACGACGAGCTGATCGGCGTGCGCTCCACCGCCCGCCTCTTCGGCGACAAAACGCGGCAATGGCTGATCTGCCTTTACGGGCTGACGTTGGTGCTAATGTTCCTGGCTTTCGCGCTCGCGGGCGCCAACCTGATTGCCTTCCTGGGCCTCATCGGTGCGGCTGGCATGTTCGGCTGGCAGATCATCCGGCTCGATATCAACGATCCGGCCCAATGCCTGGCGCTCTTCAAGTCGAACAACCGCGTCGGCCTCATCATCTTCTTCGGCCTTTTCCTCTCGCTGCTCTTCGCCATTCCCTGAATGGGACGATGCATGAAACGATAAACCCGGCGCAGGCGCCGGGTTTCAAAATGGTTCCGAAGCATGTCGCCCGGAAGTGCGCAGCGTTGCGCGCATCAAGTTCGATGCGTGGCGCTTTAGTTGCGGGCGATGATTTCCTTGCCTTCGATCTTCATGGCGACGCCCAGCCGGCCGGTGGTGCGGCGCACGAGGAAGCGCGGACGGCGGTTGGCGAAGTAGGAATGGCGGCGGCGCGGCTTGAGGTCGCTGGTGCGCAAGGCCCCGATATGGTCTTCGAGCGGACGGGCGACGCCGTCGGCCTCGACCATCAGCATCGGGATGCGGAAGGCTTCGGACCAGCTACGCCAGTCGGCGGCGATATCGCTGAGATCATGGGCGACAAGCAGTGGAACGCAGAGTTCCGGGTCTGCGTGGTGGAGTTCGAGCGTCACGGTGACCTCGCCGTCACCATGGTCGATGGCGCGGGCGGCGACACCCTTGAAGACGCGCTTCGGCAGCGCAATCGAGAGTGGTAGGCCGCTGGAGGGAAGGACCTTGCGCAGGACTGCGCCGCGCTCGTCTATGGTGATGTTGACGTCATCCGAACAATCATGGATGGCGTAGCTGACCTGCTGGGGAAAGCGGGACGGATCGAGGCGCAACGTCGTACCAGCCCATGCGGGCTTCATAACGGGATTGTTCATTTCATTCTACCCTTGTCTTACCTGAGAGCCGTTTCCGGTCTTCTCCTTGGGACTTTTCGTCCTCTATGGCCGACAATAGGCGTGCCCCGTTCCGTACAGCTTAAAAATTGCGGTTAAGAAAACTTTGCCTCCTGCGATGGTTATCAAAACCGAATCCGGCAGGGTTTCCGGAAGGTGAACGGTGTGGTGTCCTGAAGCGGCACATCCTGGGGTAAGCCTCAGGTAAGTTTTTCGTGGCAAAATGCCGTCACCAGCAGTGCGTGATTCTCTTAAAGAATTTGCCGAAAAGGGCGCTTTTCATGATTACGGCTTCCCTCGCATATTCGATTTTGTCGAAGGATATGACGTCCAGCCTCGCCAAGGTTGCGTCGCAGTCGACCGTCAAGAAGGAAGCCCAGTACTATGCGGACAATATCAATAAGGTCAAAACCGTCGACGACTTCCTCGGCGATTACAAGCTCTACAGCTATGCGATGAAGGCCTATGGCCTCGAGGATATGACCTACGCCAAGGCCTTCATGAAGAAGGTGCTGGAAAGCGATCTCACCGATCCCAACAGCTACGCCAACAAGCTCTCCGACACGCGTTACCGCGAATTCGCCGCTGCCTTCAATTTCAACTCGCCTGAAAAGGATGTGCAGACGGATGCGCAGGAGGACGATCTCATCGGCCTCTACAAGCAATCCTTTGTCGATGCCGACAACGCCGCCACTGCCGAAAGCACCTATTACAGCAACAATATCGACTCCGTGCAGACCGTTGACGATCTCGTCAACAACACCCGGCTGCGCACCTATGTGCTGAAGACCTTCAAGATCGATCCCACCTATGCGTCGAAGGATTTCCTGCGGCAGGTGCTGACGAGCGATCTCAGCGACCCCTCGAGCGTGGTCAATACGCAAGGCGGCGACAAATACAAGGCGCTGGCCGCCCAGTTCAGCTTCAACGCCGACGGCACCGTCACCGGCACGGCGCAGACCGCCGCGCAGAAGGCCTCGGTCATCGAGACCTATACGTTGAACTCCCAATCGCTCATCATCGACAATTCGGTCGGTTCGGATGTCTACTACGTCAGCAAGACGGCGGCCGACTACAACAAGGCCTATTACACCGCCAAGATCGGTACGATCACCAATGTCGACGATCTGGTCGCGGACAACCGCCTGACCTCCTACATCAAGACGGCCTACAGCATGGGGGCTGACTTTACGGCCCCAGCGCTGCGCATGGTGCTCACCGATCCAAGCTATGCCCAGCTGATGGGCTTTACCAATGTCTATAACGCCTTCAATTTCAAGGCTGACGGCACGACCTCGAACACCGTGCGTGTTCAGTCGATCGACCAGGCGAACAAGCTGCAGTCGGCTGCCTCAAGCACCAGCAATTATTACACGGTGACTTCTCAATCGAGCGCCATCACCAATGTTGATGATCTCCTCTCAGACAGCGTTCTGGCGCGTTACATCAAGGATGCTTACGGTCTCGGCACGAGTTTCAGCAATGCCGATTTGAAGAACATCCTGACCGATCCGTCCTATGCCGCGGCTCAGGGGCATGCCGACATCAACGCCGCCTTTAACTTTCAGGCGGACGGCTCGATCAACGGATCCGCGATCCAGACAGCGGCGCAACAGAAATCGACCACCGACAAGTCGGCGGCGAACGCAGCACACTTCAACAGCATGATCGGCAATGTCACCAATGTCGATGACATCATGTCCGATCCGGTTGCGGTGAGCTACCTCAGAAACAGCATGCAGATCGCAGACAGCGTTTCCGATGCGACCTTGAGGACTTTCCTGGTCGATCCTTCGGCTGCTGCCGCCCAAGGCTATGGCGACGTTCACGACCTCTTCAATTTCAAGGCGGACGGATCGGTCGCGACCCTTCATGCCTCCCAGAGCGCCTCTCAGAGCGCGAGCACGGCCAGCAAGGCCGATAGTGCAGCAGTCTATTACCAATCGACGATCGCGGGCATCTCCAACGTCGATCAGTTGCTGGCAGATCGCAAACTGAACAATTTCGTGCGCAACGCCTATGGCATCCCGTCGACGGTCAGCGATGTCGCTCTTCGCGCTATCCTGACCGACCAGAGTGGCACCGGCACTTATGCCGACGTCGCCGCCGCCTTCAATTTCAAGGCGGACGGCTCGCTCAAGGACGGCATGGCTGCGCAGACGGCCAGCCAGATCAACAGCACGAAATTTAGCGCTTCGGCACGCACGGACGACTATTCTGCCCGGATGACGTCGATCGGCAACGTCGACGAGCTGCTGGCTGATCCCGCCATCACCAATTTTCTGAAAAGCACCTACGATCTGCCTTTCGATATCTCGGACGCCGATCTGAAGAGCATTCTGACCGATCCCACGGCTGCAGCTGCAGCCGGCCATGCCGATCTCAACGCGGACTTCAACTTTGCTGCCGACGGATCCCTTCCGGCTCTCAGCTCGGTTCAGAACGCCGATCAGGCCCAGGCCACCAACGACAACTATGCTGCACGCTACGACGATGAGCGCGACGAGGCGATCGACGAGGTAGCGTCCAACTACAAAACCATGATGGCCCCCAGCAACAGCCTGCTGGACTTTTCCGATATCAAGACCGTCAATGATTTCCTGCGCACCAATGCGACGGCTGATTTCACTAAGAGCAATGATAATCTGCCGGATCCCTATCACGTGGCGTTGCAGGCCTTTGGCCTGACGGAGCAGGACGTGCCGCGGTCGATGATGCGCAAGATCCTGACCAGCGATGCCTACGATCCGAAGGGATATATCGCGTCCCTCAAGGATGACCGCATCACCAAGATGGCCCGCGCCTTCAACTTCGGTCCCGACGGCAAGGCGGCTTCACCCTTCCAGGCTCTGCCCGACGCGACCATGGCCAAGTACGCCACCGACTACAAGTCGCATATGACCATGCTGCTGAAGGCCGGGCCGGTGAAGGACAAGGCATCGAAGGATGCGACGGCCGAGGTCGATTATTTCGCCAAGGGCATGGCAAAAGTGAAGTCGCTCGACGATTTCCTGAATGACAGCCGACTGACTGGTCTGGTGCTCAAGGCGAACAACCTCGACCCGAAGAATTACGACAAGGCCACGCTGAAGAAGATCTTCACCTCGGATCCGGATGACAAGAAGAGCTACCTCAACACCAAGGCTGACGCGCGCTTCAAGGATATTGTCGCTGCCTTCAACTTCGATAAGGACGGCAACCTCACCCGCGCCAAGATCGGCGCCATCCAGAACAAGGCCGCCGAGGACCACACTCAGCAGCTCTTCGTCCAGCAGACGATGGAAACCCAGCAGGGCCAAAGTAACGACGGTGTCCGTCTCGCCCTCTATTTCAGCCGCAAGGCCCCGAGCATCACCTCGATCTATTCGATCCTCGGCGACAAGGCGCTCTACCAGGTGATCACCACCGCCTACAGCCTGCCGACGCAGATATCCGGCATGGATGTCGCCAAGCAGGCCGATCTTGTCGGCCGCTTCGTCAAGCTCGAGGATCTTCAGGATCCGAAGAAGGTCGACAAGCTGTTGCGGCGGTTCACCGCGATGTACGACGTCAAGAACAATACGCAACAGTCACCGGCACTACAGCTCCTGACCGGCGGCGGTACGCAGAAAAGCTGATCGCCCTGACCGTCGGCCTCAAGGATCGAGGCGGACCACTTTTCCCGGGTTCATGATGTTTGCCGGATCGAAGGTGCGTTTGATGCGGCGCATCAGCTCGATTTCGATCGCCGGGCGGATTGTCGCCAGCTCGTCGCGCTTCAATTGGCCGATGCCGTGTTCGGCTGAGATCGAGCCGTTATGAGCAAGCACCAGCCCGTGAACGATGTGGTTCATCTCGTGCCAGCGGGCGATGAAGGCGTCCTTGTCGGCGCCGAGCGGCTGGGAAATATTGTAGTGGATGTTGCCGTCGCCCATATGGCCGAAGGCGCAGATGCGGGCTCCGGGCATTGCCGCCATCACCGCTTCTTCGGCTTCCGCCATGAAATGCGGAATCCGCGAGACCGGCACGGAAACATCGTGCTTGATCGAGCCGCCTTCCGGCTTCTGGGCTTCCGACATGCTCTCGCGCATGTGCCAGAGCGCTTTCTGCTGCGCCACCGACGAGGCGATCGCGGCATCCAGCACCAGGCCGGCCTCGAATCCCTGCTCCAGCAGAGCGTTCATCATCCGCTCCGCCGTCTCGGCCGAGTCCGACGTTGAAATATCGATCAGCACGTACCACGGATAGGCCGCTTCCAGGGGATCGCGCACGCCGTCGATGTTGCGCGCGGTGATCTCCACGCCGAAGCGCGGCATCAGCTCGAAACCGGTGAGCGAGGCGCCGCAGAGGCTGGAGGCGAGGTTGAAGAGGGCAAGCGCGTCTTCGACCGAATTCAGGCCGGCAAAGGCCACCTGATGGCCGAGCGGTTGCGGGAAGAGCTTCAGCACAGCGCCGGTGATGATGCCGAGCGTGCCTTCGGCGCCGATGAAGAGGTCGCGCAGGTCGTAACCGGTATTGTCCTTCTTTAGGCGGCGCAACCCGTCCCAGATCTCGCCGGTCGGCAGCACCACTTCGAGGCCGAGGCAGAGCTGGCGCATATTGCCGTAGGCAAGCACGGCCGTGCCGCCGGCATTGGTGGAAAGGTTGCCGCCGATGCGGCAGGAACCCTCCGAGCCAAGCGACAGCGGAAAGAGCCGCCCATGCTCCTCGGCCGCCTTCTGAACCTCGGCAAGGATGGCCCCGCCATCGACCACCAGCACGTTGGCCACCGGATCGACGTCGCGAATCCGGTTCATGCGCTCGAGCGACAGGATGATATCGGACTTGCCCTCACGCGGCGTCTGGCCGCCGACAAGGCCGGTATTGCCGGTTTGCGGCACAATCGCCGTTCCGGTCTCCGTCGCAAGCTTCATGATCGCTGAGACTTCGGCGACCGAGCCCGGTTTCAGGAGGAGAGGGGAGGAGCCGTGATAGAGCCCACGGTTTTCGATCAGATGCGGAGCAAGGTCGGCCTCGCCGCGAAGCGCGTATTTGTCGCCGACGATGGCGGCGAAGCGGTCGAGATGCTCGGTGGAAATGCTGGCGTTGGTCATCGGCTCGCTTCTCTATCTCTATGCTTGGCGGTTTTCAGTCGCGGGGAGCGGCCGCCCGTAGCAGGCGGTCGTTGATGGCTTCGCCCAGTCCCTCTTCGGGGATTCGCGAAAAGGCGATGCTCGACGCCCCGCTGGCATCGGCCCGCTTCATGTAGTCGAAAAGATTTGCCGCCGCTTCGGCAAGGTCGCCGCGCGGGCTGAGGTCGAGAACGATCCGCGCACCGTCCGCGCCGGATACAGCAGCGCTGCCGAAGGCGATCAACGCCTCGCCCGGTTCCACCGCCGTCGCATTGAGGCGCACGGAAGCGCCGGGCGCGTAGTGTGAGGCGAGCATGCCGGGCGCCTCGATTGCGGCCGATGCCTTGTTCGCACGCAGCAGCGGCTTGCCTGCGACGCGTTCGATCTCACGTGCCGCCAGCCCGCCCGGCCGAAGCAGTCTCATCTGCCCGTCCTCCACCTTGACGATCGTCGATTCGACGCCGACGGCGCTCGCTCCTGCATCGAGGATCAGCGGGATCTTCGCTCCGAGATCGGCTTCGACGTGAGCGGCACTCGTTGCGCTGATTCGGCCTGATGTATTGGCGCTGGGGGCTGCGAGCGGCCGTCCGAAGGCGCCGATCAACGCGCCTGCGAAACCCTTCGGCACGCGGACGCCGACGCTGTCGAGCCCGGCGGTTGCCAGCGAATGGATCGGGCTTTGAGGTTTCAGCGGCAGCACCAAGGTCAGCGGGCCCGGCCAGAAAGCTGTGGCGAGCACCCGGGAAACCGGATCGAATTCGGCGTACTCCTCGGTCATCGCAAGATCGGCCATGTGGCAGATCAGCGGATTGAAGCGCGGCCGTCCCTTCGTCTCGTAGATGCGGGTGATGGCTGCCGGATTGGTGGCGTCGGCGGCAAGACCATAGACGGTCTCCGTCGGCACGGCGATTGCAAAGCCGTCGGCAAGAGCCGCGCAGGCCGCTTCGAGCGCTGCCTGTCTATCTGCCGTAATGTCGATTATGCGTGCCATGTCCCGTCCGGTGGTTTCCCGGCAGTCATTAGGCTTTCCGTCGCCCGCGATCAATCGCGATGTTCGTCCAATGCATGTCGCCCAAAAGTGTGGCGCGGTTTTGGGACAACGACATGCATCGAATGAAGACCCAAAGCGCGCCGCATGAATCCGATTTGGCGCGACGCGCTTTAGAGTTGGCGGATGATTTCGCGCAGCTGTTCGTTGCGAGCGCCGAGCAGCAGGATGTTGCGGATCGCCGCCTGCGGATCATGGGTGCGGAAGAGCAGCCCGTTGCCGCGCACGGACCTGTCGATGGTCATCCTTTCCGCGGAGTTGTCGCCCGGTTTGATGGCGACGGCGAAATACATGCGGGAGTAACCGACATCGATATGTTCGAAGAAGTTGTCGTTCTCGCCGATGTCGGAATAGAAATTGGCGATGTAGAAGGCCCAGCTCACCTCTTCGTAGTGGGCGAATTTCGTGCGCGCGGCGGTGACGTGGCAATAGCCGAGATGCGGGCTGTCCTCCAGCGTCCGGTGGAAGATCATCTTCGGAAACTGGATCGACCGGTGGAAGCCGTTGATGTGCTGATGCGTCTTCTCGCCGGCCACCTGCAGTTTGCGGCCGGTTTTTGCCGCCACCTCCTCATGGGTGAGGTAGCGTTTTTCCTCGGCCAGCCAGTGCCGCCGCTCGCGTGTGATGCGGCCGGTGCGTAAGAATTCGGAATGCGCCGCAATCAGCTGCGGTTCCTGCAGTTTGCCTGCTTCTTTCGCATCGAAATAACGGAGTTTGGCCATGGTTCGCGTTCTTCGGTCAGTCTGCAATCACCACGAGGATAGAGCGGTATGCTTAACGCGATGTTAAAGCGGCCCGGCAACCCAGGGAATGCTAAGGCAAGCACCGGCATATGTCGCAGATGCGACGACTGTCGGTATCAGGCAGCGGATCTCTTTGCCGAACCGGTCTTTACGCCATGGCGCAATTGACGATAATTGCCTGAAGAGTCGGGCGATGCGATCGACCAGAATAAGCCAGTGGCGCCTTGCGGCATCCTGTCGTCAATTTCGAAGCCGATGTCGCATTATAACCAAGCGGCAGACATGCTCGGTGATTAAATGACGCCGTGAACAATTCTCCCGAGGAGAAGGAAGCGGGCGCGCTTCCGCCGGCCTTCTTCTCAAGGCTGGCAGCCTGATGCACGAGGACACAAAGATGGATATTCGCAGCAACGTTTTGCGTCAGCTCAAGAACCGCCGTGAGGGCTTCAGCCTCGAGCAGCCGTTCTACACCGACGAGGATTATTTCCGGCTTGATATGGAGATGATCTACTATCGCGACTGGCTGTTTATCGGTCATGATTGCGAGCTGCCGAAGCCGGGCGCCTATTTCACCGTTCAGATCGGCACTTATCCTGTGGTTATCGTCCGCGGCCGCGACAATGTCATCCGCGCTTTCCACAATAGCTGTCGCCATCGCGGCTCGCGCGTCTGCACCAAGGAGCATGGCTCCTCCGTGCGTCTCGTCTGCCCCTATCATCAGTGGACCTATGATCTCGACGGCAAGCTCGCATTCGCCCGCCATATGGGCGACGATTTCGACAAGAGCGGCTTCAACCTGAAGCCCGTCCATTGTGAGAGCGTGGCAGGCTACATTTTCATCTGCCTTGCCAACACCGCCCCGGATTTCCAGCCGATGCGCGACAAGATCGAGCCCTATATGGCGCCGCATCGGATCGGCGAGACCAAGGTCGCCTTCCAGAGCACGATCATAGAGAAGGGCAACTGGAAACTCGTCTGGGAAAACAACCGCGAGTGCTATCACTGCGCCGCCAACCATCCCGAACTCTGCCGCACCTATCCCGAAGCCCCGAGCGTCACCGGCACGGACGGCGGCGCCGACGATCCGGAGATCGCGGGCCATTGGGAGCGCTGCGAAGCCGCCGGACTGCCCAGCAAGTTCCAGATTTCGCCGGACGGTCAGTTCCGCACCGCCCGCATGCCGTTGATCGAGGATGCCGAGAGCTACACAATGTCGGGCAAGCCCGCCGTCAAGCGCCGGATGTCCGACGACATCTCGATCAACCGTATCGGCACCATGCTGCTCTTCCATTATCCGACGACGTGGAACCACCTGCTCGGCGACCACGCCATCTCCTTCCGCGTGCTGCCGCTCAGTGCCAACGAGACGGCGGTAACGACCAAGTGGCTCGTCCACAAGGACGCGGTCGAAGGGGTGGATTACAATCTGGAAGAGCTGACGCACGTCTGGACGGAGACCAACGACCAGGATCGCCGCATCGTCGAGGAAAACGCCTTCGGCATTCACTCGCCGGCCTACGAGCCCGGTCCCTATTCCGCCGTGCACGAGGGCGGTGTCATGCAGTTCCTCGAATGGTATTCGAACTTCATGGTGAACCGCCTGCAGGGCGATCAGGCGAAAATCTCGGCCGTTGCCTGATTTCGCTGTCCGCACCAGTTAATGTCTGGTTCAGTTCAGCTGATCTAAAAGGAAAAGCAGCCGGCCCCGGCTGCTTTTGGAACCATTCTGGCGTCAAAGCATTGCTGGGCAGGCGGTGATCGCTGTTGAATGGGAGATGAAGCAATGATCGGGCTGAGAAACAAGATCGCGACCGCAGTGCTGGCCGCCGCCGTCGTTCTGACAGGTTTCGTGCCGTCGCAAGCAATCCAGATGCCCACTGCTCCGCAGGTGGAAAAATCCTCCGCGGTCGAGAGCGTCCAGTACCGCCGTTATTATCGCGGCGATTATTACCGGCCCGGCTATCGGCCTGGCTATCGCCCGGGCGCCTATTACCGGCCCGGCTGGTATGGCGGTTATCGCGGATATAGCTATTACCGTCCGGGATATCGCCATTATAACGGCTACTGGTATCCGCTCGCTGCCTTCGGCACCGGTGTGATCATCGGCGGCGCCGTTGCCGCGCAGCCGCGTTATGTCGCGCCCGCACCTAGCATGGGCTCGGCTCACGTGGCCTGGTGCGCAAACCGCTACCGTTCCTATCGGGCCTACGACAACACGTTCCAGCCCAAAAACGGCCCGCGCCAGCAGTGCTATTCGCCTTATTGATGCCTGCCTGCTGAACTGCCAAACGCTCGGCGGTCACGCCGGGCGTTTTGCATTCAAAGAATATCCACGCGCCTCAGCAGCCACCACGCGAAAGCGATGGAAGCGATGATGAGGGCGACGGCGTATTCCGTGCCGTAGTCGCCGACGGCGAAGGGCAGGTTTGCCGTGTTCATGCCGAAGAAGCCGGTCACCAGGGTCGGCGGCAGCAGGAAGGCCGTCATGATCGACAGCAAATAGAGGTGGCGGTTGGTTTCGGAGGATTGTTTCGAATCGATTTCTTCGTGCAGCAGGCGTGCCCGGTCTTGCAGCGCATAGATATCGTGGTCGACCGTTTCCAGCCGGCTCGTCAGTCGCCGCGCTACGTCGTCGAAGCCGAAGGGCATCTCATCGTCATCGGTCGCTGCGGCCCGGCGCATCAGCGCCAGCACCGTGCGCAGATGCCGATGCAGCCTGACCACGGTACGCCGCACCGGCGCCAGGCGCCGGCGTTCGTCGCGTGGTGCGTTGTCGTAGACGATGTCCTCGATCAGGTTCAGCTCTTCGGTGAGTTCGATGACGATCGCAATCAGCGTGCGCTGGAATTCGATGACCAGCAGTTCGAAGAGATCGACCGGCCGCGAAAATTTGCCCGGATTCTTCTCGATCAACGCGCGCGCCCGTTCGACGCTGCGCAGCGGCTGCAGTCTGGTGGTAATGATGAAGCGGTCGGACATGGCGAAATGCAGCCAGCCGAGATTGTTGGTATCCTGGGCGAAATCGCGCTGGCAATCGACGAGCGTGCCGTAGAGCATCTGCTCGTCGACGGTGATGGCCGCATGCGTATCGCGCGTCGTCAGCGCCGATTTCGCGTCCTCCGTCAATCCGTCCAGGGTATCGAGCAGTGCCGGCACGCGGGCGTCGACAAGGTTGAGATGCAGCCAGTAGAAACAATTGTCGGCGGTCAGCTCTGCCACGGTCGCGCTGTTGTTCAACCGCACCGCGGTCTTTTCCTCAGGCGAGAAACGATAGGCCCAGACGAAACCGGGTATGTTGACGGGCAATGTATCCATTGTTCGCCGATCCTTTGCGAAGGCGATTTCATTTCTCAGGGCGCAGCGCGTCCAGTTGGACGCGCTAAGCACCCTCTATCACGTTATGCACTAGAGATTCTCCATGACGTTCATTTGTGCAAGGGCGCAAGAGCCATGCGCCATGGCGGGCGAATTATCGCACAGCGGTTGCGGAAATCGAAATTGACGTTTACGTAAAAATCAATTAGCTCTGAACCCGGAGGGTTTGCCTTGCGCAGGCGATCTCAGGAGGAAAAATACCATGTATAAAGCGCCCGTCGAGGAAATCGCGTTTACGTTGAAGCACGTAGCCGGCATGGGCGAGGCGCTTTCAAAAGGACTGCTCGGCGATCTCGGCGAAGATCTGGTCGACGCCATTCTCGCCGAGGCGGGACGTTTTGCCACAGAGGAAGTGGCCCCTCTCGCCGAAATCGGCGATCGCCAGGGTGCCCGTCTGGCCGATGGCGAGGTCAGGCTGCCGGACGGCTGGCGTGATCTCTATCGCAATTGGATCGCCGGCGGCTGGAACGGCCTCACGGCGCCGGAAGCGTTCGGCGGCCAGGCCTTGCCGCATATGCTGAACGTCGCAGCCCTCGAAATGTGGAATTCCGGCTCCATGGCCTTCGCGCTCGCCCCGACGTTGACGATGGGTGCGATCGAGGCCGTCAGCGCCCATGGCAGCGCCGTGCTGAAAGACAAATATCTGGAGAAGATGGTGTCAGGCGAATGGACCGGCACCATGAACCTGACGGAACCGCATGCCGGTTCCGATCTCGGCGTCTTGAAGACCCGCGCCGAGCGCCGCGACGACGGCAGCTACCGTCTCTTCGGCCAGAAGATCTTCATCACCTGGGGCGAACATGATGCGGCCGAGAACATCATCCATCTGGCGCTTGCCCGCCTGCCGGATGCGCCGGCCGGCACACGCGGCATCTCGCTTTTTCTGGTGCCGAAATTCCTGGTGAACGACGACGGTTCCCTCGGTCCCCGCAACGATCTCTTCTGCCACTCGCTGGAGCACAAGCTCGGCATCCACGGTTCGCCGACCTGCACGATGATCTATGGCGACGGCAAGTTCGGTGATGAAAAAGGTGCTGTGGGCTGGCTGGTCGGCGAGGAGAATAAGGGGCTCGCCTGCATGTTCACGATGATGAACAACGCCCGCCTTGCTGTCGGCATGCAGGGTGTCGCGATCTGCGAAGCCGCCACGCAGAAGGCTCTCGCCTATGCCAGGGAACGCACGCAGGGCAGGGCGCCCGGCTGGAGCGGCGCCGGCATGAGCCCGATCGTCGAACATCCCGATGTCGCCCGTATGCTGCTGACCATGAAAGCCTTGACGCAAGGGGCGCGCGCCATCTCCTATGCCTGCGCCCACGCGATCGACATGTCCCACCGGGCAAGCGACGATCGCCGGCACTGGCAGGAGCGCGCCGCTTTGCTGACGCCGATCGCCAAGTCCTTCTCGACCGATGCCGGCGTCGAGGTCGCCTCCCTCGGCATTCAGGTCCATGGCGGCATGGGCTTCATCGAGGAGACTGGTGCCGCGCGTTATCTTCGCGATGCCCGCATCGCGCCGATATACGAGGGCACCAACGGCATCCAGGCGATCGACCTCGTCACCCGCAAGCTGCAGCTCTCCGGCGGCGATCAGGTGAAGGGCTTCATCGCCGAACTCCGAGAGATCGCCGGCGCTGTCCGCAACTCCAATCTGCATGGTTTCGGTGAAACCGCCGCCAGGCTCGACGCCGCTATCGCCGACCTCGACGAGGCGACCGCCTGGCTCTTGAAAATGCTTGCCGATGGCAAGGCCGCCGAGGCGCTCTCGGGTGCAACGCCCTATCAACGCTTGTTCGGGCTCGTGCTCGCCGGCTCTTATCTCGCCAAGGGCGCGCTCGCCGAGAGCAGCGATGGAGCAGGCGAGGGCCGCGTCGTGCTCTGCCGCTTTGCAGCCGAAAACCTGCTCGCCGAGACCGCAGCCCTTTGCGACCGGGTCGTCAATGGCGCGGCAAGCCTCGCCGCCGCCCGCATCCTGCTTGCCTGAGGAGCCCCCAATGACCGATCATATCGTCGTCGAGCAACCTTCTGCCTATCCCGGCGTCCAGCTCATCCGCTTCAACCGGCCGGAAAAGAAGAATGCCATCACCCGCGCCATGTATCGCAAAATGGCCGATACGCTGAACGCGGCCAATGCTGATCCCGGCATCCGCGCCACCGCCTTCCTCGGCACTGAGGGTTGCTTCTCGGCCGGCAACGACCTGAATGATTTTCTCGCTGCCGCAATGGGCGGTCGCGGCCTGGAGCAGGAAATCCTTGATTTCCTCTATGCTCTGGTGAATGCCGAAAAACCCGTCGTCTCCGGTGTCGACGGCCTTGCGATCGGCATCGGCACGACAATCCATCTTCATTGCGACCTGACCATCGCATCGAGCCGCAGCCAGTTCCGCACGCCCTTCGTCGATCTGGCGCTGGTGCCGGAGGCAGGTTCCAGCCTCGTCGCGCCGCGCCTGATGGGCCATCAGCGCGCTTTCGCCATGCTTGCCGCCGGCGAAGGTTTTTCGGCCGAGGAGGCGAGGGAAGCCGGTCTAGTCTGGAAGGTTGTCGAGTCAGGCGAGGTCGATGCCCTGACACTTGGTCTTGCTGCAAAGCTCGCAGCCAAGCCACCGGAGGCGATGCGCATCGCCCGCGATCTCATTCGTGGCGACCGTGGCGAGATCATCGCCCGCATCGACGAGGAGGCTCGTTATTTCTCGGCGCGGCTGAAAAGTGCCGAGGCCCGGGCGGCTTTCGAGGCCTTCATGCGCCGCTGAGGCCCTCAAACAGGCTGATTTTCCGTGGCGCCGGAAGCTTAGGTGTTGACCTAACTATCTCGTGACTCTTGTCGCTGCGCTTCTATAGTTAGGTATATGCCTAACCAATCAAAACCACTCGATCTGATGTTCCAGGCGCTGGCCGATCCGGCCCGGCGCAGCATGGTAGACCGCCTCTGCAGCGGGCCGGCCTCCGTCAAGGAGCTGGCCGAGCCGCTTAAGATGGCGCTGCCCTCGGTGCTCCAGCATTTGCAGATGCTGGAAGCGAGCGGCCTCGTGCGCTCCGAAAAGATCGGGCGCGTGCGGACATGCCATATCGAACCGGCGGTCCTCCGCTCAGCCGAGGCTTGGATCAACGATCGCCGGACTCATTGGGAGCAAAGCCTCGACAGGCTGGGCGACTACCTGAAAGCCAATCCGGACGGGCCGGAAACTGAAAGAGAACCAGAGACAAGGAAGTAAGAACATGGAGGAAGACCGCAGCACCCTCCATTCCACCTTCTCCGTCGAGCGCACCTATGAAGCCTCCGCCAAGCGGGTCTTTTCCGCCTGGTCCGATCCGAAGGCGCGCCTGCAGTGGATTTCGCCAGGCGAGAATTTCTCCACCACCTATATCGAGAATGATTTCCACGTCGGTGGCCGCGATGTCAGCCGCTTCCAGTTCGGCAGGGGCGACGAATATGTTGCCGATGCCCGCTATGAGGACATCGTCGAGGATCGCGGCATCGTCTATACCTATACGATGTCGCACAACGGCCGGCGCATATCCTCGTCACTGACGACGGTCACCATCGCGCCGATGAAGAGCGGCACCCATGTCGTTGTCACTGAACAGATCACCATCCTCGATGGCGGCGACAAGGTGGAATACCGCCAGTCGGGCATTGCCGGCCAGCTGGATCAGCTCGGCGTCTTCCTCGAAAGCGAAGCGGTGAACTGATGGAGAAGCCTACTTCTCCAGCGTCGCCACCACCTCGACATGCGATGTCCAGAGGAACTGGTCGATCGGCGTCACTCCGGTGATCCGGTAGCCGCCTTCGACGAGGATTGCGAGATCGCGCGCCAGCGTCAGCGGATTGCAGCTGACGGCTACGATCCTCTTCACCGCCGATCGGGCAAGCTCCTTGCATTGGAATTCGGCGCCGGCGCGGGGCGGATCGAAGACGACGGCGTCATAGGGTTTGAACTCCTGCGTCATCAAAGGGCGACGGAAAAGGTCGCGCTTCTCGACGGTGACAGGCTTCAGTCCGGGTGTGTTGCGCGCGGCGAGATCGAGCGCCGCGAGCGCCTTCGCTTCGGCTTCGACGGCGTGCACGCGGCCGATCCGCGCCAGCCGCAATGAAAACGTGCCGGCGCCGGCAAAGAGATCGGCAATCCGCTTGGCCTTGCCGGTATGGGCAAGCACCAGTTCCGCCATCGCTTCTTCCGCCGGTTTGGTCGCCTGGGCAAAGCCACCCGGCGGCGGCGACACCTGGACGCCGCCGAAATCGATGAGCGGCTTGGACGGTTCGATGAGGATTTCGCCATTAAGAGTGACACGGGCGATGCCGCGCAGGTTGAGCACGGTTTCGACCGCCTTGCGCCGTTGCGGGTCCGATAATTTCTTCACGTCGTCGACGGCGACATCGAGGCCGGAGAGCGTTTCGAGCACGGTGACGCGGAAGGGTTCGGCACTGGTCGCCAGCGAAGCGGCGATCGCCTTGATCGCCGGCAGCCGGGCAATGATGCCTGCCGCGGAGATCGGGCATTCCTCGATCGCGACGATATGATGGCTTTCGGCCTGGTTGAACCCGATCAGCATGTCCTTCTCGGTCTTGCGCGCCGCAAAAACCGCACGTCGCCGTTCGCCCGGCCGGGCCGGAACGATTTCAGCGACCTCTGGCGTCAGCCCTTTGGATTTCAGCGCATCGATGACCAGCTGGCGCTTGAAGGCGCGGTAGGGACTATCCGCCAGATGCTGCAGCGTGCAGCCGCCGCAGGTGCCGTTCAGGCCGTCGGGGCCGAAATGCCGGCAGGCCGGCTCCTGCCGGTCGGGCGAGGATGTCGTGATCGACATGATCGTGCCCTGGCTTTTGACCCGGGCGATCGCCACGGTTTCCCCGGGCAGGGAAAAGGGTACATAGACCGGTCCACCGGCGCTGCTGGTGATGCCGTCGCCCTGGGCGCCGAGCTTCTCGATCGTGACGGTTTCGGTGCTCATGGTTTCAATCCTGCCAGGAGGAATTCCTGATTGCCGTCGCCGCCGGAAATCGGGGAGGGAATGAGGCCGAGGCTTTTCCAGCCCATGTCCTCGACGAACCAGCGTTCCAGCTCCGCAGCAACAGTGGGAGCAGACGACGGGTCCTTCAGCAGCCCGCCCTTGCCGATCGCCTCGCGCCCCGCCTCGAACTGCGGCTTGACCAGGAGCACGGCGACGGCGCCCGGCCCGGCGATCTCGAGGGCCGGCGCAAGCGCAAGCTTCAGCGAGATGAAGGAGACGTCGGACACGATGAAGGTGGCGGGATGGCCGATATCATCTGCCGTCAGGTTGCGGGCGTTGAGGCCTTCTTTGTTCGTTACGCGTGGGTCGGTCGCGATACGCGGATGCATCTGCCCATGGCCGACATCGATCGCGGTGACATGCGCGGCACCCCGTTGCAGCAGCACCTCGGTGAAGCCGCCTGTGGAAGCACCGATGTCGAGACAGTGATGCCCTGCGGGATCGAGCCGGAAGTGGTCGAGAGCGGCGGTCAGCTTGAGTGCGGCGCGGGAAACATAGTCCTGCGCCGGATCGTCGATCTCGATGACGGCGTCCTCGCCGAAGAGCGCGCCGGCCTTGGTCACCACCTGGCCGCCGATCTTCACGGTGCCGCGTTGCACGGCGTCGCGGGCCCGCGAGCGGCTGGCGAAGAGGCCGAGGGTGACGAGAAGCTGGTCGAGGCGTTGGCTGTTTTGATCGGACATCGGCTGTGAATGACCGGCAAAGCCGCCGGTTGCAAGTATTTTGTTCCGGAAACCGTCATTGACCCTCAAAAGCTTTAGGCGATAATCCTGCCGCGGCGAAATGCGGGGCGGGCCGCAGGCACGGGGTGTTTTATGCTGAAGCTCTTCACTCTTCTTGTCGCGGCGGGGATCGCATCGCCCGCGCTCGCGAACGATACGATGGCCGAGGTCAAGACCGGCGGGCTGATCTTCGCCCAGTCCGACGATGTCAGCATGGCGGAGGAGGATCTTTTCATTTCCGCGTCGGAAGTGCGCGTCGACTACGTGTTCGAGAACACCTCCGACAAGGATGTCGAAAGCCTGGTTGCTTTCCCAATGCCTGACATCACGGGTCAGGTGGACAACAATTCCGCCATCTCCGATTATGACAGCGATAATTTCCTGCATTTCTCCACCGTGCAGGACGGCAGCCCAATCACCGCCAAGCTACAGCAGCGCGTCGTCTCGCTCGGCATCGATGTGACCGACGAATTCGCCAAATATGGCATTCCCGTCCTGCCTTTCAGCCAGAAGACGACCGAGGCGCTCGCAAAGCTTCCCGAAACCGTCCGGAAGGACTGGATTGTGCGTGGCCTCGTCTATCCCATGGCGGAGGGCGATAGCAACGGTGCCGAGAAAATTACTCTCGTGCCGCTCTGGACGCTGCGCTCGACCTATTGGTGGCGCACCACCTTTCCGGCGAAGAAGAAGGTCAACGTTGAGCATCGTTACAAGCCGGCCGTCGGCGGTACCGTGGCGATCAGCTTCCTCGAAGACGGTGAGCCGAAAGGTGAGCGTTTCGAGGAATATTCCCGCAAATATTGCCTGGATGGTGATTTTACCAGGGTCGCCCAGCAGCGCGCCCGGGAAGCGGAGGCCGGAGGCGCGAACTATACGGAAAGCTGGATCTCTTATGTTCTGTCGACCGGCGCCAACTGGGCGGGACCGATCAGGCGCTTCCAGCTGACGATCGACAAGGGCAAGTCCGGCAATCTGATCAGCTTCTGCGGCAATAACGTTCAGAAGATCGGTCCGACCGCCTTCCGGATGACGGCGGAGGATTTCGATCCCGAGAAGGACCTTGACATCCTGATCCTCAGCCCTCCGGAAGCGCAATAATTCTTGGCCTCGGCGCTGCTGCGCCGCACAATTAAACAAATTTAAAGCCTGCCCGCATAGGTTCGGCTCGATTGCAGCGGTTCGTGCAAACTGCTTCACGCCATGAAGGCGCAGGCGTTTTCCGCCAATCATGTTCCCAATTCAGACGTCCCTGCGGTTGCGCGTTTCGCGCGACCTGCCTCTCGCCGTGTAGACTGTCGTCAGGAGAAATTCATCGATGTCCACTAAAAACATATCCTTGAACGGTAAGCTTGCGGCCACGTTCGCAGCTCTCATCCTCATCTTCATGTCCGTTTCCGTCTTCGTCTATTCCAAGGCGACGGCATCCGCAGCCGCTTCTGCCGAGCAGGAAAAGTCCGAGCTGCTCGTCAACCAGATCGACGACGCGCTGCAGGCGATGCTCGAGCAGGCCGTCAATCTGCGCGGCTTCATCCTGTTCCGCAGCGACAGCACCTACGCCGATATCTTCGCCAATCGCGAGCGCATGCTGAAGGCGATCGCCGCCGCCAAGCAGACGGCTGCCGCCGAGCCCCAGTTGGTCGAGATGATCGACGGCATGCAGAAGGCCGCCGACCTCTACTTCCATGAGCTCGCCGAGCCGCAGGCCAAGGCCCGCAAGGAGACCGACACGCCAATCGAGGAGGTCGTCAAGATCGGCGTCAACGCCGCCAAGGGCCAGCTCGACGGCTTCCGCCAGGCCTCCGCCAAGATCAAGGCGACCGCACGCGAAAAGTCGGATGCGCTTGCCACGGTTCAGGCCGATGCCAATAGTGACCTGAAGACGACACTGCTTGCCGGCGGCATCATCGCCTCGTTTGCCGCCGCCGTGCTCGCCTGGCTCATGTCGCGCACCATCGTCGGCCCGATCGTCGGCATGACGACCGCCATGGATCGCCTTGCCGGCGGTCAGAACGATATCGAAGTTCCCGCCACCGATCGCGGTGACGAAGTCGGCCGCATGGCCCAGTCGGTTCTGGTCTTCAAGCAGGCGGCGATCGAAAAACTGCGGCTTTCCGGCGAGACCGACCGCATGCGTGACGAAGCCGAGCGCCAGCGCCAGGCAAGCGACGAACAGAAGGCGCGCGAGGAAGGCGAGATCCGCTATGCCATCGACGCTCTGGCGGGCGGCCTTGCCGGCCTTGCCGTCGGCGATGTCGCCGCGCGTATCCAGACGCCGTTCGCGCCGCAATATGACAGCCTGCGCAACGACTTCAACAACGCCGTCGAAAAGCTGCAGGCAGCTCTGCAGTCGGTCGGCCGCAATGCCTCCGCGATCAATGCGGGCGCCGGCGAGATCCGCTCGGCGGCTGACGATCTTGCCCACCGCACGGAGCAGCAGGCTGCCGCCGTCGAGCAAACCGCCGCAGCACTTGAGCAAGTGACGACGACCGTCCGCGACAGCGCCAAACGCGCCGAGGATGTCGGCAATCTTGTCGAGCGCACCCGCCTTGGCGCTGAAAAATCAGGCGATGTCGTCCGCAAGGCTGTCTCCGCCATGCAGCAGATCGAGAAATCCTCGGGCGAAATCTCCAACATCATCGGCGTCATCGACGACATTGCCTTCCAGACCAACCTGCTTGCTCTCAACGCGGGCGTGGAAGCGGCCCGCGCCGGTGATGCCGGCAAGGGTTTTGCCGTCGTCGCCCAGGAAGTGCGCGAGCTCGCCCAGCGCTCGGCCAATGCCGCCAAGGAAATCAAGGCGCTGATCACCACATCGGGCGAGCAGGTCATTGCCGGCGTCTCCCTCGTCGGCGAGACCGGCAAGGCGCTGGAAGCGATCGTCGCCGAGGTGCAGGAGATCAACCGCCATGTCGGCGCGATCGTCACCGCTTCGCGCGAACAATCAATCGGGCTGCAGGAGATCAACACCGCCGTCAACAACATGGACCAGGGCACGCAGCAGAACGCTGCGATGGTCGAGGAGCAGACCGCGGCAAGCCATGCGCTCGCCCAGGAGGCAAACGCTCTCGACGAGTTGCTGCATCAGTTCAAGCTCGGCCAGATCGCCTCAGCAACCCGCGCAGCCGTCGCCGGCACGAACGCCCGCCCGGTCGCCTCTCCGGCCCGCGCACTGACCCGCACCGTCGCCAAGGCCTTCGGCGGCAGGCAGGCAAGTGCTGCGGCTGCGGTCCAGGAAGACTGGACAGAGTTCTGACGGCGCGTCTGTTTAGGGAAAGGGACGTTAAATGGAAGGGCGGGGCAGCGATGCGTCGCCCTTTTTTATTGGGCGAAACGGCGCACTCGGGGGCAAGAACTGCCTCTCACCCTAACCCTCTCCCCGTTTAGGGGGAGAGGTGCCGACAGGCGGATGGGGGGCACTTACGGCACGCCCGTCAATTGCGTTATCCCGCAACCCCAACCGCAACACCGCGCCCAAGCGCCCGGAACACCGTCGAGACGATCCCGGCGCGATCGAGCCCGGCATGGGCATTCATCGCCTCGGGCTTGGCCTGCTCCATCCAGATATCGGGCATCACGAGCGAGCGTACCTTCAGCCCGTTGTCGAGCAGGCCTTCGGTTGCGAGGAAGTGCATCACTTGGCTGCCAAAGCCGCCGATCGAGCCTTCTTCGACGGTGATCACCATCTCGTGGTGGCGGGCGAGCTGGCGGATCAGATCGTGGTCGAGCGGCTTGGCGAAGCGTGCATCGGCGACCGTCGTCGAAAGCCCGGCAGCGTCGAGATCCTCGGCGGCGAGCAGACAGTCGGCAAGACGTGTCCCGAAGGAGAGCAGCGCCACCTTGGTGCCTTCCTTGACGATCCGGCCCTTGCCGATCTGCAGGATTTCACCACGCGCCGGCATATCGACGCCGACACCTTCGCCGCGCGGATAGCGGAACGAGATCGGTCCGGCGTCATAGGCCACCGCCGTGCGCACCATGTGCTTGAGTTCGGCCTCGTCGGCCGCTGCCATGACCACGAAGCCGGGCAGGGTGGTAAGGAAAGCGGTGTCGAAAGAGCCGGCATGCGTCGGCCCGTCGGCGCCGACGAAACCGGCGCGGTCGATCGGAAAACGCACCGGCAGGCCCTGGATCGCCACGTCGTGCACGACCTGGTCGTAGGCGCGCTGCAGGAAGGTGGAATAGAGCGCCGCAAATGGCTTGTAGCCTTCCGCCGCAAGGCCGGCGGCGAAGGTCACGGCATGCTGCTCGGCGATGCCGACGTCGAAACAGCGCGACGGAAAGGCTTCGGCGAGCTTGTCGAGGCCGGTGCCGTTCGGCATGGCCGCGGTGATGCCGACGATCTTGTCGTCGAGGGCCGCTTCCTGCACCAGTGCCTCGGCAAAGACGCTGGTATAGCTCGGCGCATTCGGCTTGACCCGTGCCTGGGCGCCGGTGATGACGTCGAACTTGTTGACGCCGTGATATTTGTCGGCCGCAGCTTCCGCCGGCGGATAGCCCTTGCCCTTCTGCGTGACGACATGGATCAGCACCGGTCCACGCGCATTGTCGCGCACGTTGCGTAAGACCGGCAGCAGGTGATCGAAGGAATGCCCGTCGATCGGCCCGATATGATAGAAGCCCATCTCCTCGAACATCGTGCCACCGGTGACGTAACCGCGCGCATGCTCGACGGCGCGGGTGATCGCCCGGTCGATGTTCTTGCCGAGATAGGCCGTCAGCTTCTTGCCGAAGTCGCGGAAGCCCATATAGGTGCGACCCGAGGCGAGGCGGGCGAGATAGGCACTCATCGCGCCCGTCGGCGGCGCGATCGACATGTCATTGTCGTTGAGAATGACGATGAGCCGCGCGTCGAGCGCGCCGGCATTGTTCAGCGCCTCATAGGCCATGCCGGCCGACATCGCGCCATCGCCGATGACGGCGATGACGCGGCGGTCCGCCTTGTCGAGGTCGGCGGCGATCGCCATGCCGAGACCGGCCGAGATCGAGGTCGAAGAATGTGCCGCCCCGAAGGGATCATATTCGCTCTCCGCCCGGCGGGTGAAGCCGGAAAGCCCGTCCTCCTGGCGCAGCGTCCGGATGCGATCGCGCCGGCCGGTCAGGATCTTGTGCGGATAACATTGATGGCCGACGTCGAAGATCAGCCGATCATCAGGCGTGTCGAAGACGCTGTGGATGGCGATCGTCAGCTCGACCACGCCGAGACCGGCGCCAAGATGACCGCCGGTGCGCGACACCGCATCAATCATTTCGTCGCGGACCTCGCGTGCAAGCTGCGGCAGGTCGCGATCCTCGAGCTTGCGCAGGTCGGCGGGATAATTGACCTGGTCGAGCAGGGGGGTCTTCGGCAGTTGTGTCACGGGCGGGCGCTCTTTCTTGCTTTTCCTTGTCTCGCTTTATTCGATTAGAATACGGCAAAACAAGCGCATTTCAGGAACCGAAGGTTTTCACCTTAGAGCATGATAACGAAAAGTGTGAGCGGTTTTCGAAGGATATCCTGCTCTAATTCGTCAGCGCGGGGCGGTTCAGCTTTCCGGCAAAGGCACGAATTCCTCT
The DNA here is from genome assembly GCF_003938655.1 of Rhizobium pisi. Lineage (GTDB taxonomy): Bacteria > Pseudomonadota > Alphaproteobacteria > Rhizobiales > Rhizobiaceae > Rhizobium > Rhizobium pisi. Next base: position 227,353 of record NZ_RJJT01000004.1, read on the forward strand.
TCGTCGCCCGGAACGATATCGAAGCGGCCGGTACGCCACTCCTCCTTGGCTTTTTCGATCCGTTCCCTCGAGGAAGAAACGAAATTCCACCAGATATAACGCTTCGAATTCAGGGCCGCGCCGCCGAAGAGCATTAGGTGGCAACCCTCGCTGCCGGCTTCGAGCGTGATCGCATCGCCCGGCCGGAAGACCAGCAGCTGGTCGGCGGCGAACCGGTCGCCCGAGATGACGACATCGCCGGAGAGCACGTAGACGGCGCGCTCCTCGTGGCCCGCGCCGAAGGGAAATCGGGTGCCCGGCTGCAGGTTAAGATCGACATAGAGCGTGTCGGAAAAAACACGGACGGGCGACGTCATGCCTTCGAACGAGCCGATGACGACACGTCCGCGCACGCCTGTTGTTTCGATCAGCGGCATTTCGGTCTTTTCCGTGTGGGCGAAGGAGGGATCGATCTCCTCCTTGTCGTCGGGTAGCGCCAGCCATGTCTGCAGCCCCGACATCAGCAGCGGATGACCGCGAAGATTGTCGGGTGTACGCTCCGAATGCACGATGCCGCGCCCCGCCGTCATCAGGTTGATGTCTCCGGGGCGGATGACTTTTTCGGTGCCGAGGCTGTCGCGATGGCGGATTTCGCCGTCGAAGAGATAGGTGACCGTCGACAGCCCGATATGCGGATGCGGCTTCACGTCGAGCGCCTCGTCCGGCTTCAGGATCGCCGGCCCCATGCGGTCGAAGAAGATGAACGGGCCGACGAGCCGGCGCTGCCTGCTGGGGAGCGCGCGCCGCACCTGGAAGCCGCCGATGTCGCTGGTGCGCGGGATGATCAGGTTCTCGATCGCGTCGCAGGCGAAGGCATCGCCGGGCAGGGGGTCTTTACCAGGAAAGAAGGACATGACGGATCTCCTGTCGCTATCGCACCGCGCGTCTTTCAGACGCGCAGAGGACGCTGTAGCATTTTGAATGACGCAGCAGGCGCATCGATCAGAAATAGCGCCTTGCGGTTCATTGCGAAAGAGCGCCGGCTCAGATCGCGGTAAAGCCGTTGTCGACGAAGAGGTGGGCGCCGTTGACGAAGTTCGATTCGTCGCTTGCCAGATAAAGGGCGGCCCGCGCCACATCTTCGGGTTCGCCGATCCGCCCCTGCTGCGCGGCGATGGCGGCGTCGGAAACATCGACGCCGAGCGCCTGCAGGTCGGCGACCTCGCGCAGACCGTGCGGCGTGCGGATAAAGCCGGGGCAAACGGCGTTGCAGCGTATGTTGCGGTCGCGGAATTCGACGGCGATGGCGCGGGCAAACATGTGCACCGCGCCCTTGGTCGTGTCGTAAAGCACCTCCATCGGCGTGGCGGCGACCGCGGAGATGGACGAGGTGCAGACGATCGAGCCGCCGCCCGCGGCAATCATCTTCGGCAGCACGGCCTTCGTCATCAGGAACATCGAGCGCACATTGACGGCGTGAAGCCAGTCCCATTCCTGAAGCGTCGTTTCCAGGAAGGGTTTGATGACGATCGTGCCGGCATGATTGAAAAGCACCGTGACCGCGCCGTAGCGTTCTTCCACACCTGCAACGGCGGCATTGACGGCGGCTTCGTCCGAAACGTCGGCCGTCCAGCAATCGGCCTCACCGCCGGCATCACGGATCGCCTTGACGGTCTCATCAGCCGCCTGGCCATTGCGGTCGATGATCGCAACGCGCGCGCCTTCCGCAGCAAAAAGCTTCGAGGCGGCACAACCCATGCCGGTCGCGCCGCCTGAGATGATGGCGACCTTGCCCTTCAACCTGTCCGTCATTCCATTGTCCCCTCATTGTTTTCGCAGGGGGATCATAGAGCGGTCTGAAGCCGATCGCCAAGCGCTGTCAAAGGGAGTTTTGCTGCGCCTCAGGCGCCGTCCAGCGGCTCGACGCCCTGCGGCTTGCCGGCGCGGTCGAGGCGGATCTTCTCGATGCGGTTTTCAGCGGCCGAAAGCAGGGTCTCGCAATGTTTCTTGAGCGCTTCGCCGCGCTCATAGATCTCGATGGATTCATCAAGCGCCACATCGCCGCGTTCCAGCCGGGCGACGATGCTTTCGAGTTCGGCAACCGCCTTTTCGAAGGAAAGGCCTGATACCTCAGGCTTGGCGCTGTCAGTCATTCTCAACCCTTCATCATTCTCAGAATATGCATGCCCGCCGATTCGGCGAGGCCTTCGAGATCATAACCGCCTTCGAGCAGGCTTACGACCCGGTTCTTCGCGTATCTGTCGGCCAGTTCGAGGATGCGTCCGGTCGCCCAGTCGAAGTCCTCGCCCGTCAGGTTGATCTGCGCCAGGGGATCGCGGTGATGCGCGTCGAAGCCGGCCGAAATGATGATGAGATCCGGCCGGAAATCGGCGACAGCGGGCAGCACGCGTGACTTGAACGCCTCGCGGAAATGGTCGCTGCCAACGTTCGGCGAAAGCGGCGCATTGACGATGGTGTTGTGCTTGCCCTTCTCGTCCTTGGCCCCGCTGCCGGGATAGAGCGGCATCTGATGCGTCGAGCAGAACAGCACCGAGGCATCGTCCCAGAAGATATCCTGCGTGCCGTTGCCGTGGTGCACGTCCCAGTCGACGATGGCGACGCGCTCGGCGCCGTGCGCCTTCTGCGCGTGGCGGGCGGCGATCGCTGCATTGTTGAAGAAGCAGAAGCCCATCGCCGTCGTCTTCTCGGCATGGTGCCCCGGCGGGCGGGCGGCGACAAAGACATTATCGGCCCGACCGGTAAAGACGTCGTCCACCGCGGCCATCGCCCCGCCGATGCCGGTCAGCGCCGCCTGCAGGCTCTTTTGACTGGCATAGGTGTCGGCTTCGAGCTGGTTGATCTCACCCTCTTCCTCGGGAATCTCCCGCATGACCGCGGTCAGATGTTCCTCGGGGTGCGCAAGCAGCACCGCATCCTCGTTCGCCTGCGGAGCCTGCCTGCGCTCCAGCCGCTCGAAATTTGGGTGTTCTAGCGCCATGTTGATGGCGCGGATCCTGTCCGACCGCTCCGGATGGCCGGCGGGCGTCACGTGTTCCAGGAAGATCGGATGTTCATAAAGACGGGTGCTCATGGAGACACTCTATCGGTCGCTTATGTCATGTTCCACAGCAGATGGGGCATCGCCGGGCAATTTCAACAAGCGCTCTTGTCGCGCCTTCGCAGCTCGGGGTATCGCGAAACCTTCTTCGGTACATCTGTCTCGAAAACAGCATCATGGCAGCGCCTCATCTTCATACAGCTGCGTAAACTATGCTGTAACGCTTTGAACTACTGTATGATTTCGTCCTTAAATCATTTCCGGTTTGAAGATTTATGCAGTAATGTCGGGCTTGGGGAATATTGTAAGGCAGTTTTGTTGATGAGTAAGTCGAAACGCCCTGGTGTGGCGGAAATACACGTGCCGTTTCGCGATGTCGATATGAACGGCCAGATGTTTCTGGCATCCTATATCTCTTATGCAGAGTCCGCTCTTTCAAGCTTCTGGTCGTCACGCCCCGACGTGAAGGACGAACCGCTCTACATAGCCAGCAAAGTCTCCTGCCTTCTCCACCGACCGCTGCACTTTGACGAACCGGCCACCTTCACCGCCGCCGTCGACAAGATCGGCGTGCGTTCCATCGGCTTCCTGATTTCCATCGAGACAGGGGAAGAGCGCGCCGCCGAGGTGGAAATCATCTGGCAGGCCCGCGCCCGCGAAGACCAGTCGCCGGCCTCACTGCCGGAGGAGACGCGCGACTGGCTTTATCGGTTTTTGGATTAGGCGCGCGCCGGCAGCAGCGGGTAGCCGACCATGACGGCGCGGCCGAGGAGAGCGGCGACGACAGCTTTGGTCACGTCGCCGGGGAGATAGACCATCGAGCCGACGAAGGCTTTCGGGAAGCCCATGCCGCCGGCGGTCGCCAGATAGGTGATGCCGAAGGCGTAAAGCACGACGATGCCGCCGACCATGGCGGCGAGGAAGAAGCTTACTGTCTGCACCAGGCCGGATTGCTGCTCATTGACAAGCCGTTCGCTCAGATAGCCGGTGACGAAGGCGCCGAAGATCCAGCCTACGAGGAAGCCGGCCGATGGCGAGGCGAAGATGGCAAGCCCGCCGCGGCCGCCGGAGAGAACCGGATACCCGAAAGCGACCAGCAGCAGCACGATCAATACAGCGATCGCGCCGCGCCGGGCGCCGAGGACCACGCCGGCCATCATCACGCCGAGTGACTGGGCGGTGATCGGCACCGGGATGAAGCCAAGCGTGATCGGCGGCAGCAGGCCGAGCGCCACGATGATCGCGGCAAAGAGGGCGGTAAGAACGAGGTCGCGGGTGCTCATCATGAACTCCGTAATTTTTAATGGTTAACTCACATGCCGCCGAATGCCGCGCGCGTCAATCGCCGCTGCGACATTATCCGCATCCCTGAGCGTCAGGATGATCAGCGGTGCAAGCAGCGTTGTCGGCCGGACCTTCAGGCCGCGCGCCTCATGTGCCTCGCGGATTGCCTGATACCGGCCGAGAATTTCCGGCACGAAGCGCAGGACGAGCCCGATGGCGAGACCGATATCGTCGGCCTGCACCCAGCCGGTGCGTTCCAGCGGGCGGGCAAGCGCCGTCACCTCGTCGATGAACTGCGCAATGGTCGTCGTCGCCGTCACGGCGGCGGCCAGCAGCATCAGTGCCGTCAGCCGCAGCAGGGTCACCAGTGCGTCGTGCCAGGGGTTGAAGATGAGGTTGAAGAGCGCCACGATGACGATCGTCAGGAAGATCGGCCGCAGTCGTCTCAACGCTTCCACCACGGGCATGCCGACCGTGCGGCAGACGATCGCCGCCAGCAGCACGGCGGCCGAAAGCAGGGTGATGTCCTTGCTGATGAACAGCACGATGCTGAAGATCGCGAGCGACAGCAGCTTTACCCGCGGCGAAAGCCGGTGCATCGCACTGTTGCCTTCGACATAGAGCGACTGCATCAGGCGGCGATCTCCCTGTAGCAGGCGATCGCTTCGGCTGCTGGCGCATCCGCGGCAAGCCGCCCTTCATGAAACAGCAGCACCCGCTCGAAATCGGCGACCAGGTCCAGATCGTGCGTGATGACGATGGCGCTTTCCTCGAGCCCGGTGATGATCTTCTCGACCAGCGCCCGGTTCTTGAGGTCTAGCTGGTTGGTGGGTTCGTCAAGGATAAGAATGCTCGGCCCCGTCGCAAGCACCGAGCAGAGGGCCGCCACCTGCAGTTCGCCGCCGGAAAGCTCGTGCGCCCGGCGATCGGCCAGCGCCTGCGCGCCGAAACGGGCAAGCACGCCATCGACCTTCGCCTCGATCTCCGCCTTGGTGAAGCCGCGCCGCTTTAGTCCGAAGGCGATGTCGTCCCTGACGATCGGCAGGATGATCTGGTTCTGCGGCGACTGGAAGATGAAGCCGACATCGGGCGCCGCCGCCTTCTCGTCGGCCATGTCGCGGCCGTTGACTGTGACGCGACCGACCGACGGCTTGGTCAGCCCGTTGATGAGGCGCGCGAAAGTGGTTTTGCCCGAGCCGTTCAGCCCGATGACGCCGATGCGTTTGCCGCTGATGCCGAGTGTCAGCGGTTCCAGCGCTACCCGCGCTCCGAAACTGACCCCGGCGCCTTCGAAACGAATATCCAAACCAAGCCTCGCATCCAGATAATTCTGCTTCTATACGGGTAATCGAGCATGATGAAAGAGCAAAACTCGCTGTCGATATCGGGTGGCTAGGAAGATTTTCCGGATTATGATGTAGCCATGACGAATCTGCTTTCCAATTCCGACGCCCGCCGTGTCTTTCTTGCCAAGCAGGGGCTCAGCGCTCCACCAAACCGCGCCTTGACCAAGGCCGGGCTGCTGCAGCTCATCCATGATCTCGGGTTCGTTCAGGTGGACAGCATCCAGACGGTGGAGCGGGCGCATCATCAGATCCTGTTTTCCCGCAATCAGACCTACAGACGCGAGCATCTGACCACGCTGCTCGAAAAGGACGGGGTGTTGTTCGAACACTGGACGCATGACGCGTCCATCCTGCCGAGCGCCTTCTTCGTCTATTGGAAACACAAGTTCCGCCATCAGGAGAAGGTGATCATCGAACGCTGGCGCAAATGGCGCGGCGAGGGCTTCGAGGCGGCGTTCGAGGAGACCTATGAGCGGGTGCAGCGCGACGGCGCGATGCTGGCGCGCGACGTCAAGGCCGACGGCCACGTCTCCGGCGGCTGGTGGAATTGGCATCCGAACAAGACGGCGCTCGAATATTTCTGGCACACCGGCAAGATCGCCATCGCCGGCCGCTCGAACTTCCAGAAGATCTACGATCTCACGGAGCGGGTCATACCGGACGAATTCCGCGAGCCGGAGGTGAGCCGCGAGGAATTCGTCGATTGGGCTTGCCGCAGCGCTCTCACCCGCCTCGGTTTCGCGACCCACGGTGAAATCGCCGCCTTCTGGAACTTGGTTTCGCCTGACGAAGCCAAGGTCTGGGTCGCAGCCCGTCGCGACGAACTGATCGAGGTGATGATCGAACCGGCACTCGGAGGCAAGGCGCGCCCCTCCTGGGCTTTTGCCGATTTCCTCTCGACACTCGACAGCTACCCCGGCGCTCCGCCGCGCATCCGCGTGCTCAGCCCCTTCGACCCGATGATCCGCGACCGCAACCGCACTGAACGCCTCTTCGGCTTTTTCTATCGCATCGAGATTTTCGTCCCCGAGCCGAAGCGCGAATACGGCTACTACGTCTTCCCGCTGCTCGAAGGCGATAAACTGATTGGCCGCATCGACATGAAGGCGGATCGGAAGAAATCGACGCTCGATGTCAAGCGGCTCTGGCTGGAACCGGGCGTGAAGCCGTCGGCTGGACGGCTCGAGAGGCTGGAAGCGGAGCTGGATCGGGTCGCGCGGTTTGCGGGTGTGGAGAAAGTTGTCTTGCTCGACGGATGGAGAGGGTAAAACCCCTCCCCACAAGGGGGAGGGACTAACCCGTGGCGGCGTCCTGCCATCAAAATACGTCGCCAATGCCGCGTCGTCGGGAATGAAATTCGACGGATACCACACCAAAATCCCTCCCCCTTGTGGGGAGAGGTTGGGGAGGGGTCTTTTTCTAGCAGATCTCCGTCTTGCTGATCTTGATGCCGAAACCTTCCAGGCCGACATAGTGTCGCTCGCGGCTGGTCAGCAGCGTGATCGAGCTGACGCCGAGATCCTTGAGGATCTGCGCGCCGAGACCGATTTCCAGCCATTCATTGTCACGGGTCTGGGCTTCGGCATGTGCCTCGCGGCCCTGGCTGCGGGCCTTGCGGCCGTTATCGTAGTGGCCGACCCCGACGGAGCCCTCGCGCAGATAGACGATGACGCCGCGGCCGATTTCGGCGATCTTCTTCATGTAAAAATCGACCGGGCTCTTCTTGCCGAAAAGATCCTCGGCGACATTCTCGGGATGCAGTCGGACAGGGATGTCGACGCCGTCGCGGATGTCGCCGAAGACGACGGCGAGGTGCTGCATAGGGTCCCAGGGCAGGGAATAGGTGTGCGCCTTGGCTTTGCCGAACGGCGTTTCGATGTCGAAGCTCGTGCCGAGTTCGATCAGCGTTTCCTTGCGCTGGCGATAGGCGATGAGATCGGCGACGGACACGAGCTTCAGCCCGTGCTGTTCGGCGAAATCGACCACCTGCGGGCCGCGCGTGACGGTGCCGTCATCATTGACGAGCTCGCAGATGACGCCGATCGGCGGCAGGCCGGCAAGCTTGCAGAGGTCGACGGCCGCCTCGGTATGGCCGGAGCGCATCAGCACGCCGCCTTCGCGGGAAACCAGCGGGAAGATATGCCCGGGGCGGACGAAATCGGCGGGACCAACATTCGGATTGGCGAGGTTGCGCACCGTCATCGTCCGGTCGTCAGCGGAAATGCCGGTCGTCGTGCCGTGCTTGAAATCGACCGAGACGGTGAAAGCCGTCGTATGGGCGGAATCGTTTTCCGCCACCATGGCGTTGAGGTTGAGGCGCCTGGCCTCTTCCTTCGGCATTGGCGCGCAGACGATGCCCGAAGTATGACGCACGATGAAGGCCATTTTCTCTGGCGTGGCGTGCACGGCGGCGACGATCAGGTCGCCTTCGTTCTCGCGGTCGTTGTCGTCCATGACGACGACGATCTCGCCGGCCTCGAAGGCCCGGATGGCGTCGACGACGCGCTTCTGGTCATAAGACATAGGGCACTCCTATTTCAGACGGCCGGTCTGGCCGCGGTCGCGAAGATAATGGTCGGCGATAGCGCAGGCGACCATCGCCTCGCCGATCGGCACGGCGCGGATGCCGACGCAGGGGTCGTGCCGGCCCTTGGTTCGGACTTCGACATTCTTGCCATCGGCATCGATCGACTGGCGCTCGGTCAGGATGGAGGACGTCGGCTTGACGGCGAAACGCGCCACGATCGGCTGCCCGGTGGAGATGCCGCCGAGAATACCGCCGGCATTGTTGGAAAGGAAGATCGGCGTGCCGTCATTGCCCATGCGCATCTCGTCGGCATTGTCTTCGCCTGAAGTTTCGGCGGCGGCAAAACCATTGCCGATCTCCACACCCTTGACGGCGTTGATCGACATCAGCAGCGAGGCGATGTCCTGATCGAGCTTGGCATAGATCGGCGCGCCGAGGCCGGCCGGCACGCCCTCGGCGATCACTTCGACGACCGCGCCGATGGAGGAGCCGTTCTTGCGGATGCCGTCGAGATACTCCTCCCAGACCGGCACGATCGCGGCGTCGGGCGAGAAGAACGGGTTTTGCCCGACCTGGTCCCAGTCCCAGTTGCGGCGGTCGATCTTGTGCTTGCCGATCTGCACCAGCGCGCCGCGCACGGTAACACCCGGCACGACGAGGCGGGCGATGCCGCCGGCCGCGACCCGCGCTGCGGTCTCGCGCGCCGAAGAGCGGCCGCCGCCGCGATAATCGCGAATGCCGTATTTGAGGTCATAGGTATAGTCGGCATGGCCGGGGCGGTATTGCCTGGCGATTTCGCCGTAATCCTTGGAGCGCTGGTCGGTGTTTTCGATCAGCATGGAGATCGGCGTGCCGGTGGTGGTCATCGTCTCGCCATCGGCGTCCAGCATCACGCCGGACAGCACCTTGACGAGATCGTCCTCGCGCCGCTGTGTCACGAAGCGGGATTGTCCCGGCTTACGCTTGTCGAGCCAGACCTGCAGGTCCTCGAGCTTGAAGCGCAGCCCGGGAGGGCAGCCGTCGATGACGCAGCCGAGTGCCGGACCATGGCTTTCGCCCCAGGTGGTTACGCGGAAGAGGTGACCGAATGTATTGTGCGACATGTGTTCCCACGGTGGCGCCCCAGGGCCGGTCGCCGCCGGCCGCGCCATTGCTTGAAAAGGCGCGACACTCATAGGCCAAAAAACCGTCGAGGCAAAAGCCTTTCTTTGCGTCAAACCGGCAGCGGCGGAAATGCTGTTTCCGTCTTTTGTGAACGATGAACGACCCCAGCTCTTTCCGCGAGCGGGGAGACCGGCCGGCCGGCGGCGATCATGAGGCCACCCGCCACCCCGTTCCGGTCGCTTCCGCGGTGAAATCGTCGAAGGAGAGCGGCCGCGAGAAGGCATAGCCCTGCAGGATGTCGCAGCCGAGATCGCGCAGCAGTTCCGCATGGGCTGCGGTCTCCACCCCTTCAGCCACTGTCTCCACGCCGAGCGAGCGGGCGATCTCGATGATCGAGCTGACCAGCGCGCGCTCCTGTGAGGATGCGATGATGGGCTGCACCAGCTGACGATCGATCTTCAGCCGCTTGGGTTTCAGCTTCAGCAGGCTGACGATCGACGTATGGCCGGTGCCGAAATCGTCGATCTCGATATCGATGCCAAGCGCCTTGATGCGCTCGAGGTTGTGCGAGACGACATCCTCGCTCTCGTCGAGAAAAATCGATTCCACCAGTTCGAAAGAGAGTTCGCCCGGACGAATATGCAGGCCGGCGAGCGATTCCAGCAGGCTGCCGTCATGCAGCCGCCGTGCCGAAACGTTGACGGAAACCTTGGGAACAGCGATGCCACGCGCCGCCCAGCGCATCTTGTCGTGCAGCGCCGTTTCGAGGACGATCCGGTCGAGGGTCTGTACGACATTGATCTCGCCGGCGATGCGCAGGAACTTGTCGGGCGAAAGCAGCCCCTTGGACGGATGCACCCAGCGTACCAGCGCCTCCACACCGGTCAATTCCATCGTGCGGGCTGAGAATTGCGGCTGATACCAGGCGGTGAATTCGCCATTTTCGATGCCGGCGAGGATCTCGTCGGCCGTACGCTTGGTGTTGACGATGTCGGCCTGGAGATTGTGATTGAAGAATTCGAAGCGGTTCCGGCCAAGGCTCTTTGCGCGGTAGAGCGCGATATCGGCATTGATCAGCACCTTGCGCGCATCGACATGAATGCCGTTGGCGAGCGCCACGCCGATCGACACGCCGCAGCGGCAGGAAAAACCCTGGAAGTCGATCGGCAGGCGCATCTCTTCGATGATCCGCGTCGAGAGCTCGGCCATATCCCTGTCGCCGACGTCGAAGGCGAGGATGACGAATTCGTCCCCGCCGATGCGCGCGACGACGTCGCTACCGCGAACGTTCTTGGCGAGCACCTTGGAGGCATGCACCAGCATCGCATCACCGGCGGCATGGCCGAGCGTGTCGTTGATTTCTTTGAAGCGATCGAGATCGATGTGCAGGATCGCAAATTTCTGCCGCTGCCCGCGACCGTCATGGGTCAGGTTCGCCAGTGCGATGTCGAGCTTGCGGCGATTGGCGAGCGCGGTCAGCGGATCATGCAGCGAATTGTGCTCGATCCTGTTCTTGGCAAGCTCGAGCTCGATGTTCTTGGCGACCGCCTCGTCCTTGGCCGCCTTCAGCCGGATCGTCATCAGCACGTCTTCAGTGGCGTCGAAGGCGATGCCCATGATCTTCATCTCGCCGCTCGCCGTCTGGTGGACCTTGCCGACCGAGCGCACATAGCGCACCGAACCGTCATCGGCGATCACGCGGCAGACGAGAGTATGGGTATCGCCGCTTTGCTTGAAGTAACGGGCGCTTTCGAGCGCTAGGCTGCGGTCCTCCGGGTGGATGCGGCTCAGCCAGGTTTCCTCGGTCATGAAACCGTTGCGGGGCGGGAGGCCGTAGAGCTCGTGCATCCGCTCGTTCCAGATCGAGCCGCCTCGGCCGGGTCGCGCCTCCCATATGCCGCATTGATAGGAATTGAGCGCAAGGTCGAGCCGGCTCGAAAGCTCGGCGAGCTGCCCTTCGCGGCTCGAGAGTTCTTCCAGCGCCAGCTCGAGCTCGGCATTCTTGACCTCGCTCGTATCCTTGGCCTTGCGCAGCGTGTCGGTAGTCTCCGCATCGGCGGTTACGTCCCAGACGATGCCGATCGTTTTGCCGGTGCCGCCGGCATCCGTATAGAAGGCGCCGGCCGAGCGCAGGTAGCGAATGCCGCCGTGGGCAAGCATGATGCGGTATTGTCCCGTGCAGGCAGCACCGGCGATGCTGCAGCTGAAGAAATGCACTTCGGCGATTTCACGGTCCTCGGGCAGGATTGCCGCCAGCCATTCGTCGAGCGGCCAGCTTCCTTCCGTCGCCGGCTTGCCGTGCAAGGCTGCGGCGCGCGCGTCCCAGAGCACGCTGCTTGAATGGTCCTGCAGCTCCCAGATGCCGATATTTGAGGATTGGAGCGCCAAATTGAGGCGCTGCGACAGTTCCAGCAGTTTCGCCTCGCGCGCCACCAGTTCGCTGATGTTGCGGTTGCGCTCGCCGAGCAGGAGTGTGGCGAAGAAGATCGGAATGATGATGATGCAGCTGGCGGCGGCGATGATCAGGCGCAGCTCAGTGCGGTTTTCGGGTATTGCCTCCCAGCCGTTTTTCGGGACGACGGAAATCTCCCATCTGCCGCCGGCAAAGCCGATTTCCCGGTGCACCGGATCCTTGTCGTAAATATCGGGCGAACCGAAGAAAGGCGCCGACGCGGCGGCAGGCGAAGCCATATCCCTGATGGCAATCGAAAGATGGTCGAGATGCGAGTAGCGTTCCCGGTTCTCGCGGTCATGGGCGGGCTTCAGTCCTGTCGCCTCGTAGAACATGTCCTGATCGATGACGACCTCGACCGCCCCCCAGATGCGCCGCTGGCCGTTCTCCTTGGCGAAAACCGGGAAGAAGATGGCAAAGGTGTTCCGTCCGTCCGTCTTGATAGGGCCATAGAAGCGCGCCGACTGGTCGCCGGCCGCGCGCGTGATCGCCTGGCGCAAGAAGAGAGCCTCGCGCACGTCCCGGCCGATCCCATTGTCGGATTGTGGCGGGTAGATGCCGCTGACGATGAAGTCAGGGGCGACGGCGATATGAATAAAAGGCGGGTTCTGGATCAGCAGCCAGTTGATCTGGCGCTCCATCTCCTCGCTGTTTGCAGCGCTGCTGACGGAGATCAGGTTCGAAAGATCGCGGACGATGCTGAGGTCCATGTTGATCTGCGCCATGACGCGGGCGCGGATGAGATTCGTCTCGTTTTCGGTGCGGATATGAAGTTCGCGCACATAAGACGCAGTATTGGCGCGGTCGAGTCCGACGCCGATCATGATGACGACGAGGGCAACAAGCGATGAAACCAGAAACGAAACGCGGGTATTCTTCAACACGCGCCGCAACTGCTTGCTGTCGCTAAGCCTGGATAGCAAAATTAAACCCTCATGTTCGAAGCGACTGTAGGGCGCAGGGGTTAATTTACGATTGCCCGATGGATGTCGAAAAGTCGTGAGGCGGGAGAGGCAGGGTTACCGCGGCATCTTGATTATGTTTAAAATCCTATTCATCAATTGGGCGGGAAAAGCCATTCTTACGGGCAATTTTCGCCATATTCAGGAGCTTATCTGTGGCCAGTCATTTTTCCGTGCAGATCGTGCAGCGTTTCAAAAGGATTGTCGCCATGCGTTTCGTCGTCGCCACGCTCTTGGCAACAGCAAGCTTCCTGTCGCCGATGAGCGGTTTTGCCGAGAGCGCCGATGTCGAGGCGACGATCAAGAAGGTCGACACAACAAATCTCGTGCTGACGCTCGATGACGGCAAGACCTACCAGGCGCCCGAAGAATTCAATTTCGACGGCCTCGAAGCCGGCGTGAAGGTAATCGTCTTCTATACCGAGGTCGATGGAAAGCGCGTCATCAACGATCTCGATATCGTCAAGTAGGCGGGCCTGATTGAAGCGCGTCGCGCTCGAACAGGATCATGCGACGCACTTTCTTTTGTTCTGTCCCCGGGTGCTTACAGCCAGACGATCGTCCGCTCGGCGGTTTCGATCCTGACAATGCGGTCCTGCGGGATTTCGCCTTCCGCGGCGCTGCTCTTCGGCAGATCTGATATCGCCTGGAAAAGCGTGCGGATGACGCCGCCATGCGTCACGCAGACCGTCGGTCGATCGACGGAGGCGAGCCATGAGCCCGTGCGCCAGGAGAGGATTTCATAGCTTTCAGCGTCGTCGCCGGGCGGAATGAAATCCCATTTCGAGGCGTTGCGCTCCGCCACCCGCTCGCGCTGTGTCGCCTTCAGTTCCTTGAGGGTCGAGCCCTCCCAGTCGCCGAAGGATATTTCCACCAGCCGGGGATCGGTGCGGTAGGCAAGCGGCGGCAGGCCCATTGCGGTGCGGATGATCTCCATGGTCGCCCGTGTCCGCTTGAGCGGGCTTGCGACGAAATCGAATTCGTCAATCTTCTCGCCGAGAATGTCCAGGAGTGCGAGGCCGTTGCGACGGGCCTGTTCCAGGCCCGTCGCGTTCATCGGGATATCTTTCTGACCCTGCAGGCGACGCTCAGCGTTCCAGTCGGTCTGGCCGTGTCTGATCACGTAGATAAGCACGGTCTCGGCTCCGTTTATGGAGTGGTCAGTCCTTGATGACGGAAATATCAGGCGCGTCGACAGCCTTCATGCCGATGACATGGTAACCGCTGTCGGCATGATGCACTTCGCCGGTGACGGAGCGCGAGAGATCGGACAGCAGATAGAGGCCGACATCGCCGACTTCCTCGATGGTAACGGTACGGCGCAGTGGTGCGTTGTATTCGTTCCACTTCAGAATATAGCGGAAATCGCCGATGCCCGAGGCGGCAAGCGTCTTGATCGGACCGGCCGACACGGCGTTGACGCGGATGTTCTTCGGCCCGAGGTCGACGGCGAGATACTTGACGCTCGCTTCGAGCGCGGCCTTGGCGACGCCCATGACGTTGTAGTTCGGCATCACCTTTTCCGCACCGTAATAGGTGAGGGTGAGCATCGAGCCGCCTTCCGTCATCAGCTTCTCGGCGCGGCGAGCGACCGAAGTGAACGAATAGACGGAGATCTGCATCGTCTTGGTGAAATTATCGGGTGTCGTGTCGACATACCGGCCGGTCAGTTCGTCCTTGTCGGAAAAACCGATCGCGTGCACGATGAAATCGATCTTGCCCCAGAGCTTTTCGACATTCTCGAAAACGGCATCGATCGTGGCTTCGTCGCTGACATCGCAGTGGCCGACGAGCGTCGCGCCGATTTCGGCGGCGAGCGGCTCGACGCGCTTCTTCAGTGCATCGCCCTGGTAGGTGAATGCAACTTCTCCGCCCTGCGCATGAATGGCCTTGGCAATACCCCACGCAATCGAACGATTGTTGGCGACACCCATGATGACGCCGCGTTTGCCTGCCATGAGGCCGGATGCTTGAGCCATATTTCGCTCCCTAGGAATCTGATTGATCCTGCCTATGGCATAGGCCGTTAATCGGTTCAAGCTTGGCCTGGATCATCAACTGTTAGGGATCGTAACAAAGGGTGCGAATGTCATGAAAATTTCACAAGAACAGGCCTTCGCGCATGCTTCTCATGAGATCGGTGACCTTATCGTCGGGTTTTTCCCACAACATAATGCGCAATTCGGCCACGAGATCGCCTCTTCCACCTTCTTCGCGGGGCAGTCCCTGGCCGGGAATCCGGATGGTCTTGTCCGAGCCGGACCATGCGGGAATGGTAACGTTCAGCGGCCCGTTCGGTCCGTCGATGCGGGCCTCGGTGCCGAGCACCGCATTTTCGATGCTGAGCGGCAGCACGGCGTGCAGATCGAAACCGTCGACTGTGAAGCGCGGATCGGGCGCGATGCGGATATTGACCACTGCGTCGCCGCGCTGCATGCCCGGCAGCTTGAAGCCCTGTCCCTTGAGCCGCACTTCGTGACCATCCGTCGTGCCTGCCGGCAACGCAAAGCCGATTTCGCGGCCCTCCGGCAGTGACGTTGTGATCCAGCCGCTCTTCAATACGTCGTCGATCGTGACCGTCGCCGTCGTCACCTCATCTGGGGCTTTTTCCAGGCCCGTATCCTTGGCGCCGGTGAAACGGCGGACCAGCGACGTCAGGATGCTAAGCGGCAGCGAAAGGTTGGCGCCGGCATTCGCCGCGCTCTCGCCGGGCTCTTCCTCGCCCTTGATATCGGCCTCAGCGGCCTCGCCATCCATGCGCTTGCCGGCTTCGGCCTGCGTCTGCTGGTTCTGTGTCTGTTGGGTTTGCGCCTGCCGGGCGCGGGGCTGCGCCTGGCCGCCTGCCGCAGCGCGGGCCTGAGCGCCGAAGATGCGATCGACTATCTCGTCGGCTGCTTCGCCTGTACCTGCCTGTTGCTTGGAGCCTTCGGCGGCCGCCTTCTGGGCGGCTCGCGCCAACTCTTCCATCACGCGCTCGGCATTGGCCTGCGCCGCCTTGGCGCGTATCGCCGCCTCGCGCGCAGCCTGCCGCTGCTGCATGATCGTCTGTTCCTGTTTCTTGGCTTCCGCCATCCGCACGGCGTTGTCGAACAGGCTGCGTTTGCGGGGGTCCTTCAGCGTTTCATAGGCGCGGCCGATCTCGGCGAACCGGGCCGTCGCCGTCGGGTCGCCCTGATTGTGGTCGGGATGGGCTGCCTTGGCCATGTTGCGCCAGGCCGCCTTGATCTCGTCTGCCGCCGCGTCGCGCTTGACGCCTAGAATTTTGTAAGGATCGCGCATGTCAAAACCGCCGGTGTTGCGATGCGGGAAGCCTTATCCTTGCCCGGCATCCCGAAACTCCAAATATCACTTGCGCGGCGCCACCCGCCGCAAAGGCAGGAAGAGCCACTCTCGACACTGATCGTGCGGCCGAGTTGCTAATCACTTCTTATTTCTGTGGAGAGATGTGGGGTGTTTTGTCGTAAATGGTTAGCTCTTTGCTAAGCATTCGCCCGAACAGGGCCGGATATTAACCTGTCGGCCGGCCCGATCAGCTTTCCCGTCGAAATTAGCTTTCCGGCTGGAATTAACTTTCCGGCTGGAAACTCAAGAGCTGCCAGTTGCCGCCGCCGACGAGGCACGTCTTGCCGTAGAATTTGGCGATGCCGACATAGGAATGCCGTGTCGTGCGGAACTGGCGGCAGACCTGGCCTGCTTCATTGTTCTCGACGATCGTCTCGATGACACCGGCGCTGCCCGTCGATGCGTTCGCCCAGGGAAGCGGCTGGCCTTCGAGCCTTTGCACGTCGGCCGAGGTCACGGCGTTGCGCACGGTCATCTCGTCGGAGAGCGTGTCCGTGCTCGGCGGTGTCTGCGGCACGGTGCCGGTTGCCACCGACCGGTCCACTTTGGCCTCGCTCAGAAAATCCATGCCGGTGCCAACGCAACCGGAAAGCGACAGCATCGCGACGGCCATGACGAAGAACGAACTGCTGCGTTGCCGCAGGCCCTTTGTATGGCGATTTGACTTTGCTATGACTTCCACCCTGCATCCTGTCCAGTTATCAAAAGCTGGGCGAGTTTTGAATAATCCGGGGCATTTGAGCTAATATGTCGGCAAACGAGTTAACAAGCGGTGACTTTACCGAAAGCGGCGAACCCTTCAAGCTTTTTGCTGAATGGCTCAGGGAAGCGGAGGCTTCCGAACCAAACGACCCGAATGCTGTGGCTCTCGCAACCGTCGACGAGGATGGTCTTCCCAATGTCCGCATGGTTCTCCTGAAAGGATTCGATGACGACGGATTCGTCTTCTACACCAATTTCGAGAGTCATAAAGGTCGCGAAATCTTGGGGCAGAAAAAAGCGGCCATGTGCTTTCATTGGAAAAGCCTGCGCCGCCAGGTGCGGCTGCGCGGTCCCGTCGAGATCGTGAGCGATGCCGAAGCGGATGCTTATTTCAAGACGCGTGCGCGCGGCAGCCGCATCGGCGCCTGGGCCTCCAAGCAGTCGCGTCCGCTCGAAAGCCGTTTCGCACTGGAAAAGGCCGTGGCTGAATATACTGCTCGTTATGCCATCGGCGACATTCCGCGCCCCGCCCACTGGTCCGGCTTCCGCATTCGCCCGACCTCGATCGAATTCTGGAAGGATCAGAAATTCCGCCTGCACGACCGCATCGAATTTCGCCGGCCCTCGCCGGAAGGTGAATGGACAAAAGTGCGAATGTATCCCTGAAGGTTAACGGCCCATGAGCTTCAGCGGTATGCCGGAGGCGAGTGCGGAAACGTAACGTCGCTTCTGATAGAAGCCATTGAGCGAAATGCGCGGCAGATAGGCGGTTCTGCCCGCCGCCGGCAATCCGGGTTGCGTGGTAACCGCGACAGCAAAGCCGAGTTTGCCTGATATGCGCGCCTCGCGGCCAGTCGCGGCATCCGGTGTACCGTAGGGATAGGCGATCGTAGCGGGACGGATGCCCGTCAGCGCCTCAACATAATCCGCCGAAACCTGCATCTCGATTCGCGCTTCGGCTTCCGGCAGGCGGGCAAGCGCGCGATGGCTGATCGTATGGGCGCCGAGCGCTGCGAGCGGACGTCTGGCGAGCCATTGCAATTCGTCGGGCCTCATCGCCAGATCTCGCACGATATCCGTCGGCTCGATGCCGGTTTCCCGCGCCAGCGTATCGATGGCGGTGACGGCATAGGCCTCGTCGGAGCGGTGGATGTAAGCGGCGAATCGGTCGAAGGCATCCCATTGCTGCCGCGGGCTGTCGAGCGCCAGCCGCTCCATGCCGCGGCCGAAATCGAAGCGGATTTCTCGCATCTGGCGCAGCAGCACGGCGAGCGTCTCCCACCAGATGCTGTGCGAGGCCTCGGCAAAACCCTTGGTGACGAACACCGTGAATGGCGCCCGGTGCCGCTCGAAGACCGGCAGCGCATGCTCCAGATTGTTGAGGTAACCGTCGTCGAGCGTGAAGGCCGCGAACGGTCGCCCGTCTTCAGGTTCCGCCAGCAGCGCCGGCACCGCATCGAGCGGTACGAAGCGATAGCCCTCCCGCGTCAAGCGCTGCAGCGCAGTGTCGAGAAAGCGGGGGGTGATTTCAAGATGCGCATTCGGCTCGAAGGCCTGGGGCACGTGCGGGCGGACATGATGCAGCGTGAAGACGACGCCGCGCCCACGCGCAGCTCGCATCAGGCCGGCAGAGGCGAGCAGCCAGGAGGCTTCCAGCCCGGCGCCGATCGCCGCGCGTTTTGCCAGTCGCTTCCATTGTCCCGTCATGCGGCGTTCGTCCCCTGCGTTCGCCGGAAGTTAGCAGGCTCGCCTTAAGCCTTGCTGAATCCCGGAGCTGCACAGGTCTTTTTATGTCCGGTTAACCAAGACGATGAAAAGACTAGAAAAATGGTAGGCGTTGCCTCAAAGTCGCGCCAAACTTGCGGCTTCTGTCACATTACGGGACAAATGCCGGCCGTGTCGGGAGCCGGAGCATCAAGGGGAAGTGCATGAGAAAGCTTTTGGCGGCTGTTTTGACCGTGACGCTTGCCGTTTCGGCGCCTCTTGCTGCGCTTGCCGGCAGCGCTTCACTGGTTCTTGATGCCCGCACCGGCAAGGTTCTCGCCGCCGAAAACGCCGATACGCTGAACCATCCGGCGTCACTGACGAAGATGATGACGATCTATCTCACTTTCGAGGCCTTGAAGCGTGGCAAGATCGCTTGGGATACGCCGATCGCGGTGTCGAAATACGCCGCCGCGCGGCCGCCGACCAAGCTTGGCGTCAAGGCGGGCGGCACGATCACCGTGCGTGAAGCGGTCTATGGCATGATCGTCAAATCCGCCAACGATGCCGCCTCCGCCATGGCTGAGAAGCTCGGCGGCTCGGAAAGCGGCTTTGCCCGGATGATGACGGCAAAGGCCCGCCAGCTCGGCATGAGCCGCACCGTCTTCGTCAACGCATCAGGTCTGCCGGACAGCAGCCAAGTCACCACGGCGCGCGACATGTCGACGCTCGCCATCGCCCTGATGAAGAACTATCCGAACGAATACCGGCTGTTTTCGGTGGCAAGCTTCAATTTCCGTGGCCGCATCGTGCGCGGTCACAACAATCTCATGTACCGCTACCAGGGCATGGACGGCATAAAGACGGGTTACACCAATGCATCCGGCTTCAATCTCGTCAGTGCCGTGAAGGATGGCAACCGCCGGGTGGTCGGCGTCGTGCTCGGTGGCCGTACTGCCCGCAGCCGCGACGACAAGATGGCGGCATTGCTCGACCGTTATCTCGGCCGCGCTTCGTCTTCCGGCGTCGCCGGGCTGATGGCGAGCGTCGGCGCCAAGGAATCCGTTGAAGTCGCGTCCGCCGCCGATGCTCCGGTGCCGCTGAACGCACCGCGCTCGGCCGGCAAGGCCGAGCCGAAGAACCTCGCCCCCAAGAGCCTGGCGGCAAACAGCCTGGCCTATGCCGACGATGCCGTCGTACCGCTGGACCGTCCCGCCGCAATGGACGAGATCCTGGCGGCCGGCAAGGCGCCGAAGACTTCGGCAGAGAAGGCTGATGGAAACTGGCAGATCCAGATTTCGGCCGCGCCGAGCGCCGATGCGGCGCGCGCGCTTCTCGCCCAGGCGCAGTCGGAAGGAGGCGCACCGCTCGTTTCCGCCTCGCCCTATACCGAGGCGGTCGGGCAGGGGGCAAACAAGATCTACCGCGCCCGCTTCGTCGGCTTCGCCAGCAAGGACGCTGCGGAGTCGGCCTGCGATGCGTTGAAGCAGCGGTCTTACGATTGCATGCTGCTGCCGGACCACGGCTGACCGCCGCCGCGCTCTGGACAATCATCGGGAATCAGCGTTCTCCTTCACAAACAAAAGGAGAACATCCATGTTGCGCCGTCTCGCCGATCAGTTCGAAAAATCATCCTCTGTGCATGTCGCCGCCAACGGTATCGAGCGCGACGCAGACTGGTTTCTCCTGAAACTGCAGGAGGAAATGGGCGAGCTGACGCAGGCATGGAACCGGCTGACCGGCCGCGGCCGTGCGAAGGGCCGCTCAGCCGAAGACATGCAGCGCGACCTCGCCGACGAGACCGCCGACGTTCTCGGCCACCTCCTGCTGTTCGCGCGCCGCAACGACATCGACCTTGCCGCCGCAATCGAGCGGAAGTGGCTGTTTCAGCCCGGCGCAGACGTCGGAAATTGAGCGTAAAGAGTAAAAGTGCCCGCGCTTTTGAAGGCGAATAGCCGTCGATAGCGATGCAACACGACAATGTGGATCGCGCGGCTATATTCGAGGCGTTTTCAGAGCTTCGAGTCAGCCGACCTTATACCGGTAGAACTTGCTGTCCACCGCCATCAGCGGGAAAGAGCGGGGCAAGGCGCTCTTGGCGATCTCGGTAAAGCCGTTCTTCTCGTAGAAGCGATGCGCGGCGACGAACTTGTCGGTTGTGCCGAGAAAAATGTCGGTGAGGCCGGCGTCCCTGGCATGGGTGAACAAGCGATCGAGAAGCCGCGCCGCCACCCCGTGCTCGCGGCCGCGAACTTCGGCTGAGACGAACATCTTGCGCAGCGCCGCCTGACTGTTGCCGATGTCCTTGAGCCCGACCGTGCCGACGACGGCGCCGTCCTTGACGGCGACCCAGAACTGACCTTTGCCGGACTGATAGAAATCCGGGATGACCCTCAGATCCGGCTGCGCATCGGCGGTGATATCGATGCCGAACTCCTCGCGCTGGATCGGCAGGATCACCGACAGCACGGCATCCGCGTCATCAACGGCAAAGGGTCTGATTTCGATGTCCGCCATCAGGCTCCTCCCGCCTCAGGTCTGCGTGCCGCCGACCGTCACCTGATCCATGCGCAGATGCGGCTGGCCGACGCCGACCGGCACCCATTGGCCGGCCTTGCCGCAATTGCCGATGCCGGTGTCGAGTTTCATGTCGTTGCCGATCATCGACACCCGCTTCATCGCATCCGGCCCGTTGCCGATCAGCATCGCGCCCTTGATCGGCGCGCCGACTTTGCCGTTCTCGATGAGATAGGCTTCGGTGCAGCCGAAGACGAACTTGCCGGAGGTGATGTCGACCTGGCCGCCGCCGAAGGAGACGGCATAAATGCCCTTCTTCACCGAGGCGATGATTTCCTCAGGCGTCTTGTCGCCACCGAGCATATAGGTGTTGGTCATGCGCGGCATCGGCACATGCGCATAGCCCTGGCGGCGGCCGTTGCCGGTCGGCGCCATGCCCATCAGCCGGGCATTCTGTCGATCCTGCATATAGCCGACGAGCTTGCCGTTCTCGATCAATACGTTATAGCCCGACGGCGTGCCTTCGTCGTCGATGGTGATCGAGCCGCGACGGTTGTCGATCGTGCCGTCGTCGACGACGGTAACACCAGGAGCGGCCACCATCTGGCCGAGAAGGCCGGCAAAGGCCGACGTCTTTTTGCGGTTGAAATCGCCTTCCAGCCCGTGACCGACTGCCTCGTGCAGCATCACGCCTGGCCAGCCGGAGCCGAGAACCACGTCCATCGTGCCTGCCGGCGCATCGATCGCTTCGAGGTTGACGAGCGCCTGGCGCAACGCCTCGTCGGCGCCGTACTGCCAGCTGCCTTCGGCGATGAAATCGCCGAAGCCGATGCGCCCGCCACTGCCGTAGGAGCCGCTCTCCTGCCGCTCGCCTTCGCCAACCACGACCGAAATGTTGATGCGTGTCATCGGCCTTATGTCGCGAACGCGGTGCCCGTCGGCCCGCAGGATATCGACGACCTGCCAGCTCGCCGCGACCGAAGCCGTTACCTGGCGCACCTTGTCATCCTTGCCTCGAAGATAGGCGTCGATGTCCTGCAGGACCTTGACCTTCTCCTCGAAGCTCGGCTGGCCGATCGGGTTCTGGTCGCCGTAGAACTTCTTGTTGGTGCCTTGCGGGGCGGCGGCATAGGTGCCGGAATAGCCGCGGGTCACCGCGCCGACCGCATCCGCCGCCCGCTTCAGCGCCGAGACGGAAAGATCGCCCGCATGCGCATAACCGACAGCTTCGCCGGCAACCGCGCGCAAGCCGAAACCCTGTTCGGTGTTGAAGCTGCCGCCCTTCAGCCGGCCATTGTCGAAGGTCAGTGCTTCTGCCTGAGCATGCTCGATGAACAGCTCGCCGTCATCGGCGCCGGAAAGCGCCTCGGCGACGAGGCCGCGCATCGTGGCTTCGTCGGCATCGAAAAGCGTCAGGAGATCGGTGGTCATGGTTTTCTCCGGCTGAGTATCAAAATTCATGGCTACCCTTAAATAGGGTCTGATTTAAGGGAGAGTGAAGGCCTGCCAGAGAATTATCCTTTGCGCGGGCGGATAACCTATGCAGGAATGGGATGCCCGTCACGGGGAACTTGGCCTGATTTGCATTCCGTATTCTTCTTGGCGATGGCATATAGTGATTTGTTCGGGGGCAATCCTTGTTAGGATTTATGAGGCGAATTTTCTGCGGAGCCGCTCTGGCTTTGCTATTTCCAGTCGTTGGTCTGACTGCAGATAACTGGCTTGAAAAAGTCTTCCCCGACCCCGAGGACTGTCTGTCGCAGACGGGGAATATATTCTTCAGTTTCGACGAGGGGAAACTGGTTGTGATGGGTTTTCCGAATGCCGAAATCGAAGAGACAGTTAAAAACAACATCGCTTCCGCAGATGTGGTTTTGAAGGGACAGTGCAAAGGCGGTGCGGCGCTTGATCAGCTTAGGCTGAAGACGGAAGGAAGTTTTTTCGGAAATCAATATTTCGGATTCGAGGTGCCGGTCTCGGGGTATTTGAACGGAGGATGCGATTCATCCGCATCGTATTCGATCCTCTTTAGAAAGCCAGCGGTTGCTGTCAGGGGCGAAATCGAAAAGCAAACTGGCAAGAGGCTGGAAATATATTCCCCCAGCAGCCCGCGTACCGGCGATGTAGACGAGATGCCCGGGTACATATTCGACCGGGGCGATCGCAGCGAATACGTCTGTAGCTTTGCTGAATCGAATTAGCCCCACCTCACGGCAGTGCGTCGAAGCCTTCGGCGAAGCCCTTGAGGTCGACGGGGATGCCGATGCCTTCTTCCGGCGTCTGGAAGACGATGAAGGTCGCCTGGGCGCCGCTGCGGAAGGTCTTCAGCAGTTCGTCCTCGAGCACGACTTCGGCATAGCAGCCGTCGGCGAAGCAGCGCACGAAATAGGCGCGGCCGATATCCTTGCCGTCGACATTGAGCCCGAGCCCGTTCGGCAGGAGCACGCCGAGGGGGGCCAGCACGCGCAGGATCTTCGACTTGCGGTCGGCCGTCTTCAAGACGACGACGGAAAGGCCGACCTCCGGCCGATCCTCGGCGATGACGTTCTGCATCAGCGCGCATTGTTCGGTGGAGGCACCCGCCGGCTTGTCGCAGACGACCGACCATGCGCCGTGGTTGGATTTCACCGTGCCGGGCGCCTGCGGTTGCGTCTGGCCGGGTGTCACCTGTTCGATATTCGGGCTGGCCGGACTCGGATTGATCGGCGTCGGATGTTGCTGGGCGGGAGCCGGAGCCGGCGCGGAAGCGGGCGGCTTGGCCTGTGACGGCGTGGGTTGCTGTGCGAAAACGGGCGTCGTCGCTGCGGCCGCGATGCTGGCAGTCACGAGAAGCGACTGCGCGAGGGAACGGAAACCCATGGAAACCTCTGGATATCGAATCATTGCGGCTATTGTTGAAGCTGCCCACCAAAAATGAAAAGCCCCACCCCGTGAAAACCGGGGGACTGCGGCGGAAATTGGACCTTTCGGAAAGAATGTGCAGCACTCGGATTGGCCGGAAAGCTGATTTTTCATATGCTGATGAAAAACTTGGGATGTTTTGCCGTTCTGGCCTGCCTACACTTTGAGCAAAAATGCCGCATAGACAATTGCTCTGGCCTGTTGCGGCAAATGCCAAACTGTGGTTTGAAGCGCTGAAGATGGCAAGGATTCTGCGTTCGATTTTGCAGGTCAAGCGCTCGAGGGAGATAATAAGGTGATGAAGAAGGCTTATGCAGCTCTGACCGCGCTGGTCTGTCTGCTTTTTGCTTCCGGCACATATGCCGACCAGCCGATGCCGTGGCAGGCGACGTTGCAGCCGGCGGCGACGCCGATCATGCGGGAAATTCATTGGTTCGAACAATATACTCTTTGGTTTATCGTTCCGATTACGCTCTTCGTTCTGATCCTGCTTGTTGTCGTCTGCGTCAAGTTCCGCGCCAGCGCGAACCCGGTTCCGTCGAGGACGAGCCACAACACGCTGATCGAGGTCTTCTGGACCGTGGGGCCGGTCTTGGTGCTTCTTCTTCTCGCAATTCCCTCGTTTAATCTTCTGACGGCGCAGTTGACGCTGCCCGAAAACCCCGATGTGACGATCAAGGCGACCGCCACCCAGTGGCAGTGGAACTATGAATACGAGGGTTCGGGCGATAGCCCGCTCGCTTTCGATTCCTACCTCCTGAAGGACCAGGACCGCGCCGCCGCCGGCAAGGAAGACAAGTCGATCTACCCGCGTCTTCTCGCCGTCGACAACGAACTGGTCCTGCCGGTCAACAAGACTGTGCGCGTTCTCGTCACGTCAGCACCGACCGACGTCATCCATGCCTTCGCCATGCCGTCCTTCGGCGTCAAGATCGATGCCGTGCCGGGCCGCTTGAACGAAACCTGGTTCCGGGCCGAGCGCGAGGGCCTGTTCTACGGCCAGTGTTCCGAGCTCTGCGGCAAGGACCATGCGTTCATGCCGATCGCCATCCGCGTCGTCTCCGAGGACAAGTACAAGCAGTGGCTGACCACGGCCGCCAGCGACCTGCCCGGCGCCTACAAGACACTCATGGCCGCAACCGATGGTCCCGCAAAGACCGTCGACGTTGCCGAAGCACAGTAATTAAAGGGGACCGGGACAATGGCTGGACCTTCCGCTCACGACGATCATTCTCATGATCACGCCCACCACGATCACGCGCATGATGATCACCATGATCACTCGCACAAGCCGAGCTTCGCCAATCGCTGGCTGTTCTCGACGAACCACAAGGACATCGGCACGCTCTATCTGATATTCGCGATCATTGCCGGCATCATCGGCGGCGCGCTTTCCGTCGCCATGCGCATGGAGTTGCAGGAGCCGGGCATCCAGATCTTCCACGGCCTCGCCTCGATGGTTTATGGCTATGAGGGCGATGCCGCGATCGACGGCGCCAAGCAGATGTTCAACATGTTCACGACAGCGCATGCGCTGATCATGATCTTCTTCATGGTCATGCCGGCGATGATCGGTGGCTTCGCCAACTGGATGGTGCCGATCATGATCGGCGCGCCCGACATGGCCTTCCCGCGCCTGAACAACATCTCCTTCTGGCTGATCGTGCCTGCCTTTGCTCTCCTGCTGCTGTCGATGTTCGTCGAAGGTCCGGCAGGCGCCTATGGTGCAGGCGGCGGCTGGACGATGTATCCGCCGCTCGCCACCAGCGGCACGCCCGGCCCGGCAGTCGACCTTGCGATCTTCGCGCTCCACATTGCCGGTGCGTCGTCGATCCTCGGTGCGATCAACTTCATTACGACAATCCTCAACATGCGCGCCCCGGGCATGACGCTGCACAAGATGCCGCTGTTTGCCTGGTCCGTGCTGATCACCGCCTTCCTGCTGCTGCTGTCGCTGCCGGTTCTGGCAGGCGGCATCACCATGTTGCTCACCGACCGTAACTTCGGTACGTCCTTCTTCTCGCCGGAAGGCGGCGGCGATCCGATCCTGTACCAGCACCTGTTCTGGTTCTTCGGTCACCCCGAGGTCTACATCCTCATCCTGCCGGGCTTCGGCATGATCAGCCACATCATCTCGACCTTCTCGAAGAAGCCGATCTTTGGCTATCTCGGCATGGCCTATGCCATGGTCGCGATCGGTGCTGTCGGCTTCGTCGTCTGGGCGCACCATATGTACACGGTCGGCCTGTCGCTCGACGCGCAGCGCTACTTCGTCTTCGCGACGATGGTCATCGCTGTTCCGACAGGCGTGAAGATCTTCTCCTGGATCGCGACGATGTGGGGCGGGTCGATCTCGTTCCGCACGCCGATGCTCTGGGCGATCGGCTTCATCTTCCTGTTCACGGTCGGCGGCGTCACCGGCGTCCAGCTCGCCAATGCCGGTCTCGACCGCTCGCTGCATGACACCTATTACGTCGTGGCTCACTTCCACTACGTTCTGTCGCTCGGCGCCGTCTTCGCGATCTTCGCCGGCTGGTACTACTGGTTCCCGAAGATGACCGGCTACATGTACAACGAGTTCGTCGGCAAGCTGCATTTCTGGATCATGTTCATCGGCGTCAACCTGGTGTTCTTCCCGCAGCACTTCCTTGGCCTCGCCGGCATGCCGCGCCGCTACATCGACTATCCGGATGCCTTTGCCGGCTGGAACTATGTTTCCTCCGTCGGTTCCTACATCTCGGCCTTCGGTGTGCTGATCTTCCTCTACGGCGTCTTCGAAGCCTTCGCCAGGAAGCGCGTCGCCGGCGACAATCCGTGGGGTGAGGGTGCAACGACGCTCGAATGGCAGCTGCCTTCGCCGCCGCCCTACCACCAGTGGGAACAGCTTCCGCGCATCAAGTAATACGCGCAAGCATCGGGACGCCGCATTCAATACGGCGTCCTGACATTGAGACATTCAGGACGGAATGATGACGGTTATCGACAATCACGAGGCGCTTGCGGAGGACGGCGAAATGTCGGAAGCAAGTGCGCGCGATTATTTCGAGCTTTTGAAGCCGCGGGTCATGTCGCTCGTGGTCTTCACCGCTTTTGCCGGCCTCGTGCTGGCGCCGGGTCACATCAATCCCGTCCTCGGCCTGATCGCCATCCTTTGCATCGCCGTCGGCGCGGGTGCCTCCGGCGCGCTTAACATGTGGTACGATGCCGATATCGACGCCGTCATGAGCCGCACGGCCAAGCGCCCGATCCCGGCCGGCCGCATCGCGCCGTCCGAAGCGCTGGCTTTCGGCCTCGTGCTTTCAGGCTTTTCTGTCGTCATTCTCGGCCTTGCCGTCAATTGGCTCTCGGCGGCCATTCTCGCCTTCACCATCTTCTTCTATGCCGTCGTCTACACCATGTGGCTGAAGCGCTCGACGCCGCAGAATATCGTCATCGGTGGTGCCGCCGGCGCCTTTCCGCCGATGATCGGCTGGGCCTGCGTCACGAATTCGGTGACGATTGAGAGCACCGTTCTCTTCTTCATCATCTTCCTGTGGACCCCGGCGCATTTCTGGGCGCTCGCGCTCTTCAAGATGCGCGATTACGAGGCTGTCGGCGTGCCGATGCTGCCGAACGTCGCCGGCGAGCGCGTGACAAAGCATCAGATCGTTGCCTATGCGGTGCTGACCGCCATCTGCGCGGTGTTGCCGTTCTTCCTCGGTTTTGCGAGCTTCGGCTATGGCCTTGTCGCCGCCGTCCTCGGCGCGGTCTTCATTTACTGTTCCATCGCCGTCTGGCGCATGCCCGACGGCGATCTGAAGATGATCCCGGCGAAGAAGCTCTTCGGCTTCTCGATCTTCTATCTCTTCGCCGTGTTCTCCGCCTTGATGTTCGACCGGCTGGCCTCGATGCTCGCCTCACACGCTGGAGGTTGGCTCTGATGGAATTGGTCAAGCTCACGGAATCGCAGCGCAAATCGCGCCGCAACCGCAACGTCGCCCTCGGACTGGTGCTTGCCGGCCTCGTCATCCTCTTCTACGCGATCACCATCGTGAAGTTCAGTGGGGGCGTGGCTGGATGAGCGAAAACGCCGGCGCGCCGAAGAAGCAGGGCCGCAACAACGGCGCTGTCGTTATGATGTGCCTGAGTTTCGTCTTCGGCATGGGGGCGATGAGCTATGCCGCCGTGCCGCTCTACCGAATCTTCTGCCAGGTGACGGGCTATAACGGTACGACGCAGCGCGTCGATCAGGTATCGAGCGTCGTGCTCGACCGCACGATGCGCGTCACCTTCGACGCCAATGTCGCTCCCGGCCTGCAATGGGAATTCAAGCCGGTCGAACGCGAAGTCAATCCGAAGATCGGCGAGACCATAAAGGTCAATTTCATCGCCGAGAACCGTTCGAACGAAACCCAGCGCGGCCAGGCGGTTTTCAACGTCACCCCGGGCGAAGCGGGCGTTTATTTCAACAAGGTGCAATGTTTCTGCTTTACGGAAACGGACCTGAAGCCGGGCGAAAAGCTCGAAATGCCGGTGGTGTTCTACATCGATCCGGAGATCGTCAAGGCCGTGGAATCGAAGGATATCCACACGGTCACGCTGTCATATACGTTCTACCCGAAAGAGGGACCGAAGCCGGTGGCTTCGAATGAGGGTGGTGCGGTGAAGATTGAAAAGAAACTTTGATCAAGGCTCGTTTCCGGTTATGCCGGGAACGGAGTGAAGGAAGACATCCGGGGATAGCTACATGGCCGATGCTCATCAGAAGAACCACGACTACCACATCATAGATCCGAGCCCGTGGCCGATTCTCGCCTCGCTTGGCGCCTTCATCATGGCGATTGGCGGCGTCTGCTATATGCGCTATCTCAGCGCCGGCTCGTTCAAGCTCGCGGGAATGGAACTCGCCAATCCCTGGCTCTTCTACATCGGCCTGGTGCTGGTTCTCTACGTCATGTACGGCTGGTGGGCCGATACGGTGAAGGAAGCCCATGAGGGCGCCCATACCCGCGTCGTGTCGCTTCACCTGCGCTACGGCATGATCATGTTCATCGCTTCGGAAGTGATGTTCTTCGTCGCCTGGTTCTGGGCCTATTTCGACGCCAGCCTCTATCCGAACGAAGCGATTCAGGCTGCCCGCATGCTCTATACCGGCGGCACCTGGCCGCCGAAGGGCATCGAAGTTCTCGATCCCTGGCATCTGCCGATCTACAACACCGTCATCCTGCTGCTCTCTGGCACGACGGTCACCTGGGCGCACCATGCGCTGCTGCACAACGACCGCAAGGGCCTGATCCAGGGCCTGACGCTGACGGTGCTGCTGGGCATCTTGTTCTCCTCCGTGCAGGCTTACGAATATGCCCACGCGCCCTTCGCCTTCAAGAATTCGATCTATGGCGCGACCTTCTTCATGGCGACCGGTTTCCACGGTTTCCACGTTCTCGTCGGCACGATTTTCTTGGCTGTTTGCCTGATCCGCGCTCTGCGTGGTGATTTCACCCCGAAGCAG
The DNA here is from genome assembly GCF_003938655.1 of Rhizobium pisi. Lineage (GTDB taxonomy): Bacteria > Pseudomonadota > Alphaproteobacteria > Rhizobiales > Rhizobiaceae > Rhizobium > Rhizobium pisi. The sequence goes on from NZ_RJJT01000004.1 coordinate 256,719, forward strand.
CATTTCGGCTTCGAAGCAGCTGCCTGGTACTGGCACTTCGTCGACGTCGTCTGGCTGTTCCTGTTCTTCTGCATCTACGTCTGGGGCGGCTGGGGCGCTCCGCTAGCCGCAGGCTGATCGGAACGAAATTTGAGAAAAGGCGGGAATGGTGCCCGCCTTTTTGTTGCCGAGTGTCGTTTACTTGGCCTGGTGCTACGGCTGTCAGGTTATCGGCTCAGCGCATACCGGCGATCCGTTCGAAGGCCGAAGGCTCGGGAATACCGAGATCCAACTGATGGCGGATCGCCTCGGCGCATTCGAGCGGTGTCAGCACCGAGGTATCGACCTCCATATCGTAGATGCCAGGCCGATGCACTTCGTCCTGCCAGCGTTGTACCGGTTCTGGAACGGGCACTTCCTCCGTGGCGTTGAGATAAAGCGTCTCGCGCCCTTCTTGGGCAATTTCGCGCCGCCGCATGATCGTCTCGATCGGACAGCGCACGCCGACGAACAGCACCGGAAAATCTTCCAGTCGCCGGGCGCAATCGGCAAGAATGCCGAGCGGCCTGGAATTGCTGTCGTGATGGCCGAGATCGGCGACGACGTTGAGGCCGAACCCGGCATGGATGGCGATCGATTCGTAAAGGGCGGCATAGAGGAACGGCACCAGTTCCTCGAGTTCCGGCCGCTCGCCGCCTGGGCGAAGGCCGATGCCGGGCAGGTAGCGCTTCGGTGTCATGGCATTGTAGCCGTCGACGCCGAGGTTGATCCACGGCCCTTCGAAGTGTTCCTGTACTGCACGCACGATGCTTGATTTACCGCTCCGCGGCGCGCCGTTCAGGATAATGATCTGTGCGGAATGGCTATCTCTCGTCATCAGTCTTCTTCTTCTGTTTGGCGCGAATCACTACAGCGCCGTGCGTCTTTCAGACGCACAAAGGACGCTGTAACACCTTGAATTGCTGCATAATTCCCTAAATCGTTTCTGATTTAGGGAATTATGCAGCGGCGAAATCGCGCAGGCATTTCCCTTCGTCCTGCGAATAATTTATGGGAGAGTTAAGGCAGCATCGAAAAAGCTGTGGCCGCCAAGCTGCCGGAAAGAATGGCCAGAAGGAATGCTATGAACGAGGACAGCGCCCATTTCCCGCCTGTGGATCCGGTAAAGACCGGCATCAAGGGCTGCTGCCCGCGCTGCGGCCAGGGCAAGCTTTTCGACGGCCTGCTAGGGCTGAAGCCGCGCTGCGCCTCGTGCGGTCTGGATTATGCCTTCGCCGATTCCGGTGACGGCCCCGCCGTTTTCGTCATTCTCATCGTCGGCTTCATCATTATCGGCATGGTGCTGTGGCTACAGGTGAATTACGGGCCGCCGATCTGGGTGCATATTCTGCTCTTCGGTCCTTTGACGATCATCCTGTCGCTGATGACGCTACGCTGGTTCAAGGGCATCCTGATCGCCATGCAATACCGTCATAGTGCCCGCGAAGGACGTCTGAGTGACTGATATCGAACATGCCGCGCCGCGCCGCCGGCTGCCTGTCTTCACCGGCATCCTCGTGCTGATCGCACTGGCGATCCTGATCTCGCTCGGCACTTGGCAGGTGCAGCGCCTCTACTGGAAGGAAGGCCTGCTCGCCGATATCGCCGCGCGGCAGGCAGCAAGCCCCGTGCCACTGGCGGATATCGAGGCGATGGCAGCGACAGGTGGCGACATCGAATATCGCAAGGTCACCGCGACCGGCCTTTACATCAACAATGAGGAGCGGCACTTCTTCGCCACCTGGCGCGGCCAGACGGGTTTTTACGTGTACACCCCGCTGGAGCTTGCCGACGGGCGCACGCTCTTCGTCAATCGCGGCTTTGTTCCCTATGAGAACAAAGAGCCCGAAATGCGCATGCAGGGCCAGTTGACGGATCAGCAGACCGTCACCGGCCTGGCGCGCAGCAAGCTTCCCGGCAAACCTTCCTGGGTGGTGCCCGACAACGATGTTGTCAAAAACATCTTCTACTGGAAGGATCTCGACGTCATGGCGGAGAGCGTCGGGCTGGACAAGGCCCGCGTCATTCCCTTTTTCGTCGACGCCGATTCCACCCCCAATCCGGCCGGCTTGCCGATCGGCGGCGTCACCCAGGTGGATCTGCCGAACGACCACCTGCAATACGCTTTCACCTGGTACGGACTTGCCGCCGTGCTCATCGTCGTGGTGGCGCTCTCCTGGTTCCGCAAGGGAGCCAAGGCGGCTGCGCAATAGTATTGCTTCAATTCTCACTTATATTGGGCTAGAGGTCCATAAATCTCTCAACCCGGACCAGACATGAATATTGCGGCGAAACCTCCTTTGACGATCAGGCTCTGTGGCCCGCGCGGCTTCTGCGCCGGCGTCGACCGTGCCATCCAGATCGTCGTGCTGGCGCTGAAATCCTATGGCGCCCCGGTCTATGTGCGCCACGAGATCGTCCACAATCGTTATGTCGTCGAGGGGCTGGAGGCCAAGGGCGCCGTCTTCGTCGAGGAGCTGGACGAGATCCCGGCCGAGCATCGCGTCCAGCCGGTGGTCTTCTCCGCCCATGGCGTGCCGAAATCCGTGCCGGAGGATGCGGCGAGCCGCAATCTCTTCTATCTCGACGCCACCTGCCCGCTGGTCTCCAAGGTCCACAAGCAGGCGATGCGTCACAACCGCCTCGGCCGCCACGTCATCCTCATCGGCCATGCCGGCCATCCCGAGGTGATCGGCACGATGGGGCAGCTGCCTGAGGGTTCCGTTTCGCTGATCGAGACCATCGAGGATGCAGATGCCTATGCGCCTGCTGATCCCGACAATCTCGGCTACGTCACCCAGACGACGCTTTCGGTCGACGATACGGCCGGCGTCATCACCCGCCTGCACGAACGCTTCCCGAACCTGACGGCGCCGGCGGCGGATTCGATCTGCTATGCGACGACCAACCGCCAGGAAGTAGTGAAGCAGGCGGCCCCCGGCTGCGATCTTTTCATCATCGTCGGCGCGCCGAATTCCTCCAATTCCAAACGCCTGGTCGAAGTGGCTCTCAGGGCAGGGGCGAAGAAATCGATCCTCGTGCAGCGCGCCGCCGAGCTCGACTGGGACGAGATCGGCGCAATTTCGACGCTCGGCCTTTCTGCCGGCGCCTCCGCGCCTGAGGTCATCGTCAACGAAATCATCGAGGCTTTCCGCGCCCGCTTCGACGCCCGTGTCGAACTTGCCGAAACGGTCCAGGAAAACGAGCATTTCCTCGTCAACCGCGAGCTGCGCAGTATCGAACTGACGACGGCCGACATGGCCTTCGTCAATGGGTAAGCCGGACCTTATCCCAGCCCGGACGTCCGGTCCGGCACATCCAGTATCAACAATGCACGAAGGCGAGACCCCCACGTGGCAGTCTATACCGATATCGCGGAAGACGATCTGAAATGGTTTTTGACGGAATATGATGCGGGCACACTGCTGTCCTACAAGGGTATCGCCGAAGGCGTCGAAAACTCCAACTTCCTGCTCCACACTTCGAAAGACCCGCTGATCCTGACGCTCTATGAAAAGCGCGTGGAAAAGAGCGATCTGCCCTTCTTCCTCGGCCTGATGCAGCATCTTTCCGCCCGCGGTCTTTCCTGCCCGCTGCCGCTACCGCGCAGGGACGGCGCGCTGCTCGGCTCGCTCTCCGGCCGCCCGGCCGCGCTGATCTCCTTCCTCGAAGGCATGTGGTTGAGAAAGCCGGAGGCGAAGCATTGCCGCGAGGTCGGCCGGGCGCTGGCCGCGATGCATGTGGCAGGCGAGGGCTTCGAACTGAAGAGGCCGAATGCGCTCTCGATCGACGGCTGGCGGGCGCTCTGGGAAAAATCCGAGGATCGCGCCGACGAGGTCGAGCGCGGCCTGCAGAACGAGGTCCGCAGCGACCTGAATTTCCTCGCGGCTTACTGGCCGAAAAGCCTGCCCGCCGGCGTCATCCATGCCGATCTTTTCCCCGACAACGTCTTCTTCCTCGGCGACGAACTCTCGGGCCTGATCGACTTCTATTTCGCCTGCAACGACCTGCTCGCCTATGACGTCTCGATCTGCCTGAACGCCTGGTGCTTCGAGAAGGACGGCGCCTACAACATCACCAAGGGCACGGCGATGCTCGAGGGTTACCAGAGCGTCAGGCCGTTGAGCGATCCCGAGATCGCTGCCTTGCCGGTGCTGTCGCGTGGGTCCGCGCTGCGTTTCTTCCTGACCCGGCTCTATGACTGGTTGACCACGCCTGAGGGCGCCATGGTCACCAAGAAGGACCCGCTCGAATATCTCCGCAAACTGCGGTTCCACCGCCAGATCAGCTCGCCGGCCGAATATGGATTAAGCCTATGAAACACGTCGATATCTTCACCGACGGCGCATGCTCCGGCAACCCCGGCCCCGGCGGCTGGGGCGCGGTGCTGCGTTACGGCGACGTCGAAAAGGAGCTTTGCGGCGGCGAGGCGGATACGACCAACAATCGCATGGAGCTGCTGGCGGCGATCTCAGCCTTGTCGGCGCTGAAGACACCCTGCGAGGTCGATCTCTATACCGACAGCGCCTACGTCAAGGACGGTATATCCAAGTGGATTTTCGGCTGGAAAAAAAACGGCTGGAAGACCGCTGACAAGAAGCCGGTGAAGAATGCCGAGCTCTGGCAGGCGCTGGAGGCGGCCCGTGACCGCCACAAGGTGACGCTGCACTGGGTCAAGGGTCACGCCGGCCACCCGGAAAACGAACGCGCCGACGAACTCGCCCGCCGGGGCATGGAGCCCTTCAAGAAGGGCAAGGCGGTTTCGTTTTAAGTCAGCACCGTTGAATGTGGACAATGTTTCCATGCAGATTTTTGACTTATCGGACGTGCGCCTGGCTATGCGTGGAGCGACCCGACCCTTGTTACGTCTAAACTGCGCGCATATTTTTTCTCAGGCTTGGGATCATTTTGTTCAGGAGGTCAGTGTGGCGTCTATCCCGACCATAGCCGAGTTGAGGTCAACGATCGTTCGCATGGAGGGCAGATATCGTCGGCACGATGAGGCTGAGCTTCTTTTCGATGTCTATGAAAAGCTCGGCGAGCGCTTCGAACAAGATTTGGCCGACGAGCGCGATCTGTTACTCAGCAAGGCAGCAGCGATGATGATGATAAAATACTGGGTTGAACAGAGCGGATCACACCCTTAGTGCGCTTGAAGGAGCGCGGTGCACCAGATGTTGGACGCCGTCGGGCATCCTCTCGATGAGGTCACGCAGCGGCATCGGCTGCAGATCGAACCGATCGAGGACAGACCGGCTTGGGAAAGCCCAGCGAAATTCCAGATCGGCGGTACCGTCGCGGACACGGTGGATAATATCGGTCTCATGGAAGGGCAGGGCGCCTGAAAGCTCCGCCTCATAGTAGAAGCCGACTTCATGCACCCTTCGATCCGCCAATGCGAAAAAATTCTCGATGATGAAGCGCAGCGGCCCGATTGTAGCCTGACAGCCGATCTCCTCTTCTATCTCGCGTGCAAGCGTTTCGGCACTCGCTTCGTGAAATTCCACCCTTCCGCCGGGCAAGACCCAGAACGTATCGCCAAGGGCGCGGTGAATGAGGATGTGGCCATTCGAGCGGATCAAGGCGCCGGCACGCAATTGAAAGCGGGAATCGCTGGCATCGAGCACGATCATAGTTCGCCCGGCATCGTCCATATCTCTGCATCCTCCATAACTCTCGCAAACCTACGGAGTCGACTGCCGGATTGTCGAGTACTTCCCGTCGCATTCCTATGTCGGTCACGGGAAGGGATATGGCTCGCTTCAGCGTAGTGAGGCCAAGCCGCCGGGTCTGGCGTCGCCGCGCCGCATCCACGAATTCGATACCTCACGCTTCCAGCAACTCAGCCTACCTGTTGCCGCGCCGCAGCGCCTTGGATCAGCCGGTGCAGATATTCAAGCTTTGCCACGACGGGCGAGGACAGCACGAAGGGGTAGGAGTCCGGCTGTCCCATGCTGCGTTGGATGGCGTTGATCGCGAGGCTGAGCGGCACCCAGGCGCTGACCAGCTGTTCGGCGCTTCTTGCCCTGTAGGGGATGAAATCCACCTCGCCTGATATTTCCTCATGGCCGCTCGGATCGATCGCGATGCCGAAGGCGCGCGCCGTCTCGAGTGTGTCGACGATATGGAGGTAATGCGCGAAACATTCCGCGAAATCCTCCCAGGGGTGCGATGCCGCATAGGCGCTGATGAAATTGTCCTGCCAGTTCTCGGGCGCCCCGCCGGCATAGTTTCTTTCCAGAGCTGCTGCATAGTCCTGCCGTTCGTCGCCGAAGATGGCGCGAAATTCCTGAAGGGCATTGCGGTCGCGCACCAGCTTGTTCCAGATGAAATGGCCGGCCTCATGCCGGAAATGGCCGAGCAGCGTGCGATAGGGCTCGTTCATTAGGGTGCGGGCCTGCTCGCGGGTCGCGTCGTCGGCCTCGGCGGCGCGGATGGTGATCAGGCCTTCCTCGTGGCCGGTCATGGCAGGAACGATATAGCCGTTGCTCTCTATCGAATCCTCGAGGAAATCGAAGACGAGGCCGCCCTGCGGGTCTTGCGCCCGATCCGGATGCGGCAGTTTCCAGCGTAGGAGAGAATAGAACAGATGCCGCTGCGCCTGGCTGATGCGCCGCCAGCGATCGATGCCGTCCTGGGTGTTGGTGTTCGGCACCAGCCGGTTATGGCGGCACGCCACGCAGAATTCGCTCTCACCGCCGCCATCCACCAGCCAGTTGCAGATGTCGAGGCCGGCATTGGCGCAGAAGCGCACTTCGCGGTCGGGATCGGAGACGAGCTGCCACATCGTCTCGTCGCGCGGCTCCAGCGCATGCATGGCGAGGTCGCCGGGCAGGAAACCGAGGCGATGGTTGCAGCGCACGCATTGACGATTGTCGAAGTGGACGACCTGATCGCAATTGTCGCAGGCGAAAAGCTTCATCGTGTCTGCCTTCTGCAAAGCATGAGGACGGCGGATTAAAAATGCCCGCCGCGCAAGGCGCGGCAGGCATAGGTCATAAAGAATGAGCTTCTTTCTCAGAGCCGGTCGATGGCGCCCTTGAGCTTGTCCTTGACCTTGCCGGCTGCGACTTGTCCCTTGCCTTTTGCTTCCTGGACGGCGCCCTTGGCCTGCAGGTCGCGATCGTTGGCCGCCTTGCCGACAGCCTGCTTGGTCTTGCCGGCGATTTCGTTCGCCTTGCCTGAAATCTTGTCGCTGGTGCTACCCATGTCTGATGTCTCCTTCGTCGGCGCGGGACCTTTGTCCCTGTTTGCCAAGAGAGAACGTCAGTCGAGACTATTCGTTCCAGCCGCCCTCAGGCGTGGCCGGCCTCTGCCGAAAGCATGGCAGCGGTCACGCCCATGCCGGCGAGCGCCCGTTCGTATTTGTCGTCGAGGCTGCGGTCGAAGATCAGTTCCTCATTGGCCGGGCAGGTGAGCCAGCCATTGTTGACGACCTCGTTTTCCAGTTGGCCTGCTGCCCAGGAGGAATAACCGAGCAGCATCGTCGCGCGCGTCGGGCCATTGCCCTTGGAGATGGCGCGCACGATGTCGAGCGTCGCCGTCAGGCAGATATCGTCGCTGACGGGGATCGAGGAGTCGCTGGCATAATCGTCTGAATGCAGCACGAAACCGCGGCCGCTTTCCACGGGGCCGCCGGTCTGGATCGGAAATTCCCGCGCGCGCTTCGGCAGCACGATGGAATCTTCCTGCTTGATCATGTCGAGATGCAGCAGCACATCGGTGAAGGTGAGGCTCTGCGGCCGGTTGATGACGAAGCCCATGGCGCCGGCATCCGAATGAGCGCAGATGTAAATCACCGTGCGTGCGAAGTTGCGATCTTCCATACCCGGCATGGCGATGAGGAACTGGCCATCGAAGAAGCCACGTTCCCGTCTGTTCTTCAGCGTCGATAAGGACATCGTTCCTCCTGCTGCCAGACCGCACCAAGGCCTCGACAAAAGAAACATGGGCCAATGTCACACATCAATCAACTGAAAATGAAGATTTAAATCGCCGTAGCTTCTGGCGGCCAAACGCCACTTTCGGTAAACCGTTGTTCCATGATGATTATTTCTGTGGCTCCGCGCCGCTTTTTAATTGCGGCCATTTCGGTGGCCGCCGTACTCGTCGCCTTTCATCGGGCTCATGCGGAAATGAGCGCCTGGGCGGAAAACGAGGGCGGCCGCATGCGCCTTGTGGCCTTGCCGGCCGACGCCGGCGGCAAAATCCGCGCCGCTCTGCAGATCGAGCCGAAACCCGGTTGGATCACCTATTGGAAAGAGCCCGGCGGCAATGGCATTCCGCCCCAGGTTACCATCGCGCCGGGTAGTGGCGTCACGCTTGATGCTATGGGTTATCCCGTCCCGAAACACTTTTTCAACGGCGCGATCGAGGATATCGCCTATGACGCGCCGGTCACGCTGCCGCTGTCGCTGAGTGCGGCAGGCAAGGCTCCGGTCAAGATCGATGCCGCCGCCTTTATCGGCATCTGCAGGGATATCTGCATTCCCTTCCAGGCGAATTTTCAGCTGAAACTCGGCCCCGCCATCCAGTCGCGCCCGCAGGAGGAGGCGATCCTTCAGGCGGCCGATGCGACGTTGCCGAAGCCACCATCGACGGATTTCGCCGTCACGGACCATGCGATGTCACCCGACATGAAGGTGTTGTCGCTGACGCTCGTTTTTCCGGGCGAGGCGAAGAATGTTCCCGATATCATCGTCACCGGCCCGAGCGGTTATGCTTTCACGAAGCAGATCGGCGGCGGGCGCGACGGCGTCACATTCAAGACTGATATATCGATCGGCAAACTGCCTCAGAATTACGATATCCACGGCAAGCGCTGGGGCGTGCTGGTCATCGATGGCAATAAGGCGATGGAGACGACTCTTGCCTTTGAATGACCGGGTCTTATAGTCGCCTGCGATCCCGCGGGGCTCGCCGCCAAGCCAGACCCATGCGGTGCCGTCCGCAAGCCAAAAGCCAAGGAGAGAACCATGACCATCGCGATCGGCGACAAGCTTCCTGCCGCCACCTTCAAGGAAAAGACGGCCGACGGCCCTGTTGAAATTACCACCGATCAGCTCTTCGCCGGCAAGCGCGTGGTGCTCTTTGCCGTGCCGGGCGCCTTTACGCCCACCTGCTCGCTGAACCACCTGCCGGGCTATCTCGAAAATCGCGACACCATTCTCGGCAAAGGCGTCGACAACATTGCCGTTATCGCAGTCAACGACTGGCACGTCATGGGCGCCTGGGCGCAATCATCAGGCGGGTTCGGCAAGATCCACTTCCTCGCGGACTGGGATGCCGGCTTTACCAAGGCCGTCGGCCTGGATGCCGACCTCTCCGCCGGCGGCCTCGGCCTCCGCTCCAAGCGCTATTCGATGCTGGTGGAAGACGGCGTCGTCAAGGCCCTCAACGTCGAGGAAAGCCCCGGCCAGGCAACGGTCTCGGGTGCTGCCGCGATGCTGGAACAGCTCTGATCTTTCGAACAACAATTGCCCTCACCTAACCCAACCGGGGTCGAGCCACTCGTCTCGACCCAGGCAGAGGTGCCCGCCAGGCGGATGGGGGGCCGCGCCAACGAGGGGTCGAGCGGTCGCAACGTCCAAAACATCACACAGACATCGCGACACATGAAGGGCGGCCGTTCGGTCGCCTTTTTCAATTGAGTGAATAGCTTCAATCCTCGCCTCAATCTCGCCGCAATTGCTATAACATAACCGTAATGTTATTACATTGTAGGATACGCCATGCCCCCGAGCCCCGACCGCCCCTCCGTCAGCCTGCTGGGACAGTCGGCTTTTTCAAGGGTGATCGGCACGGCGTTGGTCCTTGCCGTCCTCTGGCTGGCCATTCACTGGGCGGTTCTGCTGCCATGACGCCGCTGATCCGTCTCGATAATCTCTCGATTGCCTATAACAGGCACCCCGCCGTCCACCATGTCTCCGGCGCCTTCGCCTCAGGCAGCCTGACGGCGATCGCCGGGCCGAATGGAGCGGGCAAGTCGACGCTGCTGAAGGCGATCATGGGTGAGCTTCGCCCGGCCGAAGGCAAGGTCGAGCATCGGCTGGGGCGGGCGGAGTTTGGTTATCTCCCGCAGGCGGCTGACATCGATCGCCGCTTTCCGATTTCGGTCATCGACACCGTCATGCTCGGCGCCTGGAAGAGTGCAGGCGCCTTCGGTCGTATCGCCGCCGCCGACGTGAAAAGGGCAGGCGAGGCGCTTGCTGCCGTCGGCCTCGAAGGCTTCGGCCGGCGCCATATCGGCTCACTCTCGGCCGGCCAGTTCCAGCGCGTGCTCTTCGCTCGGCTGCTGTTGCAGGATGCGGGCGTCATCCTGCTCGACGAGCCGTTTACGGCGATCGACGCCCGCACGACCAAGGACCTTATCGATATCGTCATCCGCTGGCACGGCGAGGGCCGCACGGTCATCTCAGTGCTGCACGATTTCGAGCTCGTTCGCGCACATTTCCCGCAAACCTTGCTGCTCGCCCGCGAATTGGTCGGCTGGGGCGCAACCGCCGAGGTCATGTCGTCGGCCAATCTCATGAAGGCGCGCGCCATGGCCGAGCGCTGGGATGAGGATGCCGAGGCCTGCAAGCCTGAAGAGGCGCCGGCGGCATGACGGCTTACGATCTCTTCCTCGCGCCCTTTGCCGATTTCGGCTTCATGCGCCGCGCCCTCGTCGCCTGTCTCTGCCTCGGGCTCGGCTCCGGTCCGATCGGCGTCTTCCTGATGCTGCGGCGCATGAGCCTGATGGGTGATGCCATGAGCCATGCCGTGCTGCCGGGCGCGGCGATCGGTTACCTCATCGCCGGCTCGCTGTCGCTGACGGCGATGGGCCTTGGCGGCCTGATTGCCGGGCTATCGGTGGCGCTGCTTTCCGGCGCCGTCAGCCGGATGACCGTGCTGCAGGAGGATGCGAGCTTTGCCAGCTTCTATCTCGCTTCGCTGGCGCTAGGCGTGCTGATCGTCTCGCTGCGCGGCTCGAATATCGATCTGTTGCATGTGCTCTTCGGAACCATCCTGGCGATCGATGCGCCGGCGCTCTATCTGATCGGCGCGATCACTTCGCTGACCCTTATCGTACTCGCTTTCATCTACCGGCCGCTGGTGGCCGAATGTTTCGACCCGGGTTTCCTGCGCGCCGTCGGCGGGCGCGGGCCGGTCTATCACGTGCTCTTCCTGCTGCTCGTGGTGCTGAACCTCGTCGCAAGCTTTCAGGCGCTCGGCACGCTGATGGCGGTCGGCCTGATGATGCTGCCGGCGGCCGTCGCCCAGCTCTGGTCACGCAACCTTCCGTCCATGATCGTGATTGCGGCCGGCAGCGCCGCTGCATCCGGCTATCTCGGCCTGATCGCCTCCTACCATCTCGAACTCGCCTCCGGCCCGACGATCATCATGACGGCGGCGATCCTCTACGCCTTTTCGATCCTTTTTGCGCCCTCCGGCTTGGCCCGGCGCTTCTTTCCCCGCCCGCATTTGAAGGGCTGATCCCAAGGAGACTTCGATGAACCCGCACAGACTGCTTCTCTCCGCAGCAATCCCCGCTTTGGTGGCGCTGTCGGCCATGCCCGCCTCCGCCGAAACGCTGAAGGTCGTGGCGTCCTTCACCGTGCTTGCCGATGTCATCAAACAGGTCGGCGGCGACCACGTTGATGTGAAGAGCCTCGTCGGGCCGAACGGCGATCCCCATGAATTCGAGCCGTCGCCGGCCGATGCGAAGAATTTGAACGCTGCTCAAGTCACCTTCGTCAGCGGCGAGGGGCTGGAAGGCTGGATGGACCGGCTGATCACCGCCTCGGGCTATAAGGGCAAACCGGTCACCGTCTCTGAAGGCATCAATACCCGCACCATGGAAGAGGATGGCGCAGAGATTACCGATCCACATGTCTGGAACAGCCCCGTCAACGTCAAGATCTGGGTCGCCAATATCGAAAAGGCGCTGTCGTCAGCCGATCCAGCCGATGCGAGTGCCTTCAAGGCCAATGCCGAGAAATACGCTAGGACGTTGGATGAGCTGGACGCCTACGCCCATTCGAAATTCGACAAGATAGCCGATGATCGCCGCAAGGTGCTGACCAGCCACGATGCCTTCGGTTATTTCGGACGCGAATATAAAGTCAGCTTCCTCGCGCCTCTTGGTTTGTCGACCGAAAGCGAAGCATCCGCAGCCGACGTCGCCAAGCTAATCGAACAGATCAAGAGCGAGCGCGTAAAGGCCTATTTCTTCGAGAATTCCAACGATCCGCGCCTGGTCAAGCAGGTCGCCAAGGCAACCGGTGCCGAGCCCGGCGGCGAGCTCTATGTCGAATCCCTGTCCGACGCCAAGGGACCGGCGCCGACCTATGAGAAGATGTTCAAATACAATGTCGACCAGCTCGCCGCCGCCATGGCGAAATCGAGCTGAGAATCTCGGGTGGCTGCAGGCTGAGCCTGCGGTCGCTCTACAGATTGAGGTCGAAGACCAGGATGCCGGCAAGGCCTCCATCCGTCGACGAGACGATGCGCTCGCCCACAGCCACATGCTCGGGATGGATGAGATAGGCATCCCGAGCCTCGGCGCTTTCGAAGGTCACGGCAAAACCGTCGACGAAGCCACCATGCAGACCCTCGGGCGAAACGTTCGGCCCGTATTTGATATCTAGTATGCCGGGAATGACCTGTTTCAGGGCGACGATCGCCGCAAACAACGACTGCTTGTCGTCGGCCGTCATCGCGGTTTTCAGCCGCAGGAATACGCAGTGCAGGATCATCATGGTCCTCCCGATTTTCTTGGGAGGAGAATAGCGGCGAAAGCGGCAAGGGCAATGAGATTATTTCACGCAAACGTTGCGTCGCGCCGGGAGCCGGCCTGGATCGGCCAGGCTACATCTGGTCTGTCTTGACCAGCGGGCGCTTGTATATCTTCTGGACGAGGCCGCTCGCCAGCGCGCGGGCTTCGTCCTTCTGGGGTGCCGTCATCGGCCGGCAGGTGTTCCTGGTGTTGGAACCGTCGAGCACGGTTGTAGAACCGGAATTGGCGATGACGAGATGCCAGCTGCATGATGCGACCTGGTCAATGGTTACGGCGCCATGACAACCCGTAGACAGGCAAAAGGCGACGGTCCGCTGCGCACCGTTGTCGCCTTTATAGGCCAGTTCAACGGCAGTCTTGAAATCCTTTGCCCAACGCTCGCAGTTCGGCTGACTTTCCCCCGATGGACAGCTCTTGGTGACGGGGATGATGTCACCGGCTTGAAGCGGCGAGACGCTGAAAACGCCGATCGCGAGGGCGAGCAAAAACTTGAGCATCAAATTCTCCTTATGCAGTGGAGAAGAGGCGCACATCGTAGGCCCTTGGTCAATGGCTATCCACAAAGAGGAAGCGGCGCGCCCCCGGCGCGCGCTGGAAGCCGATAGGATCGGCCGGGTCGCTCAGGCGCGTTTGGTCAACGGAAACCGGTCCCGAAGCAGGCGCAGGACCGATTCGGAAGGCATCGGCGGTCCGAAAAGATAGCTCTGTCCGTAGCTGCACCCCATCTTGGCGAGCTCGATCGCATCCTCGTTGGATTCGATCCCCTCCGCCACCACCTTCATCTCCAGCTCACGTGCCATTGCGATCACGGACTTGAGCACGGTCGCCTTCTTGTCGCTGCTGTCGCGCACCAGCGCCTTATCGAGTTTGATCGTGTCGAAGGGGAAGCGCGTGAGATAGGCAAGTGACGAATATCCGGTGCCGAAATCGTCGAGCGCGAGCCCGATGCCGGCTTCCTTCAGCTTCTGCAGGACGAGGCGGGCCTGTTCCGGATTTTCCATCACCATGGATTCCGTCAGTTCAAGCTTGAGGCGCGAGGGCTCGCAATGCGTCTTGGCGAGAACCGAGCGCACGTCGTCGTAGAGCTCGTTGTTGAGCAGCTGCACGCTGGACAGATTGATCGACACGAAGATCGGCAGTTCGCCGGTCTGCTGCTGCCAGCTCATCAGATCGTTGGTCGCCTGTTCCAGCGCGAACATGCCGAGCGGGCCGATGATATCGGAGGCCTCCGCAATCGGAATGAATTCGGACGGCGGGATATTGCCGCGCTTGGGATGCTCCCAGCGCATCAGCGCCTCGAAACCGGCGATCTCGACATCTTCCAGCCGCGCGATCGGCTGGTAGACCATCGACAGTTCCTTCCGCTCGATGGCGCGGCGCAGATCCGTTTCGAGTTGCAGCCGGTCGGTGCCGAATTCGCGGAAAGCCGGCTGAAATGGTTCGACGCGGTTGCCGCCGGCCCGTTTTGCCCGGTACATGGCAAGCTCGGCGTCGCTGAGCAGTCCGGTGGCGCTCTCCTGCCGGTCCACCCAGGAGGCGAGGCCGACCGAAGCCGTCAGGATGATCTCGCGGTTGGCGAAGTTGATCGGCACCATGATCGCCTTGCTGATCGCATCGGCAAAATCGGCGACCTTGGTCGGATTGTGCTCGGAAACGAGGATGAGGCCGAACTGGTCGCCGGCAAGCCGCGCCAGCGTGTCCTGCGGCTTCAAGAGCCGGCGCAGGCGCCGCGTCAGTGCGATGAGGATGTTGTCGCCGGCAGCGACGCCCAGCGAATCGTTGACCAGCTTGTAGCGGTCGATGTCGATCACCATCACGGTCGGCCGCAGCGTGTCGCCGCCCGGCGCCAGAGCCAGCACGGATTGCAGGCGGTCGAGAAAGACCTGCCGGTTCGGAAGTCCCGTCAGATTGTCGTGCAGCGCATCGTGAAGAAGCCGCTCGACGGAATTCTTCTGCTCGGTCACATCGACGATCGTGCCGACGCAGCGGATGATCTCGCCGTTCGAGCCAAGCACCGGCCGGGCGCGGATCAGCAGCCAGTGGAAATGCCCGTCCTCGGCGCGGATGCGGAACTCGTGGTTCAGCCGCCCGCGCCGGTGTTCGAGCAGCACGTCGAGTGTGGCGCGGAACCGGTCGCGGTCGTCGGGGTGCAGCCGCGGCAGCCAGTTGCGTGCTGCGCCATGCATGGTGCCGGGGGAAAGGCCGAGCTTGGTCGAGACGTCGGGAATGGTGACGACGCGGTCGCGTGCCACGTCCCAGTCCCATACCATGTCGCCGGAGCCGGTGAGCGCCAGCGACTGCCGTTCGAGATCGGAAAACAGTCCCTGCTGGAAGGCGCCGCCGGCAAAAGCGTGCTGCATGACGGTGAAGCCGATCAAAAGCACGATGAGGACGAGACCGCCGCCGAGTGCGGGCTGGATGATGTCGTTGTCGAGCCGCCCGGTGACCGTCAGCCACGCGCCGAACAGCCAGACGAGCGTCAGCGCCCATGCGGGCACGAGCAGAATGGCGCGGTCGTAGCGGTTGAAGCCGAGATAGATGATGAGCAGCAGGCCGGTCGCCGCCGTCAGCGCGAAGGAAAGCCTGGCGATGCCGGCCGCAATCGATGGATCGTAGATTGCGACGCCGAAGAGCAGGGCAAGGCCGAGCACCCAGGCGAGTGTGGCGTAACCGAGATGCGCATGCCAGCGGTTGAGGTTCAGATAGGTGAAGAGGAAGATGACGAAACTCGATGCCAGCGCCACCTCCGCGCAGGCGCGCCATATTCGCTGGTCGGCGGAAGCGACGCTGATGAGCTTGCCGAGAAAGCCGAAGTCGACGCAGATATAGCCGAGCACCGCCCAGGCGAGCGCTGCCGTCGCCGGCAGCATCGAGGTGCCCTTGACGACGAAGAGGATCGTCAGGAACACGGCGAGCAGGCCGGCAATGCCGAGCACGATGCCGCGATAGAGCGTGAACGCGTTGATCGTGTCCTTGTAGGCGTCCGGTTCCCAGAGATAGATCTGCGGCAGCTCCGGGGTCGACAGTTCGGCGACGAAGGTGATGACGGCGCCGGGGTTCAGCGTGATGCGGAAGACGTCGGCCTCGTCGCTCGGCTGCCTGTCGAGAGCGAAACCTTCGCTCGGCGTGATCGCGATGATGCGTTGCGAGCCGAGATCCGGCCAGAAGAGCTTTGAATTGACGAGGCGGAAATGCGGGGCGACGATCACGCGCTCGAGCTGTTCTTCCGAGACGTTGGCGAGCGCGAAGACAGCCCAGTCGCCCTGATGGTTCTCCGAGCTTGCCCTGACCTCGATGCGGCGGCGGATGCCGTCGGCGCCGGCGGCCGTCGAAACCTGGAAGGCCTCGCCCTGATTGGCATAGATTTCGGTGGTTGCCGTCAGATCGAGCGCGGTATCGTCGCGGGAAATCTTCACCGGTTCGGCCGCCTGGGCAACGCTCGCCATCAAGGCGAAGGCTGCCAGGAAAAGGGCTGCGATCACCGCGATCACTCGTCCGGACGGTGACTTGGGCAGCATGCGGTCTCTGGTCATCGGCTGTCGGTTTTCCTGCCTTTATCCGTATCGGTGGCGAGACGTGAAAACATCACATGGTCATGCCACTGACCGTTGATCTTCAAATATCCACGCAGATAGCCTTCCTGCTGAAACCCGGCCTTTTCAAGCAGGCGGATGCTGCGCGCGTTATCTGGAATACAGGCTGCTTCGATACGGTGCAACTCAAGCCCGGAGAAGATGTAAGGAATAACCATTTGAAGGGCTGCGAACATATGCCCCTGGCCGGCGTGGCGCTCACCCATCCAGTAGCCGATCATGCAGCTTTGTGCCGCGCCCCTTCTGATGTAGCCGATGGTGATGCCGCCGACGAGCGTCATGTCGCCCTTCAGGAAAATGAACAGCGGGACCGCCTGGCCCGAGGCATATTCCTGCTTTCCGCGGATCACGCGGGCGCGATAGGCGCCTTCCGTCAGCTCGTCGCGCCGCCAGGTCGGCTCCCAGGGTTCCAGGAACTTGCGGCTTTCGGCGCGCAGCCGGTGCCACTGGTTGAAATCCTGGTAGCGCGGCAGGCGCAGGAGATATCTGTCGTTCTCCAGCTCCACCGCTTCCGGCTGCCGCGACAGAAACCGAAAAACGGATTTTGCCATCGATTGCTCCCGGCAGGACGAACGTCAGCTCAGCTTGCCTGCAGCGTCTTCGACGCCGGGACGGAAAGCGAGGCGGTGATGTCTTCCATCGGCGCGAGCTGCTCCAACGGCCCGATCGCCGAAAGCGTCGGCACGGTGTCATAGAACAGCCGGCCGGCGAGGTCGGTCAGCCGCTCGATGGTAATGCCTTCCAGGCGCTCCATCATCTCCGGATTGGAGATCGGCCGGCCGTAGAGCATCATCTGCCGGGCGATCTGGCCGGCGCGGGCGGCCGGGCTCTCCTGGCCCATCAGCAGCTGGGCGCGGATCTGGGCGCGGGCACGCTCGATTTCCTTCTGGTGGATCGCATCGGCGGATTTGTGCAGCTCGTCAATGATGACAGGCACCAGCTCCGGCAGGTTTTCGCCGCCGGTCGCGGCATGGATGCCGAAAATGCCGGTGTCGGAAAAGCCCCAGTGGAAGGCATAGACGGAATAACAGAGGCCGCGGAACTCGCGCACTTCCTGGAAGAGCCGCGAGGACATGCCGCCACCGAGGATATTGGCGAGGATCTGCGAGCAGTAGAAATCGCGGGCATGGTAGGGCTTGCCCTCGAAGCCGAGCAGGATCTGCGCATCCATCAGGTCGCGCGGTTCGCGCACGCTGCCGCCGATATAACGCGCCGCTTCCATGACAGGCGGGGCCGACGGCTGGGTCGGCAGGCTCGCGAAACGATCCTCGACCATGCGCAGGAATTCTTCGTGCTCGACGGCGCCGGTCGCAACCACGAACATGCGGTCGGTCGTGTAGTTGCGGCCGAGATAGGTGCGGATTTGCTGCGGCGTGAAGGAGACGACGGTTTCCGGCGTGCCGAGAATCGGCCTTCCGAGCGTCTGGTCGCGGTAGGCAACCTCGGAGAACCGGTCGAACACCACGTCGTCGGGTGTGTCGTTGGCGGCGTTGATCTCCTGCAGAATGACCTGTTTCTCGCGCTCCAGCTCGTCCTCCTCGAAGGCCGATTCCGTCAGGATATCGGCAAGGATGTCGACGGCGAGCGGTACGTGGTCCTTCAGCACACGGGCGTAATAGGACGTCGTCTCGGTCGAAGTTGCGGCATTGACTTCGCCGCCCACATCTTCGATCTCCTCGGCGATCTGGCGGGCCGTGCGACGCGCCGTACCCTTGAAGGCCATGTGTTCGAGCAGGTGGGCGATGCCGTGCTCGTCTGCGGTCTCGTTACGCGACCCTGATTTGATCCAGACTCCAAGCGCGACGCTTTCAAGGTGCGGCATGGTCTCGGTGACTACTGTCAGCCCGGATTTCTGCCGGGTGCACTCAACTGTCATTGGCTATCTTTCTGCGCCTGCCGCCGTCTCGCCGCGGGCATGCTTGCCGATAAAGGTTTCTACGGCTTTAAGCTCCGGTTTGACGATCTGGAAGCGCTCCTCCCTGTCCATCAGATCAGCAAGCCACGTCGGAAGCGCCGGGTCAATACCGCAAGCGGATTTTACGGCGACGGGGAATTTCGCCGGATGTGCGGTCGAAAGCGTCACCATCGGCGTATTCGGTTTCTCTTTCTTGGCCGCGACGAAGACGCCGATCGCCGAATGCGGATCAAGGAGATAGCCGGTCTCGGCATGGGTCTTGCGGATCGTCTCGGCCACCTGTTTTTCGCTGGCGCGCCCGGCGCGGAAGTCGCGGCGAATCGCCTTCAGCGCTTCCGACGCAATCTCGAAACCGCCCGATTGCTTGAGGCTTTCCATCGCAGCGCGTACCTTCGAGGCGTCGCGGTCATAGGCTTCGAAAAGCAGGCGTTCGAAGTTCGACGAGATCTGAATATCCATCGAAGGCGAACTCGTCGCCTTGACCGCCTTCATGTCGTAGCGCCCGGTCTTCAGCGTCCGCGTCAGGATGTCGTTCTCGTTGGTGGCGATCACAAGCCGGTCGATAGGCAGGCCCATGCGCTTGGCGCAGTAGCCGGCGAAGATGTCGCCGAAATTGCCTGTGGGCACGGTGAACGAGATCTTCCGGTCCGGTCCGCCGAGCGCGACCGCCGCCGTGAAATAATAGACGATCTGGGCCATGATGCGCGCCCAGTTGATCGAGTTGACACCTGATAGGCGAACCTTGTCGCGGAAGGCTGCGTCGTTGAACATCGCCTTGACGAGGTTCTGGCAGTCGTCGAAATTACCCTCGACGGCAAGCGCATGCACATTCGCCGACGTTGAGGTCGTCATCTGCCGCTGCTGCACCGGCGAGACCTTGCCGTGCGGGAAAAGAATGAAGATGTCGGTGCGCTCACGCCCGGCGAATGCGTCGATCGCCGCCCCGCCGGTATCGCCCGAGGTGGCGCCGACGATCGTCGCCCGCTCGCCGCGCTTTTCCAGCGCATAATCCATCAGCCGTGCGAGCAGCTGCATCGCTACGTCCTTGAAGGCGAGCGTCGTGCCGTGAAAGAGCTCCATCACGAAGCTGTTCGGCCCGGTCTGGACGAGCGGCGCGATCGCCGGATGACGGAAGGTGCCGTAGGCCTCGTCGATCATCGCGCGGAAAGTCTCGTCGGGGATCTCGCCATTGGTGAAGGGCGACAGGATGCTGAAGGCGATCTCCTGATAGGTCTTGCCCCTCAGGCTGCGGATTTCCTTCTTGGAAAAGCTCGGCCATTTCCTGGGAACGTAGAGCCCGCCGTCGCGCGCAAGCCCTGTCAGCAGGGCGTCGCAAAAGCCGAGGGAAGGGGCCTCGCCGCGGGTCGAGATATAGTCCACGTTCGTCATCCTTGATTTATCGCTGGAGGAAGTTCGGCTCGGCGCGACCATGGCCGGGTTCTGCCGGAAACGGGGAAGAGGCCGCCTTTGAGGCGCGCATCGCGGGTATCCTGTTGAAGTTGCCCGCGTCCGGCGTCGAAAAGTGCATCAAAACGGTGCTTACCCAATCGATTTTTCTTTGCGCCGCTGATATAGACCATCGCAAACCGTCATGAAAGGCCCTGTGAAAAAGACATGGGCCTCCAAGAAACGCTTGCACAAGGGATGGAATATGGTGCTCGGCAAGGTCTCGCGTCTCATCGTTTCCGCATCTTTTCTTGCCCTGCTCTCTAGTTGCAATTCGCTCGGTATCGGCGGCGACAGCAAGTCGGCGGCGCCGACGCAGCCGAACGGCACCGCCCAGATCATGCCGCTCGCGCCCGCCAATCCATCCTCGAACAATCCTTCGATCGGCACGGCCACGACCGCGCAGGGCACCGTCGCTCCCGTCGTCCAGGGCGCCTGCCCGCAGATTTTCATGCGCGACCAGGATGCGATCTTCCGCACCTACGCCAAGGGCAAGAAGGATGATCCGCAGCAGATCGTCTTCCAGGCTTCCTTCGGCGATTACACCCGCCAGTGCACGCTGAATGACACGAACCTAACGATGACGGTCGTCGCCCAGCTGCGCCTCATCACCGGCCCGGCCGGGGCGCCTGGTTCGGTGACCCTGCCGATCCGCATCTCCGTCGTCGACGGCGACAACGTGCTTTATTCCGAAGTCACCAAATTCCCGACCGAGATCCCGCAGGGCGCCACGAGTGCGCAGGTGATCTTCCGCAAGGACGGCATCAAGATGCCCGTCGGCTCCGGCTCACTGGTGCGTGTCAATATTGGCTTCGACACTCAGCCTGCAAAGAGCAAGAAAAGCAGCTAGAGCAACGCGGCTTCGATCTCTGCACGTTAAAATACGGAGACCTCTCTCAGATTGCCTGCGCGACAGTCGAACCATTCGATCGCGCGGGCAGGTTCTTGATTGGGACCGCGGATGAGTGATGTTAGACCCTCGACGATCATCTCAGGACAGTGCCGCAGGAGAATCTAATGAAGCTTCAGTTGATCCGAAATGCGACCTTGAAGCTCGACTACGCCGGCCGCACGCTGCTGGTCGATCCTTATTTCGCTCCGAAGCACAGCCAGCCTTCTTTTGCCGGACGCTCGCCGAACCCATTGGTGGAGCTTCCCCTTGGCATCGATGAAATCCTCGCCGGCGTCGAACTGGTGATCGTTTCGCACCTGCACGAGGATCATTTCGACGAGGTGGCGATGGAGCTCGTGCCGAAGCACCTGCCGATTATCTGCCAGCCCGGCGACGAAGCGCAAATTCGCGGCGCAGGGTTCACCGAGGTTAGGCCCTTGATCGATAGTATGATGTGGGAAGGTCTGACGCTCACGCGCCGCGAAGGCAGCCACGGGCTTGGTCCTGTTCTCGACGATATGGGCTCGGTCATGGGTTTCAGCCTTGAGGCAGCGGGCGAACCTTCGATCTACTGGGCTGGCGACACCGTGCTCTATCCGCCGGTTGCCGATGTCATCCGCGCGACGAGTCCCGATATCATCATCACCCATTCCTGCGGCGCGTTGTGGAACGGCGACCTCATTGTCATGGATGCCGAGGAAACGATCGCGGTTTGCGAAATCGCCGCATCCAGCCTCGTTATATCAACCCACATGGAAGCGCTCGATCACGCAACGATTGGCCGTGAGGATTTGCGTGGCGCGGCGGAGGCGCGGGGCATTCCTGCTTCCCGATTGCTGATACCCGCCGATGGGGAAGTGCTGGCGGTCGGGTGAAGCGGCTTTCCGCGGCTCAGACGCATAACTTACGGGGTCAAGGGCTCGACGGCCTGATGTCCGTAATTCGTGACATTGACGACGGCAGGCTCAGCGCAAGTTTCTTTAGAAAACCTGTTCCCAGGCCGCCAGCGCGGCGACGACGCCAGGCAGGTCGTTCATGCGCGAGATGACCGTTTCGGCGCCGGCATCCGTCAATTTGTCGGCATGGGCGGGGTAGCTGTGCGAGGCGCCGGTGAAGCCGATGACACGCATGCCGGCGGCGCGCGCCGCATGCACGCCGTGCACGGAATCCTCGACCACGATAGTCTTGTCAGGCGCCACACCCATCTGGCTCGCTCCATGCAGGAAGATGTCGGGCTTCGGCTTGGCGCGGTCGGGGCCGAGATCCTTGGCGGAGAAGATGTTGGGCGCAAACAGCGGCTTCAAGCCCACCTTGGTCAGCATCATCTCGAGCCGTTTCGTGCTCGAATTCGAGCAGATGCAGCGCTTCATTGGCAGCCGGGAGACTGCGAATTCGACGCCCGGTATGCCTTTGACGTCGCTTGCCAGCCTGGCGTCGAGCAGCTTTTCGGACTTATCCAGCAGCGACGCCGAAAGCGGGATGCTCGCCTCGCGCTCGATCTGGAGCAGGATGTTGCGCCATGTCATGCCGGCAAAACGCTCACCCATTTCTTCGACGCCGATCGGATATCCGGCTTCCGTCAGAAGCGCGGATTCGACTTCCGCGGCGATGATTTCGGAATCGACGAGAACGCCGTCGCAGTCGAAGATGATGAGGTCGAAGCCGTTCATGTGTTCACGCCTTGCTGGGAGTCTGGTCTTGTCCGGGAATGCTGCGGCTTTACACGATGGCCGCCCAAAGCTCAACCTGATCTCAAGCATGGCTGCGATGCGGCCTACGATGGGCTGCAGACCGGATCCACTGATCTTGTCGTTGGAGAAGCCGTCAGGCCGCCATCCGCCCGTTCCGTCGTGCCGCCGCAGAGTGGGTTGAAGGCGCCGCGCCGAGCTTGAACCGAGAGACGAGTTCACGAAGCGTGGCAGCCTCCTGGGCGAGACTGACGGACGCCGCGGTCGACTGCTCGACCATTGCCGCATTCTGCTGGGTCACCTGGTCCATGGAGTTGACGGCGGAATTGACTTCGGCAAGCCCGGTCGACTGTTCCCGCGCCGAGATGGCGATTGCATCTATGTGCTGATTGATGCGGGCGATCTGTTCGCTGATCGCGTTCAGGACCTCGCTCGTATCGAGGACCAGCTTGACGCCACTTTCCACTTCCTGCGACGATTTCTGGATGTGGCCTTTAATTTCCTTGGCCGCCTGAGCCGATCGCTGGGCAAGTTCGCGTACTTCCTGGGCGACCACGGCAAAGCCCTTGCCCGCCTCTCCGGCGCGAGCGGCTTCGACGCCGGCGTTCAGCGCGAGCAGATTGGTCTGGAACGCGATCTCATCGATCACGCCGATAATGCTGGAGATCTGCTGGGACGAACTCTCGATGCGGCGCATGGCTTCTTCGGCATGCGAGACAACCTCGGCAGACTTGGCGGCATTGCGATTGGCGTCGGTCGCCTCCGTTCGGGCCTCATCAGTCCGCTTGCTGGAGTTCGACACATTGGCGGTGATCTGGTCAAGCGCTGCGGCGGTTTCTTCGAGCGAGGCTGCTTGCTGTTCGGTGCGCTTTGACAGATCGCCGGCGCCGGACGCGATTTCCCTGGTGCCTTCTTCGATCGCGGCAATGGCGGTGGCGATAGCGCCGAGCGTCTGATCGAGCTGCCTGATCGACATGTTGAAATCATGCCGGAGGCCCTCGAAATCGGGCGCGAAGGGTTCTTCGATCTGGAATGCGAGATCGCCTGATGCAAGCCGCTTCAGGCCGGCGGCGAGGCCTGATGTCGCCGCCCGTAACCGTTCGGTGGCATTGTCGTCAGCCTGCTTGCGGGCCGTGACCCGCTCGGCTTCGCCCTGCAATCGGGCTGCCTCGGCGTCTTGCTCAAGCTGCTTGTTGGCAATCGCCGCCTGGCGGAAGATTTCGACAGCCGATGCCATCGTTCCGATTTCATCGGTGCGGCCAATCCCTGTGCAGGCAATCGCGGTGTCACCGCCGGCAAGCCGTTGCATGTCGTTTGAAAGCACAAGGATGGGCTTGGTTACTGTCTTACGGGTCAAGAAATAAAGACCGATGGCGAAGATCGCGGCCAAGGCCAGAAGTGCTTTCAGAATGATATCGACCGAAGCTTTGATTTCAGTGCTGCGTTTGGAAATCTCGTCCGACGCAGCCGTGATCTGATCCCCGGCCTGTTCCATAGCCGTTTCCAAGACGGAGAACTGCTGCATGAATTCGGGCAACGCCTTCAAAGCCGCCGATGGATCCTTGCTGGCGAGATCGACAATCTTCGTGGCGCTTTCAATATAGACAATGAGCGGACGTTCGACGTTGGCAAGGATCGCCTTGGTCTTTTCGTCTGTGGCCAGGGCCTTGTTGGCGTCAATCATCTCCCGGAACGACGCCTCGTGCTCCACCAGATCCGCCTTCACCGCTGCAGCTTCTATACCTGCCGCCGGATTGGAGGACAGCATTGAAGCGAGCACGTCGGCGCGCAGCGCGTCATGCATCATATCTGCCTGCATATGGTTGCGCAGAATTTGCGCTGACTGGGCGACATCGGCGCTGTTTGCGGAGAGGGCGGCCGCGGACCAGATGCCGACGCCTGTGGCGCCGGCTGCCAAGCCGAAAATCGCGATGCTTGCAAAGATGATTTTATGCTGGATCGACGCCATAGCGGGACTCTCACGTTAATTTAGAACTTGAGAGTATCGAAACATGCTTAATTATTTCTCAGTGCCATGTCGCTTAGTGGCACGAAAACAAAAGGTTGTGGTGGATTTTTCATTTTCGATGAAAGGTTGAGCTCTTTGTGGCTCGCGGATGCCGGTGCGACGATTTAGTCCCCGACATCGATGCCGATAGAATGATAGACTTGCGCGATGAGTGCCGGCGCATCGTCGAGGCACATTGCTGCTTCATGGTCTCGGGCGTAGCATTCATGTGCTCAAGGAGAGGGACCATGGGGCTTTCAGCTGTTGTCCGACCGGCGGCGGCCGTAGTACTGTTGTTTACCTTCACATCCACCGACGTCATCGCCAAGGGCAACCACCACCGAAGCTGTGCGCAGTTGCAGGCGATGATGGATCATGGGCTGACCGGCGGAAAGCATGCCGGGGATGGGCCCGACAAGAGAGCCAAGATCGAACGGAAGATGAGGAAGAAAGGCTGCTAGAGGCAAGCCGCCGATAGCTCGCGAGCGCCGATAGAACGCGGTCTGGCAGCAGGTGCGCCTGTTACCGAGACGGGGAAATGCGCCTTCGTCCACGACGGCGCGACATCCCCGCAATAACCTACGCGTCGACCGGAAAAAGCCTCAAAAACTGCCGGTCGCCTTCCGGCGAGAAGATGACGGAGCGGCTTTCGGCCGTGCGCCGCGCCCAGCCTTTGTCGAGGAAGTTTGATAGCAAAGCCTTGCCGAGACTGCCGGCAAGATGCGCTCGCCTTTCGCTCCAGTCGAGACAGGAGCGGCAGAGCGGCCGCCGCGACGAACGGAGCGTGCCGACGTCGATGCCGATGCATTTGAGATCGCTCTCGCCCTTTTCCGTCAGCGCCAGGCCTTCGCCGACCGCCTCGATAGAGCCGGAGGCAATCAGGCTGTCGAGCATGCGTACGCCGTAATCGCCGGCAAGGTGATCGTAGCAGATGCGCGCCTTGCGCAGCGCCGGCTCCTTCGGTCCCGGCCGGTGGCGCAAATGCCCGCGCCCGGCGGCAAAGCCCATCATGCTTTCGATCAGCCGGGCGACGGCCTCGTCGGCGAGCGTGAAATAACGATGCCGTCCCTGCTTGCGCTGGGTAAGCAGCCCGCCGGCTTCCAGCTTGGCAAGATGGGTGCTTGCCGTCTGCACGGTGATGCCGCCGACGCCGGCAAGCTCGGTCGCCGTCAGCGCCCGGCCGCCGGTGAGTGCCGCCAGCATGTTGGCGCGGGCGGGATCGCCGATGAGCGCGCCGATCTGCGCAATGTCAGGACCTTCCTTCATAGTTCGATCGTAACCGAAGCATCGCCGTCGGGCAATGTGCGAAAACGGGTGGGCAGTAAAGGAGAACACCATGATTACCTGCTTCATCCGCTATGAGATCGATCCCTTCAAGAAAGAGGCTTTCGCCGAATATGCCCGCAACTGGGGCCAGGCGATTCCGCAAAACGGCGCGGACCTGATCGGCTATTTTGGCCCGCATGAGGGATCGGCAACGACCGCCTACGGCGTCTACACTATCGAAAGCCTCGCCAGCTACGAGGCCTATCGCGCCCGGCTGGCTTCCGACCCGCTCGGCCGAGAGAATTACGAATTCGCCAGGCGCGAGCGTTTCATCCTAAAGGAGGATCGCTTCTTTCTCAAAAACGTCTCCGCCCCTCACGCAAAGCTGGTGTTGCCATGATCGCCGTCATCTTCGAAGTCGTTCCCTCTGTGGGAGAACGTCACAAATATTTGGATCTCGCCGGCGAGTTGCGCGCCGAGCTCGAAAAGATCGACGGCTTCATTTCGATCGAGCGTTTTGAAAGCCTGACGAACCGCGGCAAGCTTCTGTCACTTTCCTTCTTCCGTGACGAGGATGCCGTCAAGGTATGGCGAAACCGGCAGGCCCATCGGGCAGCGCAACAGGCCGGACGCGGCGGCATCTTCGCCGATTATCGCCTGCGGATCGCCAGTGTCGTCCGCGATTACGGCATGTTCGAGCGAGAGGAAGCGCCGGCGGACAGCCGCAAGGTTCACGATGCGGCCTGATGTTTTCTGGCAGCGGTGACCGAATAAATTCCCGAAATCGGCCACCGCTTCAGGCTTTGGTAACTAAGTTGCGTAACCATAACGGACAGTTAAGCGTAGAGCGTATGAGTGAGTATCAGAATGGCATCAGTTTTTCCGCTTGCCGACCTCAAGGCTTCCGTCAAGTCGGATTCCCGGCCGGGCTCCTGGGTTGACACCATCATCAAGGGCGATTGCGTCAGCGCCCTTGAAGCTTTGCCCAGCCACTCCGTCGATGTCATCTTTGCCGATCCGCCGTATAACCTCCAGCTCGGCGGAACGCTGCATCGCCCGGATCAGTCGCTGGTCGATGCCGTCGACGACGAATGGGACCAGTTCGCATCCTTCGAGGCTTATGATGCCTTCACCCGCGCCTGGCTGCTGGCCTGCCGTCGTGTCCTGAAGCCGACCGGTTCGATCTGGGTGATCGGCTCCTACCACAATATCTTCCGCGTCGGCGCCACGCTGCAGGATCTGAATTTCTGGATCCTCAACGACATCATCTGGCGCAAGACCAATCCGATGCCGAATTTCAAGGGGCGCCGCTTCCAGAACGCCCATGAGACGATGATCTGGGCAAGCCCCAACGCCAAGGCGAAGGGTTATACCTTCAATTACGATGCGATGAAGGCCGCCAATGACGACGTGCAGATGCGCTCCGACTGGCTCTTCCCGATCTGCAGCGGCGGTGAGCGGCTGAAGGGCGAGGACGGCAAGAAGGTGCATCCGACGCAGAAGCCGGAAGCGCTGCTTGCCCGCGTCATCATGGCCTCGACGAAACCCGGCGATATTGTGCTCGACCCATTCTTCGGCTCGGGAACGACGGGCGCCGTCGCCAAGCGTCTCGGCCGTCACTTCGTCGGCATCGAGCGCGAGCAGGATTATATCGATGCGGCCTCGGCCCGCATCGCCGCCGTCGAGCCGCTCGGCAAGGCGGAACTGACCGTCATGACCGGCAAGAAGGCCGAAGTCCGCGTCGCCTTCAACGTGCTTGTCGAAAGTGGTCTGATCAAGCCCGGCCAGGTTCTGACCGACGCCAAGCGCCGCTATAGCGCCATCGTGCGCGCCGACGGCACAGTAGCGTCAGGCGGCGAGGCCGGCTCCATTCATCGTCTCGGCGCCAAGGTGCAGGGCCTCGATGCATGCAACGGATGGACTTTCTGGCACTTCGAAGACGGGCAGTCCCTGCGCCCGATCGACGATCTCAGGTCCGTCATCCGCAGTGATCTGGCAAAGGTGGAGTGAGCAGCGCCTCTGACAGATCGAAATACCTTCTTCCGATTTCCCTCCAGTTGCGGGAGAAGGCCAAGGCGCCCGGAGTTCGAGCTCCGGGCGTCCTCTATTCAGAAACCCTGTTTCAAAAGTCCTGATAGTCGGTAACGTCGACCCGTGTGATGCGGCCTTCCGCATTGAAGGTGATCGTCTCCTCGCCTTCGCGGATCAGCGGCTTGCCGGTCTGGCTGTGGGTGGCGCGAAGCGACCAGACCGCGCGGCCGGATTGGGCCGTCAGCCTTTCCACCAACGAATTTTCCGCAGTCTGATCGGGATAGTCGTCGAAATATTTCCGGAAGGCGGCCATGATTTCGTCGCGGCCGGCAAGGCTGCCGACGCCGTTCGAGACGTAGGTCGCGTCCTCGGCGAAATAGGCCTCGATCGCGGGAAAATCGAGGGCGTTGATCGCGGCATGAAAGCGTTCGATTTCTTCAGCGGGGTCGAAAGCCATGGGTCTCAGACCTTCAATCCGTAAGCCGTGAGATCGCTGCGCAGCTTCTCCGCGCCCGAAAACAGCACCGCATTCCAGCCGGCAGCCTTGGCGCCTTCGACATTGGCCGGTGCGTCATCGATGAAGATCGTCGCGGCCGGATCGAGGCCGAATGTTTTCGTATGCGTCTCGTAGATCGCGATATCCGGCTTGATCAGGCCGACATCGCCGGAAACGGTGACGCCGCGCGGCTTGGTCAGGAAGGGAAAGCGTTGCTGCGCCTCGCGGAAAGTATCGGAGGCGAAGTTGGTAAGCATCGTCACGTCGCGGCCCTCGGCGATCAGCCTTTCCATGATGGCAACGCTGTCCTCATAGGCATGCGGCACCATCTCGTGCCAATATTTGCGGAAGGCGCGGATATGCTCTTCGCGGGCAGGGTGCGCTTCGATCAGCAGCGCTTCGGCCTCCGCCCAGGTGCGGCCGCGGTCCTGCTCGATGTTCCAGTCGTGGGTGCAGATGTTGGCGAAGAACCAATTGCGCTCGGTCTCATCAGGGATGAGGCGGGTGAAGGGAAGATGCGGATCGTAATGAATAAGGACTTTGCCGATATCAAAAACGATATGCTGTATGTCGGTCGTCATGGTCATCCTTTGGATGTTTTGAACGCGAGAGGAATAGCCGTTGCGATCGCTTTTTTCATGACGGTCGGCAAGGCCTGCGCTTCAAGATTTGTAACCGGTTCCCACCATCCGTCATTCGTGCCGACCTTGGCGGCGATCGCCGCGCGCCAGATCGAAAGCCTGAGCTCGAAATGGGTGAAGACATGGATGACGGTGCCGCAAGCCTGCCAGGCGGCATCGAAGGGAGCGGCTTCAGCCGAGGTTTCGCCGTCGGTGCGCGCCGTCCACGCCGTCGTCGGCACCTCGGTCATGCCGCCGAGCAGGCCGCTCGCGACGCGCTGCCGCAACAGGATCTCGCCATCATCGGTCACCGCGATGAAAGCTGCCCCATAGCGCACCGGCTTCTCCTTCTTTGCCGCCTTGACCGGAAAGAACTCGGGATCGGAAAGCTTGAGCGCCTTGCAGGCATCCCGGAACGGACAGAGCGAACAGGCCGGCCGCTTCGGTGTGCAGATCGTGGCACCGAGATCCATCATCGCCTGGGCGAAATCGCCGGGCCGCGCGGCCGGCGTCATGAGCGCCACCTTCTCCTTCATCATCGGTTTGGCGGCCGGAAGTGGGGTCGCGATCGCGTAAAGCCTGGAAATCACCCGCTCGACATTGCCGTCCATGACAGCCGCCTGCCGGTTGAAGGCGATGGCGGCGACGGCGGCGGCCGTATAGTCGCCGATGCCGGGCAGGGATCTGAGGCCTTCTTCAGTGTCGGGAAAGATGCCGCCATGCTCTTTCGCCACCGCTTCGGCGCATTTCTTCAGGTTGCGGGCCCGCGCATAATAGCCAAGGCCTGCCCAGGCGGCCATAACAGCGTCGTTCTCGGCCGCGGCAAGATCGGTCACCTCGGGCCAGCGCTCAAGAAAACGCGCGAAATAAGGTTTGACCGCCTGCACCGTCGTCTGTTGCAGCATCACTTCCGAAAGCCAGATGTGATAGGGATCGGCCTTGACGCCGCGCGCTGCCATGCCCGGCGTCACACGCCAGGGCAGGTCGCGGTGGTGGCGATCGTACCAGTCGAGAAGGGGCGTTGCTGAAGGCGTGTCGAGTGTGGTGATCGTCATGATTTGCCGCGATGGGGGGAAGGCTCTATACTTGGCGAAGCAATGCCGCGCGATCAAGTCGGCCGCGCCAATTCGCGGCGGCGCCCAAGGTTTTCGATGAGTTATCCACGCAAAGATGTGAAGCAGATTTCCGAGCTGGCGAACCGGCTCATCGATCCTGTCCTTGCCAGGCGCGCCGGCATCAACACCGCGCTGCTCGGCTCATGGAGCGAAATCGCCGGCGAGGATTTCGCCGATTGCACCCGGCCCGAAAAGATCGCCTGGGCACGCGGCGGCGATGAGGGTAGTTTCCGCCCGGGCGTGCTGACCATTGCCTGCGAAGGCGCGCGCGCGCTCTTCCTCACCCATGCCCAGGGCGAACTGATTCAGCGCATCAACAGCTTCTTCGGCTTTGCCGCCGTCCACCAGATCCGAATCGTCCAGAAGCCGGTCTCCCAGGCCGTGCGACGCTCCCGTGCTCCCGCGCCGCTGAAGGGCGAGGCCGCCCGCAAGCTCGAAGGCATGATGGAAGGCATCGAGGGCGACAAACTGCGCCAGGCAATCCAGCGTTTAGGAACCGCGGTGATGGGCAAGCGTGGAAATCAACGCTGATGTTCAGGACCGCCGCTAAACGACGCCTTTCTTCAAGATGAAGTTGCCATAGGGCCGTATCTCCCCTGCTTGAACTACCGCAAAGCAGGATTCAGCCATCGGATAGTAGGCGAAACGCTCGATGGGCTTGCTCCTGATGCGGCGCTTTTCCGCCGTCGAGCAAAGCAATTCCACATCCGCATGAACCGGTAGCAATATCCCGGCCTGATCCGGATCCTCCATATGCATGAGCGGCTGCTCGACGAAGTGATCAAGTGGCATGACCGCCAGGATCGCTTCTATAGCGTCTGTGGCGCTGGCCGCATTCATCGACACAAGTTTGCCGCTGACGGTCTTTTTCGACACGCGGCAGGCCGAGAAATTCTTGTCGACGATGGCGATCTCGTCGCCATGGCCCATCGCGCTCAATATCCACAAAAGATCTGGGCAAAGAATCCCGGGAATATTTTTCAATGCCATGTTCGTTCCTCCCTTTGGACTCGTATATCACCATAAATCGGCGAAGAAAACGCTTGCGCAAACGTTTCGATGACCATACGCTGCCTATTGCCGTTTCATTGGAGGATGAAATGGACAGCAAGCGAGCCACGGGCTGCGGCTTGTTTGGGATCGGTTGAACATTCCGATTTTGATTGGGGGAAGACGCCGGGGCGACAGTCTGAAGCTGCGCATCAGGCGTGATGAGGGAGGTCTGCAATCATGGCGACAATCACTGACGTCGCACGCGCCGCCGGCGTGTCGGTCTCCACCGTTTCGCACGTCATCAACGGCACGCGGCATGTGAACGAGGCGACGGCAGCGCTCGTCAAAGAGGCGATCAAAAATCTCGGATTCGTGCCGAACGCCGTGGCCCGCTCACTGGTGCGATCCTCGACCGATGCCGTGGGGATCGCGATTTCGATCAGCACCAACTACTATTTCAACGACATCGTCTCCTCTATCGAACGGGCCTGCGCCGCCATCGGGCAGCTCGTTTTTCTCTGCGATACGCAGAACGATCCGGCGACCGAGCTGAAGCTGGTCCGCGAACTGGTCCAGCGGCGTGTGGATGGGGTGATTCTGGCTCCGTCCAGTGATCCGGAAAACCGCGCCATCGACTATCTCAAATCGTCTCGCATGCCCTTCGTGCTCGTCGACCGTCTGACGGTCGAGGATGCGGACGGGGTCTGCCTGGACAACGAGGCAGCGATGGAAACGCTGATCGACCACCTTGCGGGCCACGGTCATCGCCGCATCGGCCTCATCGCCGGTGAGCCGGGGCTGCGCTCCACGATCGAACGCGTACGCGGATATGTCGGCGCCATGCGCAAGCACGGGCTCGAGATCGATCGCAGTTTGATGAGTGAAGGCAATGCGAACAGCGCGGATGCCCGCCAATCGGCGCTTGAGATCTTAAGTCGGTCGGACCGACCGACGGCGATTGCCTCGGGCAACAATCTGGCCACCATCGGCGTCATGCGCGCGGTCCGCGACCTTGGATTGCGCATCTCCGAGGATCTGGCGCTGATCGGCTTTGACGATTTCGACTGGGCCGACTGCTTCGAGCCGCGGCTGACCGTCATGGCGCAGCCGAGCGAGATGATCGGCATGCAGGCTGCGGAAATGCTGTCCAGGCGGATCAAATCGAGCACCGCGAATGCGCGGCAGGTCCGCCTGCCGGCAAAACTGGTAATTCGCCGCTCTTGCGGCTGCGGAGGGCATTGAAATGACGTCGGCACTGGCTCTCGCGGGGATCACCAAATCATTTCCGGGCGTGCGCGCGCTCA
Organism: Rhizobium pisi; assembly: GCF_003938655.1. Classification (GTDB taxonomy): domain Bacteria; phylum Pseudomonadota; class Alphaproteobacteria; order Rhizobiales; family Rhizobiaceae; genus Rhizobium; species Rhizobium pisi. The sequence continues at coordinate 288,882 of NZ_RJJT01000004.1, forward strand.
AGGGCGTGTCGTTTTCTCTGCAGCCCGGAGAAATCAGGGCGTTGGTGGGGGAGAACGGAGCCGGAAAATCGACGTTGATGAAGATCCTTTCAGGCGCCTATTCGGCCGACGAGGGGCGCATCGAGCTTTTTGGCGAACAGGTTCTCGATCCGACGCCGGCCGGGATGATCGCGCGCGGCGTCGCGGTCATCTATCAGGAACTGGCGCAGGCGCCGCACCTGACCGTCGCTGAAAACGTTCTGATGGGGAGGTTGCCACGCAAAGGTGCCCTGATCGACTGGGGCGAAGCAAAGCGCCGGACCATCGAGGTTGTCGACCGGCTCGGTTTCGATGTCGATCCAACCGCTCGGATCGGAACACTCTCCGTTGCCAAGCGCCAGATGGTGGAGATTGCCAAGGCGCTGGCGCGCGATGCGAAAATCATCGTTCTCGACGAACCGTCGGCTGTGTTGGCGCAGGCAGAGATCGACCAGCTGTTCCGGGTCGTCCGGCAACTGGCGCGCGAGAGCGGCGTTGCCTTCGTCTATATTTCGCATCGCCTGCGCGAAGTTTTCGAACTGAGCGACACGGTCACCATTCTGCGCGACGGCACGGTCATCCACAACGGACCCTCCAATGGCCTGACGACGAACGACCTCATTCGCAGCATGGTGGGAAGGGAAGTGGGCGACGTCTTTCCCAAGCGCGCACCCCGGATCGGCGAGGAAGCCCTGTCCGCCAAGGGTATCTCGACGCCAGCGCTGCTCAAAAACGTCAGCATCCATGTTCGAAAGGGCGAGATCGTCGGTCTTTTCGGGCTGGCAGGCGCTGGCCGCACGGAGCTTCTGCGCGCCATCTACGGCGCTGACCCGCGTGGTGCCGGCGAGGTCAGCATCAACGGCGCGATGGCGAGCATCGGTTCGCCGCGCGCCGGTATCACCAAGGGGCTCGGTCTCGTGCCGGAAGACCGCAAGACAGAGGGCCTCTTCCTGATTCAGAGCGTCGGCTTCAACATCATGTCGGCCAGCCTCGCGCAGATCGTCCGTTTCGGGCTTCTGTCCCTTCGCCGCGAACGCAAGATAGTGAGCGGTCTGATCGAGCGGCTGCGGATCAGGACGCCGAACGCCGCAGCGGCGACGCAGAACCTTTCGGGCGGCAATCAGCAGAAATGTGTGCTGGCGAGGCTCGTCAGCGCCGGGTGCGAGATCCTGCTGGCCGACGAGCCGACACGCGGTGTCGATGTCGGGGCCAAGCGCGAGATCTACGACCTGCTGGTCGAACTGGCGGAAGCCCGCGGACTGGCGATCGTCATCGCCTCTTCCGAATTGCCGGAAATCCTCGGCCTGTGCGACCGGCTCTACGTTTTGAGAGAGGGCGAAGTCACGGCGGAACTCGACGCACGCACCGCAACCGAAGAACAAGTCATGCACTTCGCGGCACTACATTAATGAGGGGACTACCATGAAAAATCTTCCGCGAGGAACGGGTCTTGCCGGTGCTCTGATCGTACTGATCATCGCCGCCTCGCTGATCTCTCCTCATTTTCTCAATCCCATCAATGTCCTGAACGTCCTGAGGCAGGTCGCGCTCTATGGGATCCTCGGCATCGGCATGACATTCGTGATCCTGACCAAAGGGATCGATCTTTCGGTGGGCTCGATCGTCGCGCTGGTCGGCGTCACCGGCGCGGTCCTGATGGAACAGGGCGTGCCCATCCCCCTGATGGTGTTGATCTGTCTCTCCATTGGCGCCCTCGTCGGCTGCGTCAACGGCTTCGGCGTTTCCTATTTCCGTATTCCGGCCTTCATCATGACGCTCGGCTGCATGGTGATGGTGCGCGGATTCGCGCTGATGATCGCCGATGGTGGGACCGTCAATCCCGGCAAGCTCGCCGAAAGCTTCTTCTTGCTCGGCGGCGGTTACATGCTGGGTGTGCCGACACCGATCTACGTCTTCGCGATCGTCTGCATCATCGCGGCCGTCGTGCTCAGCTTCACGCCGTTCGGCCGCGCCATCTATGCGGTCGGCAGCAATGAGGAGGCAGCCAGGCTCTCCGGTATCAATGTGCCGCTCGTCATCTTCAGCGTCTACATCATTTGTGGCGTGTTGGCAGCACTTTCCGGCCTGATTTTCCTGTCCCGCCTTTCCGTCGGCGACCCGAACTCCGGCCTCGGCCTCGAACTGGAAGCGATCACGATCGCGGTCATCGGCGGCACGTCGCTGTTCGGCGGCGAAGGCACGGTTCTCGGCACGATGGGGGGCGCCATGGTGCTGGCCATCATCGCAAACATTCTCAATCTCGCAGGCGTTTCACCATTCTCTCAACAGGTGGTGAAGGGCGGGATCATCGTTCTTGCCGTGCTGCTCGAAGCCGGAAGAAAACCACGCAAATAGCGTGTTCAACAGAGGGAGGACTTAAAATGCTCAACATGACTAGACGCATGCTCATTATCTCCGCCGGGCTCGCCACCGTCCTGACGGCGGCTCCCGCCTTCAGCGCGGACAAGATCGTCATCGGCTTCTCGCAGGCGAGTTCGAACTCGGCCCATCGCAACACGATGACCAAACGCAACCAAGCCTATGCCGCGGAGCACTTCAAGGATGTCGATCTGATCGTCACCAACGCGGAAGGCAAGTCAGCAAAGCAGATTTCGGATGTCGAAAGCCTGATGGTACAAGGCATGAAGGTTCTGATGATCTCGGCTCAGGATGGCGCCGCGATCGCTCCGACCGTCAAGCAGGTGCTGGCCGCCGGCATTCCGGTAATCACGCTCGAGCGCAGTCTCGATATTCCGGTTACGCTGCATGTCGGCCCGCACAACAAACCCATCGGTACGCTGGCCGGCAAGTACATCGCCGAGGCGCTGAAAGGCAAGGGCAATGTCGTCGAGATCAAGGGCGACCCGGCTGTCGCTCCCGCGGTTGAGCGCCATGAAGGTTTTGCCGAAGCCATCGCCGGCACCGAGATAAAGGTGATCGCCGAAACCCACGCCGACTGGGACCAGGAAAAGGCGTTGAAGTTCATGGAAGACACGCTTCAGCGTTTCCCGGCCGGGCAAATCCAGGCCGTTTATGCCCATAACGACAATATGGCGTTTGGTGCGCTGCGGGCGATCCAGGCTGCCGGCCGTGACAAGGAAGGCATCCTCATCATCGGCATCGACGGCGAGAATGCCGCCATCCGTGCCGTTGCCAAGGGCGATCTGACCGCGACCTTCACCTATTCCACCGTCGCGCCTGAAGGCGTCATTGCCGCGCACGCGCTTGCCACCAACGACACGGCAGCGCTGGAAAAGCTCGGAACCTTGACGAAGAAGGACGACGGCTCGATGGAAATCGAGATCGCGTCGAAGATGATCACCAAGGAAAATGCCGCCGAGTTCTTCTGCAAGGGCTTCGGCGACGACCCCGAATGCAAATGATCAGGTAGACTTCGAAGTCCGGCGCGACAACAGAAGCGCCGGACTTTGGTTCGAGATACAAAGATCAGGCCGTCGATCGTTCCCCGACCGCCTGAAACCCAAGACTCCACACAGCCTGCCTGATCGGCTTTTCTCCACGTACCCCAGCGGCCGCGATGTCTGCCGGTGAAATCGGCAAAACCTCCAATCCTGCAATTTTTGGTCAGTCGTCTTCCCACGGTCACAATTCTTTGAAGGAAGTTGGCGAAGCGTGGCTTGTGAGTGGCCGCAAGCCGTTATATCGCACAGTCATGCCGTCACTCTCATTAGTTATGGGGAACCCATGCAGATGTCCGAAATGCAACTGACGAAACGCCGCCTTCTCGGTGGTATCGCCATCGCCGCAGCTGCCGCAGCGCTTGTCGCCTGCAACGACAGCAGGGACGCTGCCGATGCTTCGTCCTCCGGCAAGACCATGGCTGACGGCACCAATGTCGACACCATCCAGACGGCGGCGACGTCTTCGACCGAAATCCCGAAGCCCGATGGCGATGTCGACATGGCTGAGGTGCTGAAGCCCGGCGCGCTGCCGGAAATGGCGCTCGGCAAGGCTGACGCCCCGGTCAAGATCGTCGAATACATGTCGATGACCTGCCCGCATTGCGCTCATTTCCACAACACTACCTTCGACGCCATCAAGCAGAAGTATGTCGACAGCGGCAAGGTGCAGTTCATCATCCGGGAATTCCCCTTCGATCCGCGCGCCGCCGCCGCCTTCATGCTTGCCCGCTGCAGCGCTTCCAATCCGGAGCAGTTGAGCACGCCGGAACAGTATTTCCCGATGGTCTCCATGCTCTTCAAGCAGCAGCAGGTCTGGGCTGCCGCCGACGATGGCCGGGCCGCACTGCTGCAGATGTCGAAGCTTGCCGGATTTACTGAGGATAGCTTCACGAAATGCTTGACGAACCAGAAGCTTCTGGATGAAGTGAACGCCACGCGGGAAAGAGGTTCCAAGGATTTCGGCGTCAACGCCACGCCGACTTTCCTCATCAATGGCAAGCGCTACTCTGGAGACATGCCGGTTGAAACCATGTCGGCGCTCATCGACAGCCTGCTCTGAACCGGACCGTTTCGAAATGACGGGCGACGGTGAAAGCCGTGCGCCCGTTTTTTTGTGGCTGCGTGACAAGCCCGCAGAGCGCTGCGGAGCTTCTGCATGAAGTTCAACAAGCTGCGCCTGGTCGGCTTCAAATCCTTCGTCGAGCCGACGGAATTCATCATCGAGCGGGGGCTGACCGGCGTCGTCGGGCCGAACGGCTGCGGCAAGTCCAACCTCGTCGAAGCGCTGCGCTGGGTGATGGGCGAGAATTCCTACAAGAATATGCGCGCCTCCGGCATGGACGACGTGATCTTCTCGGGCTCGGGAAACCGCCCGGCGCGAAACACCGCCGAAGTGGCGCTCTATCTCGACAATGGCGAGCGCACCGCGCCTGCGGCCTTCAATGACAGCGATGAGATCCAGGTTACCCGCCGCATCGAGCGCGAGCAGGGCTCTCTCTATCGCATCAACGGCAAGGAAAGCCGCGCCAAGGATGTGCAACTGCTCTTTGCCGACGCCTCCACCGGCGCGCGTTCGCCCTCCATGGTCGGGCAGGGCCGCATCGGTGAGCTCATTCAGGCAAAGCCGCAGGCCCGCCGTCAGCTGCTAGAAGAGGCGGCCGGCATTTCAGGCCTGCATTCGCGCCGCCACGAGGCCGAACTGCGGCTGCGTGCCGCCGAAGGCAATCTGGAACGTCTCGACGACGTCACCTCGCAGCTCGAAAGCCAGATCGAGAGCCTGAAGCGGCAGGCCCGGCAGGCAAACCGCTTCAAGACGCTGTCTGCCGATATCCGCGCCCGCGAGGCCATGCTGCTGCATATCCGCTGGGTGCAGGCCAAGGAAGCCGAGGCCGAGGCCGACAGCGCGCTCAACCAGGCGACCGTCATCGTCGCCGAAAAGGCGCAGCTGCAGATGGAGGCGGCCAAGAACCAGGGCATCGCCAGCCTGAAGCTGCCGGAACTGCGCGAAGGCGAGGCGCGTGCCGCCGCCGCTCTGCAGCGCCTGCAGATCGCCAGAAGCCAGCTGGAGGAAGATGCCGGCCGCATCCTGCGCCGCCGCGACGAGCTGACCCGCCGCCTTGCTCAGCTTGCGGAGGATATTCGCCGTGAGGAACGGCTGGTGGCCGACAATGCGGTCATCCTTGCAAGGCTCGACGCAGAAGAAGCCGAGATTTCGGAAATCCTCGCCGATTCCGGCCGTTATGCCGAGGAAACCCGCGAGGCCTTCGAGGGCGCGGCGGCCAAACTTGCCGACAGCGAGCGCATCTTTACTGCATTGACGGCCGAGCGTGCCGAGGCGGCTGCCGGCCGCAACCAGCTGGAGCGCGCCATCCGCGATCTCACTGATCGCCGGATGCGCCTCGAGCGCCAGATGGACGAGGCCAACCACGAGCTATCGGCCATCGGTGAGAAGATCGCCGGCCTGCCCGATCCCGACGAGAAACGCGCCGTGGTCGAGGCCGGCGAGATCGCGCTTGCCGACGCCGAGGCCGCCGTCCAGGCAGTCGAACAGGCGCTGACTGCAGCCCGCCAGACCGAGGCGCTGTCGCGTGCGCCTGTCGATCAGGCCCGTTCCGCGCTGAATGCGCTGGAGACGGAGGCTCGCACCATTTCCCGCATGCTCGCAGCCGGTGCCGCGGCCGGAAAATTTCCACCGGTTGCCGACGAGCTGAAGGTCGATCGCGGCTTTGAAACCGCGCTCGGTGCCGCGCTTGGCGACGATCTGGAATCGCCGCTCGATGCCGAGGCACCGGCCTATTGGTCGGACAATGGCGATGGCGCCGCCGATCCGACATTGCCGTCCGGTGCTGCGCCGCTGCTTGATCATGTCCGCGCCCCCGCCGCACTGACTCGTCGCCTGCGCCAGATCGGCCTGGTCGCCGAGGGCGATGCAGCACGACTGATGGTAGCGCTGAAGCCCGGCCAGCGGCTGGTGACGAAAGAGGGCGTCGTCTATCGCTGGGACGGCCATGTCACCGGCGCCGACGCGCCGAGTGCCGCGGCCTTGCGCCTTGCCCAGAAGAACCGACTGGCCGAGCTCGAAGGTGAAACTATCCTCGCCCGCGACGTTTTCGCTGAAGCCGAGGAGCGGCAGGCAGCCGCCGCCGAAGCGATCGGCGCCGAGGAGCGACGGCTTGCCGAGGCGCGCGATATGAGCCGCCTGTCGGCTCGTCATCTCGCCGAAGCGCGCGAGGTGCTTCTCGCTGCCGAGCGTGCCTCCGGCGAGCTGATCCGCCGCCGCGATATCGTGAGCGAAGCGGCCAGCCAGCTGCGCGCGCAGCTGGAGGAAATCGCCGTCCAAGAAGAGAATGCCCGCATAGAGCTCGAGGACGCGCCTGATCTCACCGCAATCGACGAGCGGCTCCGTTTCCAGCAGGCGGAAGTTGCGACCGATCGCGGCGCGCTCGCCGAAAGCCGGGCGCGCCATGAAAGCCTGGCCAGGGAAAACGAGGCCCGGCAGCGGCGCATCGTTGCGATCGCGCAGGAGCGCGAGACTTGGCGCCAGCGGGCGGCAAGCGGCGAAGATCATGTCGCGACGCTCCGCGAGCGCGAGGAGGAGGCGCGCGACGAGGCCGCTGAGCTCGAAATGGCGCCGGATGAATTCGACGACAAGCGCCGTGCCCTGCTCAATGAATTGCAGAAGGCCGAGGAGGCGCGCCGCCATGCCAGCGATCTCCTGGCTGAGGCCGAACGCATCCAGCGCGAAGCCGACCACAAGGCGACAACGGCGCTGTCGGAACTTGCCGAATGCCGGGAACGCCGTGGCCGCGCCGAGGAGCGCCTTGTCTCCGCCCGTGAGAAGCGCCAGGAAAGCGAAGGCCGCATCCGTGAAGTCCTGAACGTCGCGCCGCACGAAGCGCTGCAGCTGACCGGTCGCCCGACCATGCAGGCTCTTCCCGATCCGCGCGAAGTCGAGCGCGAACTGGAGCGTCTGAGGATCGAGCGCGAGCGGCTCGGCGCCGTCAACCTGCGCGCCGACGAGGAACAGAAGGAGCTGAGCGAGAAGCTCGAGGCGCTGATCAAGGAGCGCGATGACGTCATCGACGCGATCCGCAAGCTGCGCGGCGCCATCCAGAGCCTCAACCGCGAGGGCCGCGAACGCCTAATCGCCGCCTTCGACATCGTCAACGCCCAGTTCCAGCGGCTGTTCACCCATCTTTTCGGCGGCGGCACGGCCGAGCTTCAGCTGATCGAATCCGACGATCCATTGGAAGCCGGCCTGGAAATCCTCGCCCGCCCGCCGGGCAAGAAGCCGCAGACCATGACACTGCTATCCGGCGGCGAACAGGCGTTGACGGCAATGGCGCTGATCTTCGCCGTCTTCCTCACCAATCCGGCGCCGATCTGCGTGCTCGACGAAGTGGACGCGCCGCTCGACGACCACAATGTCGAGCGCTACTGCAATCTGATGGACGAGATGGCGGCATCCACCGAAACCCGTTTCGTCATCATCACCCACAATCCGATCACCATGGCCCGCATGAACCGCCTCTTCGGTGTCACCATGGCCGAGCAAGGCGTCTCCCAGCTCGTCTCGGTCGATCTCCAGACGGCCGAGCGCCTGCGCGAAATTGCCTGAAGCAATTCCGGCAAAGTGGCTGGTGAGGCAGCGTCCTAGGGTTGCGTGAAGAAAATAGTGCAAGCCCATGGCGGTTTTCCGGGAATTGCGTAAAATCAAAGGACGGAGCAATTTCAGCGAAGCTGGCGAGCGGTCTTGCGTCCGGAAATTGCGGAAAATCAAAAGACTGGCAATAAACACCAAAAAAGGTCGGCTCTTGGACGGCCTGTACCCCATTTGGGTGATGCTCTTTGCGATGACTTGCATTAGAAGTTGTTTCAACGCAACCTGATATTTTTGCTGAAAAGCGGGCAGTCAGCGGTGCGCATATCGAATTGGCGATGCGGTGTTCCGGGCAGAGGGCAAGTGCCGGAATGCTGAGGTGTTGAGGGACCCCCCGTCCGGTTTTCCTGGCCGGACGGAAACAAGGCTTTGCGGGACATTGTTGCAGTCCCGCAAAGCTTTTTTTATGCCTTGCGATGTTTCAATCGTTTCGACGGCCGGTCGCACTGAGATTTATTGTGCGGCGCAACATTTTGCCGCATTTGTCGATTTTCATTTCAACACCAAGGGATTAAGCTAATCCCCGATTTGGTGTTGGGGGGAAGATGACCAAGTGGGTCTATACGTTTGGCGACGGGCAGGCTGAGGGCCGGGCGCGCGATCAGGAGATTTTGGGGGGCAAGGGCGCTAATCTCGCTGAAATGTGCAGCCTGGGGCTTCCGGTGCCGCCGGGGCTGACGATCGTCAGCGATGCCTGCCATACCTATTACAAGAACGGCCGCCATATCGAAGATGGGCTGAAGGCGCAGGTGCGCTCCGGCATTTCGGCGATCGAGGCGATCACCGGCCGACATTTCGGTTCCGTCAGCCAGCCGCTGCTGCTCTCGGTGCGCTCCGGTGCCCGGGTCTCCATGCCTGGCATGATGGATACGGTGCTCAATCTCGGCCTCAACGACGAGACGGTGCAGGCGCTGGGCCATGATGCCGGCGATGCGCGCTTTGCCTGGGACAGCTACCGCCGCTTCATCCAGATGTATGCCGATGTCGTCATGGGTCTCGGCAACGACGCCTTCGAGGAGATACTGGAAGACGAGAAGGCCAAGCTGGGCCACGAATTCGATACCGATCTTAGCGCCTCCGAATGGCAGCATATCGTCTTTCTCTACAAGCGCCTGATCGAGGAGGAGCTGAATCAGGAGTTCCCGCAGGATCCCGAAGTTCAGCTCTGGGGCGCCGTCGGCGCCGTCTTTTCCAGCTGGATGAGCGCGCGCGCCGTTACCTACCGACAGCTTCACAATATTCCGGAGGGATGGGGTACGGCGGTCAACATTCAGGCCATGGTTTTCGGCAATCTCGGCAATGCCTCGGCGACCGGCGTCGCCTTCACTCGCAACCCCTCGACCGGCGAGAAGGCGCTTTACGGCGAATTCCTCGTCAATGCCCAGGGCGAGGATGTTGTGGCCGGCATCCGAACGCCACAAAGCATCACCGAGGAGGGGCGGATTTCCTCCGGCTCCGAAAAGCCTTCGATGGAAAAGCTAATGCCGGAGGCGTTCCACGAGCTTCTTCGCATCTGCACCGAGCTCGAGATCCATTACCGCGACATGCAGGATATCGAATTCACCATCGAGCGCGGCAGGCTGTGGATGCTGCAGACCCGTTCGGGCAAGCGCTCCACCCGGGCGGCGATGAAGATCGCCGTCGACATGGTCGATGAGGGAGTGATCACCGAGGACGAGGCAGTGCTGCGCATCGAGCCATCGAGCCTCGACCAGCTGTTGCATCCGACGATCGATCCGCGCGTCACCCGCCAGGTGATCGGCACCGGGCTCCCGGCTTCGCCGGGCGCCGCGACCGGCGCCATCGTCTTCACCGCAGAAGAGGCCGTCGAGGCGGAAGCCGAAGGCCGCAAGGTCATCCTGCTCAGGGTCGAGACCAGCCCCGAGGATATTCACGGCATGCATGCCGCCGAAGGCATTCTGACGACGCGCGGCGGCATGACCAGCCATGCGGCGGTCGTCGCCCGCGGCATGGGCATCCCCTGCGTCGTCGGCGCCGGCACCATGCGCATCGATCAACGCAACGAGCGGCTGCTTGGCGTCGGCGTTACCCTCAAGAAGGGCGATATCATCACCATCGACGGTTCGGCCGGTCAGGTGCTGAAGGGCGAGGTGCCGATGATCCAGCCGGAATTGTCGGGTGATTTCGGCCGCATCATGGGTTGGGCCGATCGCGCCCGGCGCATGACGGTGCGCACCAACGCCGACACGCCGGCCGATGCGCGCGCTGCGCGTTCCTTCGGCGCCGAGGGCATTGGCCTTTGCCGCACCGAGCACATGTTCTTCGAGGGCGAGCGCATCCATGTCATGCGCGAGATGATCCTTGCCGAGGACGAGAAGGGCAGGCGGGTGGCGCTCGACAAGCTGCTGCCGATGCAGCGGCTCGATTTCACCGGCCTCTTCACCGTCATGCACGGCCTGCCGGTGACGATCCGCCTGCTCGATCCGCCGCTGCACGAATTCCTGCCGAAGACCGACGACGAGGTCGCCGAAGTCGCTTTTGCCATGGGCATGGAGGCGACAGTGCTTCGCCAGCGCGTCGATGCGCTGCATGAGTTCAACCCCATGCTCGGCCATCGCGGCTGTCGTCTGGCGATCTCCTACCCTGAGATCGTCGAGATGCAGGCCCGCGCCATCTTCGAGGCGGCGGTGGCCGCAGCGCAGGAGACAGGGGCGGCGGTCGTGCCGGAGATCATGGTGCCGCTCGTTGGCCTCCGCTCCGAACTCGATTACGTCAAGGCGCGCATCGACGCCGTTGCCGGCAATGTCATGAGCGAGGCCGGTATGAAGATCGATTATCTCGTCGGCACCATGATCGAGCTGCCGCGTGCCGCCCTGCGCGCCCATGTGATTGCCGAAGCCGCCGAATTCTTCTCCTTCGGCACCAACGACTTGACGCAGACCACCTTCGGCATCTCGCGCGACGATGCTTCCGCCTTCATCCCCACCTATCAGCGCAAGGGCATTATTGAGCACGATCCCTTCATCTCGCTCGATTTCGACGGTGTCGGCGAATTGATCAGCATCGCCGCAGAACGCGGCCGGCGCACCCGCAACGACATGAAGCTCGGCATCTGCGGCGAACATGGCGGCGACCCGGCCTCGATCCGCTTCTGCGAGAAGATCGGGCTCGATTATGTCTCCTGCTCGCCGTTCCGCGTGCCGATCGCCAGGCTCGCGGCGGCGCAGGCAGTTATCTCAGGCGGTCTTTAAAAACGCCGGCGGGGTCTTTGACGGGGAGCCCAGAAGACGGCTGCGGCATTCAGTGATGATACCGCCAGCGATCGCGATAGACGTACGGACCATTGTTGAGATCCCAGGCCATGCTGTCCATCAGCTCCGCGCTCTGCGCTCGCGATTCGGCCCGCCTGTCGAGATCGATGCGCTGCAGGCAGGTGGCAAAGCCATCCGTGCCGCGCCGGAAGCCGTAACTCAAGCAGCGCTGCTCATCCGCCGCCCGCCGCTCCTCCGGCGTCATCGTCTGGCAGGCGGAGAGCCCGGCGATGATGGTGGTCATGACGGTGATGAGAAGAGGATAGCGCATTGGTTCATTCCTTGAGGCAGGCTCGCTCCGAGCAAAGTCCATTCGGGTGAGGCCGTCAAGCCACCCTTGGCCTAGGAGATCGCCGCGAGACCTGCCCCTCATCCGGCTGCCGCCACCTTCTCCCCGCCCGCGGGGAGAAGGGGATATGCCGCGACCCCTCCGATCCCATCTGCGCTCTCGGGACGGGGTCCGAAGGACGGCTCGACCCCGGTAGGTTAGGGTGAGGGGCAGTTGTTGCCCAAGCGGGCGATGACGTCCTACGCCGCCCCGGCCGGATCTCCAATCGGCAGCAGCGCCGGATCAAGCGGCGGATCCTCCGGGTTCTTCGTATCGGCCGGATCCTGCGCCGGCGTCAGTGGCGGTTTTTCCTGGACGCGATCGGGAATACCGGGTGTCGGCGTCGGGCCGCGTGGCGTATCGGCATTCGGGATCGGCATTGGGTCTCTGCTGGGCATGATCGCCTCCTTTGAAAAAGGAACGGCATCGCCAGCACTTGGTTCCACTTCCGTCGCAGGGCATTCCTCTGTATGAGGAAGTCTTGCAAAAAACTGGAACGAGCATGGCCATTCGCGATCGATTTTCGAAAAAACTGAGCTGTCCGCAATGCGGCAATGAGGGCTTTGCCGAAGCCTCGGAAGTGGATGATCCCAAGCGCAAGCACCCGGATTTCAAGGTCGATCAGCTGCCGCGCGGCTTTGGCGTGCAGCGGCCCGCCAATCACCAGGAAAATTTCATGATCAAGTGCGAGTGCGGGCGCAAGTTCCCCTTCCGCAGCGTCGCGGAAGCCGCGGCCGAGCGCCGGTAGCGGAAAAGCGGACGTTGCGATTAAAAGTGCCAAGCCGACATTTTCAGTGAGATGTCAGATCTCCCATCCCGGCATTGTTAGGTAGACGCATGAGCAAGCTAACGGACGTTCCCCTCGTGGGTGGTCGAACCAATCCTGAGGTAGTTCAAAGGGGCAACAGAGTTCATCGATCCAGGCACATAAATTCAGAGTTCGTGCGGCTCCTTCTGACGCATTTCCAGCGGGTGGGATTTCACGCTGTACCTCGCAGCTTCGGCATGGACGAGCTCGGTCGTGATGTATTCGAATTTGTTGAAGGAGATGTGCCAACTGATCTGACCTATCATTCACGACGCTTCGGAAGGATTGTTGAGCGCACAGGTACACGAAGCTGGGTTTGAGGTGGTCTACCACAATGATCTTTCGCCCTGCAACTTCGTGTTCCGGCAGCAAATCCCGGTCGCCATAATTGATTTTGATGCAGCCTCCTTCGGCCGTCGCGTGTACGACCTGGGATATGCCGCATGGCTTTGGTTGCAAATTGGCGACGAGGAAATTTCACCGCGTGAGCAGGTTCGACGGCTAGCGTTGTTTGCAAACGCATACGGGGAGTTGGAATGCTCGGCAATTGTTGAGGCGATGTTGGTTCGCCAGACCATCATTATCCAGCAAGGAAGGCGTGCTGCCAACAATGCTATGGCGGAATGGGCGCAGGCTGCGAGAATCTGGACGCTCAGAGAACTGGCTGTTTAGCGGGAATGCGGCGCGCCTTTCTATCGTGCGGCCAACTGGCGATGAGGATCTTGTCCGCTCCACAATGAGAAGCGAAAACAGGAACTGCACCTGCCGTTTCAGGGGCCGCCCATCCTCAAATCTCAGATCCGCTCCAGCAATTCGATGAAGGCATCGGCAAAACGCACCAGGGGCGCGGTTTCTTCATCGGGCGCCTGCATGCGGATTTCAGTGCCGTTATCGTCAAGCAGCGCCAGCACGACGCGCATCTCCTGGGCGCCAGCCGGAATGCGCAGCACGGCGATGCGGCGGCAATCCTGGACGAGGCCGGCGGCCGGCAGGTCGAACAGCAGTTCGCCGCCGGAGCGTTCCGCTGCCCGGCGCACCGCCTCGCAGAAACCGGCATCGCCGCCCGCGTAACCTTCGAGCGAAAGTTCGAGCTCGAGCAGCTCCATCGGCAGCATCGGTTCGGACTGGTCGATTACGCCAAGCGCAGACGCCTGCGGCCTTGCTGCTATGTCGGGTGAAATCATCCCGTCTCTCCTGTCTCTATGTCGGAGATGAAACCGCGCCAGAATGACCTTTTTTTGGCATATCAGCAAGGTCTTATGAAGTGGCGTTCCTCTTCGTCGTGGATTCCAACGCATTGCTTCAGACAAGAGTTTCAATTTAGACGAATCTTGCACTAAACAGGGTGATAGCGATTTGCGTGGTTGACGACGCGGGCGCTGACGAGCAACCGGTAAGTTTGATGGCCATCCGCTTCGACCGTCCCGTTTCCAGCGCCGCCCGCTTTTCGCGGCTGCTCGGGGCGTTTTCCCTGGTTCTGGCGCTGGCGGTGATGATCGCCCACCGCTTCGGCGGGCTCGCCACACCCTATCTGGTGCTGCTGCTGATTGCGGCTGCCGGCTGCGCGCTTCTCGCTGCCCTGCTGGCGGCGGTCGGGCTGCGCAGCCTCTGGATGACAGGCGCCGAAGGCGGACTGGCGGCGCTGGCCGCGCTGATCTATGCCGCCTTTCCGCTGGCGCTCGGCGCCTTTGCTACCGAGCACTATCTCACCCTGCCTGCGATCTACGACGTCTCCACCGATCCAGTCTCCGCCCCGGACTGGCTTTCGCCGCCCAAGTCAGACCAGATCTGGCTGAAGCGCAACGTGCAGGTGACGCCTGAGGATCGCGAAAAGCAGATGGTTGCCTATCCCGAGCTGACCGGCCGGCGTTATGAGGGTGCGCTCGACCGCGTGCTGGAAGCAGTGCGCAAGGTCGCCAAGCAGAGCGGCATTACGATCACGAGGAGCAGCGGCGACACCGAGCCGGGCCGCGAGCCCGAAGACAAGCCGGTCAAGCCGCCGCAGCCGGGCGACGATGCCGTGGCCGATGCGCCCGATATCATCCCTGTGCCAACGCCGCGCCCTTATGACGATGATGTCGCCAAGCTCATCCGCGGCGCCAATGGCGTAACGCTGCAGGGCACCACCCGCACGCTGATCCTCGGCCTGCGCTTCGATATTCTCATCCGCCTGCGCGAAGAGGCCGAAACCACCTTCGTCGACATCCGCGTCGCCTCCCGCTACGGCCAGCACGACCTCGGCTTCAGCGCCGAAATCGCCGACGATTATCTGAAAGCGCTGGATGCCGAACTCTTGGGAATTGCGGGTGGGTGAGCCGCGGTGCCGCCAAAGGCGGCAGCAATCGATCCAGTGAATCGATTGCAGCGGCGAACGCCCTGAGCCAAAGCGAAGGGCCGGGATACGGTGCGGCAAACTCGACCACCTTATACCGTTTCAACGGCGGAGAGGGGGCTGCTATGGAAAGCGAGGTCCCCGGCCGAGGAACTCGTCGAGACTTGCCCCTCATCCGCCTGCCGGCACCTTCTCCCCGCACGCGGGGCGAAGGGGGATGCCGCGCCCTCTCCATTCCGCGCAGCCTCTCGCAGGGCACGTCCCCTCGCCCCGCGAGCGGGGAGAGGGTTAGAGTGAGAGCGCAACTATCCGAGCGAACCGACGGTCATCACCGCAGTCCCTTCACCCCTCCACCACCAACCACCCCGTATACCGCACCACCAACCCCGTCAGTCGCCCGCCGATCTCGACATGAAAGCAGAACCGCCCATCCCGCTCCTCCTCATAGGTATCCCCACCCGGTGCCAGAAACATCGGTAGCGGAATCCCTAAAAACCGCCATCCCCGCACGACGAGCCGCAGCCTCTGCCCATCCGGCGTCAGTGCCATCAGCACCCGGAACGGCCCGAAAACCTCGGTGAGCAGATGCCGGTCGCGGTCCTGCCCCTCGACTTGCCAGCTGCGGAAGGGCTTGCCGCCGAAATCCCGGGTCCAGATCTCCTTGTTTCCATCGATAGCGAAACGCACCGTGACCGGCACATCCTCGCCCGCCGGGGGAAAGCCGATGACACGCGCGACGATCCCGGCCAGAAGCCCGCCGCCGCGCTCGACCTGCGCCCGGCCGGAGGCAACGCGCGCGCCGCCCGCATGCATTGCGGCGATAGCAGGCGGCAGCCGCTCCCAGGCGGTGCCGAGGATCTGCCGGTAGAGCGGCAGGCGAGCCTCCTCGCATTCCATCCTGATGCCTGACGTGATCGAAAAACGCCGGAAAGCCGCCTCGAAATCCGCAAGCTGCAATTCCCCCGCCGCCGGCCGCGCGCCATTCTCCGGCTGCACGCCGGTTAGCAGCCGGCGCACCAGCGCCTCTACGCCGATGACGGGAATGAACGGCCCGTCATCACCTTCGGCAATCAGATGCCAGCCTGATGTCAGCCGTCTTCCCTCGTGATCGAGGCCGCCGACGCGGACGAACATGCCGCCGCGATGTTCGCCGATCGCGAAGCTATGGCTGGCACGCTGTAGCAGCCGCGAAAGCGGCAGCAGCGACGGCAGGAGCCGGAAGCGGACGAGCCTTGCCGCAAGGCTGAGCAGCCGCTGCAGCGGCTGTGGTTCCGTGCCGACACCGGTGAAACTGGATTTGAGATCGGCAAGGTTTTGCGGCAGCAGAGCCAGGTCAGGCGCATCGACCAGCAGGAATTTCCGGCTGCGCAGCGGCGTAACCCCCGGCGGCGCCACCGTCACCCGCATCGCATCGATCAGCCCGCGTCCGGAGGCCGGCCGCCCATTTCGCAGCACCGCCACCGGCTTGCCGGCATAGGTGGCGATTGCCCTCACAACATTGAGCCCGATCCGCACATGCGGCGAGGGGGCAATGCCGGCCGCGACATTGTCGATCCGGGAGAAATGCGGCGCCATCGCATCGAGTGCTGCGAAGGAGAGGGCGGGCAGGCTGCTGAGCCCCGAGAGCGCGAAGGTGCCCTTGGCCTTGGCGCTAGCATCGAGCCCACCGATGCCGGCGACGAAGCCGGTACTGTCGGCGATATCGGCATAATCGATGCCGAGGCCGATGCAGGCCTCGACCACCTTATAGGCATCCTTCCCGAAGGTCTGAAACGGCCCCGATGCATCGACGACGAGATCCGGCCTCAGCCGCGTCAGTTGTTCGATGAGATCGCCGTCGCGATCGAAGGCCACTGCCTGCACCATCGCGCCGAGATTGTTGCTTCCCAGGCCCTCAGCTCCATCTTTCGGCGTCCGGAGATCTGCAACGAAATCGTCAGCCTTTTCAAGCGAGCGCCCCGCAACTAGCAGCCTGAGCCGCGGTTCATCGCCAAGCAGCCGGGCAAGCCGCCCGCCAAAAGTGCCGTAGCCGCCGATGATGAGCAGCGAAAACCGGTCGCCGCTCATGCGATGAAGCGGCGCCGCTGCTCCGGCGACGGCACCATGCAGCTCTGCCGGCCGGCAATCTTCAGCCTGTTGCGGGCGATGAATTCATAGAGCGCATCGGCCACCCGCCGTGGCAGCAGCCGGAAAAGCTTGACCAGCGAATAGGGAAAGCCGAGGCCCGCCACCATGCGGATCGAGCCGTCGGACTTGAAGAAGGCGCGGCCGTTTTCGATCAGGATATTGGTCTCGTAGTCGCGCGCGTGGAGCCCGTAATGCCGGTAGAGCGCCTCGCCGAGCGGCGTCTGCGCCGCGAGGAAGCGGTATTGCTGCCGCTTGTCATGCTTCAGCGCGAATTTCACCCAGCCGGAGCAGAACACGCATTCGCCATCGAAGACGATGAGCGGCCGGTCATCGGCAAAGGCGGGCACATCAGGATCGTCGCGATAGCTGTAATCGGCTCGAGGCGCCATCCTTATCTCCCTGTCACCGGCCGGTAGAGGGCGGCAAGCGAAGGCGGCCCATCCGCCGCAATCTCGCCCCGCTCCAACAGGTCCTCAATATGGGCGAGCACGGAAAGCGCCGCCGCCCCATGCAGCTTCGGATCGGTATCGCGATAGATCACCTTCACCATCTCGGCAATCCGCCCATCGCCGGCCCGCACACGCTCCAGTACCGCCTGCTCGCGCTTCAGCCGGTGCGCCTTCAGCGCCCGCAGGAATCCGGCCGGCTTTGTCACCGGCCCGCCATGGCCGGGAAGCAATAGGCGGTCCTCCCGCTCGATCAGCCGGTCGAGCGAAACAATGTAATCCGCCATCGAACCATCCGGGGGCGCCACAATCGAGGTCGACCAGGCCATAACGTGATCGCCGGAAAAGAGGAGATCGCGCCCTTCGAGCGCAAAGGCGGCGTGATTGGCCGTATGCCCCGGCGTCAGCACCGCCGTCAGCGCCCAGCCATCGCCCGATAGGGTCTCACCGTCACCGATCGCGATGTCGGGCACGAATTCCATATCCGAACTTTCGGAAAAGGGATTGACCTCGCCCTCCCGCAGCGGCCGCGCCGGCCGGTGCGGCCCTTGCCCCACAGTCACCGCACCAGTCGCCGCCTGCATCCGCCGGGCAAGCGGCGAGTGGTCGCGATGCGTGTGGCTGACGAAGATATGCGTCACCTCGCGTCCGCCAAGGGCTGCCATCAGCGCCTGAAAGTGCGCCTCGTCCTCTGGCCCGGGATCGATGACCGCGACGGAGGAGGAGCCGACGATATAGCTGTTGGTGCCGAAAAAGGTGAAAGGCCCCGGATTGTTCACCGTCACCCGCTCGACCCCTGAGGTAACCGGCACGGCTTGCCCATAGGCCGGCTCGAAAGCGAGGTCGAATGCGGGACTGTCCATGAAGGAATGATCTCAGACCGATGACGTCGCCCATTCCTAGCACGACCTACGGCACCGCGCAGCGCATAAATCTGCCGTAGGATAAACTTAGTCATTGTGACAGACGGAGAGCTTTGCTAATCAGGCGTCGATTTGAGCAAGCGGTTTCCGCTCAAGCTCTGGTGGGGCGTAGCCAAGCGGTAAGGCAGCGGTTTTTGGTACCGCCATCCCCTGGTTCGAATCCAGGCGCCCCAGCCATCTCATCGAAATCCATGAAAATCAATGGTTTAGACTGCATTGATCGTCACCGGTAGTACGCGCCAGTAGTACACTTCGGGTGGACTACTGGGGATTGCCTTTTTATCTTTTACACAGTCTGCCTCGCTGCTATCGTCGCTCCAACTGATTTGGGAGCGCATGCGTGGCAAAAGAAGTGAATGGTGACCTCAGCTTCACGGCTGAGCTGTTTAAAGCGGCGGACAAGCTCCGGGGCAATCTCGAACCCTCAGAATACAAGCACGTGGCCCTCGGCCTCATCTTCCTTAAATACATCTCCGATGCTTTCGAAGGGCTTCATGCCACGCTTGAAGCGGATGAATATGCGGACGCTGAAGACCCGGAGGAGTACCTCGCCGAGAACGTCTTCTGGGTGCCGAAGGAGGCCCGCTGGAGCTTCCTGCAGGCAAACGCGAAGCGCCCTGAGATCGGCAAGTTGATCGACGAGGCGATGGAGGCGATCGAGAAGGCGCCCTCGAACGAGGGGCTGAAGGGCGTGCTGCCGAAGAACTACGCCCGCCCCACGCTGAACAAGACGATGCTGGGCGAACTGATTGACCTCTTCTCCAACATCGGCATGCATGACAGCAACGACAAGGCGAAGGACCTGTTGGGCCGCGCCTACGAATACTTCCTTTCTGGCTTCGCCAGTTCTGAGGGAAAGCGCGGTGGAGAGTTCTTCACGCCACGGTCGGTGGTGCGCACGCTGGTCGAGATACTGGAACCATACAAGGGCCGTGTCTATGACCCCTGCTGCGGCTCGGGCGGTATGTTCGTGCAGTCGGAGAAGTTCATCGAGGAGCATGGCGGCAGACGCAACGATATCGCTGTCTATGGGCAGGAGATCAACCACACGACATGGCGGCTTGCGAAGATGAACCTTGCGGTGCAGGGGATCGATACTGACATCCGCTGGAACAACGAAGGCAGTTTTCATCGCGACGAGTTCCAGGACCTGAAGGCCGACTTCATCCTGGCCAATCCGCCGTTCAATATTTCCGACTGGGGCGGTGACCGGCTGGCGGACGATGCCCGATGGAAGTTCGGCACGCCTCCGAAGGGCAATGCCAACTTTGGCTGGCTGCAGCACATCCTTCACCATCTCGCCCCTCGCGGCACGGCGGGCGTGGTACTCGCCAACGGCTCGATGTCTTCTCAGCAATCGGGCGAGGGCGATATCCGCAAGGCGATGATTGAGGCCGATCAGGTGGACTGCATGGTGGCCCTGCCGGGGCAGCTCTTCTTCTCGACCCCAATACCCGCCTGCCTCTGGATACTGGCCCGCGACAAGAGTGCGAATGGGCACCGCGACCGGCGCGGCGAAATCCTATTCATCGATGCCCGCAAGCTCGGCTTCATGGTGGATCGTGTTCGCCGCGAGTTCACCGTGGAGGACATCGAGAAGATCGCTGGCGCCTACCACCGCTGGCGGGCCAAGCCCGAAACACGGGCGAAGAACGGCTGGGCAGACTATCAGGACGAGCCGGGCTTCTATAAGGCGGCGACCTTGGAAGAGGTGCGTTCACATGGTCATGTGCTGACGCCAGGGCGCTATGTTGGCGCTGCCGATGCCGAGGACGATGGGACATCGTTTGCGGAGAAGTTCGAGGGCCTGAAGGAGACGCTGGCGGCCCAGTTTGCTGAGGGACGAGTGCTGGAAGATCGAATAGTCAAGCTGCTTGACATGGTGGACTTCCAATGATCACCGCCGTTCCATTCACTGATCTACTGGCGAAGATAGTGGACAACCGGGGCAAGACTTGCCCCACCACCAACGCTGGTTTACCGCTGATTGCGACTAACTGCGTAAAAAATACGACCCTCTATCCGGTCTTCGAAAAAGTTAGGTACGTGTCGGAAGAGGTCCGTCAGACGTGGTTTCGCGGGCATCCACTCGCTGGCGACCTCATCTTTGTGACGAAAGGTTCCCCGGGGCAGGTTTGTTTGGTCCCTTCGCCGGTCGGCTTTTGCATTGCCCAAGACATGGTTGCCGTGAGAGCCGACAGTCAAAAAGTATACCCACCATACTTATTTGCGGCGCTGCGGTCGGAAGCCGTGCAACGTGACATTGCAAATATGCACGTTGGCTCTCTCATCCCCCACTTCAAAAAAGGCGACTTTGACAAGCTGAGAATACCGTTGCCAGAGAGGCGGCAGCAGGTTTTTATTGGGGACTATTACCTCGAGCTTTCGCAGAAAATCGAACTGGACCGGCGGAACAACGAGACGCTGGAGGCGATGGCACAGGCGATCTTTCGTGACTGGTTCGTCGATTTCGGTCCGACCCGCCGCAAGATCGAGGGTGCATCCGATCCCGCCGAGATCATGGGCGGCCTCGTCATCGGTGCCGATCAGGCTCAGCAACTCGCCGATCTCTTCCCGGCGGGGCTCGGGGACAATGGACTGCCGGAGGGGTGGATGGCTGGGGCGCTTGGGGATTTGGCGAAGACTGCTGGCACCACAATAGACCCATCGAACATCGACCCCGAGATGCCATACATCGGACTTGAGCACATGCCCAGAAAGTGCATCGCGCTAGCCGAATGGGAGGCTGCATCTAAGGTGTCCTCAACAAAGGCCAGGTTCGAGAAAGGACAGGTCCTGTTTGGCAAGCTACGCCCCTACTTCCACAAGGTCGGAGTGGCACCGGTCGATGGGGTCTGTTCAACAGATATCGTAGTCCTGGACGCACAGTCCAAGGTAGATCGAGCTCTCGTGGCCGCGTTAGTTTCCACCGAAGAGTTCGTTGCGTTTACTGACCAAGGCTCGACAGGCACTAAGATGCCCCGGACAAGTTGGGCCAACATGAAACGCTACGAGGTGGCTATCTCTGACAGGGCGGTGAAAGATTCCTATGGTTCAATCGTAGACCCATTGCTGGAGAAGATTGTCGCCAACATTCACGAAAGCCGAACCCTCGCTGCCACCCGCGATCTCCTCCTTCCTAAGTTGCTGTCCATGGATGTCCGGCTTCAGGAAGCTGAAGAACAACTGGAAGCGGCGCAGTGACACCGCAGGCAGAACTGATCAAGAAACAAGCAACCGCGAGATTGGACAAGGAGGCTGCGGTCCACCGGTCCAGTCATCAGAACGTCCACGCCCGCCGCTATATCATGCCCAATCCTGCGCTCGGTGGCGTCGAGATCGTGATCATCGTAAAGGGCAGCAACCTGCAGCTCTGGTGTGAGGCGAGGGCAATCGATGGTTTGGCAGCACGGGTGCTCGGTGGGGAGGGTCGGCCGGGAACCGAGACCTACAGCGAGCCCCGCAAATATGGCCGCCACTCTGCGCTGAAGACGATGGATCGACTGCATCGCGGGGATGCGTGGCGCTTCATTCCGAAGACAATTGGAAATCTGGATGCCATCCTGGATGCAGTGAAGGGCGCAAGATGATGGCGGCCTCCAGCACTCGCTGTGATCTCGAGGATGCGGTGCAGTCCGCCCTGTTTCGTCTCGCCGCAGAATACAATCAGCGTGCGGCAGGTCGGATCATCCATGCCCTCCAGCGTCGGCATGCTTCTGGCGTCTTTGGTGACGACTACGAGCACAAGAGCCTTTGGGATGAGCTTTGCCACGATGCGCAAAGCGGGCCGCACTTCGACGACGACGAGCCTTTGGACAGCATTCTGGATGCCCTGCTTCAGAAAGAAGTCGAGCGACTGACAGCAGCAGAGTTTGAGGCCCTTTGGCTAGCCGCAATTGTTGATGTGGACGACCTGATCACCGCCCCTCGCGATGCCGGTGTGATCAAAGAAGAGTTTCGATCCGCGCTTCTGCAGCGAGCGGGTGAGCGCAACCTTGAACGTTTTGAGATCTGGTGATGGACGACGCCCCCTATACGCAGTCAGCTTCCGAACACAGCAAAAGTGGCTTCAACGAAGGCCTTGTCGAAGAGGCGGTGATCGGCACCTTCCGCGATCTGGGCTACACCTACGAGAATGCAGCGGTAATCTCTCCCGATGGCAGTGCGCCCGCCCGCGAGGCCTATGGCGATGTACTGCTGGCAGAGCGGTTAATGGTTGCTGCCGAGCGGCTGAACCCGACAATCCCGGCAGACGCCCGCGAGCAGGCCGTCCGACAATTGCTGGTGACCGAGACGCCCTCGCTGGTGGAGGAAAACCGGCGCATTCACAAGCTGATTGCCGAAGGCGTCGATGTCGAGTTCGGCATCGGCGATGGCGAAGTCAAAGGCGATAAGGTCTGGCTGATCGACTTCGATACCCCGGAGAACAACGACTGGCTCGTGACCAACCAGTTCACCGTCGTCGAGGGCAAGTACACCCGCCGACCCGACGTCATGGTCTTCGTCAACGGTCTGCCACTCGGCATCATCGAACTGAAGAACGCAGGGAGCGAGGCGGCGACCATCGACCACGCTTTCCAGCAGCTTCAGACCTACAAGGCCCAAGTTCCCTCGCTCTTCCGCACCAATGCCGTGTTGATCGCCTCCGATGGTATGCTCGCCCGCATCGGCTCGCTGACGGCGGACGAGGAGCGCTTCATGCCCTGGCGCTCGGTGACGGGCGCGGCTGGCGACTTCACACCACATGGTCCTTACGAGATGGACACGCTACTGCGGGGCGTGTTCGACAAGGAGCGGTTCCTGGCGCTTATCCGCGACTTCATTGTGTTCGGGGATCAGGGGGCGGGCGCCTTCAAGATTATCGGCGGCTATCACCAGTTTCACGGCGCCCGTAAGGCGATCGTCAGTGCCATCGAGGCGGCAAAGCCGGACGGTAACCGCAAGATTGGCGTGATCTGGCATACCCAAGGCTCAGGCAAGAGCTTCCTGATGGCCTTCCTCGGTGGGTTGATCGTCCGCTCGCGGGAGCTTGAGAACCCGACCCTCATCGTGCTGACCGACCGCAACGACCTCGACGACCAACTCTTTGGCACCTTCAGCCTGTGCAAGGATTTGATCCGTCAGACGCCGGAGCAGGCTAACAGTCGGGACGATCTGCGGCGGCTTTTGAACCGGGCATCGGGTGGGGTGATTTTCACGACCGTTCAGAAGTTCACGCCCGAGGCTGGTGAGGAGCGCTTCCCCATGCTGACGGATCGCCGCAACGTGATCGTCATGGCAGACGAGGCCCACCGCAGCCAGTACGGGTTCGACGCCAAGCTGGACAAGGACACCGGCAAGCGGCGCTACGGCTACGCCCACTATATCCGCGAGGCGCTGCCGAACGCCTCCTTCATTGGCTTCACCGGAACGCCGATTGAGGCGGAGGACGTGAACACGCCTGCGATCTTCGGCGAGTACATCGATATCTACGACATCAGCCGGGCGGTCGAGGACAAGGCGACGGTTCCGATCTACTACGAGAGCCGGTTGGCCCGCATCGAGCTGAACGAGGACGAGAAGCCGAAGATCGATGCCGAGATTGAGGCGATCCTCGAAGACGAGACGTTGAGCGAGCAAGAGAAGCAGAAGGCCAAGTGGACGACCGTCGAGCGGCTGGTCGGTTCAAAGAAGCGGCTCTCCCAGATCGCGGCCGATCTCGTCGTTCACCTTGAGCACCGCATCGAGGGCATGGATGGCAAGGCGATGGCGGTCTGCATGAGCCGCCGCATTTGCGTCGACCTCTACAGCGAGATCATTGCAATCCGGCCTGAATGGCATTCCGACGATGACGACAAGGGCGCGATCAAGATCGTGATGACCGGCTCGGCCTCCGACCCTCTCGAATGGCAACCGCACATCGGCAACAAGAAACGGCGCGACGATCTCGCCAAACGTGCCCGGAAGCTCGATGATCCGTTGAAGCTGGTGATTGTGCGCGACATGTGGCTGACTGGCTTCGATGCACCCTGCATGCACACCATGTACGTGGACAAGCCCATGCATGGCCATGGCCTGATGCAGGCGATTGCCCGCGTCAACCGCGTCTTCAAGGACAAGCCGGGTGGGCTGATCGTCGATTATATCGGCATTGCGCAGAACCTGAAGAAGGCGCTGGCGCAGTATTCCCAGTCCGACCGCGATAAGACCGGGATCGACGAGGACGAAGCGGTTGCCGTTCTTCTTGAAAAATACGAGATCGTGCGTGCGATGTTCAACGGCCACGACTACAGCCTCGGCATCGAGGGTGCTCCGCAGCAGCGCTTGAAGGCTCTGGCCGATGGCATCGACTGGGTACTGAAGTGGCAGGGGAAGGAGGCCGCGAGGGTCGAGGGTACGGAGGCAAAGAAGAAGGCGCACCGCCGCTACCAGGACGCGGTGCTGGAACTGAGCAAGGCCTATGCGCTGGCGTCCGCAAGCGATGCCGCAGCGGAAATCCGAGACGAGGTGGGCTTCTTCCAGGCGGTGCGGGCCGCGCTCGTCAAGACCACCGCCACCGGCAAGATGTCGGACAAGGCCAAGTCGCTCGCCGTCGAGCAATTGCTCAATCAGGCTGTCGCCAATGCCGAGATCGTCGATATCCTTAAGGCTGCGGGGCTGGAGTCGCCGGACATCTCCGTCCTTTCGGATGAGTTCCTCGCGGATATCCAGAAAATGGAGAAGAAGAACCTCGCTCTCGAGGCGCTGAAGAAGCTGCTGAATGGCGAGATCAAGAGCCGTTCGAAATCCAACGTCGTCCAGTCTAAGGCATTCTCCACGCGGCTGGAGGATGCGGTGGCTCGCTACCATGCCAATGCAATCTCTACCGTTGAGATGATCCAAGAACTGATCGCGCTTGCCAAGGAGATGCAGGCAGCGGCGGCGAGAGGTGAGGAACTTGGCCTCTCGGAGGAGGAGATCGCCTTCTATGACGCACTTGCGGTCAACGATAGCGCCATCCAGGTCATGGGGAGCGAACAGCTTCGGGTCATCGCCCATGAACTCGTGGAGCAAATGCGCAAGTCGGTAACTGTCGACTGGCAGCACAAAGCGAGCGCCAGAGCCAAGATGCGCGTGCTGGTGAAGCGCATCCTCAAGAAGTTCGGCTATCCGCCCGATCTGGAGCAGGAGGCGGTACAGACCGTGCTTGCGCAAGCCGAGGTGCTGCTGAGGGAGGTCGTTGTCCATTGAGGCGCGTGGCTTAGAGTAGCTGATCTTACGGTCTCGGCGCCGACCAGACTGGTGCCTATACCGGGGTCAAGGCACCATATAGATGCAAGTTATTTCAATAACTTAGCTTCTTACTTGCTGGTCCCGCTATAATCTCCGCCGCAGTTTCAAAGCTTCACTGAAATACCAAACGACTGGCAGGAGACTTGCATTGATGCACGATCTCCAGCTCCATATTATTCGACACAAACGAGAGACGCAGAAATGAGGACAGGGGCTATCCCATTCAAGTTTGACATGAGCGATCTTCTCGCTCGCGCTCGGCGACAAGTGAGCGGTCGAGTGGGCAACGTTACTCTCAACCTTCCGTTCGTGAGTTTCGATGTTAGTCCCAAGGACAAGGAGAAGCAGGTAGCAAGGGAGATCGTCATACGGCTAAAGGACCGCCGTGTTCTTTCCGCGTGGGAATGCTGCGACAATTGCATCGACCATGCCCTGGCGTCGCTTCAAGAAATTCGCAGAACGTTGGTTGATAAGCAGGTCGATCTCTCGGACCTACAGGATGGGCCACTGTTTCTGCTGCTGGATGCGATGTCCTTGGGTATTCGACAGTTCCTTACCTTTGAGCAACGCCTCAAGGCAGCAGGAAAAGAACAGGACAGCTTGGGGGATCAGGAGTTTTACCGGCCTCCCGATACGAGACAGGCTTACTTTGATGGGCTGGAAGTCCTTAGGGGACATCTGAGCAGGTGCTTAGGGCAGGTGGCCGCGATAGGCGGTATGGAGTTGCCTGCTGATGGACTCATTTCAAACTATCGTGGCGCATGGCAAATTGAAGCTTACAATCCTCCTCATGTCGAAGCACTCGATCATGAAGCCTAACTGCTGCTTATGGCTTTCAGCAAGCCGGGCAGCATCTCGTTGTTCCTCCGCAGCTCATTTTCAGTGAGACTGACAGGAACGACGGTTCGGCGAAAACACATAATCAGGGAAGGAGAAACGAATGCCCGAGAATTAGGACGCGGTCTTCCCCGAGACACGTTTGGCCAGTCGAGCCAGCGTTGATCGTGAGCAGCTCGTGGCAGCAACAATAGTGTTCCAGCTCATGCCGCTCTCAAGCATCTTGACGATGCCAGCGTTACGCTGCTCGTCCTCAGGGCGGCCCTTATAGGCTCCGTCAGCCTTCGCCTTAGCAATGCCTTGGGCCTGCCGCCGTCTGCGGTCCTCATAGTCTTTGCGGGCAATGGCTGCCAGCATGTCGAGCATCATTCCGTTGATGGCATCGAGCATTCGGCTCTGGATATCATCCTTGCCAGCCGTGGCCATCATCCAAGAGGTGGGAAGGTCGAGTGCAACCACCTTCACTCTGCGATTCTGTATTTCGGTTTTAAGGCGCTCCCAATCCTCAGCGTTCAAGCGACTAAGACGATCAACCTGCTCCACTAGAAGGACATCGCCGGGGTGGCAGTCATTCAGAAGGCGGAATAGTTCAGGACGCTTCAGGGAGGCACCGCTTTCGTTCTCCACGTAGCTGGCAGCGATCTTCAGCCCACGCTCCTCAGTGAACCTGAATAGGTCGTCTCTGGCACGGTTGGCATCTTGGTCTTTGGTGCTGGCACGAAGGTAAGCGCGGACATGCATTGGAACCACCTCGGTTCGTTTAATGTGGTTCGCTTATCAAAGGTTCGATTTGAATTGTCAAGAGACATTTATCGAACCACGATTTGGGTGGTTCGTCTGCTGTGTACCCGAATGACACCGGCTTGCTGGAATACTGCGCTGGCCTCTCGACACCAGCAGGTGGCGCAGTGCCGGCGGGAGAGGTACGGGCAGCACAAGTCTGCGCAAGCTGGCACTTCATGCCGCTATTTCTGACCGGCGCAGGGTACGGGGGGACGGGCCGGAAGGCTTATATCTGATCTGTCCTCAGAAATTTTTCTCCCGGATATTTCTGGGAGTGGCTGATGACAACCAAGCCCCTCGTCACCAAGACAATGCGACAAAAGGGTCGGGTAACCACAACACGCGAAAACGAACGACATACCGCTCAGATTTGAGCGCGCATGAATGGACTGCGCGGATGATTGCCGGGAAAGTCGATGCGTTCCTTATAGGTCACCTCAGGGTTTGGGTGTTGGTGGATGAGATCTCTAATCACCTCCATCCATCGCAAAGACCACCTGAGATAACCTGATTACATTAGAAGGACCTCGGTCAGCCTTTATTCAATCTCCATACTTGGTCTTCCTGACGAGGGGTGGAGGTGGATCGATGATGACGATGATCCTGGGTCGTCACCACCAACACTTTGCCTTGGCTCGTTTATGCTCTTAATTATGCATATTTGCCATTTCTTTGTCTTAGCGATTTCTAATGTCTTTAAGCAGCCGATTGGAGCCGCCTGACATGGTAGCTCACGGATTGCTGCGAGTAGCCAGTCAGCTCGACGATCGCCGCCTGCGTGCGGCCTTCTCCGAGGAAGTGCTTGACAATGTCTCGGGCCTTGCCTTCACGAGGGACGTGGCCGAGCTTCGTGGAAAGCAGCCTCTGTCCGTCAGGCGTAATCAGGATCATACCAATACGCCGCTCCTCAAATTCGACAGAGCGGCTCACAGTGATCGGGATGCAGTAGCCTTCCTCGATAGCCAGGCGTGTGGCTTGGGGCCGACGAGAGTATCGTGGCTTCCGTAGATCAGGGGCACAGATCATCGGGACACTCTCCACCGACAGGACACGGTCTACCCATCGCAGCATTTCCATCTGGTCGATGACCGTGGGTGATGTCGTGTTGAGCTGCTCAGCAAGCTTGGTAATCGTGAGGCAGTTGGTGGCGATCTCCCCCGTGATCGGGTTGGCGATTTCACTGCGCTTCCAGCCGCTGTAGTTCTTGATGTGGCTCCAACCTTCCCGCTCTGCACGGACGAAATAGCCTTCGTCGACCCTGCTGGGTGGATTGATCGAGCGACCTCCACGGCTACGTGAGGCTTGCTTATGGCCTTCCAGCCAGTCGCGATAATTGGTCATTCTTGTCTCTTGCATTCTGGATGAGGTTGGTCTGGGAGAGAACGCCAGCAGCCGAGAGTTACTCCGGTGTTGGCGCTTCTGTCTTTTCCAGATGAGCGAGGACCAACGACGCTTTGTAAGCGGTGCGCAGAGAGGGCGCTGTCATTGGGGATAATTTCAACCCCCCTCATGGAAATGCCGTCGGCAATCGCTGAGATCACCGAGGGCAAGGCAGGGAAGAAAGAGCGGTAGAACCTGTCGGGTCGCAACCCTTCCGCTAAGCGGTTGGGGGCGCGTGGTTCTTCATAAGTGGGTAGTTATCCGTATGGTGGTGGCAATTAATAATTGTGCTGTCGCGGTGAATTCAATCGCCCACATTCCGCCTTTCCTTAAGGGAGTGGTAATCCAAGGGCGTGTGTTAATCGAATGTAGATCAACCAGTACTGCCAGCTTCTCTCCTAAAGTGGGTGATAATTGACAGGCGATGCTCGACTCGGAGGTGTCCACTGGCGCGTTTTCTGGCTTCAGGCTGCACTCGCTCTGGAAATGGCTGAAGCTCGTTCTAAGGCTCCTGTGAGGCGTGCGCGGAGCCTTTGGTTTGGAGTGTGTACGGCTCACTTGAGAATTGAGGAATCAAGCAGCTTTTGCGGTGCTGCTTCTGTGCGCGGGCCTATGGGTATCCCCAAATGCAATCTAAGGGGGAGAGCGGCCCCATAGATACGCGGGCCAAAATAAACCTGCTCAAATGATCTCGTATACCTGAGATCGGCTCTTCCAAAATCTCAACTCGTGTCTCTCGTGGTCGCAGATAACCAGCTCACCTTGCAGTTCAGCGACGCCTCTGACCCAGACGGTAACTCCAGAACCATCGTCGTACTGAAGGTGCAGGATGGTATGCGTTTCTTTTAAGTGAACCTCCGCTCTGGTTACCACTGCTATGGCTTTTCCCGAAGCAGATGTTCCGTTGAGATAAGTATCCGCAACGATGCTCGGCCCCGCGCCGCTTTCGCGGGGAAAGCATTTTTCGTGTCTCGGCCAAGGCGGGCCTGGAGGGGGGTCAATCCACACACTTCCGCCGTTGTGGCGAATGAAAAGCACTCGGTCTCCGCAGCGAGGGCAATTCGTGAGACGGCAGTAACTGTCGCTGGAGTAGTTCTTGTAGCCCGGGCGGGCAGACGAGGGGGAGGTGGAGCAGCTTCCGTTCAAGTGAATTGGGATCGCCCTGCCACCCATCCGACGTATGATGATCTCTCCTCCGCATTGGTCACAATAGGGCATGTGATGTTCATCATCCGTGGATTAAAAGGACGACATTGGTGCCAGACGGTGTTGCCGAGATCAAGGCCATGTGCCGCGACTTCAGGGCGCGCTTGGCGGCTTCTTACCGGCGAGATCGAATGCGCTCATGCCGCAACCCCAAGTTCGCGCTCAATCCCTTGATATCGGATCGCCTCGACAACCTGTTGCAGCGCTTGAATATCCAACCCCTCCGGATTGTACGTGCCGAACGTTATGCCCTCCCGATCATGACCGACAACCTGCGCGGCCTCGGTTTGAGGAAGTCTCGCCCGCTCAAGAACTTTGATTGCACTGCGTCGAAACGAATGGAAGTCAACCCGGTCTTTGCCGGTTCGCTCGTCAGGCCGCGTTATTTTTAGGGCTCTCCTGTGTTCGGTAAAGCGTTTCGAGATGTACCATGATCGCTTGCCGTCAGGGCCGCCCGGTTTCAACGCGGGAAAAAGCCATTCGCTTTGGTGATGGCGGATGAACTCGAGCAAGCCAGCAGCAATAAGACGGCTATGAATGGGAACCTTCCGATCACCCGCCTCCGACTTGGCATTGGTGATGTCGAAGTACCAGATGCCGTCCTCTTGCTTGATATCAGCCACCTTGCGGTCACACATCTCGTTCAACCGCATGCCGCTGTAAGCAGAGATGTGGCAAAGCCACGCGAGCGTGTTGGGATGGCTTTGTTGCTCGGGGCGGACCTCCGGCTGTGTGGCGAGGAGTACCTTCAATTCATCGATGGTGTACGGCAGTTTCTGCGTCTTCCGTTTTTCCCCGATTTTGCGGTATTGATCCTCCCACGGGTTTTCGCGCGTCAATAGTCCCCGTCGCTTAGCCCACTGCCAAACCATGGACAGGGCCGTGGCATATCGATTGATCGTCCTGTTACTGAGGCCGATCTTGTGATTGCCAAAATCTCTGATGATTTCGCTGAATGTCCGCTGCTTAGTGTGCGGGCTTCGCCCCCAGTGAGGGTCAAACGTGGCGATCTTGTCGAGAAACTCCGCCGCTTGCTTGCGATCAACCTCATCCAGGCTCGGCATACCGGCCCACTGGTCGAACAAACGATACACCGCTTCGTACTGGCCCCGTGTTTGCTCTGTGAGCTTCGCGGATGCGTCGCGTTGGATTTCCTCGATATAGCGGCGGGCTGCGTCGGCGAACGC
Organism: Rhizobium pisi; assembly: GCF_003938655.1. Classification (GTDB taxonomy): domain Bacteria; phylum Pseudomonadota; class Alphaproteobacteria; order Rhizobiales; family Rhizobiaceae; genus Rhizobium; species Rhizobium pisi. The sequence continues at coordinate 319,862 of NZ_RJJT01000004.1, forward strand.
TTCTCCAGTTTTTCGCCTCTTAGCGGTCACCGGCTGGAGGGTTTCCATGTCGATGCCGTTACGTCCGAAGGCGGCTGGTAGGGCAAAGGTTCTCCCGTCCATCGCTGCTCTGCGTCCGGCTGCCCCTGCAATACGGGCCGAAACGAGGGCATGGTCGAGATCAGATAGGTTCCCTCCCTCCAACTTCTCGGCCTCAAGCTCAGCGAAGATGTCGACGTTATCCCCGCTCTCATTGTACTCGGCAAGCATCTTTAGGGTGTCTTGGTATTCCCCCTGTGCCTTCTCCTCGATCTCGGCAGGCGTCCATGTACGCGTGCCACGGAGGACTTCAAACTGGGTATTCCAGCTTACGACCTGGGGCCATCGATCTCTCTGCGCCTGAGTAAGATCACGGGTGCGCAGCGATTTAACGATGTCCGACCTGCCCATTTTGTCGATGAGATCAGCGGGAACCTTCATCGCGAAGTACCAGCCCTGCCGTCGCTGTTTCAGGTATCGAGTATCTGCCATTTGCACTCCGGTAGTACACATCAGTAGTACACGTTAGTAGCTCACGGCATCGAAATAGGTCAACAATAATAATAATTTCTGACAGTTATCCAGAAATTGGTGGGGCTCCTGGCGCCCCAGCCAGCGATTGCGGCTTAAACTGTTACCCTGAATATCCCTACGCCAGATTGCAACCCACAGGGATTTTCCGATTCGAGCGGTGAGCTTATTGGCTTCTCGGTCGACAATGAGCCGGAGCCTCACGCAGGCTGCGCGATTGCTCAAGGAACGCCTGCTGACAAACATTAGACGGGAAGGCGGCAACGCCCGCTAGCCTGGTCTTGCGCTTTGCCGGCGCTCCGCAAACAAACGAATGCCCGTTAACTCGGCGAGCTTCTCTATCAACTCATCCTGAAACCCAGTGTCGGTAACCTCAGGCGAAGCCTCGCGCTGATGTCGATGGTACCAATACTGGCCGCTGACTTTGGTGAGTTCGGCATCGCTTGCCGCGAGCCATGTCTGGGTGAGGTGCCCCATTTCGAGGTCATCGGGCGCACCGGCGCCGCCCATCTTCGTCGGCACCCAGCCGGGGTCCACGGCGTTGCTGAGAACATCCGGCCAATGGCGGGCGATGGCGGCGGCGAGGGTGGCGATGTAGAGCTTGCTTTCCGAATAGGCCTGGCTGGCGTTCCACGGCCGCTTCTTCCAGTCGATATCGTCAAGGGCGCTGCCGCCGCTGCGGTGCATGCCGCTGCTGAGATAGACCAGGCGGTCGGGACGCGCGATCCAGGCGGTGAGCAGATAGGGGGCAAGTACATTCACCGCCAGGGTCTTTGCGTGGCCTTCCGGCGTTTCGCCCCGGCTGCGCTCAAGGTAGACGCCGGCATTGTGGATGACGGCGTCCATGCGCCCGATGGCGTTGACGTGATTGGCGATCGATCGCGTTTCCGTGGCGCTGGCGAGATCGCCGATGACGATGCCGAGGGCGGTGGGCGAAATCTCGGCGAGGGCGGAGGCGCGCTCCCTGGAGCGGGCGTGCAGCACGACGTCGTGGCCCTCCTTCATGAGGGTGCGTGCTGCGGCAAGACCGAGGCCATCGGTGGAACCGGTGATGAATATACGGCTCATGGGGTCTCCATTCGCGCTGGCGTGGAGGGCATAGAGTGCTTGGCCATGGGTCCTCGGGTCAAGCCCGAGGATGACGGAGTGTGGGGTGGAGCTTCGGCGAAAATGCCAGCGCCATCCCCCCAACGCCCCATCACCTTCTCCGCTCCGCCCCCGCCGCAATCGTCTGCACCAACTCATCCACCTCCCTTGCCAACCTCTCCAGCGGCAATCCCACAAAGCGCCCCTCCAAACTTATGCTGATCACCCCATGCACCGCGCCAAAAAGCGTGCGCGCCCGAATAGCCCTGTCCTCCGCAGACATACCCGGCTGGAGTTCGGCCAGCGGTTCGGCGATCACGTCCATCAGGAAGAGGTGTTCGTCGAGATGCCATTGCGGGGTCGGGCTGGTTTCGGGTGGGGCGTGGTCGAACAAGGCCTTCCAGAGGTTTCGGTGTTCGACGGCGAAGCTTAGGTATCCCTGCGCCAGGTTGCGCAGCCGGTCGGTCGGCGGTCTGTCTTTGGTTTTATCAAGCGTCAGCTTTGCCTCCAGCGCCTTCAGCGTTGCGGAGTTGACGTGGATTACGAGCTCGGAAAGGTCTGAAAAGACCGTGTAGAGGCCGCCCAGCGCGCAGCCGGCGTCCTGGGTGATGTCGCGGGCTCTGAGATTTGCCAGCCCGTCTCTGGCGATCCGCTCGCGGGCGGCCTCGATCAGCCGGGCCTTCAGGTCTTCGCGTTTTTCTTCTCGTCTGCCGGCCATTAACCATTCCACTTCGATTTTCTGAACGTCGTTCAAAAATTATCTTGAACGACGTTCATGATTCTGGCATAAGTCATCTCGTGAACAACGTTCATAAACCGGAGGAAGGAAATGTTCAAACTGATTTCCATTTTGTTGCGGGGCAGGGCGCATGATGCCGAACAGGCCTTCGCCGATCGCAACGCCGTGCCGCTGCTTGCCCAGCAGATCCGCGATGCCGCCCAATCGATCCAGTCGGCCCGCCGCAGCGTCGCGGTCGCCATCGCCCAGAACGAACAGGAAAAGGTGCAGCACGGGGCGATCGTCACCCGCATCGCCGATTTGGAGACCCGCGCCACCGCAGCGCTTGCGAAGGGCAATGAGGGCCTGGCCCGCGAGGCGGCCGAGGCGATCGCCTTTCTCGAAGCCGAGCGGGATGCATCTGAAAAGGCGCAGGCGCAGTTCACCCAGGCGATCGACAAGCTGAAGGGCATCGTCCGCGCGTCCGAGGCGCGGCTGCAGGAGCTGCAGCGCGGCGAGCGGCTCGCTCGCGCGACTGAGGAGGCGCAGAAGCTCGATGTCGCCGTCGCCGGTCCAGGCTTTGCGACGCTCGACGATGCCGAGGAGACCTTGGCGCGCCTTCGCCTGCGCCAGAGCCAGAATGAACTGACGGCCGCAGCCCTGAAAGACATGGAAGGCGCCATCCGACCGGCCGGCATTATCGAAAAGCTTGCCAATGCCGGCTTCGGCGCGCCGCTGCGCTCATCCGCCGATGATGTGCTGGCGCGGCTGAAGAGCCGCATCACGCCCGCCGCTTGAAATTGCATCCATCGACCATTCATCCATCGAACCATAGGGACCACTGATATGAACGACAGTTTCCAGAAACATTCCGCAAGCTGGGTCAGCTTCTCCTACATCTCCTTCGGCGCGGCCGCCTTCATGCTGGCGCTTGGCCTCTATATGATGCCGCTCGATCTCTGGGGCAAAGGCTATCTCGCCATGGGCATTCTGATGCTGGTGCAGACCACGGTGAACATCACCAAGACGCTGCGCGACAATGCCGAATCCGAGAAGCTGATCCGCAAGGTGGAAGATGCCCGCACCGAGAAACTCCTGGTCAAGTTCAATCGTAACGATGCAGATTGATCTTCCTTAACCACAGCGCAGAGTTGTTATCGCATTCAACTTTTGCGTAACAACTCTGTGGCCTTCTCTGTCAGTCGAAAGAGGGACGAGCCCGTGCAACACAATCTGATGACATCGAGGAAATTCGCGCCGCTGTTCTGGACCCAGTTCCTGACGGCCTTCAACGACAATTTCCTCAAGAACACCCTGGTGTTCCTCATTCTCTTCAAGATGTCTGCGAGCGAGGGCGCCGCCCTGGTGACGCTTGCCGGCGTCATCCTCATCGTGCCCTTCCTGCTGCTGTCTGCGCTCGGCGGCGAACTCGCCGACAAGCACGACAAGGCCAAAATCGCCGAGCTGCTGAAACGCTGCGAGATCGCCATCGCCGGCCTAGCCGTCGTCGGCCTGGCCTTCTCCTCGATCTTCATCCTGATGGCGGCGCTGTTCGGCTTCGGCACCATCTCGGCGCTGTTCGGGCCGATCAAATACGGCATCCTGCCGGATCATCTCGAACGCCGCGACCTGCCGAAGGCCAATGCCTGGATCGAAGGCGGCACCTTCATCGCCATCCTTGGCGGCACGATCATCGCGGCATTCGCCTTTTCCGGCGGCGAAAATGTGCTGATCTTCGGCACCATGATGATGGGGCTTTCGGTGCTCTGCTGGCTTTCGGCCCGCATGATCCCGGCGACCGGCTCCAAGGCGCCGGATCTGGAAATCGACCGGAATGTCATCCGCTCCAGCTACACCCTGGTCATGGAAATCCGCGCCGACAAGCGCCTGTGGCGCTCGGCGCTGATGAATTGCTGGTTCTGGCTGGTCGGCGCTTTCGTCCTCTCCATTCTGCCGACCATGGTCACCGAACTGCTCGGCGGCTCCGAGCTCGTCGTGCCGGCCTATCTCACCGTCTTCGCCATCGCGGTTGCCGTCGGCTCGGCCATTGCCGCCTGGATGTCATCCGGCCGCATCGTACTGTTGCCGGCCCCTGTCGGCACGGCGTTGCTCGGCCTCTTCAGTCTTGATCTCGCCTGGAACCTCTGGGGCTTGGCATCGGCAAGCCATGCGACGACGATTGCCGGTTTCTTCGCCGGTCAGAATACCATCCGTGTCGCCATCGATCTCGCCGGCATGGCGATCTCGGGCGCCTTCATCGCCGTGCCCACTTTCGCAGCCCTCCAGACCTGGGCGCATGAGGACCGCCGCGCCCGCGTCATCGGTGCCGCCAATGTTCTCTCCGCCCTGTTCATCACCGTCGGTCTCGGCCTCGTTGCCGCCGTCCAAGCGCTCGGCGCCTCCATCCCACAGATCCTGATCGGCCTCGGCATCATCAATTTCGCCGTCGCCTGGCTGATGCTGAAGACGCTGCCCACCAATCCCTTCCGCGATTTCATCTCGATCCTGTTCCGCGCCTTCATGCGGCTGGAGGTCGAGGGGCTTGAGAATATTAAGAAGGCCGGCCGGGCGCCGATCATTGCGTTGAACCATGTCAGCCTGCTCGATGGCGCGCTCGCGCTCGCCATCACCGAGGAAGAGCCGGTCTTTGCCGTCGATTACAAGATCGCCCAGGCCTGGTGGGTGCGCCCCTTCCTGAAGATGTGCAAATTCCTGCCGCTCGACCCCACAAAGCCGATGGCGACGCGTTCGCTGATCAAGGTGGTGCAGGATGGCAGCCCGATCGGCATCTTCCCCGAAGGCCGCCTGACGGTGACCGGCACCTTGATGAAGGTCTATGACGGTGCCGCCATGGTTGCCGACAAGACGGGCTCGATGGTCGTGCCGGTCCGGATCGACGGGTTGGAGAAGAGCTATCTCTCCTATCTCGATAACGGCAAGATCCGCCGCCGGCTGTTCCCCAAGGTCAAGGTCACCATTCTCGAGCCAGTGAAGCTCGAAGTGCCGCCGGAGCTGAAGGGCCGCAAACGCCGCACGGCGGCGGGGGCTGCGCTCTATCAGGTCATGTCAGACCTGATGTTCCGGACTGCGGATACCTCCTCCACCGTTCTCGATCGCGTCGTCGAGGCAGGCCACGAATTCGGCATGGGCAAGCTCGCCGTCGAAGATCCGGTCACCGGCAAGCTCACCTACGGAAAGCTGCTGACGGGAGCCGCCGTGCTCGGCGCAAAATTCCGCGCCCGCTTCCCGGAAACCAACCTCGGTATCATGCTGCCGAATGCCAATGGTGCGGCCGCCACCCTTCTCGGCGTGATGACGGCGGGCAAAGTGCCGGCGATGCTGAACTTCACTGCAGGTGCCGCCAATATCCTCTCCGCCTGCAAGGCCGCCGAAGTCAAACATGTGCTGACCTCCCGCGCCTTCGTCACCCAGGCCAAGCTCGGGCCCGTCATCGAGGAGATGGAAAAGCAGGTGAAGATCGTCTGGCTCGACGATCTCAGGGCCGAAATCTCACTCAAGGACAAGATCCTGGGTTATCTCAGGAAGGCGCGGCCGCTGGTCAAACGCCAGCCGGATGATCCGGCCGTCATTCTCTTCACCTCGGGCTCAGAGGGCACGCCGAAGGGCGTGGTGCTCACCCACCGCAACATTCTGTCGAACGCCGCCCAGGCCGCCGCCCGCATCGATTTTCACAGCGGCGACAAGGTGTTCAACATCCTGCCCGTGTTCCATTCCTTCGGGCTGACGGCCGGCACCGTGCTGCCGCTGATTTCGGGCGTGCCGGTCTATTTCTATCCTTCGCCGCTGCACTACCGCATCGTACCGGAACTGATCTATGTCTCGAATGCCACGATCATCTTCGGCACCGAGACCTTCCTCAATGGTTACTCCAGGACGGCGCATCCTTACGACTTCCGCTCGATCCGCTACATCTTCTCGGGCGCCGAGCCGGTGAAGGCCTCGACCCGCCAGACCTATATGGAAAAATTCGGCCTGCGCATTTTGGAAGGCTACGGCGTCACCGAGACCGCGCCGGTGATTTCGATCAATACGCCGATGTACAACAAGTCGGGCACGGTCGGCAAAATCCTGCCGGGCATGGAATGGAAGCTCGAACCGGTGCCTGGTATCGATGAGGGCGGAAGGCTGCATGTGCGCGGTGCCAACGTCATGGCAGGCTATCTCCGTGCCGAAAAGCCCGGCGTCCTCGAGCCGCTCGTCGACGGCTGGCACGACACCGGCGACATCGTCACCATCGACGAGGACGGTTTCGTCAAGATCCGCGGCCGTGCCAAACGCTTCGCCAAGATCGGCGGCGAAATGATCTCGCTCGCCGCCGTCGAGACGCTGGCCGCCGAACTCTGGCCGGGCGCTCTCTCGGTCGTCTCCTCGCTGCCCGACGCCAAGAAGGGCGAGCGCCTGGTGCTCCTGACCGATGCCCCCACCGCCACCCGCGCCGAATTCCTCGCCTTCGCCAAATCGAAGGGCGCCATGGACATGATGGTACCGGCCGAGGTCAATATCGGCACGGTGCCGGTGCTGGGTTCTGGCAAGGTGGATTTCGTTGCGGCGCGCAAGCTGGCAGAGAGTGCGGCTCAGGGGGAGCAGGCGGCGTAAGGGTTGGGGGCATCAACTGCGGCCTTCACCCGGCCGGGGCGGCGCGAGGTCTGGTGAAAGCGTCGCCTCAATCCCCGTCATTCCTGTGCCCGTTACAGGAATCCAGCCACCGCGCGTCTGCGCGGTGAATGACTCTCATACGGTGAAGCAGATTCTCCTGCGCCCAAGGACTTGGGCGCACTGGATTCCTGTGACAAGCACAGGAATGACGGAGGAGAGGTAGGCGAGACGAGAGAGACGCCTTGGCGCAAACCTGATGGCAAGCCTCATCCCGAGCATCTGCAGCCAGTGCAGCAGATGCTCGGTACAGGCCCAGGATGACACCGAGTAAGGAGCGAAGTCCGCCAACAAACATGCGGCACCCGACCGCCTGCTTCATCGTTTCGGACAAACCGTCCGTTACTTCTGTTCCGGCGCCAGGAATTCCGCGCAATAGGACGGACCGTCCACGCCCGGGATGTCGGCGACGGTGCGGATGTCGCGGATCGTGTAGTCGGAGCTGGTGGTGATTTCGGCCTGGCAGCGCAGATAGGAGGTGCGGGCGGACGCGATCTGCTTGCCGCGCTTGCCGTCGGCGCCTTCGGCATATTTCGCCGGAATGCGCACAGTCTTGTAGCCGCCGCGCCAGGTATAGACGGTGCCCGAGCCTTCTTCGCGGTCGCTGATCGGCGGCCCGTAAGCGGCAAAGAAGATGCCGGCCGATTTGCCGACCCAGCGGGCCTCGATCGGATTGCCGGCGGAAGGAATGGTCGTGCATCCGGCAAGCGCAATTGCAAGCCCGGCCGCGGTCATGGTGCGGAGTTTCATCATGTGGTCCCTGATCTCAAGCGCATTGGCTGCGAAGCCGCCCTCACGGCGGTTTCGCCTATCCCGTCGAGCCCTTTAGCGCGGAACCCTGCAAAAGAAAATTGCCCCTTTGACACTTCCGTTCGATTTGCTTCGAGTGTGTCTTTTTGCAGCAGCAACTGCCGTCCGGGGCCTGTCACGCCACTGTCAAAAATTCCGCCCGAATTTTGGAATTTGGTGCTTGTGCAACCAGATAGGCTGTTCTATAGAAGCGCCGCTGGTCACGGAGTGTAGCGCAGTCTGGTAGCGCACCACGTTCGGGACGTGGGGGTCGAGTGTTCGAATCACTCCACTCCGACCAGCTAGAAACCCCGCTCCGGCGGGGTTTTTCATTTCCTGGCATTGCTGCCCCAAAGACCACGGCAACGATTACGGCAATGAATGGTCACTTCTTCCTCCCAGCGCGGCCGGTGGTGAATGCTGCACCGACATTTGCTTGATGATCGGGATGGTGGTGGCCGTAGGTCTTTTCCAGGGTCTCAAGCGTCATGCCCAAATAGCCGGAAGTCTCCCACTTGTCGGCTGCGGCCTGCATCAGCCAAGTAGCCGCGGTGTGCCGCAGCGTGTGCCTGACGACGCCTTTCGCATCTTCCCCTAAGATCTCGTCGACGAGGTTCCTGAAGGCGCGCTTCGGACCACTTCAGTTCGCGACAAGGAACAGCCGCGTGACGATGACCACTGCCCAGCTGTTTTAAACGGGGAAATAGTCATCGACATTGGTCCAACGGTGCAAGGGGGGATACCAAAGACCACGCACGACGATATGAAAGGAGGCGTCATGAACGCTCTCTTCCTTATCGAGGCCAATCAGTCGGAAAAGACTTTCCGGTTGTGCTTCGCTGTGAAAATCAGCTGGGCCTCAATCCTTGGGTTCTTCTCCTAACTGAGACAGAAGGCCCTCTTGCGAAAGCAGGAAGGTTTTTTGTTGCGAATGAGATCCCTGCCGAGGCCGAAAAAGCTGAATGTTTTCTCACGCGTGCGCTATGCGCGATCGCGCGCGAGGCAAATACCTGTATTTGCGATAACGCTCGGGGAGGCGGCCGGTCCTTGGGTGCGCGCCGGAAGAGATCGGGGCACCCCCTCCGAGGGGTACCGTGACCCGAGCGCCGATTCACCAGCGAAATATTATTCCAATGCAAGACCCGATTTCTAAGGGTATTTGGCGATGTCGGTCTCGTCCGGCTCAGAAAAAAATTCCAATTTTTGTTAGACTGTTGTTGACATGCTGTGGAGAAGCTATTAATAGCGCGCGCCGGCGCGAATGCCTGCCGGGTAGGGCCATCGAATGGAACCAACCACCGGTCATTGCCGTTATAAGCCAAGGACTCCCGCCATGAGCAACGCCCGTCGGGCGCGAACGAGATGGTGATGGTACTCCGAGGAGAACGCGCATGGATCTCACAACACTTCTCATCATCGTCGTGGTACTTCTTTTGCTAGGCGGCGGCGGCTTGTACGGCCGGGGACGCTGGTATTAAACGGCGGTCTGCGGGGCGCGCATCACTGGGTTGACGAGCGCTCCGGCTAACTGAGCGCGGCGGACGTTTATCGCCGTGGCACGGCCCAGCGACGTCAAGATCGGCAGATGTTCCTTTGGCGGAGACCATCAGCATCCCTACACACTAACTGGCAGACACAGATGCGGGGTAATGCTTTGCGGGGGTCTATTTTCTTAACAGACACAGCGTGCGGGGGTATTCCATCATAGGAATACACCCCCGCCGCCGCACTGTTTTGCTGGGGTGCGGAAGTCCTTTTGCGGGGGTTAAAATTAGACCCCCGCAACGGGTTTTATGAAGTCCGCTTCGTGCCGGCTGGCGTCTTTCATGCGCACTATTTCAAGCTCGCCCGCTTCAATCCAGGCGGCAGGCATTGCTTTCGCCTGATCCTTGTCTTTGGCAACTCCCGTCTCGATCAGTAGATTTCCGGCCCAGTGTTCGGCGCGCTGGTCTGCCTTGTAATCGATGCTGGTGAGCCGCACCTTCAGGCCCGCTAGCACCTCTGCCGGAACGTCCGCGACCGCGGCCTGGCTCACCTCGGCTGCCCGATCAGCCAAGACGTCCGCCGAGGCCTCGACCACGCCGACTCGTCGCCAGTCTTCACCAGACCTCGGCCATTATTCAGCGGCACGGAAACAAAGCGCCGCCACTGAGACCGGCCGGATGCGATCATGTTGACCTTCCCATGATCGACACGGAAATAGCCGCGTGGATCCTCGACGCCAGCTTTCTCTGCCTCGGCGTGCGTCATCACATTGAAGACGCGCATGCTGCGCACCTTGTCCTTGAACGCACCACCCCCTCGAGCGCTATCCGCGGTGACTTCACCCTGATTCTTCGAAACGTGGTGCACGAGCTCGACACAGCAGTTGGCCTCGTCGGCGACACGTACCCAGGCGGCTGCAACACGCTGCATGGCGCCGTTAGCATTTTCCCGTGCCTCATGCGTTGAAACAAACGGATCGATGATTACCACGTCGATTTCACGTCGACCGATCTCAGAGACTATGTCTTCGACGAATGGCCACGATCTTCAGGTCTCGGCCATCCTGTCGAGCGATGACGAATGCCTGATCACGTCCCGAATCCGTAAAAAGCCGGCCGCCGATCTGCTCGTTCGTCACCTGGAAGTGCTTTGCGGCGCCGTGGAAACGGCGATTGATTTCGTCAATTGGATCCTCGGCATCCACCCACCACACGCGCAAGGGCTTGATCAAACCGCCGTCGGGCTCAAGCAGCGGGCGGCCAGTCACCATCGATAGGGCTTCGGAAATCGAGTGCGCGGTCTTGCCGCCGCCGCCAGGGCCAGCGGACGCCGTGGCATAGCGTCGAATATAGTGCCTGCCGTAAAGCCACTCACGCTCCGGAATGTCGGAAGGATCGCCCAGGCTGAACGCGGTGGCCTCGATGGGCTTGTCTTCGACGATCTCGAATACGCCGCGGTGGCTATGGAGCCTGGCGCTGCCATCGGGAGTGAAATAGATACGCCCGCGCTCGTCGCCGACCTTTGCACCGTAAAGTTCTCCGGACATGATCGATCCGCCGAACTGGCGTTGCAAGCGCTCGAGGCGAGCGGTGAAGTCGTGCTGAGCAGTTGGCGTATTATCGTTTGCCGCGATGGGATCCGGCTTAGGTGGAAAAAGCTCTTCCCGAAGCTTCGCCAGCGATTCTGACAGGGGCGCGTCGGCAGAGTCTCCGGCGGCTTCGCACCAATATCCCGCCCGATGATGCGCATTGCGATATCCGCATCGTGCTCGGGTCCGGCAATTTGGATGACGGAAGGCTCTCCGTTCTCGCGAAGAAATACCAGCATGGATGTTTTGGGATCGCACCCATCGATGTGATCAACAATGACTGAGGCTCTCTTCCCGGCTTCCTCACCTTGCGGCCATTCGTCGGCCGGCAAGCTGGAAACATTTGCTGGCCCGGTGTTCTCCCATCGGGCCCTCCGTCCGCTTTGGCCGGGGCCAGGACCACATCTGCGACGCAGTGGCCGTGGTCGACGAGCCGATCATAAATACCGAAAATCAGTGCTTCGCGGCTATCCGTGGCAGGCGTCGGCTTAGGCTGCGTTTGTGCGGTCATCGGCGATCTCGTGCCCCTCGAAAAATGCGGATGCTGCTGCGGTGATCTGGCGAGAAAGCGACGTCGACGTCGTGACGGACCTTCCGCCCGCTGACGCCGGGAAAGAATGTCCTGCGCCCCTTCGGAGTGTCGACCAGCCTGAGATTGCACAGGCGTATGTCGTCGGTGACCTGCACGCTAAATCTGGCGAGCACGCGAGCACTGTCTCCGGCGAAGCCTCCGGACGTTTCAAAATCTAGGATCTGCAGTTTGTTCTCCTTCCATGGCAAAACGCCCGCCGGTAGACCGGCAGGTGGTGAATGTTCATTTGTCTTCAGTGTCTCGCGATCCGGCAAGTTTTTGTCGAATCCGGATTGACTGCTGGGCTGCAGTATGATCGTGGCGCGCCAACTTACGGCAATGATTGGCAATGATAGAGCGTAAAAGAGTGCGTTTCGACGGCACAAAAGTCAGCGCGAAAGCCAGCATTTCTGGGATTTTTGGCGCAAACGTTGTTGTTCGGGACGTGGGGGTCGAGTGTTCGAATCACTCCACTCCGACCGGTCTGAACCCTTGAAAAGGTTCATCATTTCCCCGAAACCTCGAATTCTCAGATACTTGCCATTTCATGCAGCGGACCGATTGCCCTGTGGACCGGTTAAAATGCGTTCGCTGCCTGCTGCTGAAAGCCTGGGCTGGCGTGTGCGTGGTCCGTTCGAACTCCTCGGCCGTCATGCCCAATGATGCCGCTGCCTGCTCGGCTTCGACGCCGGCTTGAGCAAGCCAGGTCGCGCGCGTGGCGCAGAACGTACGGCGTAACATCGTCGCCACAAGGCCCATGAGTTGAAAGTGGGCGACCGGGCATCATTGGCCCCATGCCGGCTTTGGATCGCCAAAATCTACAGCGCCGTGCGTTTGATCTTGGCTTTCAGTGGCGTTCCGCCATTGGCTGCCCATGCGGCCGCCCCGAGCGAACGGACATGTCCCTGCACACGAGCGCCGGGGCAAACCGCTTCAGGTCGTCGATATTCATGAAATCGCCTCGTTCAAGGATAGATAAGTGATGTGAAAGGTTGCAAATCTCCGCAGCCGGAGTCATTCATGCGGCCCCGGTCGAGCGGTAAGCCCTGCCCACGCATTTGCGAATATTCTGCCCTGAACCACGAGGCCTGCCGAAGGAGGAAAGCGAATGCGTGTCTTGGTTCTGACTTTTGTTCGTCTCGGACCTGCTTTGGTCTATGCGATTGGTGCGGTATTTGCCGCCAGCATGCTACTCCTTGCAGTGTATCCATCACGCCCGTTTGCTTGGGCGCTGTACCTGACGTTGCTGCCTGTGTTGCGCCTACCCCTCATGTTACTTAGCGTGGCGGGGATGGGGGCGTGGGAACTTCTCGCTGCGTTTGCATTGATGGCGATTTTCGGCGTCTATCTTACTTTTCATCCGAAACGGTTTCTTAGGGCACGCTTCGTTCATGCTCATGTTGCGCTGCTCGGGCTGGTGCTTGCCAATGCTGCTGCAAGCACAGCCGCAGCAGGTCGCAGCGGGGCGTCACTCCCCGGCTATGTCGACTGGTCACTGCCGTTGCCTACAGCGCTGCTCGGAACCGTGTTGATCATCGTGGCTGCCCTCGCCTGCCTTTTCACTCACGCCGAGATCATCCGCCGCATCCGCATCCGGGCCAGCATTGATCAGCTGCTGGCGCATCGCGTTTCGTTGCATTGACAGACGCCGATGGCGGCGCATCGGTGTAAGTCACATCCCCAATAGTTGGTATTCACCAATTTAACCGGTTGCGATTGCCATTTTCCGCAACCGTGCGAAGATGCCTTCAAGCAACGCGGGGGTACCAATGAGCAATCGACACTTGATTATTGCAGATGTCATCGGCCGGATTGGCATCTGCTCCTACTCAATACTAGTTGTGTGGACTAAGATCGGACGGACGATGACGGCCGACGACTATCCGGGCGTCGTATTCCTAATAGCTGAGATCGCTGCGATCTTATTTGTCGGCATGATGTGTGTCGTAACCCTAACAAGAATGCCCCAAGTGCGGTCTGCGCGCGGCGTTGAACCATACCTGACGGCGATGGCAGGCAGCTTCCTCTTCCTACTGATCGCCTTCCTTCCTCCGCCAATGGTGTTGCCAGATACTGTGCGCGTTGCCGCAATGGTTTTGATGATCATTGGCTGCATTTCATCGGCATATATGCTTGCGATCCTCGGCCGCAGTTTCAGCATAGCACCGGGTGCAAGAGCTCTGGTCACAACGGGGCCATATTCGATCGTCCGGCACCCGCTCTATCTGACCGAGGAGATATTCGTTGTCGGAATGATTCTATTCAGCTTTTCTCCGTGGACGGTGTTTCTCGGACTCGTGCACTGGTGCCTGCAACTTCGCCGGATGAGTAACGAAGAGACGGTGCTCCGGGCGGCATTTCCAGACTACCGGTCCTATGCCGAGCGCGTCCCCAGGGTGATTCCGTTTTTCCCCAGGCGCGGCAAACGCGCCACGGCCACTGGATGATGGATCATGACATAACCGTCGGTCAGGAGCGCGGAAAAGCAGCGGTTGGCACGCTGAAGCTGGTGTCCGTGGCGTAGCGGGCTGCACCCTTGGTAATGCGGAGTTCATCAAGCTAACCGTTCATGTCGACCGTACCACCTGAGTTCTGAGCTCCGATGCCTAGAGCGCCGGCATAGTCGCCGATCGCGGAGTTTGCTGGCGTGGAGCTCGCCCTCATCACACCGTCGATGTACACGCGGACCTTTCCGGTCGCGTCGTGATCAACAGCGACGTGATACCACTGACCTGTTGTCATTGGCCATGTCTCCCGAGAGTCTCAGAATTCAGGTCGTCCGAAGGCCAGCCGGCGAAAGTTCATCGGGTAAAGGTCCTCCGCGGGCTGGAACCAAGCCGACTATGCAAGCGCCCGCACCTCTGACTGAAGTGGTTCGCGAGGGATCAACTATCGACATCGGAGGGGTCGGCTTCACAGTGCTGCATCTTCCCGGTCACTCGCCCGGATCGATCGCCCTCTTCGACACACGGACTGTCGGTCTTTTCTCCGGGGACGCCATTTACGACGGTGGTCTGGTGGACGATCTCTCCGGTTGCGACAAGGAAGTTTATCGCAATACAATGTCGCGATTGAAGGACACTGAAGTGTCAATCGTTTACGGCGGCCACGGGAACCCTATGTCGCAGGAGCGAATGCACGACGTCGCCACGACCTATCTCGACCGACCGGTCTAGCTTTCCATCGCAGCTTATCGTGAACCAACAAAGAATTTTACCAAAGGACGTTGCAATGACAGATTTGGCTAAACTGAACGCCCTCCGCGAAAAGTACGCGAATGCTTCCGGTGGCGACATTTTTGACGAAAACTTCGCTCGTGTCGCGAAGGCGCAGTTCACCAGTGGTGATAGACGGAAGTGGCCTTTCGCCGGAATACCAACGCTTGTCGGCGCACCGTGCCGTCCCGATCTGCAGGACACTGCCGATTTTGGCGGTTTGGATATTGCCCTGCTCGGCGTCCCGATGGACCTTGGCGTCACCAACAGAAATGGCAGCAGGTTCGGCCCTCGGGCTGTCCGAAATATCGAGCGGATAGGACCTTACGACCATGTGCTGAAATCGTCTCCGCTATCGACTGCAAAGGTCGCGGATATCGGTGATGTGCCGATGCAGAGCCGTTACGACCTCGACCTCTGCCACGCGGATATTTTTAGCTTCTATAAGAAGCTTGTGAACGCAGGCGTTCGCCCGCTGTCGGTGGGCGGCGATCATTCGATAACCTCTTCGATTCTAAAAGCAGTTGGAGCGCAAGAACCGGTTGGGATGATCCACATCGATGCCCATTGTGATACGGCAGGACCATATGAGGGGGCCAAGTTTCAACATGGCGGACCATTCAGGCTGGCCGTCTTGGACGGCGTGCTTGATCCCGAACGCACGATCCAGATCGGCATTCGCGGCGGTGCCGAATATCTTTGGGAGTTTTCATACGAGAGCGGCATGACGGTTATCCATGCCGAGGAGGTTCCCCACATCGGCATCGCAGCGCTGATTGAAAAAGCGCGAGCCGTCGTTGGAAGCGGCCCTACCTACGTGTCATTCGATATCGACAGTGTTGATCCGGGTTTTGCCCCTGGGACCGGTACGCCCGAGGTCGGAGGACTTACGCCACGCGAGGTCTTGGAGTTTCTCAGGGGGATGCGTGGGTTGAACATCGTAGGCGGTGATGTGGTCGAGGTAGCGCCACAATACGACTCGACAACGAACACTGCTCACATCGCGGCTCAGGTCCTGTTCACCATACTCTGCCTGATGACGGGTTGAACAGACAATCTGGAGCCACCTGCGGCGGCGCTACGGGCAGGCTGGCGGTTTTCTCGCTAGCCGAACTGGAATGAGCATGCATTGAATTTTAGGTGCATCTAACGAACAAATCGGCAGCTTGCTGGTTCTTCCTTCAGGAGGAAGCAGACATGAAGACCATGAACAACCGCCAAGTTCGCATTCCCGGCCCGCGAGAGCACGATGTTGCGGAACATTGCCGCAAGTTCGGGATCGGCCCGGCAGAGGAAAAGAAGCTGAAGAAACTCCTCGGGTCCCGGGCGCCGCTCCATGAAATCCAGGCCAATGCTCCGCCGGGGCAGCCAAAATGGCGTTAGGCCAGGAAGCGTCTCGATTCGATATGACGCATTGAGCGAAACAGTGCGTGTTCTATTGCCGGGGGGCGGGCGCAGCGCTCCGCGCCGACCTACACACGCAACGGCCCGCGCCGCCCATGGGCGCGAGCCCGAAAGTGTATCAATGCTGGAGTTTCCGCGACAGCATCAGAATGTAATCGTCGGCGATATCGGCAACGACCATCGCCGCTTCCGCAGGCGAATATCCCTTGCTGACGGCGTCGGCGACGACCTTCATCACGGCCGATTCAAGCGCTTCCCGGCAATCCGAGAGGGTTTCGACATGCGGGCATTTTGCCCGAAATTCCAATACGTTGTTCATGGCATACCCTCCGTTTGATGGTGTTTGAGCCCCTATGCGTGAAGCCGGCCTTTCGGGGGAAGGTAGGCTATGGTCCCGGTAAGCGCTGCCTGCGGGATCGGACGCGTTGTCGTAAAGACACGATGGCACAGGACAGTCTGTATTCAAGCGGATGCTGATGTTAAGGTAAGCCAGTAGGGTTAATTCGCCCGATGATTGTGTTTCCAAGCGTCTGATATCGACGCAACCGGATGGCGGCTGCGGTTCCACTCCGCAGTCGCCATTCCGCCTTTAGACGCTGATGCGGCGGCCGGCCTTGTCTGCCTCTTTGCGATTGGCGCCGTATTTTTCGATGATGCCTCTGGCATCCTCTTGGGAAATCCGGTGTTTTTTCGCGAAGTAGATGACCTCGTAGGGTGCTTCAATCACGGCAGCTTTGGGGGGCTGGACCTTGTTGGTTTTCTCACTGGTCATGATTTTTCCTTTCATGGAAATGCTGAGCGGGACGCCGCGCAATTTCAGCACGGGTCAACACCCATTTGCGTGGCGACCGAGGATCGGAGAACCGGCAATCTTAGGTCGATATCAGCCGAAGAATTGACGTCGTTCCGTATCAGCGATGGGATCTGCCTGTCGTATGTTTTTCCCAGATCTGCGTCGCCTGGGCCGCCGTGGCGGTCTTGTGGAAGCGCAACAGGTGAAGTCCTTCCACTCTTCGTTTTTCATCGAAGGCGCTGTTTTCGTAGTCGGTGCCTTCGAGAATCCTCTCGCTTTCGAGGACGGTCTTCAATTCTTGCACGAAGTGCCCGGTGATGTTGAAAAGGGCTTCATTCTCAGGTGCGTTTGTCATCGTTCTTCCCTGTGGGTGGTCGCGTGCCATTGAACGCGATGCTGGTTCAGCGGGTCGCGTCGCGGTGAGGTGCATCAAGCAATCCGCGCCCCTATGGGAAGGCTGGTATCGGACAGCGCTTAGCTGGAGGTGTTTGTCTGGAGTTCCATACATCGTGCAGCAAACGCCGCACTGACGGGTCTGTCATGAAGGTGCGGCAAGTCTGAAGGTTCGCACCTTAAACCACTTGCCGTCCCGATACCACGTTAATCGAAATAGCGAAGAATATGGGCGGGGCAGGGCTGTCTTCGCTCTCCGAGTTCAAGACAAGCGATCCGGGTTCCCACCAGAACGGTTGCTTTTGCAGAAGAGACCAGGCGTGGATGCGTTCGTCATGCCGGGCCGGCGTATCGGTCAGCTCATCATAAGTGCCCTGAACAAGCACGCTCTTCCACGTTCGGTTTTCGCCGAATTCTTCAACCTGGACACATGCCGGTGAATTGGCCCGGAGCCGGTCAATCTTCAGACCCGGCATAGAAAACATCAAAAGACGAGCTTTTTCATAGGCATAGTGGATAGGAACGATATAGGGATATTTTTCGCCCAGGCATGCCAGGTGGCCACGGGTATGGCCTGCCAGAAAGGCAAGGCAGTCTTGTTCACCCATTTCTCGCAGTTGCATTTGCGTTGTCCAATTCCGGTAGGCGGGGTTACGGACCCTTCATTCGCCGGCAGCAAAGACGCTTCTTCGCCCGCCGCAACAGCCTTGCCGCGCCTACCAAAAGACGTCCTTGAAGACGATATAGACGATAAAGCCCAGGCAGATTGCCGGCGTCGATTTCACCAGAAATTCAATATACTTGAACCGGCTGATATGCCGAGCCAGGTCTTTCCAGGAATGGATGCTTGTCGTGGAAGACATGATGCCCTCCTTTGTTAGGGCTGGGGAACTCTGACCACCCCTGGAAGCAGCGCCCGTTCGCAAACTGCCACCATAGCAAATATGGGCTCTCGCCATCTCGGGTACAAGCCGTGCCGAAACGCGACACGATTGCAAGCCCGGCAAAGTGCACACAGGGTTATGCTTTCACCTCAACCATCGCTTCGATCAGTTTCAGGCGGTCGAGTTGCTGTCGTTGATTGTCGTAAAGCCTGCCCAATAGCTCGTAGGCCAACCCCGCGGAACTGCCTTTGAGAGATAGTTTCTTGACAATGGTTTCCTGCTTGGCGATGCGGCGAGCAGCCTTCACGATATGGCGACGTGCGAGCTTCAGGTCTTTCGGACGATATCGCGTTAAAACCATATGCTTTGGTCCTCTTGTCATGCCGGCGCCATCGGGACGACGGCGATTACCAGCCTGCCTGCTCGATGCGCTGTCCGGCGATCAGCGAAAATCTTCAGCTTTGAGCGTGAAGTTGTTTCCGCGTCGATGTTGATAGACTCTCGATGCAGTCTCCAGAATGGAAGCGCGCGCGGCATCAAAAGCATTGAGATAGGCGGCTTCGGAAGAATTCCGAGTGAGCGCGCCCCCGAGAGCGGCTTCTTCGACCAGAAACCTGACTTCGAACATGCCGTCATATCCGGTGAAGCGGACACCTTTTCTCGCTTCGTCGAAACTGCGGCTTCTGTTGGGAAAAATAAGTGCCATTGCGGTTGTCCTTGGAACTGGCGCCAGCCGATGCGCGGAACTTCGCACCCGGCGACGAATTTGCATGCACGAGGGAATGAGCAGCTTGATGCCAGATATGCGGCGATCAGCCTGCCGGCTCGTCCCGACGACCGCCGCAGGGGGCTCAATGGATAGTCTGCACGATGACCCGGTCATGAAGCAAAGCTTGAGATGTCTTGATCAAGCGCACCGTGCCTGTGATAATCTCATCGGAATAGAGAGGGTCTGCACGAGAAATTTCGTCCGTCATATCACGGAGAACTTTGTTTATCTCAAGCAGAGGCGGCACAAGTTCCAGTAATCCATCGGCTGCCAGCCCGTGAGCCAGGGCTGCAATCACCTCTCTCAGGTGATCTATGAGCGCACGCCTTTCCGAAACCGCCAGTGCCGACGGTTTTGTGAGGGTCGCTTCACCGTTGAACTGCATGATGCGCATCCTCCTTTCTTTAAAATGGGCTTTGCCACGGGATTATCAATAGCTGCCGCCGAATGAGGTTGCGGTCAGGTGGCAAAGAGCGCAAGCTGATCCATCGGCGGCCACGATACGGGCACCGCTGCTTGGGGCGCGAACCCTAGCCCCAACAAAGGAGGACGCAATGTCTTCCACCAATCATCAATTTTTCGATGTCGCCAATTTGAGGATGCTGGATCGTATTCTTCGAAAAGCGGGCTTTCGCGGAGGCGAAACCTACGCGATAGACGACAATGAGATCAGCGCGACAAGTTTCCTCATTCATTGTTTCCAGATGGGGATCGTCGATGAGGCAGCACTGAAATCGGCTCTGAAAATGTATCTCGCAACGCAATTGAGTTCCGGGCCGCTTCCTTTGGCCACGGAAGACGGCTCTCTTGCAAGATGGCAGGACGATGGCGGCGCGCCGACGAAAGCCTATCGTATCGCGCGATATACAGCGTCCGGGCGTCCCAACGCACCACTGCGGCCCGCGGGTTACCATTTTCCAAAAACCAGGCTTCCTGAACGATTGTCCGAGATGCCGTGAGGCTGGTCTTGCTGCAACGCTCCTGACCATGCGTAGCAGTGGATGACCGATAGCCCTGATGACATGACGAAGAAGGAAAGAAAAAGACATGCCTTGGAACCACGCCGATCAAAAGGACGGGGCCGGGAAACGCAAGATCATCGCTTCCATGCACAAAAGGGTAACGTCAGGCCCTACAGCCGACGATCTCATAATGCAGGCTCGTCAAGCGCGGTCACCGTCAGCGGAGACCGATGATGGTGCCGACCACGACCGGTATGGCGTGGCGCGTACACACAAAGGTCCGTTCGATAACGCGACGGCATTCAGCGACCCCACCTACGATCATGATCTCCCGACGAAGCAGCAATTGGAGGCCGCGCGGCGCAGGCAATCCGATGCCATAGAACAGCAAGAGGCAAACCGTCAGAGGGGCAAATCGCGCCCCCGAGCCAGGGAAAGGAATCCGAAAAGTTCCTGAGTAGAAAATAGGGGCCGTCGAGGATCGGCAGAAAAGCCCGCTTTCGCGGGCTTTTCTTGGTCATTGAGAAATTGCGCTGCCTCAGGCAGCCGTGAACGGCACGGCCACGAAGGTCTTGTTGCCGCCGCGCTCGATAAGCAGCAGCACCGATTTGCGGCCGGCCTTACCGGCTTCGGCAACCGCGGCCTTGACGTCGCGGGCGCTGTGAACCGGCTTGTCGTTCACCGAGACGATCACGTCGCCCGATTGAATGCCGGCGGCAGCCGCCGACTTGTCCGGGTTGACGCTGGCGACCACCGCACCGTTTGCGCTGCGCGGCAGGTTGAGTTGCTGGCGAACGTCGGGCGTCAGGTCGGCAAGGCCGATGCCGAGGCTCGGCTGGCCGCTGTTCTGGCCCAGGCTGTCGGGGCTTTCGGCCGCAGCCTGTTTCTGGCTGTTCTCATTGCCGCCGACAATAACGTTGAGATCGATCGTTTTGCCGTCACGCCAGACGCTGAGGGATTCTTTGGCCCCTGGCGAAAGGTCGGCCACGAGGCGTGACAGGTCCTTCGGCGTCTTGACGGTTTCGCTGCCGACCGATGTGACGATATCGCCCGGCCTCAGGCCGGCCCGTGCCGCCGGCGTATCGGCGGTGACGGCGGCAACCAGCGCGCCGCCGGTCTTGGCGAGCCCGACGGCATCGGCGACGTCCTTCGTCACCGGCTGGATCTGTACGCCGAGATAGCCATGATCGATCGAGCCGTCCTTCTGCAGCTTGGCGACGATCGCCTTCGCCTCGTCAGAGGGAATGGCGAAGCCGACGCCGACACTGCCGCCGTTCGGCGAATAGATGGCGGTGTTGATGCCGACGACATTGCCATTGCGATCGACCAGGGGTCCGCCGGAATTGCCATGGTTGATCGGCGCGTCGATCTGGATGAAATCGTCATAGGGGCCGCTGTGCAGGTCGCGGCCGCGGGCCGAGACGATGCCGGCTGTCACCGTGGTGCCGATGCCGAAGGGGTTGCCGATCGCGAGGATCTGGTCGCCGAGCTTCAGCTTGTCGGAATCGCCCCAGGCAATGGTTTGAAGCGGTTTCGACGTCTCAATCTTCAACACGGCGACGTCGGATTTCGGATCGGTGCCGATGAGTTTGGCCGGAAGCTCGGTGCCGTCGTCGAGCGTCACCTTGATGTCGACGGCATTGTCGATGACATGGTTGTTGGTGACGATCACGCCGTCAGGGCTGATAATGAAGCCGGAGCCGAGCGCCATCGCATGCTGGGAGCCTTGATGTTGCGGCGCCGGGTGCGGCAGCGGGATACCCTGGTCCTCGAAGAACTGGCGGAACTGCTCGTCCATCGGCGATTCCTGCTGGTCCGCGCTGACGTCGGTCGCCTTCATGGTCGTGGTGATGGTGACGACCGCAGGCTTGTCGGCGTCGACGATGGACGCGAAGGAGCCGCTGGGGGCCAGAACGCCGCCCGTATCCGAAGGTGCCGCAAAGGCGTTGGACGAGTTGATGGTTAAGGGCAGGCATGCCGCGCCGGCGATGATGGCGGCCCCGACAAGCGCTGCGGCACGATGTTTACGGAGAATATGTGACATGTGATTGTCCCTTGCGAGAGCGTTGGCTTTTGATGGCGTCGTGGTTCCATGTCAGGGACCTGGCGTCGGATGGCGTTCAGCGCCAATTCCTCTATTCAGAACGCGCTGTCGTCGAAATGCTGTGGCGACGGGGAGGGAGTAGAAGAATTCGCGCTGGGAATACATATGATCCCGTCCGGTGGATTTGCAAATTAAATATTGATCATGTTTATATTGCCAATTCGTAAGACATTACTGGAATTTAAACTTTACTCCCGATGCTTCCGGTCCTGTCGCCGCGCTGCGGAAATCTCGGCCGCGATTCTCCCTCGCATCGCATTCCTCTGACGGTTTCATCCCGAAAATAATGGACTTAACCTCCGCCGGCCGTGATCCGATCGCCGCATGCGCTCGTAATTTCACGGCAGATGACCTGCCACTCTTTGCTTGACGTTGCGTTTCCAGATCTCGTTGCAGAATTTAAAATGTTAGTGGACTCTAAATTATTTCTTCTTCAGAAAGTAACGGCCGCGATTCGAGGACAAGCGAGTCCGCGGGCGACGTGTAAGGGGCAATGAGGACGGCAGTGGAGCGGGGGCGGAAAGCCAGGCGCGGCGCGCATGTGAAGTTGAGCGATGTGGCGAAAAGGGTGGGAGTGAGCCCCATCACCATCTCGCGCGCGCTTCGCAATCCCGAAATCGTCTCGGAGGATCTGCGCGAGGTCATCCTGCGCACGGTGGAGGAGATGGGCTATATCCCCAATCTTGCCGCCCGGGCGCTGGCCGGCCGCCACAACGGTGTCGTCGGCGTCATCACGCCCGCTTTACACCACCACGGCTTCGCCGGCCTCATGATCGGCATAGAGGATCGCTTCCGCGCCAGCGAATTTACCGTGCAATATTCCAATACGCTCCACCATGTCGATGGGGAGGCGGGCCAGCTCAAATCCCTCCTGACGCAGAAGCCGGCCGGCGTCATCATCGCCGGGGCCGAATCCTACCGCGATCTCCTACCGCTGATCGAAAATGCTGCCTGTCCGATTGCCCATATCACCGATCTCAGCCAGGAGCCGCAGACGCTGGTCGTCGGCCTCGATCATCATGCGGCCGGCGCCGAACCTACCCGCTTCCTGCTGTCGAGGGGTTATAGCAGGATAGGCTTCATGGGCCGCGGCACGGACATTCGCTCGCGCCGCCGGAAGGAAGGTTATGAGGCCGCGATGCGGGAAGCCGGCCGTTTCGATCCCGATCTCGTCATTGGCGAAAATGAGGGAAACAGCTCCGGCCTTGGCAGGGAGTTGTTTGCCCGCCTGCTGCAGCGCGTGCCCGATGTCGATGCCGTCTTCGCCCAAAGCGACGATCTGGCCCTCGGCGTTCTCATCGAATGCGCCGTGCGCGGCATCCGCGTGCCGGAGGATGTCGGCATCTGCGGCTTCAACGATCTGGAATTTTCGGCCTTCACCCAGCCGACGCTGACGACGGTGCACATACCGCGCTACGATATCGGCTACCGCGTCGCCGACATGCTGCTGCGCGCCATCCGCGACGAGCCGCCTGGCGAGGACAAGGTCGATTGCGGCTTCTCGATCATCCCGCGTGGCTCGACGCGCTAATCCGTCTCCGGAATCTGCGGCCGATCTGTCGGCGTATGCCGGAGCTAGGCACAGTCCGGATTATTCTCTATATCGACTGAATGAGGATCACTGTGCTGAAAAATGGATAGTGCGGGACTGTCTCTCGACAGAATGCGCACCTTTGTTCGCGTCGCCGAACGTGGCAACCTGTCGATGGTCGCAAGAGAACTGGGTGTCGGTCAATCCACCGTGACGCGGCACCTCAATGAACTTGAGGAGGCTGTCGGTGTGCCTCTTCTCAGCCGAACCACGCGTCGTGTCACCCTTACGGACGAAGGTAGCCGCTATTATGCGAACTGCCTTCAGATATTACGGCTGGTCGAACAGGCTGCTGAAGAAGCGAGAGATGCCCGTCAGGCCCCCGCCGGGGCTGTTCGGCTTTCTTGTACTGCAGCGCTCGGCGTGATGCACATCACGCGCATCATCTTCGACTTCCAGGACAAGCATCCGGACATCAGGGTCGACCTCAACCTAACGGATGAGCGTATCGACTTGGTTCGCGAAGGCATTGACGTGGCACTTCGTCTCGGGCCTCTCGCCGATAGTTCGATGAAGCTTCATGCGCTCGGAGAGAGCCATCGGCTGCTGGTGGGCGCTCCGGCTTATTTGTCCGTCCAGGGACGGCCGGAGCGCCCGGCCGATCTGTCACGATACGAAACCGTGGTGATGTCGAATGTGGCGGGGAGCGATCAGATCCTGCTTTCCTCTCCCAATGGCACAAATCATGCGATCCCGGTCAGCGGGAAATTGCGCGTCGACCACGGGCTTGCGGCGCGTGAAGCCTTTGCCGCTGGACGCGGCATTGGCCCTACACACCTCTGGCTGGTCCACGATCTCCTGGATAACGGTCAGCTCGAGGTCGTGCTTGGGGACTATCGTCCTTCGCCGGTGCCCGTGAGCTTGCTCATTGTTCCCGAGCGCGCAGCCATTGCCCGCGTTCGGCTTCTCGTCGATTTTCTTGTCGCCGAGGTTTCCAAATTACCGGGAATTCGGCCGTCGTAATTTATAGACCGAAAGATCGCTTGTCGCCGCGCCACCCCGTCGTCCGCAGATATTGCTCCCAGTTGAGCATGTCGGGGTTCAAGCGACGGCTCCATTCGAGATCATGCTCCGTGCCGAAATAGCCATATTCGACGGCATACTCGACCATCCCCAGAAGCTCCCGAACGAGAAGTTCGTTGGCGGCAAAATCCGGAAAATATTGCAGCAGGCCATCCCTGGTGAAAGCGTTTCGATACTCGGCCTTGCGGCCGGTCACGCGCTGAAAGGTTTCGATCATCTCGCGCGGAGAAATGATATCGCCGACGATCGGCAGCGTCTTCCCGTGATAGCGCTCGGGGTTGGAGAAAATTTCGAGAACGGCCGGCCCGGTTGCCGTCAGCGGATCGACAAAAGGCGCCCGGAAATCTTCAGGAAGATAGATCGGCAGGAGGAGAGTATCGCCCTCCATACGCGGTACATAATACTCGAGAAGATTCGTGTAAAAGAATGCCAGCATGATGGAGGAATGAGAGATGGGCAGGCCGCGAATGTAGTCTGCGACGCGCGCTTTGTCGGTGAAGTGCGGCGCATACTTCGTCCCGCCGGTGATCTTGTCGACATTCTCGAGGGTGCTGAAAACAATATGCCCGACGCCGGCCTCAACTGCGGCATCCGCCAGCTGTCGGCCGAGAGGAGCCTCAATTGTCTCCGGCGGGGCGATGGGCGGTGTCATCAGAAACGCGCCGTCCGCGCCTTTGAAGGCAGCAACGAGGTCCTTCTGAAAGCCAAGTTCAAGAGGGACGGTGACGATTTCAGCGCCGCGTTTCTCCAGACTTAAAGCTTCAGGTGAATCCTTATTCCGGGTGAAAGCGCGCACACGGAAACGTTGGCTCTGCAGGAGTGTCGCGGCTACGCTGCGCCCCTGTTTGCTCGTTGCACCGACAATCGCGATAAGTGGCTTTTCTTTTGTAGACATAGAGCTTCAAACCCTTCCCTGTCATGGCCACCGACCAGGCAGCCAGGCGTTGTTCTGTGGGAGAGCCGTCAGCCCATGCCGATAGCCCACCTCACTGACGGGCACCCTATCTCAGCAAGTTCTATTGCGGCAGATGTATTGAATGCATAACATAATGCCGTTTTATGGATAAATAGCTCCGGCCAGCCGGCAGAGTCGGGACTGACGACACCATGAGCAACTGATGCCAAGTTTGCTGGAATCCAGCGGCCGCTTTGGTCGGAAGACGCCCTCCATCGGCGGGACTTGCAGTCCAGGCAATACTGTCGAAAGATAGGCGAGGAATTTGCTGATGGCAGGCTGTTGATCAAACGGTGGAGAAGTTCAGTGAATACCACGAGACTTTTTCTTGGCCTTGTCGCTGTTCTCGGCGTCACACTTGCGGGAAACCCGGCCGATGCCGACGAACTGGTTCACTTCGAAAGCGCGCCCGTAAAACTAAGCCCGCTTCGAATACGCAAGGCTAGTGAACAGGGAGAAAATCT
The DNA here is from genome assembly GCF_003938655.1 of Rhizobium pisi. GTDB lineage: Bacteria > Pseudomonadota > Alphaproteobacteria > Rhizobiales > Rhizobiaceae > Rhizobium > Rhizobium pisi. Next base: position 345,879 of record NZ_RJJT01000004.1, read on the forward strand.
CCCCCAACCGCAAGGCACACCCTTGCTGGGATATTTGAGCCGGCCCCAGGGTAGTGGTCCGTTCCCGGCGATCGTCGTCATGCACGGCTGCGAAGGCATGCGTTTCAGCGTCAAAGACCTATGGCCGAAACGGTTGGTCTCATGGGGTTACGTCGTGTTGGTTGTCGATAGCTTCACCACCCGCAACATCAAGGATACGTGTCAAAGCTATCTCCCCGATCGCGTCTTCGACGCCTATGGGTAGTCCTCCCCGCGAATAAGGGGCTTCAAAAGTAGAATTTTCTCGGCAAGATGCTCGAGGAGATTTTGATGAAGAAGAGCCGATTTACCGAAGCCCAAATCATGGCTGTGTTGCGCCAGGCGGAAGGCGGTGTCCCCGTACCTGAGCTTTGCCGGGAGCATGGCATCAGCAGTGCCAGTTTTTACAAGTGGCGGGCAAAGTATGGGGGCATGGACGCCTCGATGATGAGCCAGATGAAGGCTCTTGAGGACGAGAACCGT
>NZ_RJJT01000050.1:0-2500 GCF_003938655.1 Rhizobium pisi
GATGAGCATAGTCAATGAGAACGATCAAGCCGATCGAGCTATTAGTACCGGTAAGCTTCATGCGTTGCCGCACTTCCACACCCGGCCTATCAACGTGGTCGTCTTCCACGGCTCTGATAGGGAACACTCGTTTTCAGGTGGGTTTCCCGCTTAGATGCCTTCAGCGGTTATCCCGTCCATATATAGCTACCCTGCTATGCCCTTGGCAGGACAACAGGTCCACCAGAGATATGTCCATCCCGGTCCTCTCGTACTAGGGACAGATCCTGTCAATATTCCTACACCCACGGCAGATAGGGACCGAACTGTCTCACGACGTTCTGAACCCAGCTCACGTACCGCTTTAATTGGCGAACAGCCAAACCCTTGGGACCTGCTCCAGCCCCAGGATGCGATGAGCCGACATCGAGGTGCCAAACAACCCCGTCGATATGGACTCTTGGGGGTCATCAGCCTGTTATCCCCGGCGTACCTTTTATCCGTTGAGCGATGGCCCTTCCACACGGGACCACCGGATCACTATGACCGACTTTCGTCTCTGCTCGACTTGTCAGTCTCGCAGTCAGGCGGGCTTATGCCATTGCACTCGACGACCGATTTCCGACCGGTCTGAGCCCACCATCGCGCGCCTCCGTTACTCTTTCGGAGGCGACCGCCCCAGTCAAACTACCCACCATACACTGTCCCGGACCCGGATGACGGGCCGCGGTTAGACATCCATGACGATAAGGGTGGTATTTCAAGGATGGCTCCACGGAAACTGGCGTCCCCGCTTCAAAGCCTACCACCTATCCTACACATGCCGACACGAATGCCAGTGTAAAGCTATAGTAAAGGTGCACGGGGTCTTTCCGTCTGACCGCAGGAACCCCGCATCTTCACGGGGAATTCAATTTCACTGAGTCTATGTTGGAGACAGCGGGGAAGTCGTTACGCCATTCGTGCAGGTCGGAACTTACCCGACAAGGAATTTCGCTACCTTAGGACCGTTATAGTTACGGCCGCCGTTTACTGGGGCTTCGATTCAAAGCTTGCACCTCTCCTCTTAACCTTCCAGCACCGGGCAGGCGTCAGACCCTATACGTCGTCTTGCGACTTCGCAGAGCCCTGTGTTTTTGATAAACAGTCGCTACCCCCTGGTCTGTGCCACCCCACAATAGTTGCCTACCATGGGGTCACGCTTCTTCCGAAGTTACGCGTGCAATTTGCCGAGTTCCTTCAACATAGTTCTCTCAAGCGCCTTGGTATACTCTACCTGACCACCTGTGTCGGTTTCGGGTACGGTCTATACGGTGGAGCTATTTCCTGGAACCGCTCCGCTGCCCATCCAATCCAATAAGAATGAACAACTTGTGCAATCCGTCACTACCACCAGGCCCACGAATATTAACGTGGTTCCCATCGACTACGCGTGTCCGCCTCGTCTTAGGGGCCGGCTAACCCTGCTCAGATTAACTTTAAGCAGGAACCCTTGGTCTTTCGGCGAGAGGGTCTCTCACCCTCTTTATCGTTACTCATGTCAACATTCGCACTTCCGATACCTCCAGGAGCCCTCACGGGTCTCCCTTCATCAGCTTACGGAACGCTCCGCTACCACGTGTATTGCTACACATCCTCAGCTTCGGTGCATGGCTTCAGCCCCGTTACATTTTCGGCGCAAAGACCCTTATTTAGACCAGTGAGCTGTTACGCTTTCTTTAAATGATGGCTGCTTCTAAGCCAACATCCTGGTTGTTTTGGGATCCTCACATCCTTTCCCACTTAGCCATGACTTGGGGACCTTAGCTGGAGGTTAGGGTTGTTGCCCTTTTCACGACGGACGTTAGCACCCGCCGTGTGTCTGCCGAGTAGTACTCCCCGGTATTCGGAGTTTGGTTAGGATCAGTAAGACGGTGAGTCCCCATAGCCCATCCAGTGCTCTACCCCCGGGGGTATTCGCTCGACGCTCTACCTAAATAGATTTCGCGGAGAACCAGCTATTTCCGAGTTTGATTGGCCTTTCACCCCTAGCCACAAGTCATCCCAATCTATTGCAACAGATGCGGGTTCGGTCCTCCAGTTGGTGTTACCCAACCTTCAACCTGCTCATGGCTAGATCACTCGGTTTCGGGTCTAATGCAACAAACTAAATCGCCCTATTCAGACTCGCTTTCGCTTCGCCTACACCTACCGGCTTAAGCTTGCTTGTTACACTAAGTCGTTGACCCATTATACAAAAGGTACGCCGTCACCCTTTCAGGCTCCGACTGTTTGTAGGCATCCGGTTTCAGGTTCTATTTCACTCCCCTTGTCGGGGTGCTTTTCACCTTTCCCTCACGGTACTTGTTCGCTATCGGTCATGCACGAGTACTTAGGCTTGGAGAGTGGTCTCCCCATGTTCAGACAGGATTTCTCGTGTCCCGCCCTACTCTAGGACAATCGTGATATCTACGCGTACGGGGCTGTCACCCACTACGGCCGCACTTTCCAGAGCGTTCCACTTTAATCACAATTGCCACTG
>NZ_RJJT01000051.1 GCF_003938655.1 Rhizobium pisi
CGTCCAGATCCAGACCGAGCTTCAAAGCCAACTCAGCTGCGATGATCACCAGTGAAATCGACGGCCAAAAACATAACTCGTGAAAGCCTCGGCACCGAATACCCGCAGTTTTAGACGACCGCTAACAACAAACATGTCGCCATTCCATTGCCGGACGCTAACGATCGAATCGCCATCATTGAAAGTCTGATCGGTGAAGTGCCGTTTACATATGACCGGGCGGCGCTTGCTATGCAGACACGAGGAATGACCGGCGCTGACCTTGCCAAGTTGGTTCGTGATGCCAAACGCGCCGCACGCTTGCGACGAGAGCCGCTGAATCTGTCGGATTTGACAGCCAACTTACCGGAGCTTGTCCCTCTCGCCGGTGACTTTCGGAAATCTTTGCTATCCACGAGGCCGGTCATGCAATTGTTGGCCGACGTCTGAGTTGCGGCGAGTTCCTATTCGTCGAGATCGCCGATCAACTGAACCCAAGTGTAAACATCCAGAGAGCAGGTGGCTCGGTATTTCAGAACTCTGCGCTTCGGTTTCGGGGTCGACAGTCCTACGTGGACGAGATCTGCCTGCTACTCGCTGGCATCGCAGCGGAACAGCTTCTGATTGGCTCGCACGGCGAGGGAGCTGGGATGGGTTCCGAAAGCGATCTGGCTCGGGCAACGGCGCTTGCGACAAAAATCGAGGTGCAGGTCGGAATGGGCGATAGTCTTGTCCAACGGGCGACCGAGGTTAGTCCTCAAGTAGTCGCCGCCGTCGTAGCGAACTCGACGTCAGCCCGGAAAATTGATGAAATTCTGCAGGTTGAGCTCAGCCGTGCGCGGGAAATTCTGATGGCTGAACGAGAGCTGTTGCTCAAGGTCACCGATGAGCTCGACCAAGGTGCAGTCGTAACGGCAGAGAGGATCAGAGCCCTTGAGGAGGAGGGTGCTTCGCGTCGTCTCGCAAGCTAGCTCGTCCGCATGTGAATGGGCAAGATGCTCGCCGCCTTGGGATGGTTTCTTTTGACGGGCTTTTTTCACGCAATGAAGGGGCGTGGACCTGGCTTTCGACTCCTGGAGGCATCGACTTCAATTTGGCTGGAGCGTGCTGATGCAGTCCCCGTAATAGGTTAGCGTATTTTGTTTCGGAGCGCTCACTGAGACATTTGCCGGTAGTCGCAGCGAAAATGTGAAGGACTGCGTGCCGTATTCCGCCGACATCAGGCTAGATCCAACGCTCAGCGGGACTGGTTTCGATTGACCCATCTGCAAGGTGTTATCGGACGCTCCCATCCCGCCCCGAAAAGTCAGAATCATCAGAGGGAGCTTTTCAAATTTGCACGTCACAATGACAGGTTCGGCGGCCGAGGCGCTCGCAGCAAGCAAGAAGGGGGAGGACGTGAGCAGCGCGGCGGTGAGCAACGATGTCCTGTTCAATACCTGAACTCCGGCTCCGAAGACGATGCATCCGCTTCCATGTCGATGCAACCCTTTAGGATGCTGTACGAGGAGTCACTCGATCGCGCGACCTCGTCGCAGTAGCTCTTCGCGCTTTCTGCGATCTGGCCCCACGACGACTTGAGCGTATCGTAGGCTTCCTGTTCCATTGAAAGGCACCCATTGTAGATGGTGCGCGATCCGCCACTCACCTCGGATACCTTAGAACAGTAGCTTGGAGGATCGTACCGTGGAATGGAGTCCGCGTGCGCCGCACCGTTGAAGGCAAGCACTGCGCCAAAAACGAGGCCCCACTTCATATTGTTTTCGAGCGGCGGTGACCGGCTCATTTTGCGGCCATAACGCTTGTGCCGCCACTCTTTGCACGGATCTTGTTGAACTTTTCCTGGGCGTTGTGCTCTCGCGCGATCCGCGCCATTTCGACGGATACCACCCGGCGGCCCACTGGCCAGAAGCTGAGACCAGCGAGCTTGAACGATTGAAGTCCGAACGGGATGGTGATGATGAAAATGCAGTTGATCACGCCAGCGACCAAATGACCGACGAACAAGCCGATACCGAAGGTGCAGGCCCAGATGACATTTACGACGAAACCAATCGTTCCTGTCAGCGCGGTCACGGCAGTGACGCCTTTCCCGTCGAGCTCACGAACGTGAACGACTTCCTTGCCAAAAGGAAACGCTGACAGCTTAGCCATCTCAATAGCTCCACGCGACAGCGGCAAGCCCACGATCGTGAGCGCGAAGAGCACGGCTCCGAGTAACCACATCAGGGAAAGTACAGCGCCCCCGAAGACAAACCAGATGATATTTCCCACGAATCGCATTTGAGCCCCTCAACCAAAACACGAGTTTTAGTTGAACAATCGGCTGGTGGAAGTCAATCGGAATGCGCGAGTTGCGGACAGGCTGTCGGTCGTTTCCTTCGCTCCCGAATAGATGGTGGGAACGGAGTACGGCGGTGGTAGACCGACAGGACCGCCGCGTCGGCAGGCCTTACCCCCTGGCCAACTTCGAACAATGGCTTCATGTAATCTCTTCCCTGATTTGCCTGAAGCGCCGTCCAGGTTTCACTCAATCCAACGGAAAATATGGATGGTAATTTTCGTAGGTGGAAAATACATTGACTGAGCCGTCACTGTTCAAGGCAATCCGGTTCAGGGCATCCTGCAGATCCTCTTCGCGCATGACAGAAGCCACGCTCACAAGGTCTTTAGCCAAAGTCCTCAAAGCTAACGCTTTAATGCGAGGAGAAAAGTAGTCGTGAACCTGAAAGCAAGTCTCGAAATATCGTAGATCCCGGTCGTCGGTTTTGCGTTTTCTGTCCGGCGAGTTGAAGTAGACAGAATCCGAATCCTCAAGTGTTTGAGTATCCAGATCGCAATAGTAAGCATAGCGCGAGCCGCCTTCAAACGGCGGAATTCGATCGTCGAAGCCATCTTTTTGTAATTCTACATCGAGGATCGCCCAAGCCTCGCTAACGGCAGATATTGCCAACTCCAATGCTTGTGCCCGTATCGGTTTCGACCAGTGCTCCTTTTCCTTCTCGGTGTAGGAGCAATTTGGGGGGTCAGTGCAATCCATCTGTCAGGCGCTCTGCTTAGGTAGTTTCAATACTGTGTCGATCGGCGTTCGGAAGCAAACGACTATTTCTCCGCGAAGCCAAGATGTCTAAACGGCTATTCGAACACGTCTGCAAAAAGGCTTAGGCCCGCGCGTACGAGGAACGTGGTCAATTCAATCTGACCTGAATGAGATGAGGGCCAAGATTTAGAGTGAACTAGGTCAGTTGACAGGCAGATCAGTTCGCCTGACCATTTTACCGTTCGAGTTCGGAATAGCGGTATGAGTTTTTACGCGATTGAAGTCCTGGTTTACGGCACGGTTTACATAAAGGCGTCCACCCTCCAAAAAGCACAGAAGATACTCGACCGGCTCAGTTCGAATACCATCGATGCGCGGCATCGCGCTTGGTTTTCGGACGTGTCATTCGAGCACGTTCCTCGGGTTAGTTTCGCATCATCTCTCACCCTAAATGCGACTTTCCCCGGATCGCAACTCGTCGAGGTCACGGAAAGAGACGTAGAGCTTGCGCAGCGAAGCTTCGTTCTCGGTTCTCGTGATGTGGTAGTTCCATTCGCTGAACGCGCGGAAGAATTCAACAAAGTGCCAGTGTTCACCACCGACGTCGATCTCACGGCTACAGCGTTCATCAAAGCCGAGTCGCGGCAAGAGGCAAGGATCATCACTTCGAAGTTCCAGCAGCAATTCCACGTCGAACTGCAGATGGGATACTGGCTGTGGTTCTCGAAGCTTGGCTTCGACGATGACGAGATGGCGGCTTTACCAGTCGTCTTGTCGTCAGCAATCAAGGTCATCGGAGCTTCTGAAGGCTGCGGACTTGAGCAGCGGTGGCCGGACTAGCATAGGCGTCCCAGGCGGCTGGTCTAAATAGCGTCGCGTGCTCGCCGCTTTGGGTACCAAGAGCGCCGATTTCGCGCTCAACCATATTAATTCTCTCGTTTTGGACATTGGGAAATGAACATCTATGCAATCGAAATTCTGCTGCAAGGCAACCTTCACATCAAAGCAACCAGTCATGAACAAGCAGAGCGGATTCTAGACAATAATTGCTCGAACACGCTCAACGGCAAAGATGACGAGTGGTTCTCTGACGTACCTGACCGCTACCGCCAGAGAGCTAGTTTTTCGACCAAATTCACAGCCATCGGACCTATCGATGGCGCCATGTTCGTCGAGGTCCCGAGGAGGACGGTACTCGCGGCCCAAGATCGCTGGCAACGCAATTGGCACGGCCTACGACACCCATATCCTCAGCTCTCGGCCGCACATGAACAGGTTCCGGTCTACAGCACCAGTCTGGACGCTACAACAACCGCGTTTGTTCGGGTCAAGGGAGTCGCCGCAGCTGAGGCTGTTGTGGCCAAGTTTAACCAAATGACCCTTGACCTCTTGGACGATAAATCGCGATGGTTCTCGAGACGTGCTCTAGAGGATGAAGCCGGATCTGACCTCCCCATCGCTTTATCATCCGCACTTTATCTGGTTGGCAAATCCGAAGGTTGTCAACTCTGCCAGACATGGCCGGAGCGGCCGTACCAAGGACCCGAATTCGTCGCGAGGATTGACGAATTCTTGTAATTCTCTACCATTTTCGGTGAGCCCTGGGCCGTCTGGACGGGACGGTCGACTTCAACCCCTATTGCGCCCTTTCGCTGACACCCGGCGGCCAGCAGCATCTGCCGTCGAAGGCAATCCCGTGAAGGTGGTCAACGATGGACGGACCAGGACCATGACGGCGCAAGCTCCACGTACTGCCAGATTCAATGTGGCAATCGCTCTGAAATGCGCGATGTAAAAATTAGGTCCGTGCGATCTGACCCATGTGCCAGTGTGCCTCTAGGGATCTGGCTTCAGTTCGGTTCCCAACGGCTTTCCGAAATAGCGACCTCAAATTGCCAATGCAAAGGCTAACGTTGACTTCGTCCCGCCGCGTACGCACCATTAATCTCGATGCATTCGGGAATTTCGACTTGCGCAAACTTCTTTGCTTGAGCACCTCACATTTGTCCGCGGCCACCAAGCGGTTTCTGATGTCTCATGATCAAAAAGAGTGGCTCACAGTTGGCGGGCCATTTGGAAATACGGGCTGGATATTCCACGTTGATGAAGACGCGGCGTTCAATTTCGGGAACCGACGGTTCAACGATCTATGGCGTTCTTTCGCGTACGCTGCCGATCGCGGTTACGAGCTCATCCTCTTCGATGATGTTGAGGAGCCGATGCGGGATCTGGCAGTCTATTGATGCACGCAAAATGTAGTCCGGGTGTCTCTTTCAATCGGGTTAGAGCGAACTTGCGAATCCCTCTGGCCTGTCCTAAGCCTCTGGGTGTGGGGCCTGCAGCTCAATTGGTTAGAGCCGTCGGCTCATAACCGATTGGTTGCAGGTTCAAGTCCTGCCGGGCCCACATTCAGGGATACGGGCACGTCACTCGTGACGCCTGAAAACCCAATCTCGAAGCTGGACAGCGAGATTTCCTCCTCCGGCAGCTTTAAGAATGCTGGTTGACCTGCCACTGAGAATTTCCTCCAGAATGGATTAGAGTCCGGCCTATTAAGGGACGGACGAATGAAGAAGCAGAGATTTACGGAAGAGCAGATTATCGGTGTGCTGAAGGAGCAGGAGGCTGGC
>NZ_RJJT01000052.1 GCF_003938655.1 Rhizobium pisi
AAAACCGGCCACGGCGTAAGCCGAAACCTCCTTCTTCGCCCTCTGCCAACACGACCGGCAAAGAATCCTATCGCCAAAAAAGCAAAACCCGCCGAAAAAATCGACGGGTTTGTCAGCAGTCTGAGGCGGGCTTTTGCCCGCCTTTTTGTTGAACTGGTCAGCGCTCAAACTTGTTCAACGAGGAAATAGTGCTATATCTTGTACAAGTATACAGGAGAAGTAGTCATGTCTAAAGTGGTCGGCGCGGCGGAATTCAAGGCGAAATGCCTGAATCTTATCGATCAAATGCGGAACGATGATGAATCGATCGTCATCACCAAGCGCGGCAAGCCAGTTGCCGTGCTGTCGCCCGCGCGTGACACAACCGAGCGCAAGAGTATCATCGGCGCGATGAGGGGTAGCGTATTGCGCTATGACGATCCTCTGTCTCCGGCCGTTGAACCGGAGGATTGGGACGCCCTCCGGTGATCGTCATCGATACCCATATCCTCGTTTGGGCAATGCAGGACGATGCACGCCTGGGTTCACAAGCCCGGCGCGTCATCGACGAGATGACCGAGAAAAGCCGGATTCTGATTTCGGCGATCACACCTTGGGAAATCGCGATGCTCGTACAGAAGGGGCGCCTGGCGCTCGGCGACGATGTCGGGCGATGGATCGATAATGCATTATCGCTGCCCGGACTTCAGATCGCGCCAATCGAGCCTTCCATCGCGATAGACAGCGTCCGGCTACCAGGCGAGTTTCATGCCGATCCCGCCGATCGAATCATTGCCGCTACGGCCCGTTTTCATCGCGTACCATTGCTTACCGCCGATCAGGCGATCCTCAGCTATGGTGCACGCGGCCATCTCCAAGTTCTTGCGGCGGGCTAGAGCCTTTCCGGCTTGCCAGATCCCGCTCAGCTCTGGCTCTGGCTTTGCATCTGGCCGCTGTCCTCTACCTTCACGGTGACAGACAGCGTTTCGCCCGGCGTACCGATGCGCATGCCTGAAATCGGCGCGGCGTCGCGGTAGCAGAGGCCGGAGGCGAGCCTGATGTAGCGCGCATCCGGGCAGATATCGTTGGCCGGATCGAAGCCCACCCAGCCGAGGCCGGGAATATGGGCTTCGGCCCAGGCATGGGTCGCCGCCTGTTCGACCTTCTCTTCCATCATCAGATAGCCCGAGACATAACGCGCCGGCACCTGCAACGCGCGGGCGGCGGCAACGAAGATATGCGCGTGGTCCTGGCAGACGCCGCTCTTCTTCTCCAGCGCCTGTTCCGCCGTCGTCTCGGTGTTGCTGGTGCCGGGCCTATAGTCCACGGTCTCGTGGATCGCAGCCATCAGCGCATGCATGCGCGCGAGTTCGTTCTCGCCGCTGATGCTCTTGGCCAGTTCCTTCACCAGCTTGCCGGCTTTGGTCAGCGGCGTGTCGCGCAGGAAAAGCCAAAGCGGGCAAAAGCCAGTATGCGGGCCTGTGACACCGTTGCGATCCTCCGTCTCGACCTCGCCTTCGGCGAGGATGCGCGTGACGTCCTGCTTGCCTTCCAGTGAGACCAGGTTGACGTGGTTGCCGTACTGGTCGTCATATTCCACTTCGGGGGTGGCGCCTTCGACCTTCAGCGACCAGCCGATGACCTTCTGGCCTGATGTCGTCGGCGGTGTCAGCCGCAGCCGTTGCAGGGAGAAGTGCGTGGGTTCGTCGTAGCGGTATTCGGTGAGGTGGCTGATTTTCAGTCTCATTGTGTCATCCACCTAAACGTAGAACCGGTAGCCGTCGGAAATTTCCGCACCGAGCTGGTTGTTGCGCGCGACGAAATCCTCCAGGAACTCATGCAGGCCCTGATCCATGATGTCCCGGATCGCCCGCGTCTGCAGCGTGGTGCGGATCGCATCCGCAGTATCGTGGGCGGGAAGCCGCTCCTCGTAATCCTGGGCGAGGTAGCCAAGATTGCTGACGATCTTCTCGTAGCAATAGGCAAGCGAGCGCGGCATCTGCACATTGATTGTCAGGAAGTCGGCGATGTTCATCGCCCGGTATTCGCCGTCATAGGCCCAGCTGTAGGCGCGGTGCGCGGAGACCGAGCGTAGGATCGATTCCCATTGCACGTTATCGAGCGACGAGCCGACTGATGAAACCGAGGGCAGCAGCACGTAATATTTCACGTCGAGGATGCGGCTCGTATTGTCGGCCCGCTCGATGAAGGTGCCGATGCGGGCGAAATTATAAAGTTCGTTGCGCAGCGTCGAGCCATGGAAGGCGCCGCGGATGAGGCCGGCGCGGCGCTTGATGACGTCGATCACCTCGGGCAGGTCGGCGGCCTTCACGCGCTTTTCGAGCAACGATTTCAGGTCGATCCAGCATTCGTTGGTGGCTTCCCAGGTTTCGCGCGTCAGCGCGGTGCGCACCATGCGGGCGTTGTTTCGGCCGGACTCGATGCAGGACATGACGCTCGACGGATTGGCGCGATCGCGCAGGAGATAGTCGATCGCGTCGGCATTCGTCAACTTCGAGTGGCTCTCGTCATAGGCCTCGCGCACGCCGGCACTTTGCAGCACACCGTCCCAGTTGTCGTCGCCGGCGCTGCTGCGGGTCAGCGACATGCGCAGCCCCGCATCAACCAGGCGGGCGATATTTTCGGCGCGCTCGATGTAACGAAACATCCAGTAGAGGCCGTTAGCGGTTCTTCCGAGCATCAGTCCTCCAGTACCCAGGTGTCTTTGGTGCCGCCGCCCTGGCTGGAATTGACCACCAGCGAGCCTTGCTTCAGCGCCACGCGGGTGAGCCCGCCCGGAATGATCTGGACCTTGTCGGACACCAGCACATAAGGACGAAGATCGACATGGCGCGGCGCAATCCCCTTATTGACGAGGATCGGCACGGTGGAGAGCGACAGCGTCGGCTGGGCGATGTAATTGTTGGGCTTCGCCTTCAGCTTCTCGGCGAAATCGGCGCGCTCCTTCTTCGATGCCGTCGGTCCCACAAGCATGCCGTAGCCGCCGGAACCGTGCACTTCCTTGACCACCAGTTCTTCCAAATGCTCCAGCACGTATTTCAGGCTCGATGCTTCCGAGCAGCGCCAGGTCGGCACGTTTTCGAGCAGCGCCTTGCGGCCGGTATAGAATTCGACGATCTCCGGCATATAGGAGTAGATCGCCTTGTCGTCGCAGATGCCGGTGCCCGGCGCATTGGCGATGGTGATGTTGCCGGAACGGTAGACATCCATGATGCCGGGGATGCCGAGCGCAGAATCGGCCCGGAACGTCAAGGGGTCGAGGAAATCGTCGTCGACGCGGCGGTAGAGCACGTCGATCGCCTCGTAGCCGCGGGTGGTCCGCATCTTCACCTTGCCGTCGATGACGCGCAGATCCGAGCCCTCGACCAGTTCGACGCCCATCATGTCGGCGAGGAAGGAATGCTCGTAATAGGCCGAATTGTAGATACCGGGCGTCAGCACCGCGACGCGCGGCTTGCCGGTGCAGCCGGGAGGGGCGAGCGAGGCGAGGCTCTGGCGCAGCAGGTAGGGATAGTCCTCGACGCGCTGCACCTTGTTCTCATGGAAGAGTTCCGGGAACATCTGCATCATGGTTTCCCGGTTTTCCAGCATGTAGCTGACGCCGGAGGGCGTGCGGGCATTATCTTCCAGCACGTAGAACTGGTCCTCGCCGGTGCGCACGATGTCGGTGCCGACGATATGGGTATAGACGCCGCCGGGCGGGCGGAAGCCGATCATCTCCGACAGGAAGGCGACGTTGTTCTCGATCAGCTCGCGCGGAACGCGACCGGCGCGGATGATTTCCTGCTTGTGGTAGATGTCGTCCAGAAAGGCATTGAGCGCGATCACCCGCTGCTCGATGCCCTGGGCGAGCTTGCGCCATTCACGGGCGGAGATGATGCGGGGAATGATGTCGAAGGGAATGAGTTTTTCGGAACTGTCGGCGTGGCCGTAGACCGCAAAAGTGATGCCGGTCTTCCGGAAGATGTTCTCCGCATCGCGGGACTTGGCAATCAGATGCGCCCTGTCTTGGTTGTTGTACCACTCAAAATATTTTTCATAAGGCGGGCGAGAACTTTCGTCCCCAGTTATCATTTCATCAAATGCCAAAGGTGCGGCTCCCCTTTTTTGTTCATTTGAATACAACGCAAATTGCAATGCAAGAACCATGCGCAGTTCGAGGAAAAGATTTTGCGGTGCGGGAAAGGGATGAAAATCCGGGCATTTGAAGTGGTGCGCCGCGATATGTCGGACGCAGGTTCTGTGGAGTCTGCATAAAATGTGAGCATCTGATTGTTTTTCGGTCTGGATCCATCAGCGAAATTTCAAATAAGCATCAGCGCTTCGCCTTTGACTGCGGCCACCGGGTGCCGCTATCAGCACGGGCAACTCCTTGTTCCCCGAGCTGCCCATGTCCCTTGACCGCTTTGCCCCAGCCGTTTTCGTTTTCCTCTGGTCCACGGGCTGGGTGGTGGCGAAATATGCCGCGCTGCATTCCGAGCCCTTCACCTTTCTTTCGATACGCTATGCGCTGTCGGCCTCGGCATTCCTGGCCCTCTGCCTGGTGATGCGGGCGCAATGGCCGAAAACCCGGGCGACGTGGCTCCGCGCCATCTATTCCGGCTTCTTCCTGCACGGTTTCTATCTTGCCGGCCTTTGGTGGGCGATCGCCAATGGCGTGCCGGCCGGCATATCAGGCATCATCGCGGCACTGCAGCCGCTGCTGACCGCGATGGCGGCGCCCTTTCTCGTCGGCGAGCGGTTGCAGAAGACGCAGCAGCTCGGCCTGGCGCTCGGCTTCGTCGGCATCGCCATTGCCATTTCGCCGAAGCTCTTCGGTCCGGCGACCGCCGATCTCGCCCATGCCGCCCTGCCGCTGGTGATCAATCTGCTCGCCATGGGGTCCGTCACCTACGGCACGCTCTATCAGAAGAAACACCTGCAATCGGGCGACCTTAGAACCATCGCGACGCTGCAATATGTCGGCGCGCTGATTCTGACCCTGCCGCTGTCGCTGATCTTCGAGCACCAGCATTTCGACGGCACCGCCCAGGCTTACGGCGCGCTTATCTGGTCGGTCTTCGGCCTGTCGATGGGCGGCGTCGGATTGCTGCTTTACCTGATCCGCCGGGGCCAGGTTTCCCGCGCCGCCTCGCTCATTTACCTGATGCCACCAGCGGTCGCCCTCGAGGCTTTCATCGCCTTCGGGGAGCCGCTGACCTTGCCCTTGATTGTTGGTACCGCGGTTGTCGTGACGGGCGTCTATCTGACGAACCGCAGAGCGGCCGAACGGCAGACGCCAGTTGAGGCGTAGACAACGAAAAAGGCCGGGAGAACCCGGCCTCAGACTGCTGACAAACCCCTGGCACCGTCCAGGGGTTTATGATTCATTGGGACATGTTGAAGAAACCTGCCCCCACCCAGACGGCTCTTGAGATGGTGACGCTCGATAGCCTGGTGCCGAAGGAT
>NZ_RJJT01000053.1 GCF_003938655.1 Rhizobium pisi
GCCTCGATCTCGATGAGACGTGCCACCGCCTTCTTTGAGAGCGCTGGGATCGACAATGACATATACGCGCGGCGTTGTTGCTCGCGGCTTTCGAACCGCTCGGCGTTTCTGCGGAACTCCGTCGCGTGGGCGCGGGCAAGCGGCAACAGTTCCGTCAATGCCGCGGTCGCGGTGCTGCGCTCGTCGCGCGCCGTTCGACCGTCGACCAGAAGGTCGGAACCACGCAGGCGGCCGAGCCGATCCGGCGCAACAGCAAGATCGTCGGCGAGCCTTCGGGGTTCGATCTTCAAATTCGATGCCAGGGCGTTCAGGGCGACAAGCGCTGCATCCGGTTGACGATAGATCGTCTCCAGCACCGGCCGCAGGATTGCTTCCCGCTCCATCCAGGCGGGCGACGCAAGCTGAGCCCGCCGCGCATCTTCCTCCGCCGTCCTGGCAAAAACTGTGGTGGGCGAGAAGATGTCGGCCGCGGCCAGTATCAGCGTCCGAGACTGTTTGCGTTTCAGCCCGTTCCTCGTTGTAGGAAACCCGCCGTTCCCGCTCGATCGCAAAGCCGAGCGCAACGCTCGCCCTTTCCCAAAGCTTTGCCACCTGCTCGCGCTTCTCGGCAATCCACGTCAGCTGCCGCGTGACCCCCTCCTCCATCCCGGCCGCAACTTGAGAAAGTGTGTCGATGCCCCGACGGCGCGCAAAATCTTGCGCCTGCGCCTGGTAGCCGGCCTCGCTCTCGAAATCGAGCGTTGTTGTCTTGGCGCCGGAGCGCGACAAGCGCTCCACCAGCTGCTTGAACACATCCGGTCGATGGCTTTCCTGCTCGATGCGCTGCTGACGGGCTTCGGCGGATTCAATCTGTCTGGCAGTCCAGACATTGCGGTCGACTTCCCTTTCCTCGTACCGCTTCTGCCCGGTTTGCTTATCGACGATCGCGACCTTGACCGCGACCCGCTCCACCCCGTCCTTGCGCAGCGTCACCGTGTCGCCTTCCGAGACCCCGGCATCCTCGAGTGCCTTCGGCAGGCTGACGCCCCAAAGACGATGGATGGTTCCGTCATCCGTCTTCACATCGGCATAGGGGCTGTCGTCGGCATCCTCGTCATTCGGTCGGAACCTGGCTTGTCCGGTTTCGACGAGCTCGCCGGTGACGCCGGCAGCATGATCGACACGCGGTGGCCTTCCCCACTCCGGCTTCGCTTCAAAGTCTTCCTTGGCGGCATAAAGATCGGCGCGGTGGCGATGCCTCGTCATCGACACATAGGTCAGGTGCTGATCCATCATGCCGGTGGCAAGCACGAAAGTCCGGTCGACGGTCGACCCTTGAGACTTGTGGACGGTCGCGGCGTAACCGTGATCGACATTGCGGTAGCTGTTCTCGCTGATGACGACATCTCGGCCGTTGTCGAGGCGCACCGAAAGGAGAGTGTCGCCACGTTTGTCGCCGGTGGAAACGACCGTGCCGAGCATGCCGTTCTTCACATATTGCGGACCGAGACGGGGAGCACGTGGCTCGAGGAAGCGGGCATTCTCCAGGAAGATGATGCGGTCGCCGGTGGCGAACTCTCGCGCACCGCGTTCGGTCTGGAATGAGCGGCTTTCACCCAGCGCGCCCTCGCCTGTCATCACCGATCGCAGCGCCTCGTTCAGGCGCGTGACGTCCTGATTGGTGTGGGCGAGGACCAGCAGCTCGTCGCCGCGAAGACGGCCATGATTGCCGGCCGTGCTTGAGTCCTGGATCACCTGTCGCCGCGCCGCGGTCCAGTCGCCAACAATGCGCCCGATGATGTCGTCTCGCGTCTCTGCCTCGACAAGATGGCCCTGCTGCGCATAGGCGTCGAGGCCCTCTTCGACCCTACCGCGGGCAAAGAGCCGCGATGCCGCGCGCGCCCATTGCTCCCGCTGGCGGCGCACGCCGGCAAGTTCGGCAAAGCCGATCCGCTCGGTGATCGCCCGGAACGCCGCGCCTGCCTGGATCGGTTGTAGCTGCATCGCATCGCCGACCAGCACGACCTTCGCCCGCGCCTGCTCAGCGATTTTGAGGACACGGGCCATCTGTTGCGACGACACCATTCCGGCCTCGTCGATGACAAGCACATCACCACGTTCGAGCAATTCGCGTCCGCTGGCCCAGGCGAGTTCCCAGGAGGCGAGTGTTCGGGACCTGATGCCGGAGCTGTCCTCCAACCCCTCGGCGGCCTTGCCGGCAAGGGCGGCACCGATCACCCGGCGGCCTTCGCTTTCCCAGGCGAGGCGGGCTGCGGCAAGAAGGGTCGACTTGCCGGCGCCGGCAAGACCGACGACGGCGGCTATGCCATTGTCACGCGTGGCATGATGGACGGCGTCGACCTGCTCCGGATCGAGCCGGAAGGATTTTTTTGGATCCTGGGTCTCGATGGTTCTGATCGCGGCCGCCACCGCCCGATCGGCAACGCCGAAACCGCGACCTTCCGACAAAACCTGCGCCGACTGCGCCATGTCATATTCGAGGCGCAGGATCGCGCGCGTGGTGAAGACGGCGGGTTCCCCCGCCTTGCCGGTTTCGGCATCGGCCTGCTGTGGCTTCAGCATGACCAGATTGTCCGACGCCATCAGCCGCGCGCGAATACTGGCAAAGTCTGCGGGATCGTCGACGGTGCGATGCAGCGCCTTGGCGATGTCGCGTTCATCGAAGGTGGAGCGTTCATTGCCGAGCTGCTTCAGCAGAAGCTCCGGTTCGCCCAGCAGCCGGTCGGCCATCGCCTGGCGGCGGGCAAGATCGGCTGGCGCAAAATACATCTCGGCGCCCTTGCGGGAAAGCGCTGCCTTCTCCGGGCCGAGATGTCTTTGCGCGATCCCATCCAGGCCCTGCTCGGTATAGGAGCGACCGTCAAGCCGGATCTCGTGGCCGGCAAGCGCCAGATGCCGATTGGCCGTCTCCGCCCAGGCGATCTTCCACGCCTGCAAGGTTTCCTTGTCACCCGCCCAGGCCCTGTTGACGATCCTGCCGTTCGGACTGTCGGGCGTAACGACACGCAGCGGTGTGCCGTCCTCGCCCATGATGGTCACCCTCTTCCGACCAAATCCCTCCTCCGTCAGCGGCCTCAATGTCATCAGCACATGGGCATGCGGGTTGCCCTCCTTGTCGTGGTAAACCCAATCGACGACCATTCCCTTCGAGGTGAGATTGTCGCGCACGAATTCGCGCACCAGCGCGATATTCTCGGCCCGCGTCAATTCCTCCGGCAGTGCAATGATCAGCTCGCGCGCCAGCTGCGCATCCGCCCGCTTCTCGAAAGCATCGAGCGCGTTCCACAGCACTTCGCTGGCGCCGGCGACGGAACGCCCGTCGATTGCTGTCCGCAGCCAGGCCGGCATCTGGTCCGGCAGCGCCAGTTCCTCATGAACCAGTTCGTATGCCCCACCCCTATAGCTGAACGACGTGCCGGCCTGTTCGTCCATCATTCGGGCACGGTGGCGGTAGGCGGCGGCCGAGACGATG
>NZ_RJJT01000054.1 GCF_003938655.1 Rhizobium pisi
TGTTAGCGGTCGTCTAAAACTGCGGGTATTCGGTGCCGAGGCTTTCACGAGTTATGTTTTTGGCCGTCGATTTCACTGGTGATCATCGCAGCTGAGTTGGCTTTGAAGCTCGGTCTGGATCTGGACGTTATATTGATCCCAGATTCTGTCGCGGATTTCGGTGAGCATGTCGAAGACGGCGATGGCCTGTTCCGGTGTCCATGTTGTCGGGATTTCAAACGGAACGGAAAGCGGCAGGCCCGGTTTCGAATGGGCTTTCTTCATGACCTTTGCGCCCTTCGTTCCTGGGAGCGCAATTCCGATCGTTCGGTTGCCTCTTTGAGGCGGTAGGATTGTCCCTCGATGGCGATCACTTCAGCATTGTGGACGAGCCGATCGACCATCGACACGACGCAGGCAGCATTTGGAAAGACGTCATTCCATTCGGCAAAATTGCGATTGGTGGTGACGATGGTGCTCTTTGTCTCGTAGCGGCGGCTGATAAGTTCGAAGAGCAGGTCGGCATGGCGGTTGGTGTAGGACAGGTATCCGACCTCATCGATGACGAGGAGCGCTGGAGCGGTGTAATGGGCCAGGCGCCGACGGAGCGCGGACGCACTGTCGATGGCGGCGAGTTCGCCAAGCAGCTGGCCGGCACTGGTAAACAGGGCGGTGTAACCGTTCATGACGGCGTGGTGGGCGATATTACGGGCGATCGTCGATTTGCCGACACCGTTTGGGCCGATGAAGACGGCATTGGCAGCGTCGCCGATGAAGTCGAGGCGCATGAGAGCTTCGATCGCCTGCCGGTCGCATCGCGTCGGGAAAGACCATTCGAAGTCTACAAGTGGCTTGAAGCGCCCGATCCGAGCATCCTTCAGCCGCCGCTCCAGGCTGCGCCTGGCGCGTTCGTTCTCTTCCCAGTCGAGAAGTGTTCGCGCCCAGCCAGCCTGATCGGCTTCCTGCCAGTGAGCGACCAGCCCATGCAGGTGGAGGTGTGCAGCGCGATCGCGTTCGTCCTGCAGATCATTATTTGTCATCGGGGACTTCCTTGAGCTGGTCATAGAGGTCGAGACGGGCTGTGCGGACTGGCGTATCCTTGTCCTGCACATGCTGCGGCAAGGCGATGTGCAGCAGCGGCGGCTGGTGTCGCCGTTCTCGCCGGCGCTCCAGGATCAGCTGGACGGCATTGGGATGGGGCGATGGCCCTTCGAGTGCCAGGACCTCCATGATCCCCGCCTGCAGTTCGCTGGCTCCATAGTGCTGAAGCAAACGGTGCAGACCGATGACGGCAGACTGTAGCGAATGGCCATTCTGCGCTGCGCGCTCAAGTAGCGCGGTGCTTGCGGGAACGGCAGCAGCCAGCCGATCGGTGGCACTGTGTCGTCGGGCGGCACGCTTCTCGTCGGCGAGCGCCTTGATGTGGGCAGCATCCTCCACCTGAGCTCCCTTGTCGTAGCTACGCACGTGGCAGGCGACGACCTTGGTTCCATCAAGGATGCGAACCTCCTTTTGTGTAGCGACGATGCTCAAGCTGCGGCGGACGTAGGCATGAGGAACGGAATAATCGTTGAGATCGAAACGGGCGTACGGCGTCTTGGCGATGGAAGCGGCGGTCAGGGCCGGCCAGGCAAAAGGGTTGTCTGGCAACGGCAGGAGGTAGGGGTGCTCCAGCTCGAAAGCCTGCCTGACAGTAATGTCGAGGCCGGGGCACATTCTGTCCACAGCCACGCCGTCGCACCAGATGTCGGCCTGGGCATTGAGATCATCGAGATCCTTGAAGCTGCGGGCGGCAAAGAAGTTGTCGCGGATATAGCGAATGGCGCGCTCGACGCGGCCTTTCTCATTGCCGCGAGCGACTGCGACCGGACGAGGATCGTATCGATAATGGGCGGCAAAGGCGAGCAGAGTGGGATTGAAGCGAATGGCATCGCCATGACGCTCGAGCACAGCGCTCTTCAGATTGTCGTAGAGCACGACCTTCGGAACCCCACCCCATCTCTCGAAGGCTTCGACGTGACCGGACAGGAATGCCTCCATCCTGGCATCGAGAAAGAAGCGCAGGAAGATCCGGCGGGATTGGCTGAGTACGATGACAAAGGCCATGAGCGGCCGTCGTGCCCGGCCGATCAGTATCTGCCCGAAGTGTCCCCAGTCCGCCTGTGCCTGTTCGCCCGGGAGCGTGCGCAGGCGCAGATACGCCTCTGCCTTCGGACGCGGTCGGTGGCGAGCGATCATATGGCGGAAGTGACCGCCGTCACCACGATACCCTCGCTCGCAGACCATTGCATGTAGCCTGGCTGCCGTCAGCGTGGGGAATGCCTCCAGGGTCTCCAGAATGAACGGCAGATAGGCGTCGATCTGGCTGGGGCGATTGCGAGGGCCGTGCGGGACGAGCCCGGAGCGGGCCAGCACGCATTGAACGGTGTGATGGTGGACGCCGAGTTGGTGGGCAATGGTGTTGGCTCGCCACTTCTCGACATGGTGGTAACGCAGAATCTGAGCCTGCAGTTCGGTAGATATGGCCATCGTCATCCTCTGGATAGGGACATCGGGATGGCTCGGCGACGACGCAGGGGCTCACGGCGCAAAAACGGAGAGCAACAGCGGCCGCACCAATGACAATGATGTCCCAGACCGCCGGTCGGCAATCCGTTTGCGATCGCAAACTCGGTCAAGGACGGCGTATCAGAAGTGTCGGATGCCTCGTTCGGTGTCGTCACCGAAGCCGCCATGACATCAACATCGGCATCGCTGGCGAGTGAACCATGGTGCGTCACTTTATTGTGGCGGGCCCGATATCGGCGGCTGCGGGCTGCATGAGCAAAGCGGCCGTTCCGGCTCGTCTGATAACGCCTGACGACCTCCCGACGGCGCTCGGCACGGGCGACACGAGCGCAGCCTCCGGCGCAATAAATCTGCCCGCGGTCGCAGCATCGGCAGATCAGCACTTGGCCCCGACAACGCTCGCACAGAAAGAAGCGTCCGGTATCATGCTCATCTGGTCCATGGCAGTCGTCATGACATGGACGCGAAGCCCCGTCTGCGCCATAATAACCCGGCATTCGTGTTCCGCACGGTGTAGGGCGCGGCGCCGGGTAGAATTAGCCGTTCAGTCGGCGCTGTGCCTGCCTTCGTCGATCTTCACGAAGACTACGGCAGGCGCTGCGTCTGTACCAGTCTCACCCCATTACCAGACACATCTCCGGTACACTTCTCGCGCGCTGGCCCCTGACTTGCCTGCGCGCAGGCAAGTCAGGGGCCAGCCAATCCCATCCAACGTCTACTGCGAAGTCACTCCCGCCGGCTCGGCACCGAATACCCGCACTTCTCGACGACCGTTCACA
>NZ_RJJT01000055.1 GCF_003938655.1 Rhizobium pisi
ACGGTTCTCGTCCTCAAGAGCCTTCATCTGGCTCATCATCGAGGCGTCCATGCCCCCATACTTTGCCCGCCACTTGTAAAAACTGGCACTGCTGATGCCATGCTCCCGGCAAAGCTCAGGTACGGGGGCACCGCCTTCCGCCTGGCGCAACACAGCCATGATTTGGGCTTCGGTAAATCGGCTCTTCTTCATCAAAAATCTCCTCGAGCATCTTGCCGAGAAAATTCTACTTTTGAAGCCCCTTATTCGCGGGGAGGACTACCCATCACCCAGCACTAAAATTTCCTTAGACGGCATCAGCGTGAATCGTTCCGCATTTCTCGGAAATTTCCTTAGCACGGAATTCCGACGCTGTAGAGCAGGCATCCATCGGCTAGACCGACGTGGCAAACACACCCCCGATATTTCGCCGAAATTGCTATCGATCAATTAACCACACTCTCGGCACCCTTTTTCGGCAGAGGGAACGCGTCATGAAAACAGCATTTCTGCTAGACACGTGCGTGATCAGTGAGACTGCCCTGCCTCGGCCAAGCTCGACACCATCCAGCTGAGCATTGAGGATATGATAAGGGAGAAACGGGCGGAACCGAAGAAACCCGCAAGACGCGCGAAATACGAGGATACCCTTTCCGCCGACGAAATCCGCGTTCGGTTGGGCGTGACTGGGTCCACGGTCGAGGAACTCTTCCGGGTCGGATTGTTGGTGGGCGTGCCGCGCCGCGAGACGGCAAAGAACCACGCCCGCCGAGCTTCAAAGGCCGAGATCGAGGCATTCAATAATACCTACATCTCGGCAGAGGAAGTGGCACCAAGGCTTGGCATGGTGACAACGAAGTTGGTCAAGAAGCTTGATCGGTTGGGTATCGACCCGGTTCTTCGCGGGGCCAAGCATGTAGCGAAAATCTATCGCCGGGAGGATTTGGCGAAGCATGCGTTGATCTGAAACTAGCGATCAATCTCTAAAATGGGCCCGATTACGTCGGGCCTTTTTTATGCTTGGATTCCAGACGTGTTCACGATGGAAGGATTTTAAGGGAACAAATGGAAAGTGGTTTTGGTCATAGCTGGAGTTGCCCCCTACAGCGCAGGGGATTCCGGCGGGTCGATGGAAGAATGTTAGGGGCATCGACATATGCAGTGGGCAATGAGAAATCCAAGGTGTTCACGAGGCCAGCATCGGCAGCCAAGGTCGGCGAACGGGCTCCGCTTGTGAAGACAATCCTCGGGCGGCACCCGCATCAGTCCCCCGTTCCCTTGCGTGTGGCCCGAAGGTATCTATTGTCGACGAATGCCGGGTGGTTGGGAGTATGTAATGTCGGCAGTGCCGTTCTCAAAGTTTTCGACGCCGCTCAACGCGCTGTTCGCTACAATCGGTCTCTTGGTCGTTGCCACACTGACGACACAGGGCCTTACTGGACAGGAGAGGCTTGTCTTTGAGCTGCTACTTGCGGCAATTTGGCTGGTCTACGTCCTCCAATTGAGCGGCACATTGCTTTCACGGCGACATCGCTTGTCGGGCGGGATGCCGGCCCTCGTGATCGATTTGCTCGCGGTACTGGTTCCGGCCGCTGCATTCTTGTTCGTCGGATCCCCTGATCGAAACCTCTATTGCGCCATTTGGCTTCTCAAGCCGTTGCGCGGCTCGACCTTCTTCAGGCTGCTGGCAAAGGTGGTCGCGAATGAATCGCGCAATCTGCTTGGCGTGACATCGGTGTTCGGCATCGTTCTTTTTGGCGCTGCATTGGCCGGTTATATAATCGAGCGGGATGTCCAACCCGATAAGTTCGGCAGCATTCCGCAGGCGATGTGGTGGGCGGTCGTGACGCTGTCGACGACCGGCTACGGTGACGAGATCCCGCAGAGCCTTGCAGGTCGAGTTCTGGCCGGATTGGTGATGATGAGCGGTATCGGTATTTTTGCACTTTGGGCCGGCATCCTCGCCACCGGCTTCTACGAAGAGGTTCGCCGCCAAGACTTCGTTCGCAACTGGCAATTGGTCGCTGCCGTACCCCTGTTCCAGAAGCTTGGTTCCGCTGCACTGATCGAGATCGTTCGGGCGTTGCGACCGCGCATTGTCCCGGCAGGTGCCGTGATCTGCCGCAAGGGCGATGTTGGCGATCAGATGTTCTTCATTGTCGAGGGGCGGGTCACCGTGGCGACACCCGACCATCCAGTGGAACTCGGTGCCGGAAACTTCTTTGGCGAGATGGCGCTGATCAGTGGCGAACCTCGCTCAGCGACGGTCAGCGCAGCAACCGAGGTATCGCTGCTGTCGCTCTACGCCGTGGATTTCCAGATGTTGTCGAGCAGTAGTCCGGATATCGCTGAGACCATCCGCAAGACGGCGCTGGAGCGTCGGGGCGGGCCGCCGAATGAATAATCCGGTCATTGAAATCTTGGGGTTCAGGGCGATCCGACGACCGCCCATTCGAACCTGTCGCCAGTCAGCTATTTGGCCACGTGCCACACTCCTCCAACGCCATCGCCGTTGGCTTCACCGGCTTTCTTATCCTCGACATAGGTGTAAAGCGGCTTACCCTCATAGGCCCACATCTCTTTGCCA
>NZ_RJJT01000056.1 GCF_003938655.1 Rhizobium pisi
GTAAGCGACAAGCTGGGGCCACTCAGGCTGTATAGTTCCACGGCATGAGGGCTTCGATTTCGGTGTTGGGCCATGCCTTCGCAAGGCGCTCAAGCGTCTGTCTGAGCCAGGCCTGCGGATCGACGTTGTTCATCTTTGCAGTTTGAAGCAGCGTCGCGATCGTCGCCCAAGTCCTGCCGCCGCCGTCGCTTCCAGCGAATAGGCTATTTTTTCTCGTAATCGCCTGGGGCCTGATCGCCCGCTCAACAATGTTGGAGTCCAGTTCGACGCGGCCGTCTTTCAGGAAGCGCTCGAAGATATCGCGGCGCGATATGGCATAGCGGAGAGCTTCCGCGAGTTTGGATTTTCCGGATACCCGCGGCAGGGTGGCCTGCCAGAGAGTGAAGAGGTCACGAACGATCGCCGCGGAGAACTCCTGACGTGCTGCGACACGAGCCTCAGGGCTTTGGCCGCGCACACGCTCCTCGATCTCCCATAACTTCGCCATACGCTGGACGGTGTCTGTAGCGACCTTCGAGCTCTTTGCGACATGCAACTCGTAGAACTTCCTGCGGCTGTGCGACCAGCAGCCGGCCAGAGTGGCGCTGTCATTGCCTCCATCCTTGCGGACGAGCTTGGTATAGGCGGCATATCCATCGACCTGCAAGATTCCATGATAGCCGTTCAGGTGTCGCGCGACGCACTCGGTGGCGCGGCTATCCTCGAAGCGATAGGCCACCATCGGCGGGCCGCTACCTCCGAAGGTTCGATCGTCTCTGGCATATGCCCATAGCCACGCCGTCTTCGCCGATCCGGAACCTGGTGCGAGTGTTGGCAAGGTCGTTTCGTCGGCAAAGATCCGTTCGGCCTTCTTGATCTCGTCGAGGATGTAGTCGGCGAGGATATTGAGTTCGAACCCGACCTTACCCATCCATTGTGCCATGAGCTTGCGGTCGAGTTCGACCCTATCGCGTGCGTAGATGGCTTCCTGGCGATAGAGCGGCAGGCCATCGGCATATTTGGAGACGGCGATCTGGGCCAGGAGTGCTTCCGTCGGAATGCCGCCTTCGATGATGTGTGCCGGAGCCGCCGCCTGGATGACGCCGTCATCGTTCCGAAAGGCATACTTGGGACGACGAGTGACGATCACCCGGAACTTCGCAGCGACCACGTCCAGCCGCTCGGAGACATCTTCTCCAATCAGGATTTTCGTCTTACCCGCATGCTCTGGCAGGTCTTCCGGCTCGATCACGACCTCGACGCGCTCGAGATGCGGCGCAAACCCCTTACGTGGTCGTGGAGCGCGCTTGCTGTCCGCGCTGCCGCGGCCTTTCGTAACCTGAGCCTTGATTGCTGCAATGCCGGTCTCGATCTCCTCGAAGACAAAGGCATGCTGCTCGTCATCGACGGTGGATGATGCAAGCTTTTCCGAGCGTCGGCCAAATCGGGCGCGATCGAAAGCTTTCAGGATCTGCGTCAGCCGCTCGATACGCTGGTCGGCGTCCGCATTGCGTGCCTCAAGATCATCAACCTGCTTCTCCAAAGCCTCGACGCGGGCTGCTTTTTCGGCCATGGCAAGGACCATGGCTTTCAGAGCCTGTACATCATCCGGGAGCTCGATATCGGGCAGCGTCATAGGCACGATCAGAGCATATTTTGTCGCGATCCGCCCGTGGTTTCAGGCTGCTGATTCACTTCGCCGCAGCGGTTTTACCCAACAATCTCGGGTGGCTTCACCGGCGTGGATCGAACCCGCTTCCAGTCCATTCCGTCGACAAGAGCCAGAAGCTGGGCGTGATTGAGCTGGACGCGATGGTGACCGATCCGGGGCCAGAAGAACTGGGCTTTCTCCAGCCGCTTCGCATAGAGGCAAACGCCCGAGCCATCCCACCAAACGATCTTGACCCGGTCCGCTCTCTTGGCCCGAAAGACATAGAGTGCACCGTTGAACGGATCACTGCCGGCATCCCGCACCAGCGAAAGCAGGCTGTCCGGACCCTTGCGAAAGTCGATCGGATGGCTCGCGAGAAAGACCTTCACGCCTGACGGGATCATGCCGAGCGCACCGCTCGGATCACCCGCTGCAGATGGCCGTCGTCGATATCTGCGTCAGCCCGGATAACGATATCGCCGATGACAAGCTCGATCATCGAACGTCTGCCAATCGATCTGGTTTCTGTCTGAACAGCCCGATCTCGCGAGACCGATCGCTGTCCGTCTCGCGCATCACGCCGCCAGCCAAATAGTTGTGAGGGATGTATGCCGATGCGATGCGCAATTGCCGACACGCTCGCGCCAGGCTCCATTGTCTCGGCCACAGCCCGCGCCTTAAAATCATCGGACCAGCGCCGCCGAAATTGTCGCGGAGCACCCTCGAGCCGTTCCGGAACAGCCTCGATCATATGGAAGTTTCTAGTTCCAGAGCTAGGCGCAGACATAGAAGCTCACAGTTCGTGAATTCGTCTATCTGCATTACCGGGATCAAGGCTATCGACGCCAGATGGGGTCTGCTTGCCGCTTAC
>NZ_RJJT01000057.1 GCF_003938655.1 Rhizobium pisi
ACCGGCTCCAACGCTGCGCAAGATGAAAGCTTCGCGTTTCCGCCGGTTGCTCACACCGCGCCATTTGGCGTATTCAAAGCCGCCGAGGCTCTAACCGCCGCTGGATGAAAGTTCAGTGGCAGGTCATGGTTGTTCCAGCAAAGCGCGAAAACCGTAAGCGCAGTCCTGATCCCACCTTCCGGATCATCGCTTGCATTAATGTTCGACCTCGAGAGACGGCTTGGACGCCGCAGCAATTGTTCACAGGGCGACGGTTCGCCCGAAAGCCAGCTGATCCAAACAGTCGACGGACGGCGCGTGTTCGACGTACCTTCTATGTGACCGCTCAGGGCTAATCTGGCTGTCACCGTCGAAGACGATCTTCACAAAAGATTCATAGGCGCATGGATCGGAAAACTGAAATAGCCATCCAGTATGATCCCGGTCCTATACTGCTGCCAGGTCCTACATTCTGATATTGAGCGACAAGATGTAGCGAGCCCATTCAACTAGTTCAGAGACTTCCTTTTCGGTTAGCCTCACTCTTGCAGGACCAAGTAGGGTCAGCTTTGCAAAGAAGTCTTCCCTATCTCTGAAGCCATAGGCGCTACCGGCTTCACCGGGCGGTATTGCCAGTTTTTTAAGTGTAGCTGCCTTTATGAAGCCTGAGACGCCATTAACAGACAATTTCGCGCAAAGGCGACCTCGGCTATCGAGGAACGGGTGTCCGACTTGCACCTTTTCGAAATGATCTTGCCGGTGCAGTTCAGTCTTATTGCGATAGCTCTCATATGCTCGTTCCGACATCGCGTTGAGCACCTCAACTGCGGCAGAGGAGTTAAGCGCCGTGTTGATGTATTCAACGAGTTCGGGGACTGAGACTACTTTCCTGGGCGTATCCTCGAATGGCGATATGCATATCGCCGGAACATCGCCGTCAAACGATCTTATTGTCAGGAAGTCAAAAGCCGATTCTGGATGCCAACCCGGCCACGCCACCAGTGTTGTGAGGGCGGTAACTGATTCAAGCTCATGTCTGACATCAAACTGGATCGTGTTTGACCAAAGCGCCACCAGTTTGTCTGCCTGAGCTCGGAGAAGCGACAAGAGCCTATCCGAAGTATGCTGATCGCCGCTGTAACTGACCATGCTCGAAACTCAAATTTTCATTGTGACGACCACAGGAAGGTGATCAGAGATTGTAGTGTCGATTCCGTTTGACTGTGGCTTCAGCAGGTTCGTCGCTCTTATATTCGTCAAATATTTTGGCGTCCCGGTTGGCAGTGTGGGGATCAATGAAGGCCTAATAAGAACTTGGTCTAATGCGTGCCAAATCGTGGAATCCGATATGTCCCCGTCATTGAAGAAGGAGCCAGGCTGTGCTGTTGAGGTCTGATCCCCCAGGTTTGCCCACATCGCATTGTAAAACATTGGGATCTTTTTCTGATATCGCCCTTTTCCTTCAGTGCGGAAACGCATGTGAGAGGCGATATTCCTACACATAGCAGAATTGAGTGCACCTGCGGCAACCATGGAATCGCAGTATGGGTCGCTATTGAAGTCGCCAATCAGTATGGACTTTGCAATCGCCTGCTCAGCCTCCCTTACTTCAACGCGCTGCCGAAGCTTGGCGGCGTCGAGAGTGGAGTAGGTCCGGGGATTAAATTTTCCAAATGGTGACGGCCTATGAACAAACCACAAACAATGCGTTTCGAGCGTCTGGCCAGCGCCTCGGTGCAGCAGGAAGGGCCAAGCATGCTCCTCCTCGAATTCCGATGTAAGTTGTCCTGACGCCAATTTCGAGATGCATATAAAGGATTTGTAGTCGCTAGCGTATACCGAAAACGCAGTTCCGAGAGCGGCCCTTAGGCTCTGTACCGAGATCCTCCCCGTTTCTGACAGCCCGATAATAGCTTCCCCGTGTGGTCCCGATAGGCTCGGAGACTCGGTCAATTCGAAGGTCAGATCGACCACATGCTGAACTTGGGCTCGCTTACCCAGGTTCCAGTACGCGATTGCAAGCATTAGAGAACGGTCCCTTATTCGGGGCTCGCCTGTATCGTAAGCGCGATTTTCGATGCGCCTTGACGGCTTCGGCACCGCTAAAGCGCCATCGCACCGGTTTCGATATCCGGCTCTATCAGGTCACGGTAGTCTTGGAGTAGTTGAACGGCAGCAGGTCGCCGA
>NZ_RJJT01000058.1 GCF_003938655.1 Rhizobium pisi
AACCGGCTCCAACGCTGCGCAAGATGAAAGCTTCGCGTTTCCGCCGGTTGCTCACACCGCGCCATTTGGCGTATTCAAAGCCGCCGAGGCTCTAACCGCCGCTGGATGAAAGTTCAGTGGCAGGTCAAAAGCTGCTGACCAACCCACGCTGTATTATCTGATCATCCTTATAGCGCTATGCGCTGGCCTGTCCTGGACATGCCGCTGTCTGGAAGCCGCACTCAATCGCTTTCGCTCGATATCACGACGCTGAGCTGCGACGCTGGTGTTTTCGGTATACGAAAAATGAGTGGAGGCGATGTAAATGTTGACCTCAACCGCAGACGATGGGTTGGGGCGATGTTGCGCTCCGCTGAACAAATAGGCTTATTCGATCAATGGCAGGGATCGTTAGACTCGACGACAACAACACTGTTCACACCTCCAACTTGGGTCTGTCAGGAGCTTTGGAGCAATTTGGGTTGGCAATTTCAGACGTCGATCCGCGTTTAGCCCGTTGGCAATTTGATAAGTCGCAAAGACCGGGTATTTTCATGATCGAGGCCTAAGTGATGGTGGTCGCGCTGCGTTTTGGCCAGGCGTAGATCGCGCGAACGAGAAATTCCCTGAGATGGACCCGGACACTGGCTATGCGGTCTATGTGATCCGCTTGTTCCACGAAATGCGCGACATTCAAGGAGAGGGTGGCGACAAGCAGGTTAGGCCAATCGATCTCGACGAAATCTGGTTTGATGACGATACGAGCACAACCTGAACGGCCGCGGCGATGCAGGCCGTATGATCTCAGCCAGCCGTTTTCTTGCCGACTGTCATCAGTGAACGACTGTTAAAGCAGCGATCCCCGCCTCGTCGGCCGCACCAAAAGCGCTTCCCGGAATTGTTCTGGAGCAATGTGTCCGCTCATTGCGTCGATGCAGGCTTTTACAACCGCGACATATTCCTAACCGTCATCGGATGGCCAATCTTTGATCAGGATGTGAACTGCATCGCCAAGCGTGCGTACGATCTTGGGCGTTGCCGGACCGCGCAGAGTTAGCCCGTCCGGCGGGAATGCCGACAACGTTTTCCAGCACATGCTTCTCGACCTGGGGGGCCAGTCACTCTTGAGCAACGACGCCGATCACTTGCCCAGCAGACCGGACCCTTTCGTAATTTGGCATTTACCAGTCTTGCAACCGGAGGCAGCCCCATCTTGGAAGAAATGGTTGTTTTGCATACAGTCAAATTGCTAACAAGGGTTGCGTTGGGTGCTCTTCATTACGATTGGCTTTCTGCTAGCTCATATTGCGCTGGTCGCAGGGGCTTTATTCCTTCGCGATGGCGAGCATCTATGGGTGCATGGTCTGATGTTCGGCTGGTATTGTTTTGCCATGCTCGCCTTCATCGCCGCCATTTGGGTTCATTATATAAAAACGACCCGGTCCATGGGATCGTCCCGCCAAATTCCGGGCCAGTCGGTGCGACGCCCGTGCCCTTTGAAGCGAAACATCTCAAAGCCAATACCACCAGTTCTCGTGCGCCTCAGTGTGCTGAAAAACCTTTCGGTAACAGGCAGCTAATGAAACGTCGGTCGCTCTTGGCATCACTTTGCGCCCTGTCTCTTGCGTCTTGCCAGGGCGAGAGTGCGGCTGTTCGTTTTAAGGTTATTGCGTCGGCTACGGTGGACGGGCGACCGATTGAGAGTTCCTCGGTGATGGAAATCTCCTATTCCAAGGTTACGCACAGCCTTATTGGAAATGGTGGCGCTACGCGCCCATATGGTGAAGCGAGATCATGTCCCAGGACGTGGTGTAGCTTAGACGACCACGGCTCATCCCAGAGGGCCGGATGAGTGTCAGCTTGCTGCTGGCAGGCTGATGAGGGGATCATCGCTCATTGTGGCGATTGTCTCAAGT
>NZ_RJJT01000059.1 GCF_003938655.1 Rhizobium pisi
GTGAGCGCAGGTTCATCATGTCGTCGGTCATCGGTGGTGTCCCTCAGGTTGGCTCTAAGCAACCCGACCCTACCGGAAATCACCGATGGCTATGAAATCCAGCTACACCACTCCATGGGACACGATCGCTTCTTTGACGTCTACGATATCCCGCCCGGACTTAGGTTTCAAAAAGTGCTGCTTTCGAAAATCAAAGTAAGCGCTGTCATCGCTATTCATACGGATTCTTTTTCCTCCAGAGAGTGGTGTCGACGTGAGATAATCGAAGCCAAGCGACATAACAGACCGCTTGTGATAGCAAATTGTATCTCGGACAAAGACGAACGCGGCTTCCCGTATCTGGGAAACGTACCAATAGTCCGATTGGATGATGAGAATTCCAACCGCGTGGATATTGTAATACGCGCGTTATTGGATGAGATTCTAAGAGACTTTTTGTGGAAATGTCGAGTTGAACTGATGCGACCTAACAAGAAAAAGCCCCGCGTCATATTTTTGCCAAGGCCGCCCGAGCTGATTTCGCTTGCAGCTCTGATCCCCGCCGCCGAGGGTAGACGATCGATTATCGTATACCCGGATCCTCCTCTTGGTGCCGAGGAAGAACGGTTATTTCATGCGATCGCGCCGAAGATACGGCTGCGCAGTGCCACTGAATGGCTAGCAGGAGTAGTTCGATGACCTACAACGAAGTCTTAGACAAGAGATCGATTGCCGTCTCGACCTCGGAAAGTCCCGATATGCCGGGTCTGGGCCTCCACAAAGAACATCTCCGAGACGCGATGACTGAAATCGCCCGTCACACGCTTGCTCTGGGAGCAAAGCTTGTTTATGGCGGGGACCTTCGCGCTGACGGGTTCAGCAACCTGCTGTTCGAACTTGCTGCGCGATACCGACGTGATACCGATAGTCGAAACAAACTAGGTGTGACGAATTACCTCGCGTGGCCGGTCCACATTCTCCAGAAAGCAGAGCAGCTTGATCAAGCAGCCGCAGACCTTGAGGGGACAGCAGAGCTTCGTTTGTTGGACATCGATGGCAGAGACATCGATCTGAAAGAGCGGCACAAGCTGGAAACCCATCAGCCGACTGAGCCGGAATGGGCCAAAGGGCTGTCGGCCATGCGGCACACGATGCTTGCCGAAACCCACGCTCGGATAATCCTGGGCGGCCGCGTCGACAAGTTCAAGGGTGATATGCCCGGCATCGCCGAGGAAGCTCTATATTCGCTTCAAGCCAAACAACCGCTTTACGTCATGGGCGGGTTCGGCGGCTGCGCTCGCGACGTTGCCGAGGCAATCGGCGTACTGGAACCGAATGGCGTGCGCGAATGGCCCGGTCGCGAGAAATTCAACTCATTCAGGGGCAGGAAGCTAAACAACGGTTTGTCTCCCGAAGAAAACCGGGTTCTCGCCAGCACTCCGTATGTCGACCAGGCCATTGTCTTGATTTTGCGCGGCCTAACAAAAGCTAAGCTCGGTTCACAGGGCGGCATGACCGCTTAGCCATGTGATCCTCCCGCTTCGTAGGGGCATCACTCCGAGACGCGGCCGCCCTTGGTAAGATATTCACGGCCCTTGTCGGAAACGGTCTCAGAAGAGATCTTCACGGAAAACACGTCTTTGCCCAGCTGCACTCGCAAGCCGTCGGCGGCACGCGCTTTCTCAAGGAAATCTATGATTTCCTTGTCGCCATGGTAGTCCTCCCCGTTTTAGCGGGGTTCAGCGGTAGAATTCACGCGGCCATTTTCAGTTTCTGAGCGGGTGTGATGCCGCCAATGCCCATGTTGGGCCGTTCGTGGTTATACGTCCAAAGCCACTCC
>NZ_RJJT01000005.1 GCF_003938655.1 Rhizobium pisi
CCATGAGTTCGCGAAAACCCAAGTAAGGTAGGCCAAACAGCGCAAGGCGTGACTGTCCCAAGATCATCTGCATCTCAGAAATCCGTTCTCTCAATGCTGGGCGCGGCCTCTTTCATGCCACCTCCTGTCCGTTGCCTAAGAGATAGCCGGGCTGGTTTTGCGCGACTAGAAGCTATAATCTGAACGCCGTGATGAAGGAGATTCAACAATGCGGCGCGACGAATTCACCGAGATGCGTGCGTTCCTGGAGGTGGCTCGGGAGCGGAGTTTCACGCGGGCTGCATCGAAGCTGGGCGTCACGCGCTCGGCGCTCAGCCATACGATCAGCGCGCTCGAAGCACGGCTCGGCGTCCGCCTTCTTTCCCGCACGACGCGTGACGTGGCGCCTACGGCGGCCGGTGCGCGCCTGGTGGAAAGCATTCAGCCGCACTTCGAAGGCATCGCTGCGGAAGTCAGCGCCATCCGCGCACTACGCGACAAACCCTCGGGTCACATCAGGGTCGTGTGTCCCGACGATGCCGTCGACCTCGTATTCCGTTCAAGGCTGCCGGCATTTCTGCGGGATTACCCCGATATCAGCGTTGAACTCATCGTCGACAACGGTTTCACGAATATCGTCGAGCGTCAGTTCGATGCCGGTGTGCGGCTCGGCGAAGCAATTGCGCGCGACATGGTGGCTGTGCGCATCGGTCCCGATGTCTCCTATGCTGTCGTGGGATCGCCGGGATATTTTGAGGGCCGCGCTGCACCTGCGACCCCGCACGATTTGACGGACCACAATTGCGTCAACCTGCGGCTTCCCAGCTCAGGCGCGCTCTACGCCTGGGAGTTCGAAAAGGACGGGCGCGAGTTCAGCGTTCGTGTGGAAGGCCAACTTGTGATGACCAACATAGGATCGGCGATCAATGCCGCTCTCGATGGCGCGGGGCTATCCTATGTCCCGAGGGACCTCGTCCGGCACTATTACGACAGCGGTCAGTTGAAGGAAGTGCTCGTAGACTGGGCGCCAACGTTTCAGGGCTATCATCTCTACTATCCGAGCCGGCGCCATCCATCCCCTGCTTTCTCCGCTTTCGTCGAAGCCTTCCGCCACCGGCAACGGTAAGCCGAAGGGGCGCGCGCCCCGCGCCCCTTGCTTGCTGGTGGTTATCGGGCGCTGTCGATGATTGCCCCGCCGTCGGGGGTGAGGCTGTAGCCCGTGATGAACTGCGAATCCTTGCTGGCAAGGAACAGGACCACCGGGGCAATGTCCTCTTCCGGCGAGCCGAAACGAGCGAGCGCACTCATCGGCGGAGGAACATCCTTTTCCGCAGCCCCCCAGGTGTCGGCGATCGGCAGGACGTTGTTTACGGTGATCTTGTCAGCACCCCATTCACGGGCCGCCGTGCGGGTCAGCGCGCGCACCGCCTCCTTGGCCATGTTGTACGGGCCATAACCAGCCAGCCCGCTGGTGGCGGCCATCGAGCCGAAGTTGATGATCCGGCCTTCGCCGCTTTCCCTGAGATGAGGATAGCAGGCCTGCATGAAGCTGAGATAGGCGATCGGCCCGGTATCGAAGTTCCGTTGCAATTGCTCGACCGAGAGGTCGATGACCGAAGACAAGACCGCGGAACCATCGAAAGCATTGTTCACGAGAATGTCGATACGACCGTACGCCGCGACAACCTTGTCCACTGCGGCGGTGATCTGCTCGGCCTCACCGACGTCGCAGACGATGCCGACTGCCGTGCCGCCCGCTTCGACGATGTCAGCGGCGACACGTTCGACGCCTTCGGATGTGCGTGAGAGAATTTCGACCTTTGCGCCTTCGGCTGTGAGATCACGCAAAAAGCGCGGGGTCTCGGCCCCACGATGGAAGCTTTGACGGCGTGGTGGAACGAGTATGGCAAAAGCGTCCCGGTGAAGCCGAGCGCACGCGGCCGGAAAGCGAGAGTATGATGCTGAAAAGTGGGCGGGGTTTTCCGACGACTCCCTATTCTGGGAGATGGCTGAACTGCTTCTGGCCCATCGCCGGCAACAGGCTCAGGAAAGACTCGACCCGAACTTGTCCCAGCCTTCCTTGATCGTCTCCATCGCGACATTGGTCGAGGTGTTGGCAACGTGGGGCAGCGTCGAGATGCGCTCGCCGAGGACGCGGCGGTAGCGGCCGATATCGCGGGTGCGGATTTTCAGGAGATAGTCGAACCTGCCGGCGATCATGTGGCACTCCTCGACTTCGCTGATCTTCTTGATGGCGTCGTTGAAGCTTTTCAGCGCATCTTCGCGGGTATCGGATAGCTTCACTTCGACGAAGGCGATGTGGTCGAGCTGCATTTTCGATGGATTGAGGACGGCCTTGAAGCCTTCGATATAGCCTTCGCTGATCAGCCGCTTGAAGCGGAGCTGGCACGGCGTCTTCGACAGGCCGACGCGCGCTGCAAGATCGGTGATCGACAGCCTTCCATCCTCGGCGAGAGCCGCGAGGATTTTTCTGTCGAACTGGTCCAATTCACTAAAGATGTCGGGTTCGCTAGCCATTTGAACTTTCAAGTGCCATTTAATAAGTTCATACAGGTTGAAAATGGCGAAAATCAAGTGAGATCGCGATCGGCGATCTGTGATACCTTATGCGTCGGCAATGGGATGGAAGGCGCAGGCGCTTGACGCATCGTCAGGATCGCATCGGTGCCGCACGCAAAACGGGGTCATGCATGCCTAGGGAAGAACCGGATGACGATCAGAAGCCGGACCTGCTCGCTCACTACCGGCCAGTGGCGATAAGAGCGGTAGCAGCCGCACTCACCCTCAAGCGCGATAAGCCGGATGCGCGCCCGCTCAGCGAGACGGAATATTCCGGCCCTGCTGTCACGGACGATGCGCTCTCAGACGACGAGCCCGGCGTTTCATTCATCCGTTAAACCAGTCTTCGATTGATAGGTATCTTCATGTTGAACGCAGCGATCGACAACACGCCATCCAATGATCCCGCGCCGTTCTCGGCGTTTGCGCCGCCGATCCGGCCGCAATCGGGGCTTCGCCAGGCCATCACGGCTGCCTATCGCCGACCGGAAACGGAATGCCTGCCGCCGCTCGTTGCTGCCGCGCGCGTCTCCGAGGCGAAGCGTTACGACATCCGCAGCACGGCCCGCACCCTGATCGAGGCCCTGCGCGCCAAGCATAAGGGCACCGGCGTCGAGGGGCTGGTGCAGGAATATTCGCTTTCCAGCCAGGAAGGCGTGGCGCTCATGTGTCTCGCCGAAGCGCTGCTGCGCATTCCCGATACGGAAACCCGCGATGCGCTGATCCGCGACAAGATCGCCGAGGGCAACTGGACCTCGCATATTGGCGGCGGCAAATCCATGTTCGTCAACGCCGCCACCTGGGGGCTCGTCGTCACCGGCAAGCTCACCTCGACGGTCAACGACCGCAGCCTGTCAGCGGCGCTGACGCGGCTGATCGCGCGCGCCGGCGAGCCGGTCATCCGCCGCGGCGTCGATATGGCCATGCGTATGATGGGCGAGCAGTTCGTCACCGGTGAAACGATCGAAGAGGCGCTGAAGCGCGCACGCCCGTTGGAAGCGCGCGGCTTCCGCTATTCCTATGACATGCTGGGCGAGGCCGCGACGACCGCCGCCGATGCCGAGCGCTATTTCAAGGACTACGAAAAGGCGATCCACGCCATCGGCAAGGCGTCGAACGGGCGCGGGATCTTTGACGGCCCCGGCATCTCGATCAAGCTTTCGGCCCTGCACCCCCGCTATGTCAGAGCGCAGGCCGGCCGGGTGATGGGAGAGCTGCTGCCGAAGGTCAAGGCGCTCGCCGTTCTCGCCAAGTCCTATGATATCGGCCTCAATATCGACGCCGAGGAAGCCGACCGGCTGGAGCTTTCGCTCGATCTGCTCGAAGAGCTCTGCTTTGACTCGGAACTGGCGGGATGGAACGGCCTCGGTTTTGTCGTGCAGGCCTATGGCAAGCGTTGCCCCTTCGTCCTCGACTACATCATCGATCTCGCGCGCCGTTCCGGACGTCGGATGATGGTCCGTCTCGTCAAGGGCGCCTATTGGGATGCGGAGATCAAGCGCGCCCAGTTGGACGGTCTCGACGATTATCCGGTCTATACCCGCAAGATCTACACCGACGTCGCCTATATCGCATGTGCTCGCAAGCTGCTTGCCGCCGCCGATGCCGTTTTCCCGCAGTTCGCCACCCATAATGCGCAGACGCTCGCCACGATCTATCATCTGGCCGGTCCCGATTTCGCGGTCGGCAAATATGAATTCCAGTGCCTGCACGGCATGGGCGAACCTCTCTATGACGAAGTGGTCGGTAAGGAAAAGCTCGACCGGCCCTGCCGCATCTATGCGCCTGTTGGAACGCATGAGACGCTGCTCGCCTATCTGGTGCGGCGCCTTCTCGAAAACGGCGCCAATTCCTCCTTCGTGCACCGCATCTCCGATCCGAACGTTTCGGTCGAGGCGCTGATCGCCGATCCGGCCGAGACCGTCTCGGCCATGCCCGTCGTCGGTGCGCCGCATGTGCAGATCGCCGCGCCGAAGGCCCTTTACGGCAGTGCCCGCGCCAATTCGAGCGGCCTCGATCTCTCGAGCGAGGCGACGCTTGCAGATCTGGCGCAGACGCTCGCCTCCACCGCCACGGCCCCGTGGCATGCGCTTCCGATCCTCGCCGACGGTTCCGCCGATGGGGTGACGCGTGACGTCCTCAATCCGGCCGATCACCGTGACGTCGTCGGCACGGTCACCGAACTGAAGATCGAGGAGGCTGCCCGTGTCGTTGCGATGGCGGCCGAATATGCACCGCAATGGGCTGCCGTGCCGCCGGCCGAGCGCGCCGCCTGCCTCGATCGGGCGGCCGACATCATGCAGGCCCGCATCAAGGTGCTGATGGGCATCATCATGCGCGAGGCCGGCAAATCCGCGGCCAATGCGGTCGGCGAGGTGCGCGAGGCGGTGGATTTCCTGCGCTACTATGCCGATCAGGCCCGCAAGACGCTCGGCCCATCACATCTGCCGCTCGGCCCGATCGTCTGCATCAGCCCATGGAATTTTCCGCTGGCGATCTTCACCGGGCAGGTTGCCGCCGCACTCGTGGCCGGCAATCCCGTACTGGCGAAACCCGCCGGCGTCACGCCGATCATCGCCTCGGAAAGCGTCAAGATCCTCCATGAGGCCGGCGTGCCTGTCGGCGCCCTGCAGTTCGTGCCGGGCAGCGGTCGCCTCGGCGCCGGCATGGTCGGGGCTCAGGAAACGGCGGGCGTCATGTTCACCGGCTCGACCGAAGTTGCCCGCATGATCCAGGCGCAACTGGCCGAACGGCTGTCGGCGACCGGTAAGCCGATCCCGCTGATTGCCGAAACCGGCGGTCAGAACGGCATGATCGTCGACTCGTCGGCCCTGGCCGAACAGGTGGTGGCCGACGTCGTGACATCGGCCTTCGACAGTGCCGGCCAGCGCTGCTCGGCTCTGCGCGTGCTCTGCCTGCAGGACGATGTGGCCGACAGGACGCTTGCCATGCTGAAGGGCGCCTTCCGTGAACTGACGATCGGCCGCACCGATCGGCTGAGCATCGATGTCGGGCCTGTCATCAACGACGGCGCGAAGGCGGAGATCGACCAGCATATCGAAACGATGCGCGGCGCCGGCCGCAAGGTGGATCAGCTGCCGCTGCCGGAAAGTGCGGCGGCCGGGACCTTCGTTCCGCCGACGATCATCGAGATCAAGTCGCTGTCGGACCTCACGAAGGAGGTCTTCGGACCCGTCCTGCATGTCGTCCGCTTCAAGAGAAACGGGCTCGACCGCCTGATCGACGATATCAACGCCTCGGGTTACGGGCTGACATTCGGGCTTCACACCCGCCTCGACGAAACGATCGCGCATGTGACGAGCCGCATCAAGGCCGGAAACCTCTACGTCAACCGCAACATCATCGGCGCGGTCGTCGGCGTCCAGCCCTTCGGCGGCCGCGGCCTGTCGGGAACCGGCCCGAAGGCCGGCGGCCCGCTCTATATCGGCCGGCTGGTGCAGCCTGCGCCCGTACCGCCGCAGCAGGATTCCGTTCATACGGATCTCGCCCTTCGCGACTACATCATCTGGCTCGACAAGAAGGGCTTGCCAGGTGAGGGCGAAGCCGCGCGCTTCTATGCGAGCCGCTCGGCGCTCGGGCTCGAACGCGAACTCACCGGCCCCGTCGGGGAGCGCAATCTCTACGCACTCCATCCCCGCGGCCGCATTCTTCTTGTGCCGCAGACCGAAAGCGGGCTCTATCGCCAGATCGCCGCTGCCCTTTCTACGGGCAACCATGTGGTCGTCGACGCGGCTTCCATATCGACGTCGGTGCTGGCGGATCTTCCGGCGGCTGTCGCCGGCCGGATTTCCTGGACATCGGATTGGGAAAAGGACGGGCCATTCTCGGGCGCGCTCGTCGAAGGAGATCGCGACAGGGTTCTTGCCGTCAACCGCAGGATTGCCGCGCTGCCCGGCCCGCTTCTTCTGGTCCAGGCCGCAACCACTGAGGAACTGGCGAGCGATCCGGAGATCTATTGCCTCAACTGGCTGCTGGAGGAGGTGTCGACCTCGATCAACACCGCGGCTGCCGGCGGCAATGCGAGCCTCATGGCTATCGGCTAATTGGAGACTTGGAGAGTGCAGACATGCGCTCTCCAGGCTGCGGACAAGACTGCCAACTCCTCTTTCGTCATGCTCGGGCTTGTGCCCCAAGCATCTGCGGCGGTCGAGATGTGGTAGATCCTCGGCGCAAGGCCTGGGACGACGTAGGATGGGCCGTCGACCGTGCCAACGGCTCTCAACAAACTCGACACCATTGACCATTTTTTTAGCAGTTGCGGCTATGGTCGCGCCATCAGGCGTGAGCATTCCTGGGCGGGGCTATTTTATGGCATTCATTGATCGACTGTTGCAGCGCATGCGGATCGTGACGAAGGTTCTCTTCTTCGTGGTGCCGCTGATCGTCCTCATCGCCGGCATTGGTCTTTTCGGCTATTTCACCGCCGGTACGCTCAAGGGCCAGATGACGCTCACTCGCCAGACGATCGACACCCTTTCCAGTTTCCAGCAGCTGCGATCCTCCCTGACGGCCTTTACCGACCTTCCGACAGCGGCCACGCGCGATCGGCTGATCGCCGGAATTTCCGATCAGGAAAAGGGCGCTGCGACGCTCGACGCCATGCTCTCCGATCCCGCGCAGAAGCAGCAGATCTCCGCAGTGCGCGAACTCGGCGGCAAGATGCAGGGCAGCGCCGACGCGCTGTGGGCAGTGTCGCAAGAGCGCGCGAATACCGAACACGAGATCGATGATGCCGTGGCGCAGCTTTTCAAGGAAAGCCAGACCGCGCGCAAGCAGCTCGACGTTCTCCAGGATCAGGCGAACGGAAAGGAAGCCTTCGTCCGGGCGCTTCTTCTCGATGCCTCAGCCTACAAGAATATCGCGCAACGTATTGCGAAGTTGCGCAAGGCGACCGCGCAGGCCACCGCGCCTGCGGATCTCGCAGAGGCTCTCGGCAGCCTCCTGCCGCCGCTCGTCAAGGAGATGGGCGGGAGCGCCGCAGTCGCCTCCGACAAGGCCCAAAGCCAGATTGCCGCGCTGAAGCCGGTATCGGACAAGCTCGCGGCGATGGCCAAGGACAGCGCCAACCTGACGCTCGAGGGTTATGCTCCCGTCGACCAGGATCTGCAGGGCTTTGAGGAGAAGTTCGGAAAGCTCGCCTCCGGGAATGCGGATACTGCTATCGAGCGTTTTGTCGGCATGGATGCGAACATCGCCACGCTCCGCTCGATGGTGACGATCGTCAACACCGCTTTCAAATCGATCGACGATCTGCGCCTGCACCTAAGTGAACTGAACAGGCGGGTTGACGGCCAAGCGCGGGATGCCGTTCTCGCCGATCTCAAGGCGCTGCGCGAAAGCGCTGCACAGCTCGTACCCTTGAGCGGGAAAAACGCGGCCTTGCAGGAACTTGCGAAGAAGATCGAGCCATCTCTTGCCTCGATCGAAAAGGACAGCTCGCTTCTGATATCGATCGCGGACCGGTGGCAGAAGAACAGAGAAGCGGCGACCGAGCTCGTGGCGGCGGCAAGTCACACGCTGGAACAATTCGTCAGCACGGCGCAGGAGAGCGGCAGGGAAATCAGCCAGCGCTCGGCGACGATGTCGCTCTCGACCATGATAGCCGGCACCGTGCTTGCGATCATCGGCGGCCTGATGCTGATCGAAACGCTGCGCGGACCGCTGAAGCGGATCACCCAGACGATGATGCGGCTTGCAGACGGCGATCTGAACGTCGCGATCGGCGACGGCAAGCGCGGCGACGAGATCGGCGACATGATCCGCTCGGTAACCGTCTTCCGCGACCAGGCGCTGGAGAAAACCAGGCTGGAAGAGGTCGCCGAGGCAAACAGGACACGTGACGAACAGGAGCAGGCCCGCCGCGCGGCCGAGCAGGCGCGTATCGAGGCCGAACAGAGCGAGGCTCTGAGCGCCCTGTCGGATATGCTCGGCAAGCTTGCCAACGGCAATCTCACCGCCGAGATGAGCGAAGATCTCGCCGCGGAATATGTCGCGATGGCGCGGACCTACAATCACGCCATCGATGCGCTGCGCCTGACGCTCGCGGAGGTTCGCAACACGACCTACGAGATCGCCGAGGGCAGCACCAACCTTTCGGGTGCCGCCGACGATCTGGCCCGCCGCACGGAACAGCAGGCCGCGGCCCTCGAGGACAGCTCGCGCGTGCTCGGCGAACTCACAGTCAGCGTGCGGACGACGGCCGAAAACGCGAACCAGACGTCGCGCTCGGTCGCCGAGGCATACCGACAGGCGGAGCATTCCGCGGCCGTCGTCGCCAAGGCCGTCGATGCCATGGGGGCAATCAACCGGTCGTCAGAGAAGGTCAGCAGCATCATCGGCGTGATCGACGAGATCGCCTTCCAGACCAATCTTCTCGCGCTCAATGCGGGCGTGGAAGCCGCCCGTGCGGGAGAGGCCGGCAGGGGCTTTGCCGTCGTCGCGCAGGAAGTTCGCGAGCTTGCGCAGCGTTGCGCCACCGCCGCCCGCGAGATCAAGGGGCTCATCTCCACCAGCGCATCGCAGGTCGGCGCGGGCGTCAAGCTCGTCGAGGAGACCGGCCAAGCGCTGTCGGCGATCATGGAGCACTTCACCTCGATCAACGGGCTGGTGCAGGTCATCACGTCCTCCACGACCACGCAATACAAGGGTATCGAGGAGGTCAACAACGCCGTTCGCGATGTCGAGCACATCACCCAGCACAACGCTGCCATGGTGGAAGAAAACACCGCGGAAATTCACAGGCTTCGCCATCAGGTGGAAGTCCTGAACGAAAGAATCTCGCACTTCCAGACCGCTGTCGCCGATGGCCGCAGGACGTACGCGGCCGGCCAGTCGATGTCCTTTGCTTCCTGAGGGTAACGCCGATTGCGAGAAACCGCTGGGGGTTTCTCGCTGGGAAACGATCACCTCGACTTTAGCTTCGATACCACAGGGTAGGCCGTATTGCCGCGCAGCCTGCCGGACGGCTCAGCCGATCGAACGCAACCCGAGATAGGCGGCGAGGCTGACGACGGAAAGCGCGATCGTCAGCTTCGGCTTCGCATCGTCAAAGGTGGCCGCCAGGAAAAGGCCGAGCATCAGGATGACGGATTTTGCCCAGAGATTCTGATCGGAGACGGTGAAGGCGATCGCGGCCAGAAAGACGGCGCTTGCAACGACCGTCACCGGGGCGGACTTCTCGGCGAGGTCGCCGCCCTGGAAATAGGGCAGAAGAAAACGCCGCATGCTCAGGCCCGAAGCGACGCTCAGGAGAAGACAGGTCAAGACAAGGTGCAACATGGGCCGTCGCCGATCAATCTGCAGATAGACTTGTGGATGCAAACCCCATGCCAGCCGCAAACCCCGGAATTGTCTTCCGGCAGAGGCAATATCGCGGCTTCCTGGCTATTCCCTCGGCGTCGCGATCCTTTTTTCGGCAATTACTTCCCGCTTCGCTTGATCGGCTCCAATTATATCGTGATACGACTTGAGCTGCGGAAATGATTTTTATATAGAGAATTATCCGCCTCCATAATTCCGGAAACGAGATTTTCATTGGATCTTTCGTCGATCGAGATATTCCTCGCCGTCGCCAGCGATCGCAGCGTCACGAAGGCCGCCAGGGCCGTCGGGCGGGTGCCTTCGAATGTGACGACGCGCATCCAGCAGCTGGAGGAAGATCTCGGCACGTCCCTCTTCAGCCGCGACGGCAAGAAGATGACGTTGACACGGGAGGGCGAAACCTT
This sequence comes from Rhizobium pisi, assembly GCF_003938655.1. Lineage (GTDB taxonomy): Bacteria > Pseudomonadota > Alphaproteobacteria > Rhizobiales > Rhizobiaceae > Rhizobium > Rhizobium pisi. Next base: position 10,305 of record NZ_RJJT01000005.1, read on the forward strand.
CCTCGCCTATGCCAACAAGCTGACGGCGCTTGCGCTGGAGGCGCGCCAGGCCGTGCGGCCGGTCGCCCCGTCCGGGACATTGCGGGTCGGCACGATGGAAAGCACGGCGGCAAGCCGGCTGCCGCCGGCGCTGACCCAATTCAAGCAGATGTGGCCCGATGTCTCGCTTCACCTGACGATGGGCGCCTCCCGCGATCTTGCTCGCGACGTGCTGGCCGATGCGCTGGATTGTGCGCTGATTGCCCGCCTGCCCAAGGCGATGCGCGGGGAAGACGCTGGTTTCGATGCCGAGCTCATAGCGCTCGACATGGAGCCGATCTTCGTCGAAGAGCTGCTGATCGTTCTGCCGTCGGGCCATCCCTCGATCAAATCGGCTGCCGACCTCCGCGTCGGCGCGCTCGCCGCTTTGGAGCCCGGCTGCACCTATCGCCGGATCGCCGAAAGCTGGGCGCGCAAATCGAACACCCTGCCGACGAGCGAACTCGGCTCCTATCATGCGATCCTGGCGAGCGTTGCGACCGGCAACATGGCGGGCGTCATACCGAAATCCGTTCTCGATCTCATGCACTGGCAAACTGTGGTTCAAACCCATCCGCTGGGGCCTGTCGAGACACTGCTCGTCACTCGCAAGAACGACCGCCCCAGCGCGTTCAATGCATTCCATGAAGTCCTCAGCGCGACAAAAAGTAGAGATCCCAGGCTGTCTACGAACTAGCGCCTCTCTTCCCCTGGTCCGCCGAATAATCCTCATCAACATTGGTCTTGTCATGCAGTATCCCGTTTCCCCCAAGGTGGGGCAGAGCCGCTTCCGGCGCTTTCGCTTGTTCTCGCCGATCCTGGCGGGCGCGACCTTGCGGGAGCGATTGATCGCCTGTTTCGGCGCCTTGCTGGCGATCGGCCTCACCGGTGTCATCAGCGGCTATCTCTTCGGGCAGGGACCACATCTTCCGCTGATCGTCGCCCCAATGGGCGCGTCGGCGGTGCTTCTCTTCGCGGTGCCGGCAAGTCCGCTGGCGCAGCCGTGGTCGATCATCGGCGGCAACACCATTTCCGCCATGATGGGCATCATCGCTTCCTATTTCTTCAGAGATCCGATCATCGCGACCGGCGTTGGGGTGTCGCTTGCCATCGGCGCGATGTCCTTCACGCGCTGCCTTCATCCGCCGGGAGGGGCAGCGGCGTTGACCGCCGTCCTCGGCGGTCCCGTCGTTGCCGGCTGGGGCTTTCTCTTTCCCTTCGTGCCGGTCGCGTTGAATTCCTGCATCCTCGTCGGTCTCGGCCTGCTGTTTCACAAACTTTCCAGGCGAAACTATCCGCACGTCGTTCCCAAGCCCGCCGAGAACACGCATCAGACCGTCGACCTGCCGTCCGCAGCGCGGATCGGCTTCCGCGACGAGGATGTCGATGCGGCTCTCGAAGCGCTTGATGAAACCTTCGATATCGACCGGGCGGATTTGAGCCGGCTGCTGCAGCAGGTCGAGCTGCAGGCGGTCATCCGCTCGAACGCTGGGATCAGCTGCGCCGATATCATGTCGCGTGACGTGATCGCCGTCGGCGAAGCTTCCGAACCGGAATCCGCGCGGCATCTGCTCCTGAAGCACAATATCCGCACGCTGCCGGTGAAGGACCCGGAGGGCCGCCTGATCGGCACCGTCGGCTTGCGGGAACTGGCGACGAGCACCGAAACGATCTCGGGCGCAATCGCAAGACCGGCGGTCGCAAGGCCTTCAGATGCCGCTCTTTCGCTGCTGCCTGTGCTGACGGACGGGCGCACCCATGCCGTCATTATCGTCGACGACGATTACCGGATCCTCGGCCTGATATCGCAGACGGATCTGCTGAGCGCCGTGGCGCGGCTGCTGCCGAACGACAGCGCCGCCATCCCTGATGTCGCATGAGCAACGGTTGTGAACCACTGGAGAAAAACCGATGCTGATCGAACGCGACGCGAACGGCGATTTTATCCTTGATTCATCCGAGCTCGCGGAGCGGTTCGGTCTGTCGCTGGCCGATCTTCGCCGCCACATGCGCCATGGCGCCGTCGTCAGTTCCGTGGAAATCGGCACCGCCGAACACGCGGGCACAAAGCGGGTGTCACTTCGCCTCGGCAACAGGCTTTGGCGCGCAGTGCTGAACGACCAGAACGAAGTGCAGCATGAGGAGATGAGCGTCATTCGCCCGAACTCGCCCGGGCGGCGCCTGCGCTGACATAGGTCATGCAGGCCGTGCCACGGCTTGTTGAGCGGCGAGAGCGAAGTCCTCCCCGTTTTCCCGTCTCGGCAAATCCGCTTTCGGGCAATCAGGCCTTCGGTTCATCACCGCTTTCAGGTTCGAACAGGCCGCGTGCTGCCTCGACCATCGCGCTTAGGTGATTGGGATCGCGTACGCCCTGCCGGTAGAGATCGATGATGATGCTCGCCATTCGTTCGGCTTCGTCACTGTCCTTTGCCACCGCGTGGTCGGCGCTGATCTTGTCGAAGACGCGCTGGCAGGTTTCCAGATCGCAGGAATCCAGCGGCACCTGCGATCGGTTTCTGATCGGTTGAACCATCTTCATTCCCTCGGAAAGGCCTGTCCGGCGATGCGGGCAGGCCGGTGCTTGTCAGTAATCCATGCCGCCGCCGGGAGGCATCGCCGGCGTGGCGTCCTTCTTGGGTTTCTCGGCGATCATGGCTTCCGTCGTGACGAGGAGACCGGCAATCGACGAGGCATCCTGAAGTGCGGTGCGAACGACCTTGGCCGGATCGATGACGCCCTGTGCGTAGAGGTCGCCATATTCGCCGGTCTGGGCGTTCCAGCCATAGGAGAACTCGGTCTTTTCGCGCAGCTTGCCGACGATGACCGAGCCTTCCGCTCCGGCGTTTTCGGCGATCTGGCGCGCCGGCGCCTCGAGTGCGCGGCGGACGATGTCGATCCCGACACGCTGCTCGTCATTGGCGGTTTTGATGCCGTCGAGCGCCTTGACGGAGCGCAGCAGCGCCACGCCGCCGCCCGGCAGGATGCCTTCCTCGACCGCCGCGCGGGTCGCATGAAGGGCGTCGTCGACGCGATCCTTCTTTTCCTTGACTTCGACTTCCGTCGAGCCGCCGACGCGGATGACGGCAACGCCGCCGGCAAGCTTGGCAAGACGTTCCTGCAGCTTCTCGCGGTCGTAGTCGGAGGTTGTCTCTTCGATCTGCGCCTTGATCTGGGCGATGCGGCCGGAGATATCGGATTTCGACCCGACGCCGTCGATGATGGTCGTATTCTCCTTTTCGATCGACACTTTCTTGGCCCGGCCGAGCATGTCGAGTGTCACGGATTCGAGCTTGATGCCAAGGTCTTCGGCGATGACGGTGCCGGCGGTCAGGACGGCGATGTCTTCGAGCATGGCCTTGCGGCGATCGCCAAAGCCCGGAGCCTTGACGGCAGCGATCTTCAGGCCGCCGCGCAGCTTGTTGACGACGAGCGTTGCAAGGGCTTCGCCTTCGACGTCTTCAGCGATGATGAGGAGCGGCTTGCCGGTCTGGACGACGGCTTCGAGAACCGGCAGCATCGACTGCAGGTTCGACAGCTTCTTTTCGTGCAGCAGGATATAGGGATCCTCGAACTCGGCCCGCATCTTGTCGGGATTGGTGACGAAATAGGGGCTCAAATAGCCGCGGTCGAACTGCATGCCTTCGACGACTTCGAGTTCGGTCTCGGCGGTCTTGGCTTCTTCAACCGTGATGACGCCGTCATTGCCGACCCTTTCCATGGCTTCTGCCAGGAAGCGGCCGATTTCGGCGTCGCCGTTTGCCGAGATCGTGCCGACCTGGGCGATTTCCGCATTGTTGGAGATCTTGCGGGCATTGGTCTTCAGTTCGCCGACGATGGCGCTGACCGCAAGATCGATGCCGCGCTTCAGGTCCATCGGGTTCATGCCGGCGGCAACTGCCTTGGCGCCTTCGCGAACGATCGCCTGGGCAAGAACCGTTGCGGTCGTCGTACCGTCGCCGGCGATGTCGCTGGTCTTCGACGCGACTTCGCGGACCATCTGGGCGCCCATGTTTTCGAACTTGTCTTCGAGCTCGATTTCCTTGGCGACCGAAACACCGTCCTTGGTGACGCGCGGAGCGCCGAAGGACTTGTCGATCACGACGTTGCGGCCCTTCGGGCCGAGCGTGACCTTGACCGCATCGGCAAGAATATCGACGCCGCGCAACAGCTTGTCGCGGGCTTCGATGCTGAATTTGACTTCTTTAGCAGCCATGTCCTCACTCCTTCATGGGCAACTGGTGCAATTCCAGGAAAAGTGCGAAGCGGTTTTCCGTTCGGAATTGCGTAAAAACAAAAGGTTGGAGCGGTTCTCCGTTTTCATGAAAGCCGAAGCGCCCCAGTGTTGATCTGTGCAGCTTGTCTCAGGCGGCCTGTCGCTTTTCGTCCTGCGCCTCGATGATGCCCATCACATCGCTTTCCTTCATGATCAGCAGCTCCTCGCCGGCGATCTTGATCTCGGTACCGGACCACTTGCCAAACAGGATGCGGTCGCCAACCTTGACGTCGAGTGCCTGGATTTGGCCGGCGTCGTTGCGCGCGCCGGGACCGGCGGCAATGACTTCGCCTTCCTGCGGCTTCTCCTTAGCGGTGTCGGGAATGATAATGCCGCCCTTGGTCTTTTCCTCGGAGCTGACCCGGCGGACGAGAATGCGATCGTGAAGCGGTCGGAACGACATGTCTTCCTCCATGAATAAACGATGCTGCGTTGTTCCCCCGCCGGACCGGATGATCAGTCCAGGCGGAGTGGCAAAACTTCGCTGGGCGGCCTGCAGAACCCGCGCGGGCGGGGGCGGAGCCGCGAGCGCTTTGTGCAATTGATCTGGTTTGGCGGGGTTCGATTTCAAGAGGTTAGAGGAAAAATTTAGCACTCTCGGTCGTTGACTGCTAACGCGCCGAGGGAACGGAAAAACGGCTTTCGCGTTGGAAACAACGGCGACAGTCGTCGCGCTCGGATTTCGAAGGCGAGTTCAAGTCGCCGCAAGGCTTGAATCCGGATTTCGGCATTCCCAGCTCTTGGGTGATCGAGGCTTGATGAGCTCGATTGTACCCCACGTCTAAAGGAGTGGCTGAAATGGAAGAGAAGACCAATCTAATCAAAGACCTCAGCATCGAGGAACGCGAGGAAATCTTCGTCGATATCGCTCGTACGCTGGAAGACACGGCGCGTGAGGCGCTGGTCGAGGGCAACAGGCAGTTTGCGGCCGTTTCCACCAATATGGCCGAAGCGATCCGCGTCAACGCCGACGAACTCGCCCGTGAGGATCCCGAGAATGCCGAGCGTGTATTGCAGGAAGCAACGGCTGTGATTTTGCAGTTCGAGGCCGTGCATCCTTATCGCATGGTGAGCATGGCCGTTCATTGATGCCGGCCGGGCGCCCGACCTCAATCAATCCTCACTTCTATCATCGCCGGCCGGAACTCTCTGGGCCTGCAAGGGTTATTGGATCACAACAGCGAAAGCTGATCCATGATGCCCGCCGCTGCTCGGATCATGCTTCCGCGCGGCGGCAAGCCATGGGCGCCTTCGCATGAAGGGAAGGAGGACCACGGCATGATTTCGATATCCACCGTGCCGCCGGAAAGCGGCACCGACGATGCGCGTTGCGCTGACACGGAAGAGGCCGAAAACGATCGCAAAAGGGCATTGGAAAACGCCCACCGCAATGCGAGAGAGGCGTCGGTTCGCGGGCGAGACACCGAAACCCCGAGCTTGAGGCTTGCCAGGGAATATCTGCGTCTTGGCGGCCATCGCCGCTCCAAGATCGACGACAACATCATCACAGTTCGCCTTTGGGAGGAGGATCCGCCGGAGGCCGAGCGCTTCTGGAAGGAGCGCGTGGAGACGCTTTCAGGGTATGAGCGCCACCAGGTGGAGCATTTTCTCCCGACCATCAACACGCCCTGAGGGCGTCGATACCTGCCGATGCTGCGCTGGAGGCTGCCGCGAGACGGCAGCCTGACGTTCTCGATCGGCCGCGCGAATTGGAGTAGATCATGGCCACAGACAAGCACGAGCAGATACGTCGCCGCGCCTACGAGATCTGGGAGGCTGAGGGCCGACCCGAGGGCGCGGAGTTGCGCCATTGGCTGCAGGCCTGCGACGAGCTGGCCGGCGAGGACGAAGATAAGACGCTGCAGGATCTGATCGACCAGGACGACCGGGACGATGCGGCTCTGCTTCAAGGGGCAGGCGAGAGCGGTGATTTCGATCCGCCTCGCGCCGGCGCCGGCCGGGCTGTCGAAGCGACCGTGCCCGAAATCGAGATCACGACCGGCGAAAAGCTTTCCCGGCCGAAGATCGGGAAGATCGAAGGACAGTGATTGCCATGCAGCATCTCGACCATGCCATTCAGATCGCTCACGACGCGCATGAGAGACAGATGGACAAGACCGGCGGCCCCTACTTTGCGCATTGCCAGAGGGTCGCGGGTCTCGTTTCCGGCGACGAGGAACGAACGATCGCCTATCTCCATGACGTCGTCGAGAAAGGCAGCGGCTGGACGCTCGACAGGCTGAGGGAAGAGGGCTTTCCGCCAGCGGTGGTCTCCGCCGTCGACGCACTGACGCGGCGGCCGGACGAGGCGGACGATCAATTCGTCCGACGGGCAGCCTCGAACCCGCTTGCTTTGCCGGTCAAGCAGGCAGACCTCGAAGACAATCTTCAGCAGGCCGAACAAGCGGGTAAAAACCCAGAAAAATACCAGCGTGGCCTCGACCTCCTCCGCGACATCAGGAACGGGCGATAAGCCTGCTCGGCAGATGGCGGCGAGATCGGAGGGCAACGCAGAAGCTTTGCCTGGCATGAGATCCCAACGTCGGTGCCAGCCAAGCGCAACTCATCGAATGGCTCTCCTCTACGGGGTTATCTCACAGCCGCCTGGTTGATTCCCCGCGCACGAATCTCGGCGTCAGGATGATGTCCTGTGGCGGCTCGGCGGCGGCCTCGGGGCTTGCAATTCTGGCCAGCAGCCGCTGTGCGGCCAGTTGGCCGAGCTTGTGCGCATCCTGGACGACCATGGTGATGCGGGGCGTAATGACGTTGCTCCAGGGCACGTCGTCGACCATGGCCAGCGATACGTCGTCGGGGCAGCGGAAGCCCATCTCCTGCATCACCTGCAGGGCTGCCAGGCCCGTCATGTTGTTGGCGCCGATGATGGCAGTCGGCCGGTCGCGGCGGGTCAGCAGCCGCATCGCCTGCGCGTGGCCGCCGCTCCTGGTAAAGCCGCCCTCGACCACCAGCGAAGGATCGACTTCGACCCCGGCGCCGGCCATCGTGTTCAAGAATCCCGTCAGGCGCTCGTTGGCGGTGTGCAGGCTGCTCGGGCCGGAAATCAAGGCGATGCGCCGATGGCCGAGCTGCAGCAGGTGCTCCGTCAGGATGGTCGTCGTCAGCGGATTGTCGGAGCCGATGAAATCGCGTCCGGCACCCTCCACCTTCTGGTCGAACATCACGATCGGCGTCTTAAAGTCGCGCAGGAAGGTTGCGTATTCCTCGCCGTGCCCGTTTGCCGCCAGCGCGATGCCGGCGATCTTCTGCGCCTCCAGCCGTTCCAGCAGCGCCCGTTCGAGATCGGCCCTGCCGGCGGAATCCGCAATCAGGACGAAATAGCCGTTGTCGAGCGCTTGATGCTCGATCTCTCGGCGGATGTCGCCGAAGAACATGTTGCCGAGATTGGCCGCAACGAAGCCGAGCAGCGAGCTTCGCCCGCGCGCCAGCGTCTGGGCCACCGGATCGATGCGGTAGCCCGTTGATTTTATCGCCTGCTGGATGCGGTCGAGCGTTTCCGCGCCGACCCGCTTCGGGCTGTTGAGCGCCAGCGAGACGGTCGAGATTGAAACCCCCGCAAGGCGCGCGACGTCTCGTATGGTCGTCATATCTATCGAACCGGTTCTAAACCTTTCTTTTGTCAGATTTTATGCGCCGTTGCAATACATCTGACCAAATTACGCCCTCTATAGGCGCTTCCTCCAAAGTTTTGCGACTATCGAATTTCGGCTTGACAGGAGCAGGTTCAGGAAAGATGATCCATCACCGAACCGGTTCGACATGATGTTGGCCGGAAACAGGGAGGAGTAACCTGTGACGATTTCGGAGCGTTTCCCGGAAAATCCGGCATTGAAAGGGGCGGGAAAGCACGCCTGGTTCAGCCACGATCGCCTCGGCATGTTCATCCATTGGGGCCTCTATGCGCTGGGCGCCAGGCATGAGTGGTTGAAGAACCGCGAAGAGCTGACCGACGAGCATTACCAGCGCTATTTCGACAATTTCGATCCCGATCTCTACGATCCCAAGGAGTGGGCGCGCCGTGCGCGTCTCGCCGGCATGAAATATGTCGTGGTGACGACCAAGCATCACGAGGGTTTCTGCCTCTGGGACAGCAAGTTTACCGATTACAAGGCGCCGAACACGCCCTGCGGCAAGGATCTTCTGACGCCGCTGGTCGAGGCCTTCCGCGCCGAGGGACTGAAGATCGGCTTCTATTATTCGCTGCTCGACTGGCATCATCCGGATTTCCCGATCGACCTCCACCATCCCTTGCGCAACCATCCTGACGCCAAGGCGCTGAATGCCGGCCGCAACGTCGCCAACTATGCGGCCTATATGCGCGAACAGGTGCGCGAGCTTCTGACCGGCTTCGGCCGCGTCGACATCATCTGGTTCGATTTCAGCTATCCCGGACCCGCGCGCGAATATCGCGGCCTTCCCGGCAAGGGACGCAACGACTGGCAAAGCGAGCGGCTGGTAGAGCTGGCGCGCGAGCTGCAGCCCGAAATCATCATCAACAACCGCCTCGATCTGCCGCCGGGAACTTTGCCCGACATAACCACGCCGGAGCAATATACGCCGCGCGTGGCACCTGCCATCGCCAGCCAGGGTGTGCTTTGGGAAGCTTGCCACACCTTCAGCGGCTCCTGGGGTTATCACCGTGACGAGGATAGCTGGAAGAGCCCGGAACAGATCATCCAGCTGCTGATCGATTCCGTTGCGCTCGGCGGGAACCTCCTGATGAATGTCGGCCCGACCGGGCGGGGCACGTTCGATGCCCGCGCCATCGACGCGCTCGAAGTCTACCAGAACTGGATGGCCGTCAACGCACGCGCCATCTACGGAGCCGGCCCGTCCAAACTTCCGGCGCCGGCCGGCTGCCGCTACACCCAGCGCGGCAACCGCCTCTACCTGCATGTCTACAACTGGCCTTACCGCCACATCCACATCGAGGGCATCGCCGACAGGATCGCCTATGTGCAGTTCCTGCATGATGCCAGCGAGATCCACTGGGTCACCCACACCAGGGATGTGGATCCCAATGTCGGCGTGATGGTGCCGGAAGGCATTGTCATGTTGGAACTGCCGGTTCGGCGGCCTGATGTCACCGTGCCGGTGATCGAGATCGTCCTCAAGGCGTAGTCGATCCCACGTGCGTGTCCATTGCATTCATGGAGGGAGGAGAAACCCATGAAGGTTCTGAAGAAGACGCTTATGCTTGCCGCAATCGGTGGCAGCCTTTTTGCTACAGCCGCATCGGCCGAACAGGTCAACCTGACCTGGCAGATGTGGACCGGTTCCGATGCCGATACCAAGAGCTGGCAGCACCTCGCCGACATGGTGACTGCCAGATATCCCGATATCAAAGTGACGCTGACAACGACAGGCTGGGTCGACTATTGGACGCGGCTGCCGGTGTTGGCGGCATCGGGCCAGCTCGCCGACATCGTTTCCATGCAGTCGCTGCGCATGCCGAACTTCTATTCGCTGCTCGAGCCGCTGAACGACCGCATCGCGGCCGACAAGTTCGACGTCGCCGCCTTCACTCCGTCGATCATCGGCGGCATGTCGGTCGACAAGCAGCTATATGGGCTACCCTATGACGTCGGTCCGTGGGTCATCTACTACAATCAGGACGTCTTCGATGCCGCCGGCATTCCGCTGCCGAAACCGGGTTGGACGCTGGCCGAGTTTACCGATGCCGCCAAGAAGCTGACGAAGGACGGCAAGTACGGCTTCGGCATTACTCCGCAGAACTATTCGGTCCTGGCCTCGGCCTGGGGCGATAAATACGTCAACGATTCAGGGGCGCTCGACCTTACCAATCCCGGCGCCGTTGCCGCCGCCGACAAGGTGATCGGCTTTGCCGCCAAGGACAAGATCGCGCCGCTGGTACCCTCCAGCGCGGATGCCGGCAACGTCATCCAGGGCCGGTTCTATTCGGGTAATGTCGCCATGTATGTCGACGGTCCGTGGTCGATCATCGGTATGAAGGACAAGGTCAAGTTCAAAGTTGGTTCCACCACCCTGCCGCGCGGAGAGGGAGAGCTTACCGCCGTCACTGCGGGCTCAGGCTTCGGCATCTCAACGGCGAGCAAGAACAAGGATGCGGCCTGGAAGGCGATCCAGGTGCTGACCAGCCCGGAAGCGCTGGCTTACCTTGCCGAGGGAGGGCGTGCCCTGCCGGCGCGCACCGCCTCGCAATCCTCCTGGTACAAGGTGGCGGCCAAGGACATCACCAATGGCGGCGAGGCGATCGACTATTCCCTGGCGCATTCCGTGCCCTACGTGATCACCAATAACTGGGCGGCGGTGGAAAACCTCTTCAACCAGTATTTCCCGCCCGCCTTCGCCGGCAGCGCCGGTGCCAAGCAGACGATGGACGCCATCCAAAGCCTCGCGCAGCAATAAGGCGCCGTGCGTCGCGAGACGCGCCGTTTCCTTGAATCCGCGCATGACCCTTCCGGAATCGATTTCTACTTGAGGGGTCATGCGCCAGCTCTCGCTGCGGCAGGAATTGCCGTGCATGGAGGAAGATATGTCGGAAAGCGCCGTCGCCGAACTTCCCTTGCAGCCGGTTCAATCACGGCGCTTCCTGAAGCCTGAAACGCGGACGGCGATGGTGTTCCTGCTGCCGAGCTTCCTCGGCTTCATGATCTTCATGGCCCTGCCGATCGTGGCGTCGCTGGCGCTCTCCTTCACCAGCTGGCAGCTGATCTCGACGCCGTCCTTCGTCGGCTTTCAGAATTACGTCAGGCTCTTCACCGTCGATCCTGCCTTCTACACCATCTTGAGGAACACCCTGTTCTTCGCCGTCGAGTATCTGGCGCTGAACATCATCGTGTCGCTGACGCTCGCCGTCTGGATATCGAGCGTCAAACACGGCAAGGCGATCTTCCGGGTGATCTTCTTCCTGCCGACCTTTACGCCGACGATCGCGGCCTCCGTGGTGTGGCTGCTGATCTTCACGCCGGACGGGCTGGCCGACACCATCATCCGCGCGCTCGGTCTCGGCCTGCCGAATTTCCTGCTGAACCCGAGCTGGGCGATGCAGGCGATCGTGCTCGTCACGCTCTGGGCGAATGTCGGCTACAACGTCGTGATGTTCAACGCGGCACTCGATCTGGTGCCGAAGCATTATCTGGAAGCCGCGACGATCGACGGCGCCAATGCCTGGCAACGCTTCTGGCGCATCCGCCTGCCGCTCATCTCGCCCACCATCTTTTTCGCCACTGTCATGACGGCCATCACCTCGCTGCAGGTCTTCGACGAGATCTATGCGATGACACGCGGCGGCCCGGGTTCGGCGACGGCCACACTCGGCTTTGCCATCTACCAGAAAGGCTTCGCCAATTTCCAGATGGGCTATGCCTCCGCTCTCGCCTGGGTGATGTTCGTCATGATCATGGCGCTCACCGTCCTGCAGTTCCGCATGCAGCGCAAATGGGTGCACTATGACGAATAGCCCAACCTCACGGCATCCGCATTCCGTCTCGGCGAACCGGCGTCGCCTGTTGTGGCGCATCGGCGTCTTTACCAGCTACGCCGGGCTTTCGCTGGTCGCGCTGCTGTTCCTCTTCCCCTTCTTCTGGATGGTGTCGAATGCGGTGCGCTCCGATACCGAGGTGCTGGCCGTGCCCGTTCGCATCTTTCCCGAGGAATATCAGTGGGGCAACTTCGTCGAGGCTTTGGTTTCGCTGCCCTTCGGAACCTTCCTGCTGAATTCCTTGGTCGTCGCCTGCGGCGTCACCGCGATCGTGATCGTGGTATCCTGCCTCTCGGCCTATGCTTTCGCCCGGCTGCGATTCCCCGGTCGGGAGGGGTTGCTGCTCACCTATCTCAGCACGCTGATGATCCCGCAGGTGATGCTGGTCATTCCGCTCTTTCTCGTCGTCAGCAAGCTCGGCTGGATCAACACCTATCACGGCATGATCCTGCCGGTCGCCTTCTCTTCCTTCGGCACCTTCCTGCTGCGCCAGTTCATCCTCGGCATTCCCAAGGATCTCGACGAGGCGGCGATGATGGACGGGGCTTCGCGCCTGCGTATTCTGGTCACGGTCATCGTTCCCCTTGCCATGCCGGCGATCGGCCTGCTCGCGCTCTTCACTTTCATCGCGCAGTGGAAAAGCTTCCTCTGGCCGCTGATCGCCACCAGCGGCGTCGAAAAAGCCACGCTGCCGCTCGGCCTCACCCTGTTCCAGACGCAGCAGGGCACCGCCTGGAACTACATCATGGCGGGCGCCACCATTTCGATGGTGCCGGGCGTCATCCTGGCGATCGTGCTGCAGCGGGTGATCTACAAGGGCATCAGCGTCAGCTCCGGCTTTGGTGGTCGTTGATATCTAAAAAAACCAAAGGCTTACGGTCACCTCATCAAGTCTAGCTTGAGCCATTCCAAACCAGTCGGCTAACGTGGCGGGACCACGCCCCGATCCGTTACTTCTCCTTTGCCGGCGCAAAGTAAAATTTAACTATGTTTTGACATAACGGCATTGCATTCACATCGCGCAGGAAAATTCATGAAAACGGCCACCCTTGCATCCATCGCCCTGGCGATGTCGGTCACTGCCGCCAGTGCCCAGACGATCGGTATCTCGATGTCCAATCTCGACAAATTCAGGACGGCGCTCCTGAACGGCGTCGTCTCGCACGGGCAGACGATATCCGGCCTCAAGCTCGTCACCGAAAACGCCAAGGGCGACAACGAGGTGCAGAAGCAGCAGGTCCAGAAGCTCATCGCCGACAAGGTTGATGCGATCATCCTTGCCGTCTCCGATGGCGATCTCGGGCCGCAAATGACCAAGATGGCGGCGGATGCCGGCATTCCGCTTGTTTATATCAACAACGTCCCCTCCAACCTGCTCGACCTGCCCGAAAATCAGGTGGTGGTTGCCTCCGACGAGAAGGAATCCGGAACGCTGGAGACGAAGCAGGTCTGCGCGCTTCTCAAGGGCAAGGGCCGCGTCGTCGTGCTGATGGGCGAAACCTTCCATGCGGCCGCTCGCGCCCGCACCCAGGACATATCGGACGTCATTGCCACGCCGGAATGCAAGGGCCTCGAGATCGTTGAGCGGCAGGCGGCTTATTGGTCGCGCGATTATGCGGACCAGCAGATGCAGGAATGGCTCTCGGCCGGCGTCAAGTTCGACGCTGTTATCGCCAACAATGACGAGATGGCGCTCGGCGCGATCCGCGCCATGAAGAAGGCCGGCATGCCGATGAAGGATGTCGTCGTCGCCGGCGTCGATGCGACCGACGACGCGCTTGCCGCGATGGTATCAGGCGATCTCGACGTCACCATTCTCCAGAGCGCCGTCGGCCAAGGCGCGGCAGCTGTCGACGCTGCCGTGAAGCTCGCGAACAAGGAGAAGGTGCCGCGCGAAAATAGCGTTCCCTTCGAGCTCGTGACACCCGAGAACATCTCCAAATATCTGCCGAAGAGCCAGTGAGCGTAAGAGAGCTATCATGTTGCATTTCTGGAATAAATTCGGCATTCGCGCGCAGATCACTTCGGGCTTCGTGCCGCTGATCCTGCTGATGAGCCTGCTGACCGTCAGCGCGATCTCGGGCATGAACGGGCTTGCCTCGATCTTTGCCTCCTACCGCGCCACAGCAGGCCAGAGCCTCGCCATCTCCGATTACAGCAACCAGCTGCACGAGATCCAGATGTCGGCGGAAGCCTTCCGCTCCACGCCGACCCAGGCCGTCGTCGACAGCTTCCGCGCCGGCGTGAAGGCCTTCGATGCCGACGATCCGCGTTTTGCTGGCAACAAGGACCTGCAGTCCGGTCTTGTCGCGATCCGCGAGCACATTGCCGCCTACGGCAAGGCGTTCGAACAGATTGTCTCCCTTCAGGCTCGCCGCGACCTGCTGATCTCCAAGGTCACCGAATTCGGCCCCTGGACCAGCATCGCGCTCAACGACGTCATGCGCAGTGCCTGGCGCCAGAACGACGTGGCTCTGCTGCACATGACGGCGGCGACGCTGGAGGCCCTGAACCGCAGCCTCTATTTCTCCGAGCGTTTCGTGCATTCCAACGATTTTGCCGCTTACGACACGGCGCAGGCAGCCCTTGCCGAAGCGGTTTCGCTCAACGATGCCGCCGCCGCGGCCGCAAAGAACGAGCTGCAGAAGAAGCGCCTGATGGGCGCCGGCCAGCTCATGCAGAACTACACCGCCCGCCTCAGCGACATGAAGGACGTGCTGCAGGCCTCCGGCAATATCCGCCAGACGCAGCTCAACGTGCTGGCGCCGAAGATATCGGACGAGTTCAAGGATCTGCAGGCGACGGTATCAGGCGCGCAGAAGAACCTGGACGGTTCCGTCGAATCCATGGTTTCCTCCGCGACCAGCACGACCCTCGTCATCAGCGGCTTCCTGATCGTCATCGGCCTCGTGCTGTCCTACTTCGTCGGCCGGCTGATTTCCTCGGCGGTGCGCAACATGGCGCATTCCATGGAGCAGCTTGCCCGTGGCGAGGAAAAGATCGTCGTTACCGGCGTCGAGCACCGCCACGAACTCGGCGCCATGGCGCGGTCGCTGAAGGTGTTCCAGGAGACGGGACGCGCCAAGCTGATCGCCGAAGCCAATGCTGAGCGCGCACGCCTCGCCGCGGAAGAAGAGCGGTTGCGCCAGGAAGCCGAGCGGCTCTCCGACGCGCAGGTGATGGAGCATGCCTTCCGCCAGATTTCACTGGGCCTGGACGCACTCTCCAAGGGCGACCTCACCGTCCGCGTCGGCGAAGTCGACGCGCGTTATGTCAGAATCCGCGATCATTTCAACAACTCGGTCGCGAGCCTCGAAGAGGCGATCGACTCCGTCATCCGCGCGGTTACCACGATCCGCTCCGGCCTTGCGGAAATCTCCACCGCCTCCAACGATCTCGCCCGCCGCACCGAACAGCAGGCCGCTTCGCTCGAACAAACCGTTGCGGCGCTCGGTGACGTCACCCGCGGGGTCAACGGAACGGCTGAGGGCGCAGGCCGCGCCCAGGCCGTCGTGGCGACGGCCCGCACCAATGCCGAAAAGGGCGGCGAGATCGTCTCCCGCGCCATCGCCGCGATGACGGAGATCCAGAATTCGTCGTCGAAGATCGGCAACATCATCAGCGTCATCGACGAGATCGCCTTCCAGACCAATTTGCTGGCGCTGAACGCCGGCGTCGAAGCGGCGCGTGCCGGCGAAGCCGGCAAGGGCTTTGCCGTCGTCGCCCAGGAAGTGCGCGAGCTTGCCCAGCGCTCGGCCAATGCGGCAAGGGAGATCAAGCAGCTGATCTCCACCTCTTCGACGCAGGTCAAGACGGGTGTCGAGCTGGTCGGCGAATCCGGCGTCTCGCTCGAGCAGATCGTCGAGCAGGTGACCGCTATGAGTGCGACGGTCGCCGAGATCGCGGTCGCCGCCCGCGAGCAGGCCACAAGCCTGCGAGAGGTCTCGGCCGCCGGCGACCAGATGGACAAGGTGACGCAGCAGAACGCCGCGATGGTCGAAGAGACCACGGCGGCCGCCCAGAGCCTGACGCATGAAACCGAAAGCCTCGCAGAACTGCTGGCCCGGTTCAGGACGGGCAGCGGCCGGGCATCGGAACATCGCCATTACGCCATGGCGTCCTGACGACACCGCATGCGTGTCAGACTTTCCCGCCGGAGCAAGCCGGCGGGAAGAGTGACGTCATCCAAACGCGAAAGCTTCGATATGGATGCGGGCAGGGATATGCCCGCTTTTCGCAGATCTGCGATCATCACCCGCGAGGGCGCCGCCGGCCTCTGAGCTAGGCGACGCAGATGCCTGCTACTGCGACCTTCTGGAAAAGGTGCGGTGACGCAACCGAGGAGGAGGGATAGGCCGACATTTTCGCCCTGAACTCAGGATGGACAAAAGCGGCTTGGAAATGCGCGGTGGATTCCCAGACTGCGTAGTTGAGATAGGTCGGGTTTTCGCCGAGTGCGCGGTGCAGTTGCGTGGAGATGAAGCCGGGCTGTCGCTTCATAAAGGCGGCGTCGTCCTGCCAGACCTCAAGGAATTTCGGTTCGTCCACTTTGTCGAGGGTGAAAAGGTTGATCAGCACGACCGGGGAGGCTTCGAGCCCGAGTTGCCGGTCGATTGGGAAGGCGGGATCCATCGGACGAAAATGTGACATGACTTGCTCCATTCGATATGGTTCCATGATGTCAATTCGACATGAAAGAAACATATGATATTGACATTATGATGTCAATGTAATTGCATGGTGACAAATGGCCGAAACCGAGCGAACCGCTGCTGGATCCGCATTGACCAAACTCATCCTTGATTTGTTTCGGCTGAATAACCGGATGCTCACATCAGGTGACAGGCTCGTCGCCCCTCTCGGGCTAACGAGTGCACGCTGGCATGTTCTCGGCACCATCGGAGCGTCGGAACGTCCGCAGCCGGTCGCCTGGCTGGCGCGCGACATGGGAGCCAACCGGCAGAACGTGCAGCGCATCGTCAACGATCTGGAAAAAGAGGGGCTCGTCGCCTTTGCAGCCAACCCCCATCACCGGCGCGCGCAGCTCGTCGTGCTGACGGAGAGGGGACGCAACACCTACGACGCGGCAATGCACCTCCAGGCTCCCTGGGCGAGTGGTCTCGCCGACGGTCTCGAGGTCTCCGAGATCGAGACAACGCACCACGTCATGAAGGCGCTTCTTTGCAAGCTGGAAGGAAGCGAAGACGTCGGGGAACAGGCCTGAGGTCCGCTTGCGGCAGGCTGCGTGGCACTGCGATTTTTATCTGTGCTTTAGGCGCTGCTGGACTATCCGCTTAATAGCGTGACAAGCGATGTCGGCATTTCGGCCGGGAAAAGATCCATTACAGCACCGATAATTATCACCCACGCCGCTATTACGAAAATGAGTGCTGCGATCCTGATTTCTACTGGTCCCAGCATATGCCTCCCCCCAAGCAAAACCTTCTTCACCGCTGGCTCAAATTCGCTATCGCGAGGGATGATGTGCGACTGTCGCGTGCGTGGGCGCATGCCGCGCGGAGGTCTTGGCTCTCTCAAAACTGATGTCGCTTTGACCCATCAAATCGCCGGACACAGTCCCGTTGCTTCGCTCGAGATAATGCCCATCAAGGAAGGCGTGGTAGGCGTCTGCAATGCCCTCCTTCAGTCCTATTTTCGGTGACCAGCCGAGCGCGCGGAGCTTGTCGGCGCTCATGAGCTTGCGTGGCGTGCCGTCCGGTTTGGTGAGATCGCGCGTGATCTGGCCTTCAAATCCGACGACCTCTGCGACAAGCCCCGCCAATTCGAGGATGCTGATGTCTTCGCCTGAGCCGACATTCACGTGACTTTCGGCGGAATAGGTCTTCATCAGATGGATGCAGGCGTCGGCGCAATCGTCGACATGCAGGAACTCGCGCAGCGGCGTTCCGGTGCCCCAGATGCGTATTTCCTTCTCGCCTTTGACCTTGGCCTCATGCGCCTTGCGGATCAGCGCAGGCATGACATGGCTTGAATCGAGGTCAAAATTGTCGCCTGGCCCATAGAGATTGGTGGGCATGGCCGAGATGAAATCCTTGCCATGCTGTTTTCGGTAGGCAGCGCAAAGCTTCAGTCCGGCAATTTTGGCGATCGCATAGGATTCATTCGTGGGTTCGAGCGATCCGCTGAGAAGCGCCTCTTCGACGATCGGCTGATCGGCGAACTTCGGGTAGATACAGGACGAACCCAGAAACATCAGCTTTTCGACGCGAACTTTATAAGCGGCGTGAATGACGTTCGCCTCGAGGATCAGGTTGTCGTAGAGGAAATCGGCCGGATAGGTATGGTTGGCGAGGATACCGCCAACCTTCGCAGCCGCCAGGAAGACGGCATCGGGACGGTTTTTTCCCATCCATGCCTCCACCTGATCCTGCCGTCTCAGATCGACCTCGGCGTGCAGGGCCGTCAGGATCTCGCAGCCCTCGGACGCGAGACGCCGCACGATCGCAGAGCCCACCATGCCGCGGTGCCCCGCGACATAGACTTTCTTTCCGGCAAGGCTGTAGATGACCTCAGGCATGGACCAAGCCCCTGTTCGCGCCGACCAACGGAACATTGCGGGCCATGACTTTCAGGTCCTCGCGAACCATCTCAGAAACCAGCTGGTCAAGACTGATCTCGTGTTTCCAGCCGAGCTTTGTGTGCGCCTTCGTCGGATCGCCAAGCAGAAGGTCGACTTCAGTGGGCCGAAAATAGGCCGGATCGACCTCCACCACGCAGCGGCCGGATATCTTGTCGTATCCCTTTTCCTCAGGCCCCTCCCCACGCCAATCAATCGGCATGCCTACCCTGGCAAAGGCCTTCTCGACAAAGGAGCGAACCGAATGCGTTTCGCCGGTGGCAAGAACATAATCCTCCGGTTCGTCCTGCTGCAGCATCAGCCACATGCCGCGGACATATTCTCGTGCATGTCCCCAATCGCGCTTGGCATCCAGATTGCCGAGATAGAGCCGGTCCTGCAGGCCGAGATGGATGGCAGCCACCGCCCGGGTGATTTTGCGCGTCACGAAGGTTTCGCCGCGGATCGGGCTTTCGTGATTGAACAGGATGCCGTTCGAGGCATGCATGCCATAGGCCTCGCGATAGTTCACGACGATCCAATAGGCATAGAGCTTGGCAGCGGCGTAAGGGGATCTCGGGTAGAAAGGCGTCGTTTCGTTCTGCGGGACCGCCTGAACTTTGCCGTAGAGTTCGGAGGTGGATGCCTGGTAGAAACGGGTCTTCCTGGTCAGGCCCAGCAGGCGAATGGCTTCAAGCAGCCGCAGGGTGCCCGTCCCATCCGCGTTGGCGGTATATTCCGGCGTCTCGAAAGACACCTGGACGTGGCTTTGTGCGGCAAGATTGTAGATCTCGTCGGGCTGCGTTTCCTGGACGATCCGGATGAGGTTTGTTGAGTCGGTCATATCCCCGTAGTGCAGGATGAAGCGCGGGTTCTCGACATGAGGATCCTCGTAGAGATGCTCGATGCGACTGGTATTGAAGGACGACGAACGCCGCTTGACGCCGTGAACAATGTAGCCCTTGTCCAGGAGCAACTCGGCCAGATAAGCACCGTCCTGACCTGTTACGCCGGTAATCAGTGCAACTTTCCTGTCATGTCTCATTCCGGTATCCATGATGCTCTCCAACTCGAGTACGAATGCAGAAGCGGATGATTCTGTATGATGTATTTAGGATTTTAAGCTATAGTACTTCATAAGAGATCTAGAAAATAACTCCGAATCACTGAAGTTATACAAGGCGTGTATCTTGGGATCCACGTTGTTGATCGCCACAACTATTTCCGAATTTCGCGAGCCTTTCATTTG
Organism: Rhizobium pisi; assembly: GCF_003938655.1. GTDB lineage: Bacteria > Pseudomonadota > Alphaproteobacteria > Rhizobiales > Rhizobiaceae > Rhizobium > Rhizobium pisi. Next base: position 29,902 of record NZ_RJJT01000005.1, read on the forward strand.
CTGCAGGCTGAACTCGAATGCGCGGCGGCTCGTTTTTCCCCATCTGACAACTGCCAGCGTTCTTTCCGCCAGGGCAGCCAGATGCACGGTGTCTGCCGAGGCGAGCACCGGCGCGCTGTCGAAGATGACAATCCGGCCGGCCGCGCTCCCCAACTCGATGATGTCTGCCAGGCCGTTCGAACGAACGCGCCGCTGGAGACTGAATCTTCCGGATGGAATGAAATCGATACCGCTTGGATGGTGGTAGACGATGTCGCGGAGATCGGCCTGACCGTTCAGGAATTCGTTCAGTCCGTGCGTTAACCCCGACCTGAAAAAGGAATCGAGTTTTCCCCGCCGAAGGTCGCCATCGACCAGCAGCACTGGAATTGCGGCGGCGGCAAGTTCGATAGCCAGCGATCTCGCGACAAGCGACTTGCCGTCCCCGCTGTGGGCCGAGGTAACGACGATACTGCTCGGCAACTTGCCGCCGTTGGACTGCTTGAGTGAAAGCACCACGGTCCGGATTGCTTCGTCAAACATCGGGACTGGCATATGCTCGAACATCGTTTTTGAATTTTCCCGCCGCGCCAGACGCGGGATAAGGCCAGCCGGTATCGTGCGCGCCATTCCAGCTATTTGGTCGAAACTCCGAACCGTCCGGTCCCACATTTCGATCACGAAAGCAGCCGTTACGGCTGCCGAGATTGCAGCCAGGAGGGCGCCTATCAGATAGAAAAGCCGTCCACGCCCCTGTGGCGTGAGCGGCACTGAAGCCGGCGAGAAAACCTCCAATTCCGCCCCCGGCAACCTGGCCTTGGCGGCAAGGTCGCGGCGCTGGTCCTCAAGCTTGTCGAGTGCCGCTTGCTCCTTCTCGGCAATACGCTGCAGTCGCGTCAATTCCGTCTGCGCCAGGGCATCGCGCGTGCGCTTTTCCTGAGCATCAGCCAAGAGGGATTCCAATGCGCTAGCTTCATGGTCAAGTGCGGCGAGCTTGGCGCGCATCGTTTGCAGATATTGCTTGGTCGCACGGTCGAGATCGGCACGGGATTGTTCGATCTTCCCACGTAAATCCACCACGGCCTCGGCATTGCCGTCATATGTTTCAAGAAGACGGGCGAGATCTTGCTCCTGCGCGTGAAGGTCGCGTTGCTTTGTAGCAATGTTGTCGGGAACGGCGATATTCTGCGCCGCGGCAGAAGCGTTATCCGCTCCTTCCAGCGTGGATATCGTCGCCTTTACCTCAACCCGGCTTTCCTCGATTTTCCCTTCGCGGCCAGTCAGTTCCAGGAGTGATTTGATACGTTCATCCTGAGCATCCTCTTTCGAGACGATGTCCATCGATTCTTGATAGTTGCGGGCAGCGTCGCGAGCGGTATCTGCGCGAGCCTGCTGTTCGGCGACGCGCTGTCGGAGCCAGTCTCCCGCTGAAACCAGGCGGCCACGGACACTGTCTTTCCGCTCATCGAGGTAAATGCTGACGACCCGGTTCGGAACCGCGGCTGCGAGTTCAGCATCACTCGCAGTGAAGCTGATCTGGATAACTTCACTCTTATCTTCGTGCCACACGCCGAGCGCCTGATAATATTCCGGGATGGTGGCTTCGATGCCGTCTCCTGCCGGCAAGGTGGGTTTTTTCGCGTCGAACAGGCCGCGCAACGTCGCTCGGATCCTGTCAATGAACGAGATCTTCCGCAGCGCTGGATTGAATTCCTGCAGCTCGTTAAGCCGCAGCTCGCGGACGACTCGCTCTGTGATACCTCTGGATAGAAGCCGCTCGGTCTCCGATTTCACGTCAATGAGATCATTGCGGCTGGTATCGTCCACACCAAGTAATGTTGCGAGAGGCTGGCGGATAATCAATCGGGCCGATCCCTGATAGGCGGGCTTCAACCCAGAGATCATCATCGCTGCGGGCACCATCAGCAAAACCGCTATCGTGATGATCATGATCATTCTTCGCCGGACGAGACCGACGGCGGCTGCCAGATCGAATTGGTCCGCCTTGGTCTCGACCTGAAAGCGAGGATCATAGCGCATCGGCGAGATCGGAAGGTTGCGGTCCGGCGGAAGAGTGGAAATCGTCATCGTGCGCCAACCATTGCTTGAGGTTTTGCGGAAACGGTTTCGTAAAGTTTCTCGATCGACCGCATATAGGCCCTCATGCTGAAGTGGTTGAGGTAATGCGCGCGCCCCTGGGCCGCGAGCCGGATGCAGATTTCAGGATCGGACACCAGCTTCGCCAGAGCTGCAGCCAGGGCATTCGGGTCCCCGACGGGGACGAAGATCCCGGTTTCGCCGTCGGTAATGACTTCGTCATGCGCCCCGACACGCGTGGTAACGACCGCGAGCCCGTGGGACAGCCCTTCGAGCACGGCCATTGCCAGACCCTCGGCGTGCGAGGGCAAGACCAGGATATCTGCGCGCGCGCACAAGGCCCGCGCCTCACCGGCGTCAAGCCAGCCGGGCATTTCTACCAGATCTGAAAGCGCCAAGGCGCCAGCCTGACGGCGATAATCCTCGACAGGTCCGTCGCCTGCCAGCACAGCCCGCCACTGGAGTGCTCTCATGACCGGATGGCTGAGCGCCAACAGAAGCTCCGTGACACCTTTGCGTTCGCTCAACCGGCCGAGGAATACGATCAAGGGCGTCTGGCCGACGCGTATAGTGTGCGCCCCGGGGTCGGGGACGCAATTATGGGCCACGACCGTGCGGCGCTCATCAACGCCAAGAAGTGTCGTCAGCGTCAAGCGATCGCGCTCGCCCAGCGCCACAACGCAATCGGCGTTCTGAAACATCCGGCGGATGAGCCGCTGTTGACGCGGCGAGCGTTGCGCAAAGTCGCCGGCGTAATCGTAGTCGTGCAGGTGCAACATGTGGCAGCATCCGAACAAGCGGGCGGCCTCCGTCAGGATCAATTTTCGGGAGGTGCTGCCGCGGCCGGCGATATGGATATGGTGAATGCGGGCTGGCGCAACGATCCGGTCCTTTGCCATCGTCAGGATGGCGCCGAGCAGGCGTGCGGGTGACGTCACCTTCGACCATCGAGCCCCTCTGGTATCGGTGACGAAATGTTTCGTGCCGGTCTCTTTCGCCGTCTCTGTTATATAGCCGACCAGCCTGCCAATGCCGCCGCCGTTCTCGCAACCGCCCGGAACATAGTGGCGCACGCTAGCCGCGCACCCTACAGCCATTCGATTTCTGTCCGTAAGGGCCTCCATCAGCATGATCCGACCACCTCCCGATAAACAGCCGCAGCCTGGGCGCCGACCCGTTCTGGCGAATTCGGTCCTTTGGCCCATTCGAGCGCGTTGTCGCCGAAAATGCTTCTAAGCGCGCCGTTGTCTGCCAATGTCCTGATCGCTGCCGCGAGCTCTTTGGCATCTCCGGGAGGGACCACTAATCCCAGCCCATTGGGCTGAACCGTGTCTCGCAACTCGCCGACGTCAGTAACGATGACCGGTTTGCCAAATGCCGCGGCAAGGTTGAGCACACCGCTTTGAGATGCTTCCGTGTAGGGAAGCACGACGATGTCGGTGTCCAGGAAGAGCTGGGCGACCTCTGCATCCTCGATAAAGCGATTGCGAATATCGTAGCGGTTGGCATCTCCCATAAGCGGCTTGAATATCAGCGGATTGTCGCCACGGCCTGCGACCGTGATGCGCAGGTTGGGAAGCGCGTCCTTGAGCATCGCCTCGGCTCGGACCAGATGTTCCAGGCCCTTGTAGGCAAAAATCCGTCCAAAGAGCAGGACGCGGACAGTTCCATCCGCTTCACGCGGCGCCATTTTCAGTTGCCGGGCGAGCTCCGCATAACGAAGGATGGAGGGATGCGACAGGACATGGACACAGCCCGGCGATTTCGAATATCGGTCGAGCACCAGCCGCTTCAGGCCCTCGCCGTGGACGACGATATGTCCGGATTGCTTCACCATCAATTCGGGGGCCCAGCCGGGCAGCGTACGCGTATCGGAATCGCCGGGGTGGATTGCCACGTCATGAACGGTCGTCACAAGCGGGATCGGGCGCCAGAACGGCACGGCGAGGTTCAGCCAAAGTGTAGAATTGCTGAGGAGATGAATGAGGTTCGGCTGTTCCTGCCGGATCAGACGCGTGAGATGGTACAGAAACCAGGGATTGGAGAGAGAACGGTGTCTCGGCCAGTCCAGAAGGTGTAGATCGACAGCCGGATCGATGGAGGAGGCGAGATGTGCGTAGCGCCGGCGCGGCACGGCAAGCACAACGTCCAGGTGTTGGGCAACGCCGCTGGCAAACGAGATGGTGTAGTCTTCCAGTTCGGAAACCAAGAGCAGCGCCTTCATGTCGCCGCCTCCGACAAGCCGACGTCCAGACCGAGCCGTGACAGGCCGCGCGCCGCGCGCAAACTATCGCGCGTCCGCCTGAGCAGGTTTGGTTCGCCGGCAAAGAAGAGCCCTTCGACAGCAAGCTTGAACCGGGTGCGTGCATCGGCTCCCTGCAACTTTGCCGACGCGATGCGATAGGGATAGTGATCCGTCAGATGTAGTCTTGCCGGCAGTTGATGGGCTGAGAGAAACAGGTTCGTTGCTTCAACGGTCCGCTGCCAGTGCGTCATCCGCCTCCTTAACGTGGTGGCATCCTCCGTCGAGCGATACCAGTTGTTATTGTGGATGCGGTAGAATCCCAGCGGATCCGGCATGGCAATGACGTCCCCCAGAAACGGATAGATCCCCACGAGCCAGGAGTCGGCTGATATGCGGAATTGCTCGGGAATGCTGCCCGCGGCATCCCACGCGCTACGTCGTACCGCGACGGCTGACGTCATCGGAAAGGGCCACCAGCCGGCCGATCTGGTGAGGAGCGGCGACAAAGCGCCCGAACACAGGGTCCGAGGGATCGGCTTGGAAGTCGGCGTGCCATCGATAAGCGTTGGCTGCAGTCGGTGATAGACGAGCGATGCCTGAGGGTTTGCGCGGAACGCTGCAGCGGTCGCCGACAGCTTGCCCGGCGCCCACCAGTCGTCGGCATCGAGAAAACAGAGGATCTCGCCCATGCTTGATGCCACCGCGGTATTGATCGCGGCGGCCTGTCCTGCGTTCTCCTGAAAGATCACCTTTATGCGGCTGCCATAGGCTTCCAGAACAGACCGCGACTGGTCGGTAGAGCCGTCATCGACGACGATTATCTCGACGTTGCCAGCGTCTTGGCTCAACACGCTGTCTATCGCCCGCCCAACGAAGCGAGCGTAGTTGTAATTGTTGATGAGGACACTGAGGGCCGGCCGCTCCATGACGCGCCCTCAGGCGGGTTGCCGCGATGCACGGCTGTACAGCTGTGCAAAGTTGCTCATGAGGCCGACCTTTACACCGCCACCGAGGTTTTGAGCCTCGGTGATGGTGATGTCCAAAATACCTTGCCGGCCGAACAGCATCTCCCGCAGAGCCGATGAGATCGTTACGACGAGTAGAGGGCCCGTCGTGGTGCACAGAGAACTAGGATCATGACGCAGAAACATAGCAATCCTAAACCTTCCAGGCTTCGACTGCAGAGTGAACCTCTGTCAGAATTGTTGCCTCATTCCAATGAAATCGCGGCTTACCCACCACGCGTCGCAGGACATTCATCGCCACGGTAGCGGTGAACGGACATGCGCAACATCTGCTCTTAAGGGCAATCTCCGGTCATGAAGACCCGTCTTTTGGGTAAACACCGGCTGAAAGCTTACGCACAACATCGTCTTTGGGTGGAGCGAAGGTGCATTAGGCGTAGCCCGCCCTTCACTAGGACAGGTTGACTGTGGATGTGCCTGGATGATTGCTTGAGAGCAGTGCAGCCACGAAGGCCGAGCACCTGTTTTTTGATCCGCCGCGATCAATAGTCGCTTGTCTGTTCAAGTCAGTCGAGACAGATAATGAGAGTAGATAGCCTCAAAACTGCCGGCGGACCAAGCATCAGTTGGCGGGCCATAGAATGCTGGGGCGCCGGTATATCCCTTTTTTTTCAGGCAGGCGCCGTTCTGCCGCTTATCCTTGCAGATGCGGACGGAGCACTCAGCGATTCTGCCAGATCTATACTGCGTATTCCTTGCCTTCCTGTGTATGCATTTACAATCGTGATCCTGATACGCAATTTTCCGCAATTTCTAACGGCGCTCAGGCGAAATCTGATTGTTCCCTCGATCCTTTTCTTGCCGTTTTTGTCTACCCTATGGTCAATAGGACCTCCAACGAGCTTGAGGCGGGCAATCGGCCTTTTGTTTTGCGTGCTTCTTTCCTATGTCCTGGCGATACGTTTCACGCCAAGGCAGTTGCTGCTCCTGTTATTTGTGACCTTGGGAAGCTGTATCGTCCTCAGTGTGGCTATGTCAGTGGTGTCACCAAGCCTTGCCAATATGCCGGATGGTACTATGCGGGGCGTCTTCATTCATAAGAACGTCCTGGGCTGGTACTCGTCTCTGATGATCTTGGTGGCGTCGGCCGTGCTGATCGACGGGACGCTCGGCCTGCGACGAACCGCGTTCACCTTATTGGCCGCGGGCGTGATCTGCCTTGCAAGCTCCGGATCGATGACCGCGATCATTGCAACGATAGTGGCCTATTGCCTGATCGGCTTTTATTCCCTCCTGCAAAGAAGCAGCAGCATCGGCCGCGTCGTCATCGTCCTATTTTTCGTTCAGCTGGCTGTCGGCATTCTGATTTCGCTTCACGAGTTCCTGGTTCCGGCTCTTGAAGCGCTCGGCAAGGACGCGACTCTGACGGGTCGGGTGCCATTGTGGGAGTTGGTTGACCGCGAAATATCCGATCGCTGGATGCTTGGTTATGGTTACCAGGTTTTTTGGACAGTCGAGAACCCCGTAGCGACGCACATCTGGTTAATGCTCGGATGGGCGGCGCCCCACGCGCATAATGGATATCGCGATATCTTGTTGAGCTTTGGAATCATGGGGATGATTCCGTTTGTTGTGCTGCTTCTCCATGCAATCCGCCAGGGCGCGAGCCTTCAATGTCATGATCCGCAGTACGGGTGGCTCTGGCTCAATGTTTTGACGATCATGATTCTGGTGATGAATCTGACCGAGAGTATTTTTTTCGCTCAGAATGACGCCATCTTCATCCTCTTTACCGCAGCCATCATCATGTTTTCGCTGTACGCGCCCGTGGTTTCGACCAGCCATTCGCCATCTTGGCAGGCGCCCTCGCGTGGCCTTGCGAGCGGGTTGCAGATATCATGAGGCGGCGTTTTGGATTGGTCCTGAGCGTTTTGCCTGCCATGCTTTTTCCGCAGTCCGGCAATCCGGCTTCCGTCGGAACAGAGATAGATGCGCCCGAGCACCTTCAGATGCTTGTCAGGGAGGCGACTTGCGCGGAAGCTCCCGCGACTTCATCAGCCAGGTTGAATGGGACTTCTTTAAGCGGCGTATTGAGCGGCAGCACCGCGGCGCGGACGATATTTTACGTTTCGCCCGATGGCAAAGACAGCTGGAGTGGCCGCCTTCCGATTGCGGATCAGCAAGGAGACGATGGCCCTTTCGCCAGCATTGAAAGGGCTCGCGATGCTGCCCGTGAGAAGGGCGGCACCAACACGATCGCGCTGGGTAAAGGCGATTACTACCTTACTCAACCGATCGCCTTTGACGCCCGCGATGCGGGTTTGATCCTCACCGCAAGATGCAATGAAGCACCGATTTTGCATGGGGGGCTGCGCGTGCGCGACTGGGCACAGCAGGCCGATGGCCGCTGGACGGCGCCGCTGAAATTGCCACCGGATGAAGGGGTCGGTGACCTCTTCATCAATGGGACACGCCAAACTCGAGCTCGATTCCCCAACGCTCCCGCTGATGGCGATCCACGCAAGGGATGGTTGTTTGCCGCGAAGTGCGAGCCGGCCATCGACATGCGGGAAGCAAACACGCGCTTTTGTTTTCATGCCGGCGATCTTCCGGCAGTGGGGGATGCAAGCGGACTGGTCGTGGACATCGTTGGAGGGTATCAACCTGGAAGCCAGTGGGGCAATGATACGCTCCCGGTCGTATCCATCGATGGCCCGGGCCGGACTGTCCATACGAAAGGCACAGGCTATTTCTTTACCGCTGAAGGCAGCCGTTATTTCCTGACAGGAGCCAAGGCCTTGCTCGATGCTCCCGCAGAGTGGTGGTACGACCTAGGCGCGGGCCAGATTTATTATGTCCCCGTCGATCAGGCGTTCTCCAACTCCGTCGTTGTTGCCGGGGTTCTGCCGACATTCTTCAAGTTGGACGGGGCCAATGGGATGGTTATCTCAGGGCTCGAGCTCAGAGATGGAGCTCCTGAAGGCAGCGGCAAGTTCAATACGGAGACCAGAGGATTTGGCGCCATACGGATCGAACGCGCTGACGGCGTCAACATTCTCGGCAACACTATCGAAAATGTCGGCGTCGGCGTCCATGTGTCGGAAAGCAAGGATGCGTTGATTGCCGGTAATGTGATTGCGGATGTGGCCGGCAACGGGATTTACGTCGGCACAAATTATGGCACGTTCGGTAAGTCGAACGGCGCCAGGATCCTTTCAAACCATATCCATGACATCGGAAAGGTTTACATTGAAACTGCCGGAATATGGTTCCAGGCGGCTGACAATGTCAGGATCGCCGACAACCTGATCGAAAACACGGCGCAGTTCGGGATATCAGGCGGTTCGCTGTGGGGTTCCAATGACGCCGTCTATAACGCTGTCATCGAGCACAACGTGATCCATAACGCCAATCAGCAGACGGCAGATGGCGGCGCCATCAAGATGATGGGCGAGCAGGGCGACTCTCTGAAGAGCATTATCCGCTCCAATCTCGTGACCGGAACGGATCAACTTATGAACAGGGCCGATGGGACGTTCTGGCCTCCCGGATATGAGAATACCGGCGAATGGCCGTCTCCCATCAGTTGGGCGATCTATACGGATGGGAAGGCGAGTGGTCTGCGGATCGAGGGAAATACACTCTCCGGCAACATCACGGCGATCGGCATCAACGGCGGTTGGAGCAACCTGGTGGTGGGAAACGTCATCACAGACGGATCGGGCGCGGCTTTTCGCGTTGATGACAGCACCGGCAGGGGCTGGCGTCCGCCATGGGCAAGCCCTAATCGTATCGAGGGTAATACCGTGTCGATCGACAGTAGCAGTGGGCTTGCAGCTTATGTCTACGCTCCTGACCACGGGCCTGGATACGTACAGTTCGCGCATAACCGCTACATCGGCAATTTGAACGACAAGAGCTTCCGAATATCTCCGGGGATCATGCGTTCAGGAGAATTTGGCAGTCTGCTGGATCTTCAGAAGGCTGGGGCGGACACCGGAAGCGTAGTCGCGCCGGCCGACTGACAAAAGGGCGCCGCGCGGTATTCGCAGGCACACGCCGATACAGAGTATCTACATCAAATTCCCGACCGGGAAACCCGCTTGGTTGCGACCATTTTCCGGCTGAGCAGCTCTCACGGCTTGTTCTCCATCCCTCTCTCCCAGCTTTGTCCGCGCGATAGCGGCTATCTCCCGCGGCTTTGCGAAGATGAAACCGCTCTTTCGGAACGGTACTCATCAAAAAGAGCAACCGCAAAAGTAGTAGGGGTACATTACCTTACTTCTAATATTGTAACTTATCCCGGCGTAAGGCGTAGAAATATGAAGTCTCATCTACGTCCAATAGTTGGAACTGCAAGTATGGAGGCAAACGCTTTGAAAGCATATTCTAATGACAGTTTAGAACGCGAAAGCGCATGTCATGAGAAAACAAACAGAAGACAGCGGCCAAACTTCAGTTCTTAATTCGAAGGGCTCCATGGGATGGACTAATGTCCTTGGTGTTCGCATTTCGGCAGTAAATCTCAAAAGCGCGACTGGATTTATTCAAAAAGCGATCGAAGACGGCAGGAAGGAATATGTGTGCGTTCGCGACGCACACGGCGTCGTCCGGTGTCAGGATGATCCGGAGCTTCGGTCGATCCATAACCGGGCGTTTCTCGTGACCCCCGACGGCATGCCGTTGGTATGGGCATTGAAGCGCGCCGGCCATTTGGAGAGCGACAGGGTCTATGGACCTGACCTGATGCTGTCTGTTTTCGAGGCCTGCACATCGAAGGGTATTCGCCACTTCCTTTATGGCGCAACAGCCGAGACGCTGCAGCAGTTGCAGGCGCGCCTTCTCGCGAGATTCCCAGGAGCTGAGATAGCCGGCTCCTATGCACCGCCTTTTCATAAACTGTCACCGCAAGAGGAAGCCGATATTGCAGACCGCCTCAATCGGTCCGGCGCCGATATCATCTGGGTCGGGCTGAGCAGTCCCAAGCAGGAGCTCTGGATGGCGCGCATGCGCGATCGTCTGGACGCATCGATGCTCATCGGCGTCGGAGCTGCATTCGACTTCCACGCCGGCCTGAAGCGGCAAGCTCCAAGGTTCATTCAAAGAAGCGGCTTCGAATGGGCGTTTCGGCTTCTGTGCGAACCGCGACGGCTGTGGCGGCGCTATGCGCTCGTCGTGCCGGCCTTCATCTCACTGACAGCATTCCAGAGACTGGGTCTTCGGAAGTTTCCGATCGAAGACGCCGTTTCTGGATCGGGTGCGTCGGGACAAATTTAGTAGAGGAGTAAAAGCGTCATGTTTGCGCCGTCAGCGATGACTACAGGCCGGTCGAAGCCATCCACATCAAATGACATGACGTCGCGGGCGATTGCGGCAAGTTCCGTGCCGCCTATAGCATCCAGGACCGTTGATCCCTTTATACAAGCAGGGTTGAATACTTCAGCTGCACTACGGCGCCGCTTTCCTCGGCTTGCAACGTCGTCCTTTCTGGTCGCCGGCGACATTGCAAGCTATTTGATTGCCTATTTTGTTCTGCTGTCCTTTCTCCCCGGTAGTTTGGAGGGCACGATAGCGGAGCGGGCGTTCACGATCGCGGCACTGTCGGCGATCGTTCTTTACGCATCGGCCGGCCTCTATCCTGGATATCGGCTGCATGGCCACGAACATCTGCGGCGGCGCACGATAGCTGCCGTCAAAGTGGCTGTCCTGACGGCATTCGGAGCCATTATCCTGCCGGAGGCGGAACGACTGCCACTTGCCATGATTGTATTTCTCGGTCTCGGGCTGATTATTCAGCCACTCGTACATTGGCTCGCACGTGGCCTGTGCTTTAGACTTGGAATGTGGGGGGAGCGCGCGGTTGTGATCGGAGGGCGCAACCTTACTCCGGCGCTCGTGGCGCATTTCACGGACCACTGGCAGTCTGGCATCAGGCCGGAGCCCTTTTCCCCCGATACTTTGGAGGCATTGCCCGATGGCGGACCATCCATTGCCGTCATTGCGGGCGACGCAGGTTCGCTTGTGCCCGACTTGGCGGCGATGCGTCGGAAGTTCACCGAAGTCATCTTGCTGTGCGACACGCCGAGCCTCAAGGTCAGCGGATTGCGACCTGCAGATGTCGGCGGAGAGATCGGTATTCGCCTGACCACCGGCGGGAGTTCGGTCAACTCGGATCTGGTTCGCCGGATCTTCGATCTCGCAATCGCCATCCCTGCAGCGATCGTGGTCACGCCATTCATCGGGATTGCAGCGGCCGCAATCTATGCCATCGATCCAGGCCCCGTCTTCTTCCGGCATACCCGGGAAGGACGGTTCGGCAAGCCGGTGCATGTCCTGAAATTAAGGACGATGTACCAGGATGCAGAACAGCGCCTTGAAGCACTGTTCCGAGACAACCCTGCCATGCGCGCCGAGTGGCTGAGCCACTTCAAGCTCAAGGACGATCCGCGCATCCTTCCGGTTATAGGACATATGCTGCGCTCTTCGAGCATCGACGAGCTCCCGCAACTGGCGAACATCATCGCGGGCCAGATGGCCATCGTCGGACCGCGTCCATTTCCGGAATATCACCTCTCGGCGATGGATAGCGAATTTCGAGACAAGCGCCGTTCCGTCACGCCGGGTCTCACGGGCCTTTGGCAAATATCCGAACGAAGCGATGCGGATATCGAGCTGCAGCAGCAACTCGACGGCTTCTACATCGACAACCGGTCCTTGTGGTTCGACTGGCACATCCTTCTCAGCACAATTCCCGCGGTCTTAAAGGGCAAGGGAGCTTGCTGACCTGTTTCTCGTCCTGAAGGCAATCATCAACAACGGAGCACACCAATGCACGGACACAAGCGTATTATGGTCACCGGCGGCACCGGATTTCTGGGGTCATTCCTGTGCGAAAGGCTTTTGCGAGAGGGCAATGACGTCCTCTGCGTGGACAATTACTACACCGGTTCGCGCGACAATGTGCTGCATCTTCTCGACGATCCTCGCTTCGAGATCCTTCGCCATGACATTACCTTCCCGCTTTATGTGGAGGTCGACGAGATCTTCAATCTCGCCTGCCCGGCATCTCCGGTCCACTATCAGCACGATCCCGTGCAGACGGTGAAGACCAATGTGCATGGTGCCATCAATATGCTCGGCTTGGCCAAACGCACCAAGGCGAAGATCTTCCAGGCATCCACCAGCGAAGTTTATGGCGATCCGGCAGTCCACCCTCAACCGGAGGAGTATCGAGGCAGCGTTAATCCCATCGGTCCGCGGGCATGCTATGACGAAGGCAAGCGATGCGCCGAGACCCTGTTCTTCGACTATCATCGCCAATATGGCGTGGAAATTCGCGTGGCGCGGATCTTTAATACCTATGGGCCGCGCATGCAGACCAATGACGGCCGCGTCGTCTCCAATTTTATCGTTCAGGCGCTTCAAAACGAGCCGATCACCATCTTCGGAGCCGGTACGCAAACACGCTCCTTCTGCTATGTGGATGATCTGATTGAAGGCTTCATCCGCCTGATGGGCGCGCCTGATGGCGTGACCGGTCCGATCAACCTCGGCAACCCCGGGGAGTTCACGGTTCGGGAACTGGCCGAAATGGTCGTCGAGATGACGGGGTCGAGGTCAAGCATTGTCTTCAAGCCTCTTCCGATCGACGATCCGACGCAGCGCAAACCGGATATCAGCCGCGCAAAGCAGGAACTGGGCTGGCAGCCGACGGTGAACCTGCGTGAAGGGCTTGAGAAAACGATCGCTTATTTCGAGTGGAAGCTCTCCGGCGGATCGAGGAACATGCCTACCGTCAGGCCCGCGCAACCGGCTTATACGCATCTGCCTGTTCCGGTGGTCGGTCTTCCTGTTTCGGAAGCCACGCGATAGGGACATGAACAGTATCGACACTCATCGCAAACCGAAGCTCGTTTTCTTTCAATGGGATCATCAGCCCAATGCGAACGCAGCCGGTTACCTGCTGCTGCATATGCAGCAGCAGGTCAAATGCCTCAGCACGCACTTTGAGGTCGTCGTTGTAAACCGTGACTGCGACTGCGCCGAGATATGCGAAAGATACGAACCGGACCTGACGCTGTTTGAGAGCGGCTACCGGTCACATGGCTCACGGCGGATAAAAATCACCAATACCGGTGCTTGCGCCGGCGTTCCGAAGCTGGGACTTCATAACGCCGATCCATGGTGCGACCGGCGCAGTGGCTTCCTTTCCGATATGGAGCAGTGGGGCATCGAGACATATTTCTCTATTGCGACTCTGGCTCCGGAATATATGCCGGCGGTGAAGGACAACCTGTTCGTCTGGCCGAATTTCATCGATCCCGAAGTCTTTCAAGACTATCACCATCACAAGATCATACCTGTGACGCTCACGGGCCAGGTCAACGGCCTTTACCCTTGGCGGCAGAAGGTCTTTCCGATCATCCGCGACCACTATCCCTGCCTCGTTTCGCCGCAACATAGCTATGAGAGCAAGCTTGCCTCCCAGCTGCTGTCTGGAGAAGCCTATGCGCGCGCACTCAACGCCAGCCTCTTCGTGCCGACATGTGGAACCATGGCCGGCGAAGTCGTGCGAAAGCATTTTGAGATACCTGCGGCGAATTCCTGTCTCGTGACGGAACGGACGGCCGGGCTGCAGGCTGCAGGCTTTGTCGATATGGAGAATTGTGTTTTTACCGACCACCACGACGTGGTTGAGCGATTGGAATACCTCTTTGCCCATCCCGCCGAGATACAGCGCATTTCGGCGGCGGGTCATAGTTTGGTCCACGCGCGTCATACGCTGAACCACAGACCCCAAATATATCAATGGTTCATGTTGAACAGAGGCCTGCGATCTGGCGAAAAGATCATCCAGCTCGGGCCTTTCGCCGACCTTGCAAAGGTCGAACGCACCTCACAGCAAGAGAGCATCCATGTTGTTGGTGAGGCGGGCGATCGCGCCTTGCTGAAGCAGGGCGATTTGCTTCTTGAGCAGGGCAGGGTGGAGGAGGCCAAATGCTGCTACCTCAGCTGTCTGGGCTATGTGTCCTACCTGCCGGAGGCTAAACTCCGTCTTGCCATCTGCGCATTGTGCGAGGGCGATGCTGATCACGCCTATGACCTTATGGTGAACCTGATCACGATTACGATGATCGACTACGGGGCGTCTGACCCGGATCCGGTCGAATGGGCTTATTTCCTCCTTGCTTTGGTCTGCAAGGGGCATTTCGAACGTGCGCGGAGGTTGCAGGACTTCTATCCGTGCCTGTCCCACGATGAACTCAGGCGCGTGCGCCTCATCCTCGAGCAGCCGGGCAATCGGGCTGCTTCGGGAGGGCCCCGGAATGATCGAAAAAGCATCCACCAGCTTCCCAGGCGCAGCGATCACGAATGGTTTTCATGGGTTGCCGATATTCTCGAGCGTTGTCAGAAGCCGGATCTTGCGAACGCTCTTCGTCATGTCCCCGTTGTCGTAAACGAAACTGGCGAGCGTTTGGGATCTCGACGCTTCAAACGCGATCTTGGCTGGCCCCTACGATTCTTCCTGGGCATAGATGGCCTGATGATCAAACTGCGTCTGAACAGCCTAAGGCCGAACGTGCCACCTTTGCCGGAGTTCCGATATGTCAGGTATCTCGCAAGGGGCCTGGTTCCCCGTTCACAAAGAACTCGGTTACGCAAGATCCGAATGGCGCTTTCCAGGCCTTCTTCGTGACCGCTGGCAATTGACTTATGTACGCGAGGCGGCCTTACCAGCGAAGCCGCGCGTCACGACTTCCGCAAACTCCGGCCGATGCTGCACGGCCTGACGCAGCGCGGCGCTAAAGCGCGCCGCATCGAACTGGATTCGTGCAACGCGCTTTAGCTCGTTGTTTTCACACCTGTCGGCATTCCTTCCGGGCGACTTGAATCGGATCGCTGCTTCGGCGGCAAATTCGCTTTGGGCCGCCGAGGACAGTTTAAGGCAAGATGCGCTTGTAAGGTGAAAGAGACTTGATTGGCTGCGCTATCAGCACAGTTCCCTGTTCATTCCCGAGCCGGCGAGACTATCGGGATAGAGATCGTTGAGCTTGAACACGACCTCGGTCCTATTCGTTGCCTTGACCTTTTTCATGATGTTGCGAACATGCACCTTGACGGTGCTTTCCCGCAGATTGAGCTCATAGGCAATGATCTTGTTTGCCTTTCCGCGCCGCAGTGCCGCTACGACTTCGGCCTGACGATCTGTGAATATCCCGGCCATCGGGTGCACTGTCGAGCTGCTCGACTGCAGCAAGTGACGCATGGCGAACAGGGCGCTTGCGGGAACAAAAAGTCCTCCTGCTACAGACAGCGCGATCAGCTCCATGCAGACGCTGATGCTGACGGTGGCAGGTATGTAGCCCTTAGCTCCAAAGTCGATCGCCCGCACGATTTGGGCGAAATCGTCGCTATCAGCCAATATGATGACCGGTGTCGACGCAAATTCTGACGAAAGGTTCTTGATCTGCTCCGAAACGACAGGATCGTCGACCATCCTGCCGCCGACGTTCAAGATGATTGCCGAAAGTGGAGGATATTCTTCGCGCTTTTGCTTCCACTCCTCAATGGATCCAAATGCAAGAACAAGAAAATCTTTCGTGTGGGCGGCCATGCATTGTGCAAGGCAGTGCCGGTCAAGTTCCCTCTTGTCGAGAATGACAAGTGAGTGTTTTGGACCTGGCGGCCGGGTAAGCATTGTCGAACCGCTTTCTATCTCCAGGGGAAGAGATATGTTTTCCTGCCGGTGGTTTATATTTACTGAGTCCAAAGCCCGATCCTCCCGAGTTTTTTCACGCCATAAACCAAAAGTCGAATATTCATACACCCTCTAAACATGGAGTGTTTTTTAGCAAAAGTGCTGATTTAATACCACACTTCCGTGGTTCTAACAGTAACCAATAGTGGCTATACCAAGACTTAAGTCCCATAATACGGTTTAAGTTTTTAAGCTGATCATTCCGTTTTCTAAGTCGTTGGCATGTCTCTATATGAAGCTGCCGTATATATTCAATTGACTTCGCTAAACCCATGTAAACCATGCCCGTCTTCGGCTTATGGACGGAATCGAACGGGGCGTGATCTTTCGTCGTCACCGGGCGATGGTCCATAAACTTCGGCATGCGACCCTCATCCAACCTTTGTAAGTCCCTACTCCTTTAGGCGGATTAGTTTAAACGTTTTGTTTCTTTACTTGGGTGGAGAAAACAATTCTTTTTGAAGGAGAAGAAATATTTCGCTCTGCTGAAACGAAACCTTGGATCCATCATGCGGTCATCGTTTTTCAGCCAAAAGCAGGGCTTGTTGAAGGGGTGCAGGCGTAATGATTGCATCGAACGTTAAGCTGGATGATGACTGCGTCATCCATCATCGAGATCTCGTGAATCTCTATGGGTGCACGATCGGCGCGAGAACGCGCATCGGCACCTTCGTTGAAATCCAGAAAAACGTCCTCGTCGGAAAAGACTGCAAGATCTCCAGCCATTCCTTCCTGTGCGAAGGCGTGACGCTGGAAGACGGCGTTTTCATCGGCCACGGGGTCATGTTCACCAATGATACTTATCCGCGCGCCGTCAATACGGATGGCGGTCTGCAGACCGAAGCCGACTGGGTTGTCATCCCCACTCTGGTCAAGCGCCACGCGTCGATTGGCAGCAACGCCACCATTCTGCCTGGCGTGATCATCGGAGAAGCCGCACAGGTCGGCGCCGGCGCAGTCGTAACCAAGGATGTGCCCGACGGCGCCATTGTCGTCGGCGTTCCGGCCAGGATCATCGGTCGCGTTCATGACCGATCAGTCAACATGCAAGCGTTGGGAGAAGTGCAATGATCGGTATCGCCGTTGTTGGGTATGGGTACTGGGGTCCGAATCTGGTTCGCAACATCTCGGAGGCGGCCGGCGCGCAGCTGATTTCAGTCTGTGATCTCAATGTCGAACGGTTGGCGGCTGTCAAAAGTCGCTACCCCGCAGTGACGATCACCGATGATTTCGAGGAAGTCCTGCGCGATCCAAGAGTGGATGCGATCGCTATCGCGACGCCGGTCTTCACCCATTTCAAGCTCGCAATGCAGGCTATGATGGCCGGAAAGCATGTCTTCGTCGAAAAGCCGATGGCTTCGACGACGGAGGAAGCCTCGCGGATGGTCGAGGAAGCTGCGCGCCGACGCCTCGTGCTGGCCGTGGATCATACCTTCGTCCACACCGGCGCCGTCCGCAAGATGCGCGAACTGGTCGAAAGCGGCCTGGGCGACATGTATTACTACGACTCCGTCCGGGTCAATCTGGGGCTTTTCCAGCACGATGTCAGCGTCATCTGGGATCTTGCCGTGCATGATCTCTCCATCCTGGACCATGTTGTGCAGGAAAGGCCGGTAGCTGTTTCAGCAACGGGCATGAGCCATGTGCTCGGCGAGCCGGAGAACATCGCCTATCTGACGCTCTTCTTCGAAAGCAAGCTTATCGCCCACGTCCACGTCAATTGGCTGGCACCGGTCAAGGTGCGCCGCACACTGATCGGCGGCAGCAACAAGATGGTCGTCTACGACGATCTGGAGCCCAGCGAAAAAATCAAGGTTTACGACAAGGGCATCACGCTGAACCCGAATTCTCAGGCCTATGGCGAGAACGTGCATCAGATGATGGTCGGCTACCGCAGCGGCGACATGTGGGCGCCCAAGCTCGATATGACCGAGGCATTGAAACGCGAACTGGATCTGTTCGTCGAGTGCATCGAGCAGAGTTCGCGCCCCATTACGGACGGCCAGGCCGGACTGCGCGTCGTTCGCATCCTTGAAGCAGCAAGCCGGTCGCTCGCCCAGCGCGGTCGTATCATCGAGCTCGAAGAGGCGAGGCGCATTGCATGATCCCGTTCCTGGACCTGAAAGCACAATATCAATCGATCAAGAGCGAAATCGACGCCGCAGTGCTCGGCGTCCTGGCCTCGGGGCAATACGTCCTGGGGGAGGAAGTCATCCGCCTCGAGCAGGAATTCGCGGACTATTGCAACGTCAAGCATGCGATCGCCGTCAATACCGGGACGAGTGCTTTGCATCTCTCCCTTCTTGCGGCGGGCGTCGGCCCCGGCGATGAAGTGATCACCGTGCCATTCACCTTCGTCGCGACCGTGTCGGCGATCTGCTATGCAGGTGCACGACCTGTCTTCGTCGATGTCGAGCCCGTGACACTCACGATGGATCCGGCTCAGCTCGAGGCAAAGATTTCGCCCCGAACCAAGGCCATTGTTCCCGTCCATCTCTACGGTCAGATGGCCGAAATGGACACGATCAAAGCGATTGCCGACCATCACCGGATACCGGTCATCGAGGACGCCTGCCAGGCGCATGGAGCGCAATACAAAGGATCGCGCGCCGGCAGCATCGGCACATCAGGCTGCTTCAGCTTCTATCCCGGCAAAAATCTCGGCGCCTGCGGCGAGGGGGGTATCGTCGTTACGAACAGCGACGAACAAGCCAAGACGATGCGCATGCTGCGCGACTGGGGGCAGGAACAGCGCTATCACCACCTGCTGAAGGGCTTCAACTATCGCATGGATGCCATTCAGGGTGCGATCCTGCGCGTCAAGCTCCGGCATCTCGAAGCCTGGACCGAAGCGCGGCGCGCCCATAGCCGCCGCTACTCGTCGCTGCTTGGCGGCTCGGCAAATTTAACGACGCCTGTCGAGAAAGCCGACCGTCGTCACGTCTACCACGTCTATGCCATCAGAAGCCGCGATCGCGACGAGCTTCAGCGTGTCCTGAGCGCGGAGGGCATTCAGTCTGGGCTGCACTATCCGATCCCGGTTCATCTGCAGAAGGCCCATGCCGACCTTGGCTACCAGACCGGCGATTTCCCAATCTCGGAAGCCGCCGCACGGGAGGTCCTCTCGCTGCCGATCTATCCCGAGATGCCGGTGTGGCACGTCGATCAGGTGGCCGCTGCGCTGGAGTACGCCTATGTCAGCTGATCGTGCGGGCGAGGCCCGCGTCGTGCAGGCGGTCCATGGCCGTCATGGAGCGCCGGTAGATCCTGCCTACCTGGCCGGGTTGGCCGATGAGCTCAGGCAATCATATGGGCGTGCCGGCTTGATCGAACTTTACGGTCGTTTCGCCAGCGGTGACGGTGTCGTCGACACGATGATGCGGAAAGCCATCTGGCAAGCGGTTGCGCGGCGTTGCGGCACGGGGTTGCAGGTTGCAGGTGGTGCCGGTTTCAAACATCCGGAAACCTTCGAAATTGGCAATGGCGTGTTCATCGGCGCCCAGGCCTATATCCAGGGGCGCTTCGACGGCACCTGCGTGATCGGCGACAATGTCTGGATCGGCCCGATGGCCTATTTCGACGCGCGCGACCTGGTCATTGAGGATTCCGTCGGCTGGGGGCCTGGCGCGAAGGTCCTTGGCTCGACCCACACGGCACTCCCCGTGGATGTTCCCATCATTCGCACCGATCTCGAAATCAAGCCGGTCCGCATTGGCGCATGGGCCGATATCGGCACCAACGCCACAATTCTTCCCGGCGTAAGCATCGGGAAGGGGGCGATCGTCGGAGCGGGCGCCGTCGTCGTCTCCGATGTCGAACCGTTTTCAGTCGTCGCCGGTGTGCCGGCGAAGTTCATACGCTGGCGCACGGAGGCCGATCCTGTGCTGGATATATCGCATGGAGGAAGATCGTGAGAAATCAGCGGGTACTCATTACCGGCGGAGCCGGCCTGATCGGGTCGCATATTGCCGATCTCGTCGCATTGGAAAAGCCGCGTGAGATCATCATCCTCGACAATTTCGTGCGCGGACGCCGGGACAATCTCAGCACGGCAATATCAAGTGGCTCCGTCAACATCATCGAGGGGGATATCCGCGACAGAGCGCTGCTCGCAAAAACCTTCGAGGGCGTCGACATCGTCTTTCACCAAGCGGCCATCCGCATTACGCAATGCGCGGAAGATCCGCGGCTCGCCTTCGATGTTCTGGCCGAGGGCACGTTCAATGTCCTTGAAGCCGCCGTGAAGGCAGGTGTGTCGAAGGTCGTCGCGGCCTCTTCTGCCTCCGTGCTGGGGCTTGCCGAAAGCTTCCCGACGACCGAGCAGCATCACCCCTACAACAACCGGACAATCTACGGCGCGGCCAAGACATTCAACGAGGGCTTGCTTCGCAGCTTTGCTGACATGTACGGCCTGCGCTATATCGCGCTGCGTTATTTCAACGTCTACGGACCGCGAATGGACGTTTACGGCGCCTATACGGAAGTTCTGATCCGCTGGATGGAGCGCCTTGCGGCCGGAATGCCGCCGCTCATCTATGGAGACGGCAGCCAGACGATGGACTTCGTCGATGCACGCGACATCGCGCGGGCAAACATTCTCGCGGCGAAGAGCGACGTCACCGACGAAGTCTTCAATGTCGCGAGCGGCCAGGAAATAAGCCTCCTGGAGCTCGCTCAGATGCTGAGCAGCGTCATGGGCGTTTCACTCGAGCCGCAACACAAAGAGGCCCGGACCGTCAACGGCGTAACCCGCCGTCTCGCCGATATCAGCAAGGCCGAACGGCTCCTCGGTTTCAAGGCGGAGATATCAATGGAACAGGGGCTTCGCGATCTCGTTGCCTGGTGGCAGCAGCAGACTGTCGCGGGGGGAGCGGCAGCATGAGCTCACCTCAATCGACAATTCCGGTCGCCAAACCCGTTCTCGGGGAGGAAGAGGCCGAGGCTGCGCGTCGCGTCATTCTGTCAGGATGGGTGACGCAGGGACCCGAAGTCGCGGCCTTTGAGAAGGAATTCGCAGCCTTCGTCGGCGCCGAGCACGCTTGCGCCGTTTCCAACTGCACGACCGCGCTTCATCTCGCCTTGATGGCGGTCGGCGTCAGCGCCGGCGACGAAGTCATCACGGTCAGCCATTCGTTCATCGCCACCGCGAACGCTGTTCGATACTGCGATGCAGTGCCCGTCTTCGTCGACATCGAGCCGGATGGCTACAATATCGACCCCGGCTTGATCGAAGCGGCGATCACGCCGCGCACCAAGGCAATTCTCTGCGTGCACCAGCTCGGCATGCCGTGTGATCTCCGCTCGATAGTGGAGATCGGCAAGCGCCATTCGATACCGGTGATCGAAGATGCGGCCTGTGCGACGGGGAGTGAAATCCTCTGGGAAGGGCGTTGGGAAAAGATTGGCAAACCGCATGGCGACATTGCCTGCTTCTCCTTCCATCCCCGGAAGGTCGTCACGACGGGTGACGGCGGCATGCTGACGACGGCCAATCCCGAATATGACCGAAAATTCCGGCTGTGGCGTCAGCATGGCATGAGCGTCACCGACGCTGTCCGCCACGGCTCAAAGCAGGTGATCTTTGAGGACTATGATGAGCTGGGCTACAACTACCGTATGACCGACCTCCAGGCCGCAGTCGGACGGGTGCAACTGCGGCGGCTGCCGGAACTGATTGCCCACCGACGGCGAATTGCCTCGCAGTATTGCGAGCGCCTGTCCGCGATCCCAGGTCTGTCGATTCCGGCCGAGCCCCGCTGGGCACGCAGCAACTGGCAAAGCTTCTGCGTGAGATTGTCTGATGAGATCGACCAGCGGGCAGTCATGCAGGCGCTGCTCGATCAAGGGATATCGACCCGACGCGGTGTGATGAACATTCATCTGGAGGGCGCCTATGCCGATCAGAGCTCCCATCGCGCCGCCACCGGCCTGACGCGAAGCGTATCGGCGCAGCGGCAAACCGTCATCCTGCCGCTTTATGCTCAGATGACGGAGGTTGATATCGTCAGGGTCGTCGAGACATTGCGCCAGGCCCTTGCTGACGGCGGCACCGGGCGCATCGTCCGTCAGCCCGAGCAGGACGTCGTACCTGCCTGAAGTGATATCTGCATATCGCGGAAATGGATACAACATCAGGAAAGCGCGCATCATCTGAAGCGCGCTTTTTCTCATGCGGATTTCGTGATCCATCCTCTGACGATTGCGGGCATCGACTCCGGTGGAAGCAGTGCGACCAACATGCGCAGCGAGTAAAGCCCGGTCACAACAACGGCGACGCAGCCAATCACCATCGCCGACCATGGCGGTAGGAGCAAAAAGGCCGAGACGACCAATCCCGATGCGGGCAGGAAGAGAAGCGCGTGCCTGCGATTGGCGGACGACCAGCGAAAGCCGGTGAGCCGTCGCACGATCACGTAAATCAGAATACTATGCCAGATGTAGAGGCCGAAAAACGCCATGCCGGCGCCTGTGGTGCCGAGCTTCGATACCAAGAGCCAGGCCAGCCCGACATGCACCAAAGTCGCAGCGACCTCCGTCCAGAAGAAAATAGTCTGCGCACCCTTCGCCAGGACGATGAAACCCATCGGCCACGCGACAATCCTGAGCATCATCCCAAGGCAGATCCAGCGCAGAAGATCCACCGCCCCATGAAACTCCGCGGAATAGAACAAACTCATCACGAGCGGCGCCAGGGTCAACGTGGCGATCAGACCGGGGCCGGCCAGCAATATGCTGATTTCCGCCTGCTCATTGACCAGCCGATTGCACTCGGCATGATTGTTCGCGATTGCGGTCAAGCGCGGATAGAAGTCCGTTCCCATCGCCTGCAGGATGAAACCGGCGTAGAGACCGCCAAGCGCCCAGGCCGCCTGATACAATCCCGCCGCGACCACGCCCCCTTCGTTCAGCACGATAATGCGGATGGCGTAGGCCGCGCCGAAGGTCAGAAGTCCGCTTGCCATGAAAGCGACGCCGAGCCTGAACAGGGCTTTCGCTTCCCCGCCGAATTCGCGCGCCGACATGGGCGGCGGCTGCGCGGAGATTTGTTTGCTGTACCACCAGGTGGGAAGGACCGAGACGGCCGCGATCGCCACGAGAGAGGGTGCGATCGCCTTTTCGCCGAACAGATAGATCAGCGGAATGCTGACGATCGTGGCGAAGAGCCCTGACAGCACGTTGATGCGGGCAAGATTTGCAATGCCTCGCAAGCCCTGGATCAACGCAGCTTGCCCGGCAGACATGAGCCGAAAGAATACGGCGAGGGAAAGCAGCACAATGGCGCCGGCGTGCTGGTAGTCGCCGAAGGTGAACTTCGAGACCGGAAATGCCAGCGCCGCAAGCAAAAGCCCGCCAAGCAGCCCGAGCGCCACCGAGATACGTCTGAGCGCTGTCGCCGACCGCGCGATCCTGTCTTCGTCGCCGGCGCCCGCCGCCTCGGCGACCCGGCGCACACCGCTGCTGCTCACGCCCAGACCAGCTATCGCCTGCGCGATATCGAGGATTGCCCCGTAAAGGCCGAGAAGCCCCACGCCTTCAGGACCGAGCAGAACGGCGAGGGCCTTGTTGCGAATGATGCTGAGGGCAACATTAACAAGCGAGGAACCGCCCATCAGCATCGTCGATTTGAGGATTTGGGTATAAGTCTGACCGCTGGGCGGGATCATACGCAGGTTCATCACTCAGCCCTAGCTTCCAGGTTGGATTCAGGCCGGTCCATATCAAGAGCGATTTCTTTGAGGCAGACGGCCTGAGCGCCTTGGTGGCGCTCGAACCTCCGCTCCAACGTTGTTGAGAACACGTGCACGCCGCGGTTCACTGGCCGGCTCGATCTGCAAGCGTTTGGGTCTCGAAAGATGGGCTTGTGTCGGCCCGAGGCGAATTGTCCAAAATGTGCGGCTGAATGACCCTCACCACATCGCCCGGCGCCAGCGCCGTCGTTTCCGAGGCTTGGAACTGATTGATTTGTCCTGCGGTCCGGCGGGTCACGCTAAAGGTAAGCGGGAGGTCGTCGGTAAGGCTCTTGACGCTGTCATTGCTCCCAAGGTCCGCGATGAGCAGCTTCTGTAGTGTTTCGCGCTTCAGCTTGAATTGATCGAGACTTGCCCGTTCGGATTGTGCTTCGGTCGCCACTTCGCTCCGGCGTGCGTCGTAAAGCCCCTCGAGATTCCGCGTTGTCTCGCTGATCGCCTGGCGGCCCCGCATGACGGCTGTGACAAGGTCGAGCTTGTCGGAGCGGTAAGTCGTCAACAACCGTTCCAGATCCATCTGCCTTGACGAGATCGTCAGGCCTTTCTGGACCAGGGACTTGACGCTGACCAACTGGTCCTCGACCGATTTGATATTGTCGTCTGCGCCCGACAGTTTCTCTTCCAACGTCGATATTTCCTTGATCAAAAGATCGCGTAATTCCGTAAACGCCCTTGACTGCCTGTCCATCGCATTGGCGCGAGCCCGAAAGATAACCCTTTCCTCGTTGTATATCCCGGCAGCAAATTGCTGATCGACGTCGGTCGTCTGGTCGAAGGTAATCTCGTCGGCTTCATCCATCTCCGCCTGGAGCCGCGCCAATCTCGCGGTGCTGCGCAGGATCGAGTGATCGATTTCGCGCAACTCCCCTACGATCTGGATCGAATGCGTTTGCTGCTCCTCTTTGGCGCGACGCGGCCCGCCGCTCATTGCCAGGGATTGCAGGACGGTAAGTCCGGGGCGGAAACTGTACTGCCCAGGCGTGGTTACGTCTCCCACGACGTAGATCGGCGGGTATTCGAGAATTTCGATGGTGACCGCCGGCGCCTGAACCAAGCCGATTTTTTCCTGCAGACGCTTGGCTATCTCGTTTGTGAGGTCGGCGTTATCTAGATTGCCGATGGAAAGGGTTCCAAGAAACGGCAAAAGGACCGTGCCGTCATCCGACACCGTGTATTCGCCGCCAAGCGCATCCCATCGTTCATATTGGCCCCTGGATTGCATCCATTGGACGATCGTCACGCGGATCTTCGTTTGTGGAGCCAAGGTTTGCGGAGGTGGGGGTGCGCTGTCGGCGAGAGCCGGCGGCACAGCTCCGGCAAGAAATACGAGTGCTCCGATGACAGCTGTCGCACGAAAAAAGAGGTGGAGCGTGCGGTGCGATGAATTCATGTACATATCTCGCCTGCAAACATCCTTAAACGGATGCCGGTCCAATGCCTTGACGCCGTTCGACGGCCGGACGGCAGGTCCGAATCCGCATCGCTAGTGTGCAGCCTGGCGAAGCCTTGAGGAAGGTGGAGGCCGTTTGCTTTGCCTCATCATTATTGATGAGGTGGGGGCTGGTGCTTCACCCTGTATCGAACGGAAGCATATATCCCTGCGCGGCAAAGAGGCATTACCCTGGAAAATCAAAGGTTATGCACGCAGAAATAGGCGCGCTCGCCGTGAGGGACGGCGAGCGGGTACGGAGTTGGACCGACCCGTGCCCGATCGAAGACGCCGCGATCCCAAAGGCTTTTGCCATCACCCGAACCGGTCCAGTACACGATTTTGTGACTTCGCGTGTCTCGCCCATTTCTTGGCCATGCGGCACGGCCGTTCCAAAAGGATGCAGCCAATAGAGCAAAAGGCGTAGGATATACTCGCTTCTTTTTCGACTATACTTCAGTGCCTCGTATGAAGCGATTTCGTATGAAGCGAACCTCATAGATTGATCCTCATAATCTCGCGAGAGGTACCCGCTATGTATCGCAACGCTCGCCGCTGGACTTCGCGCTCACTCCTGGTGGATTCGTTGATTCCCCGATGGTTCACTGTTGGCGGAGGCGGAAAGGAAAGGCCGCGCAAGCCTGCCGAACCGCGCGAGGATAGTGCTCAGCTTGCGGCCTCGGTGCAAACTGCGACTGGAACCAATCAGGGCGCCCTTGTCGACGATCCCCATAAGGACGATCCCCATAAGGATGCGGTGCTCAGCGAGAATGATGTTGGACAGACAGCGGGCGTGAACGGCGACGCGGACGGTCGGGCCGACGATAGGCTCGTAGCGCCGCCCTTGCCTGACACTTTCACAATCAATCGCGAAATGGGAGAGCGCAGCGGTGACCTGGCTGCCGCGTCGGCATCATCCGCTCATACGCCAAGTTTTGCACATTTCGCGCCGGATGCGGACAGAGTTGCGTTCGGGGCGGCACCATCGCTTCCGCGCGCCTATGCTGGAATGAGCTTCATAGGCGACGATCCTCTGGCTTCGTATTTGCCGCAAAGCCCTGCGCCGACAGCTTCAGGGCAAGATTCTGCTGCCGTGGGGGGCGAACGTTCTCACTCGGGCAAGGTCGTCATTCTCGAATCGACGCCATCAGCGCAGTCGACTGCGCATCATGCTGGAGCCGCGCTGGCGGTTGGCATGCCCTATGGTGTGTGCGGATGCGGCTACTATACCTCCCCCACGCGGATTCTCGATTGGGCCCATGGCAGCGGCCTGCTTCAGCAGGACGGTCAGTTGCCGGGGACCAAATTTACCGACGGGCCGGATTATGTGTCGACGATCAAGAAGGCCATCGGCGCCTCGGTCAGTGATCCGCTTCTCGATCGTGACGTATCCTCGTTCGCGGGTTGGCGCGGAACCGCAGAGTGGACGAACTCGGCGATCTCCAACGGATCATTGCCCGGCGGCGGAGAGATGGGAACGGGAACCGGCACCAAGGGTAAAGCTGTCCTTTCCGGCTCGGTGACGACGCCACCTCAACCTTCTGCGCAGCGGTCGTTGGCAACGCAAGATCTGGCGGCCGCGGCAGTGGCGAGCAATGCGATCGTGCTGGAAAATCAGAAGCAGGGCAATCCGGAGAGCGAGTGGGGCATCGACACTGCCAGCACCAACATCGAGGGGTTTGCGACCGACATCAGCGTCGACAACGGCAACACGGTCAGTTTCAAGATCAATACGAATTCCACCAACTATCGGATCGATATCTATCGGCTCGGCTATTATGGCGGCATGGGTGCCCGTAAGGTCACGACCATACAGCATACCGGATTGCAGACGCAGCCCAATCCGCTGCGCAATGCCGCGACCGGCACGGTGGACGCCGGCAACTGGGCCGTCTCGGCGTCCTGGACCGTACCTAGTGATGCCGTCTCAGGCGTCTATATCGCTAAGCTCGTGCGCCAGGACGGCACCTTCGGCGAAAATCAAATCCCGTTCATCGTGCGCGATGACGCCAGCCACAGCGACATCGTCTTCCAGACCGCAGACGAGACCTGGCAAGCTTACAACGGCTGGGGTGGCGCAAACTTCTATGGCGGCAACGGCCCGGCGACGGGGCAGGGGGCAGGCCGCGCCTATGCGCTCAGCTACAACAGGCCGATTGCGACCCGCGACGGGGTCGGCACCTATGCCGGCCCGCAGGACTATTTGTTCGGCGCCGAATATGCGGGCATCTACTGGCTGGAACAGAACGGCTATGACGTCTCTTATATGTCGGGCCTCGACGTCGACCGCTATGGCAGCCTATTGCTCAATCACAAGACCTATGTCGATGCCGGGCACGACGAATACTGGTCGGGACAGCAGAGAACCAATGTCGAAGCCGCACGCGATGCGGGCGTCAATCTGATGTTCTGGAGCGGTAACGAGGTCTATTGGCGTACCCGTTGGGGCAATGCCTACAGCGCCGACGGAACACCTTATCGTACCCTGATCTCCTACAAGGAGACATGGGGCCCCCAGGGGGTCAGCCTCGATCCTACCAACGAATGGACGGGCACCTTCCGCGATCCGCGCCTCAGCCCACCTGCCATCGGCGGCGGCAATCCCGAGAACTCGCTGACCGGCCAATTGTTCAAGGTCGACGACGTCGGCGGCAATCTTGCCTCGATCAAGGTTGCCTATGACGATGCCAACCTGCGCTTCTGGCGCAATACGAGCGTCGCAAACCTTCAGCCTGGCCAGACGGCAACGCTCACCAAGAATTATCTTGGTTACGAGTGGGATGAAGCGCCTGACAATGGCTTCGATCCGGCCGGGCTCGTAAAACTGTCATCGACGACGCTGCCCGTTAGTACCTATTTGCTCGACTACGGAAATACGACCGGTAGTGCGAACGCGACCCACAATCTGACACTCTACCGCGCCCCCAGCGGTGCGCTGGTGTTCGGCGCCGGTACGGTTTATTGGACATGGGGCCTGAGCGACAATCACGATAACGAGGCGACCCCGACCGATCCTCGCGTGCAGCAGGCCATGGTCAATCTGCTTGCCGATATGGGCATTCAACCGGGGACGCTGCAATCCGGGCTCACTGCCACGACTGCTTCGTCGGACCATGTTGCGCCGACCTCCACTATCACCGTACCCGCCACGGTGACCGCTGGATCCACCGTGACGATTTCGGGCACCGCTGCCGATACGGGCGGCGGGGTCATCGCCAGCGTCGAGGTTTCGACCGACAATGGTGCGAGCTGGCATCCGGCGACAGGCGATGAGAACTGGACTTATAGCTGGGTGCCGGCGATCGCCGGTACCTACACGATCCGGTCGCGGGCCGTGGACGACAGCATCAATCTCGAGACACCCTCGGCGGGGCGCACAGTCACCGTCACCGGGCCGACCTTTACATCACTCTTCGGTGGCGCGACGCCCGCGGTCGTCAACACCGACGATGCTGCATCTGTCGAGCTCGGGGTCAAATTCCAGTCCTCCGTGGCGGGCACGGTCAGCGGTATCCGGTTTTACAAGAGCAGCTTGGATACGGGCACACATACCGGGTCACTCTGGTCAAGCACGGGTACGCGACTTGCGACCCTCACCTTCACCAACGAGACTGCGAGCGGCTGGCAGAACGCTTCTTTCACGAGCCCGGTGACGTTGACAGCCGGACAGACCTATACGGCATCTTACCATACGAATGTCGGCAACTATTCGACGACCGCCAATTACTTCCTCTCCAATGTGACGAGTGGGCCGCTGACGGCGCCAGCAAGCGGCAACGGCGTCTATAACTATGGCAATAGCGCGTTCCCGACGAGCAGCTTCGACCAGACGAACTATTGGGTCGATGTGATGTTCAATCCCTCGAATGCGAACAACACGACGCCGACGGCGGTTGCCGATGCGGGGGATGCGACCGAGAAGGGCGGTGTCGCCAATGGTTCGGGTGGTGTGGTTGCCAGCGGCAACGTGCTGACCAACGATACCGATCCGGATGCTGGCGACACCAAGACGGTGAGTGCCGTCAGCTTCGGCGCGACCTCAGGCACGCTCGGTTCAGCGTTGAACGGCACTTATGGCAGTCTCGTTCTCAATGCATCGGGCACCTATACCTATACGATCAACGAAACCAATTCCGCCGTGCAGGCTCTGCGCCTGTCGACCAACACGCTGAACGATGTCTTCAGCTATACGATGCGCGATACCGCCGGGGCCACCGCCACGGCAAATCTGACCGTCACCATCCATGGCGCCAATGACGCGCCGGTGCTGGCCGTCCAGACGGCGACCCAGAACGCCGCTGTCGGCTCGGCCTTCTCCTACGTGCTGCCGACGACCACCTTCTCCGATGTCGACAGCGGCGAGACGCTGGCCTACGCGGCAACGGCTGCCGACGGCACCGCACTTCCCAGCTGGCTGAGCTTCAATGCCTCGACGCGGACCTTCTCCGGCACGCCGACGACAGGCGGGACCTATGGCGTCAAGGTCACGGCAACCGACCTCGGCGGCCTTGCCGCCAACGAGACCTTCAACATTGCCGTGTCGGTGCCCGGCAACACGACGCCGACGGCGGTTGCCGATACGGGGGATGCGACCGAGAAGGGTGGTGTCGCCAATGGTTCGGGTGGTGTGGTTGCCAGCGGCAATGTGCTGACCAACGACACCGATCCGGATTCAGGCGACACCAAGACGGTGAGTGCGGTCAGCTTCGGCGCGACCTCAGGCACACTCGGCTCGGCGCTGAACGGCACTTATGGCAGTCTCGTGCTCAATGCATCGGGCACCTATACCTATACGATCAACGAGACCAATTCCGCCGTGCAGGCGCTGCGCCTGTCGACCAACACGCTGAACGATGTCTTCAGTTACACGATGCGCGATACCGCCGGCACCACCGCCTCGGCAAACCTCACCATCACCATCCATGGCGCCAATGACGCGCCGGTGCTGGCCGTCCAGACGGCGACCCAGAATGCCACCGTCGGCTCCGCCTTCTCCTTCGTGGTGCCGACGACGACCTTCACCGATGTCGACAGCGGCGAGACGCTGACCTATTCGGCAACGGCTGCCGACGGCAGTGCACTTCCCGCCTGGCTTGCCTTCAATGCCTCGACGCGCACCTTCTCCGGCACGCCGACGACAGCAGGCAACTATGGCGTCAAGGTCACGGCAACCGATATCGGCGGCCTTGCGGCCAACGAGACCTTCACTATCGCCGCCGCGGCGGGGCCATCGACCTACAGCCTGTTCTCCGCCTCCAGCACGCCGGCCCAGACGAACCTCAATGATGGTCAGCAGCTCGAGCTCGGCGTCAAGTTCCAGTCGAACGTCGCCGGTGACATCACCGGCATCAAGTTCTACCGCAGCGCCAACGACAACGGCCAGAACGTCGTCGATCTGTGGAGTTCTACGGGCACCAAGCTTGCTTCCGCCACCTTCTCCACCACCACGGCGAGCGGCTGGCAGACGGTGAACTTTACGACACCCGTCACCATTGCCGCCAACACCGCCTATGTCGCCTCCTACCACACGACAGGCGCATACGTGGCGACCGCTAATTTCTTCACCGCCGCCGTCACCAGCGGTCCGCTGACGGCGACAGCCACCGGCAACGGCGTCTACCGCTATGGCGGCTCTGCCACCGCAGGCATTTTCCCGAATGCCACTTACAGCGCCACCAATTACTGGACCGATGTGGTCTTCCGCCCCTCGAATGCGAACAACACGACGCCGACGGCGGTTGCCGATGCGGGGGATGCGACCGAGAAGGGCGGTGTCGCCAATGGTTCGGGTGGTGTGGTTGCCAGCGGCAACGTGCTGACCAACGATACCGATCCGGATGCTGGCGACACCAAGACGGTGAGTGCCGTCAGCTTCGGCGCGACCTCAGGCACGCTCGGTTCAGCGTTGAACGGCACTTATGGCAGTCTCGTTCTCAATGCATCGGGCACCTATACCTATACGATCAACGAAACCAATTCCGCCGTGCAGGCTCTGCGCCTGTCGACCAACACGCTGAACGATGTCTTCAGCTATACGATGCGCGATACCGCCGGGGCCACCGCCACGGCAAATCTGACCGTCACCATCCATGGCGCCAATGACGCGCCGGTGCTGGCCGTCCAGACGGCGACCCAGAACGCCGCTGTCGGCTCGGCCTTCTCCTACGTGCTGCCGACGACCACCTTCTCCGATGTCGACAGCGGCGAGACGCTGGCCTACGCGGCAACGGCTGCCGACGGCACCGCACTTCCCAGCTGGCTGAGCTTCAATGCCTCGACGCGGACCTTCTCCGGCACGCCGACGACAGGCGGGACCTATGGCGTCAAGGTCACGGCAACCGACCTCGGCGGCCTTGCCGCCAACGAGACCTTCAACATTGCCGTGTCGGTGCCCGGCAACACGACGCCGACGGCGGTTGCCGATACGGGGGATGCGACCGAGAAGGGTGGTGTCGCCAATGGTTCGGGTGGTGTGGTTGCCAGCGGCAATGTGCTGACCAACGACACCGATCCGGATTCAGGCGACACCAAGACGGTGAGTGCGGTCAGCTTCGGCGCGACCTCAGGCACACTCGGCTCGGCGCTGAACGGCACTTATGGCAGTCTCGTGCTCAATGCATCGGGCACCTATACCTATACGATCAACGAGACCAATTCCGCCGTGCAGGCGCTGCGCCTGTCGACCAACACGCTGAACGATGTCTTCAGTTACACGATGCGCGATACCGCCGGCACCACCGCCTCGGCAAACCTCACCATCACCATCCATGGCGCCAATGACGCGCCGGTGCTGGCCGTCCAGACGGCGACCCAGAATGCCACCGTCGGCTCCGCCTTCTCCTTCGTGGTGCCGACGACGACCTTCACCGATGTCGACAGCGGCGAGACGCTGACCTATTCGGCAACGGCTGCCGACGGCAGTGCACTTCCCGCCTGGCTTGCCTTCAATGCCTCGACGCGCACCTTCTCCGGCACGCCGACGACAGCAGGCAACTATGGCGTCAAGGTCACGGCAACCGATATCGGCGGCCTTGCGGCCAACGAGACCTTCACTATCGCCGCCGCGGCGGGGCCATCGACCTACAGCCTGTTCTCCGCCTCCAGCACGCCGGCCCAGACGAACCTCAATGATGGTCAGCAGCTCGAGCTCGGCGTCAAGTTCCAGTCGAACGTCGCCGGTGACATCACCGGCATCAAGTTCTACCGCAGCGCCAACGACAACGGCCAGAACGTCGTCGATCTGTGGAGTTCTACGGGCACCAAGCTTGCTTCCGCCACCTTCTCCACCACCACGGCGAGCGGCTGGCAGACGGTGAACTTTACGACACCCGTCACCATTGCCGCCAACACCGCCTATGTCGCCTCCTATCACACGACAGGCGCATACGTGGCGACCGACAGCTTCTTCACCACCGCCGTCACCAACGGTCCACTGACGGCGACAGCCACCGGCAATGGCCTCTATGCCTATGGCGGCTCCGCCACCGCAGGTCTCTTCCCGACCAGCACCTTCAATTCAGCGAACTACTATGCCGATGTGGTCTTCCGACCGCAGCTTGCCGCATGACGGATCAAGGAGGTCGGGAACGGGATCGGAATGAGGCTCATACGACGCAAATGCTCGCCGCGGCGCCGATCGCCCCGCACGTCCACATCCGAGAGGCGTCGATGAGCGGGATCGACCGGCTACCCGTGACAGTGCTCACCGGCTTTCTCGGAGCCGGCAAGACGACGCTTCTCAGCCATGTGCTGATGAATCGTCAGGGCCTGCGGGTCGCCGTCATTGTCAACGATATGAGCGAAGTGAACATAGACGCCAGTCTCATTCGGGACGGCGGCTGCAACCTCTCGCATACGACGGAGACATTGGTCGAGCTCAGCAATGGCTGCATATGCTGTACCCTGCGCGACGACCTCCTGACGGAAGTGCGGCGACTGGCCGAAGAGGGGCGATACGATTATCTGTTGATCGAGGGGACCGGCATTGCCGAGCCATGCCCGATCGCGGCAACCTTTTCCTTCCGTGACGAGAACGGTGTCTCGCTCGCCGATTTCGCCAGCCTCGACACAATGGTCACCGTGGTCGACGCTGCAAACCTGTTAGCCGACTATAGCAGTGCCGATCTGCTTGCCGACCGCGGCATGCAGCGTGACGGTGAGGACCGGCGCACACTCATCGATCTGCTGGTGGACCAGATCGAGTTTGCCGATGTTGTCGTGATCAACAAGATCTCGGAGGCGAGCGACGAGATCCGCGCTGATGTCCGCAAAATAGTTGCCGCGCTCAACCCGGATGCGCGTCAGGTGGAGACTGATTTCGGCAAGGTTTCTCTTGAAACCATCCTCAATACAGGCCTCTTCGATGAAGCAAAGGCCGCCGCGCACCCGCTGTGGCACAAGGAACTGTACAGCCCGGGCGACCATGTCCCGGAAACGGAGGAATACGGAGTATCGAGCTTTATCTATCGCACGAGGCGTCCCTTCGACCCCATGCGGTTTCGAGCATTCCTGGACGAGCCCTGGCCGGGGGTGATGCGTGCCAAAGGCCACTTCTGGCTTGCCACGCGCCCGCGTCATGTGGGCCTGATGTCGGCTGCCGGCGTCCAACGGCGCTGCGAGCCCATGGGACTCTGGTGGGCAGCCGTGCCTCGGCAGGACTGGCCGAACCATCAGCAGTTTCGTCAGCATCTCGAGAGCCGGTGGGACAGCGCCTGGGGCGACCGTCGGCAGGAGCTCGTGTTCATCGGTGTTGATATGGACGAGACAGGTGTGCGGACCGCACTGGACGGATGCCTCGCCAGCGCCGATCCGCGCGACTGGGCCACGCTCGAAGATCCGTTTCCGGCCTGGTAGCGCGGGCGGCGCAGGACGACGTAACCGGCTCGAGCAGCCGGCCGGCCCAGAATTCCTTATCAACCAGCGTCAGCCACCTAGGTCATCACCCTTGCCCATCGTCACGGCTTGGTTCGGCAGCCATTTGCCAGCCGAGATATCTGGTCTCGCGCCCCCGTAAGTTCAAAGCCGGTGCTGTAATCTATCTCACCGGCCTTGAGGGCGAACATAGTGGCGAAATCAGCGCCAGATGTCAGGGCGGCAAGCAGCTTCGGATGCTTTGAGAGAACAATCGTTCGCCGATCGGGACTGTTCCCGTCGAGGCGGATCGTCTCTTTGTACTTCCCAATCTCGAAGCGCGCCGATCGCAGGCCCCTCTCACCAACAGTGGCTTCGCCAATCTCGAAGATGAGACCGCTCTTGGCGTCGCACCGGACCATGTAACAAGCCTCGATGTCGCTCGCATCAACCATTGAGCATGTTCCGACCGCTCCGGTATGCGAACCGGTGAGCTTAACCCATGGAGCGGGCGGCTCGACTTCCTGTGTGAGCGCAGGCGATGCCGCAAGGCCCGCGCCAAACACACACGCTGTCACGCCAACCACGCCTGCGACTACCGGTCTGCGGAACCTCATCCTATCCTCGTTTTTCTACGACGTTGCGAGCCCAATAGCGTCTCGACTTGGACGCGCTTGTCAAGATCGATTGAGAGGAGACGCAGAGCTTCGCAGTAGCCGCAGGCAGCTTTGCGACTTTGTCGGCCGGTATGCGTTGAGGATCATCATATCGGCGTAGGGGATACCTCCCTCATACCCCTGATTGCTGTCGTACGTTCCCTTAGCAAAGGTGCCAGAATGAACGTCTTGCTATAGGCCGAAGGGCCGGCCGATGCGGAAGGGGATGCCGCTGATGCGGAGAATTCGCGTTAGTAACCGTGAGTACCTGAGTACATTTGGTGGAGCGTTGAGTATCTGTCGTGCACCCTCAGCCTGGAGCGCAGTGCTGGGAACCGCGACGGTTGTATCTTCCACGAGTACCGATGGTTCCCTCAGTTTTGCCAATCTCGACGGGGCTGCCGTCCCGTCCTCCTTCACAGGTTCCTTTACCGGCAATATCATGCAGCCCGCCGCGCCGATCTCATCGGGCGGCGTGCTGACTGCCTCGATACCACCGACGGCGATGCCTGCGCCTGCAGGCGACGGCGGCGCGCAGAACACGTCCGCCAAGACGGCGTCGGTTGCGACGGTGTTGCAGACGACGACCACGCCATCCGAGCGCACCGTGCTCGGCCCCGACCCGTACGAGGAGGCTGCGACGCTGCCCGCCGCGCCTACGCTGACGGGTGTTACCAGCGATGCCGGCACGGGAGGCGCTACCACGCCGCCGGCCGATCCTGCCGCCGGTTCCGGCACGACGTCATTGCGCCTTCAGACCTCGATAGCCTCCATCTCGCTGGGGCCAAGCCAGGACGCTTCCGCCGACACGGCTGCGGCGCCTGCGGCGCTTGCAGCACCGGTGGCGGCGGCTGCGGCTGCTGCAACTGCGGCGACGCCCAACAAGATCGCGCTCGAGAACATGAAGCAGGGCAACCCCATCAGCGAATGGGGATTGACGGGCGATGGCAACGGCACCATCCAGGGCTTTGCCACCGAAATCAGCACCAATATCGGCCAGACGGTCGATTTCAAGATCGCCACGGATTCCACCCATTACCGCATCGATATCTATCGCATGGGCTATTATGGCGGGGCCGGCGCGCGCAAGGTCGACTCGATCGAGAAATCGCTGACCACGGCGCAGATCCAGCCGCATCCGATCGTCGACATGTCGCTCGGTCTCATCGATTGCGGCAACTGGTCGGTCTCGGCCAGCTGGCAGATCCCTGCCGATGCCGTCTCGGGCGTCTATTTCGCCAAGCTGGTGCGCGAGGACGGCACCGCGGACGCAAGCATCATCCCCTTCGTCGTGCGCGACGACGCCTCCACCAGCAATATCGTCTTCCAGACCTCGGATACGACATGGCAGGCCTATAATGCCTGGGGCGGCGCCAGCCTCTATTATGGCGAAGTGCCCGTCGATCCTGCTGCCATGATCGGCTACCTGCCGCCGAACTGCAGCTGCGGCCTGCAGGCGATCGGCCGTGCCTCGGCGGTCAGCTATAACAGGCCGATCATCACCAATACGAGCCCGGTCGGCGGCTCCCACGATTATATCTTCGGCGTCGAATCCTCCGCCATCTCGTGGCTGGAGCAGAACGGCTACGACGTTTCCTATATATCAGGCGTCGATGCGGCGCGCAGTGGCAGCTTGCTGCTCAACCACGATGCCTATCTCTCCGTCGGCCATGACGAATACTGGTCTGCCGAGCAGCGCGCCAATGTCGAGGCGGCCCGCGATGCGGGTGTGAACCTCGCCTTCTGGAGCGGCAATGAGTGCTACTGGAAGGTTCGCTGGCAGAGCAGCATCGACGGCAGCGGCCAGGCCTATCGCACCATGGTCTGTTACAAGGAGACCTGGGGCACGAGCACGGATCCGAGCAATGTCGGCACCGGCACCTGGCGCGATCCGCGCTATGCCGATCCGGGGCAGGAGCCGGAGAATGCGCTGTCGGGCACCATGTTCCAGGTGGACGCCTACCGCCAGGATACGATCTCCATCCCCTACGACTATTCGAACCTGCGCTTCTGGCGCAATACCGATGTCTCCCAGCTGAATGAAGGCCAGACCTACAGTCTGGTGCAGAACTTGCTCGGCTATGAGTGGGATTCCGATGTCGAGAACGGCTTCCGGCCGGATGGTCTCATCAACCTGTCGCTCTCGTCGGTCTCGGTCGATACCTATCTGCGCGATTACGGCACGACGGTCGGTTCTGCAGTCGCCACCCATAGTCTCACCATGTACCGGGCGGAAAGTGGCGCGCTCGTCTTCGGCGCCGGCACCGTCTTCTGGTCCTGGGGATTGAGCGACAACCACCAGGGCCCGGCCACGTCAACCGATCGCAACGTGCAGCAGGCGATGGTCAACATGTTCGCGGACATGGGCATCCAGCCGACCACGCTCGATGCCAGCCTGATCCTCGCGACCAAATCGACCGACATGCTGAAGCCGACCTCGTCGATCTCGTCGCCCAACATTGGAGCAAGCTTCCTCGAAGGCCAGCACGTGACGATCACGGGAACGGCGCAGGATTTCGGCGGCGGCATCATTGCCGGCGTGGAAGTCTCCACCGATGGCGGCCAGCACTGGTTCAAGGCGACAGGCCGCGAGAACTGGAGCTATAACTGGGTCGTCCAGGCAAGCGGCACCTACACGATCATGTCGCGCGCCGTCGACGACAGCGTCAATCTTGAGGCGCCATCGGCCGGCAAGCAGGTCACCGTCACGCTGCCGGGAACGACGGGCCTGTGGACGCTCGCGGAAAAGCCGGCGACCGAAGTGGCGATCGATCGCGATCCCGTCGAGCTCGGCCTGCGCTTCCAGACAACGACCGCAGGTTCCGTGCAGGGCATCCGCTTCTATAAGGGCTTCTACAATATCGGCGACCATGTTGTCAGCCTCTGGAAGGCCGACGGAACGTTGCTGGCGACTGGCGTGTCCGTCGATGAATCGCTCTCCGGCTGGCAGACGGTGATGTTCTCCAGCCCGGTCCAGATTGCGGCCGGTACGACCTACGTGGCCTCCTATCACAGCAGCGGTTACTACTCGGTGACGAGCAATTATTTCAACGGCGGCACCTATGCCAGCGGCGCGGTGAAGGCCGTCGATGGCGGTGGCGTCTTCGCCTACGGCAGCACTGCCGGCATATTCCCCGGCCAAAGCCCCGGCACCGGCACCAATTACTGGGTCGACGTGGTCTTCGATGCCGGCCCCAATAGCGCGCCCGTCGCGACCGACGATACGGGCCTGACTATCTCCGGCAACGATACCGTTGTGATCTCGATCGCCTCGCTTGTCGGAAACGATACCGATCCCAATGGCGATGCGCTGACGATTTCGGCCGTTGGCAATGCCGTCAACGGCACGGTGACGCTCAACAAGCAGAACGGCACCGTCATCTTCACGCCGACCAACAATTATTCGGGGCCGGCAAGCTTCACCTATACGCTGTCGGATGGGCGTGGCGGCACGGATCAGGGCAGCGTCAGCCTCACCGTGAACCCGGGTCCCGCCGGGGAAACGCTGTTTACGTCAGGCGAAGGGCCGACGGGCGCAAGCTTCAACGACGGCCAGTCGATGCAACTCGGCATGAAGTTCGTCGCTTCGACCCGCGGCACGATTACCGGCATCCGCTACTACAAAGCGGCCGGCGATAGCGGGCCCCATACCGGCTCCCTGTGGACGGCAGACGGAACGCTGGTTGCGACCGTCACTTTCGCCGACAGCGGATCCGTGAGCGGTTGGCAGACCGCGACATTCACCAACCCGGTGCATATCACAGCCGGCACGACCTATGTCGCCTCCTACAGCACGACAGGCTCCTATGTGGCGACGGCAAATTATTTCACGTCAGCCCATACCCATGGCTCGCTGACGGCGCTCGCCGGCAGCAATGGCGTCTACGCGGTCGGGGTTTCGGCATTTCCGACTTCGAGCTACCAATCGTCGAACTACTGGGTGGATGTCGTCTACAACCAGGCGACGGGCAACGCGGTGCCGGTTGCCGCCAATGACAATGGCTACACGACCTATTCCGACACGGCGCTGTCGATTGCCGCAGCCAGCCTGCTTGCAAACGACACCGATGCGGATGGCGATCCGCTCAGCATCACCGGTGTCAACGGTGCGGTCAACGGAACGGTGACTTTCAACAGCCAGACCAAGTCCGTCACTTTCACGCCAACGGCGGGTTATACGGGTGCGGCTAGCTTCTCCTATTCAATCTCGGATGGGCTTGGCGGAACGGCGTCGGCCACGGTCAGCCTCACTGTCGGCACGCCGCCCGGCGGGGGCACGACGTCGAGCCTGTTTACCGGCGCAGACACGTCGGGGGTTGCCGGCGCCAATGACGCCAACTCTGTCGAACTCGGCGTCAAGTTCATCGCTTCCGCCAATGGCCAGATCACCGGGCTCACCTATTACAGGAGCGCCGGGGATAGCGGCACGCATATCGGCTCGCTGTGGACCGCGAGCGGCCAGTTGCTCGGGCAGGCAACCTTCATCAACGAGACGGCGAGTGGCTGGCAGACGGTGAGCTTCACCCAGCCGATCAGCATCACCTCAGGCACCACCTATGTGGCGAGCTACCATTCCAACGGCTTCTACTCGGCATCGGCCAATTATTTCACGACCGATCATACGAGCGGCGCGCTGACGGCGCCGGCAAGTTCGGTCAGCGGCGGCAACGGCGTCTATGCCTATGGCACGGGCAGCCTGTTCCCGACCGCTTCCTACAATGCCACCAACTACTGGGTCGACGTGCTCTATAAACAGGGCGCGCAGAATGCGGTTCCGGTCGCCGTCAATGACAGCGGCTTTACGACCAACACGGGAACGCCTGTGACCATCCAAGCTTCGGCTCTGCTGGCAAACGATACCGATGCCGATGGCGATCCCTTGTCGATCACCGGCGTCAGCGGCGCGGTTAACGGCTCGGTCGCCTACAACGCCCAGAACCAGACGGTGACTTTCACGCCGACGGCCGGCTATTCCGGCCCGGCGAGCTTCAGCTACGCCATATCAGACGGCAAGGGCGGCACGGCGGCAGCCAATGTTGCGCTCACCGTCAACAACCCGGCGGCAGGACCGGAGCAGAACGTCTTTGCCGCCAATGCGACGCCCTCGGTCGTCTCGGTCAACGACAACCAGCCGGTCAATCTCGGCATGAAATTCCAGGCCGATACGGCAGGCTGGATCACCAGCATCCGCTTCTACAAGGGGGCAAACAATACAGGCCCGCACAGCGGCTATCTGTGGACGGCGTCGGGCACTCTGCTCGGCAGCGTCACCTTTAACAATGAGACGGCCAGCGGCTGGCAGACCGCGCAGCTTACCCAGCAGGTCGCGATCCAGGCGGATACGACCTACGTCGTTTCCTACTCGACATCAGGCAACTACTCGGCAACAGGCAATTACTTCGGCAGCGACGTGACGAATGGCGACCTGAAGGCACCCGCCGGCAACAACGGCGTCTATGCCTACGGATCGGGCGGGTTGTTCCCGACGAGCAGCTACAACAGCACAAACTACTATGTGGACGTGGCGTTCAAACCGCAGCTCGCGGCGTAAAGCCCGCGAGTATGCAAGGCATGCTGTAAAAGGTGAGTATCGACGATGCGTACAGACAATAGATTGCCGGTCACGGTTCTCGCCGGGTTTCTCGGCGCCGGAAAGACGACTGTGCTCAACCATGTGTTGAGCAATCGTGAAGGTCGCCGGGTAGCTGTCATCGTCAATGATATGAGCGAGGTCAACATCGATGCGGATCTCTTGCGCGAGGGGGGCGCAGACCTCTCGCGCACGGACGAGACGCTGGTGGAGCTCACCAACGGATGCATCTGCTGCACCCTGCGCGATGATCTCCTGAACGAGGTCCGGCGGCTCGCCGCCGCCGGCCGTTTCGATTATCTGCTGATCGAGGGCACCGGCATTGCCGAGCCGCTGCCGGTCGCAGCCACCTTCTCCTTCCGCAACGAGAGCGGGGCAGCGCTCTGCGACGTGGCAAGGCTCGACACGATGGTCTGCGTCGTCGATGCGGTCAATCTGCTTGCCGATTACCAAAGCGCCGAATTCCTTGCCGATCGCGGCGAAAGACGTGACGGCGATGATGAGCGCAAGCTCGTCGAACTCCTCGTCGAGCAGATCGAGTTTTCCGATGTCGTCATCATCAACAAGGCAGGCGAGGTGCCGCCCGCAACGCTCGCCGAGGTTCGCCGGGTGGTCGCGGCGCTCAATCCGGATGCCCGGGTCATCGAGGCGGTCTTCGGCCAGGTGCCGCTTGACGCGATCATGGATACCGGCTTCTTCAGCGAGGCGAAGGCCGCTCGTCATCCGCTCTGGCACAAGGAACTCTTCGGCTGGGGCGACCATGTGCCGGAGACCGAGGAATACGGCATTGCAAGTTTCGTCTATCGCAGCCGCCGGCCCTTCGATCCCGCGCGGCTGAGCGATTTTCTGGCCAGGAAATGGCAGGGCCTCATCCGCGCAAAGGGCCATTTCTGGCTGGCCACAAGGCCTGATGAGATCGGCCTGCTGTCGATTGCCGGCACCCAATGCCGCATCGATACCAGGGGGTTCTGGTGGGCTTCCGTGCCGCGGGCGCAATGGCCGCGTTATCCGCAGTTCCGCCAGCTGATCGAGCGGCACTGGGACGATGTCTGGGGCGATCGCCGCCAGGAGCTCGTCTTCATCGGTTCCGGATTCGACGGGCAAGCCATCCGCAGCGCGCTCGACGATTGCCTGGCCGGGGAGGAGACGGGCTTCGATCCGGAGACCGCCATCGGCCTTCGCGATCCGTTTCCGGCATGGCGGCACGATACGCACGCATCGGACCGAAGATGAACAAGTTTTTGAGATCAACCAAAGGAGAGAACAATGAGCAACGAACTTTATGCTGACGGCATCGGCGAAATCACCATCACCGGCACGATCGTGCGCATCGACCTGATGTCGCTGTCGGCGACCGACCGTGACGCCAACAACAATCCGAAGCCGGTCTTCCGCCAGCGCATCATCATGCCGGTCGACGCCTTCGCCAATGCCGTCGATCTCATGCAGAAGGCGCTTGGCGGCCTGGTCGAGGCGGGTGCGGTTCGCCGGATCGGCGATATGTCGGCTGCCGCGGCCGCCGATATCCAGTCGACGCAGGCCGGCGCTTCGAACGCTTCGCCGAACTTCAACTGATAAACAAATATCGCTTCGGTCGTAATGTTTCGGGTGGGCCATGAGTGGTTTTCTGCATACAAACCTGCACTGTCTTGCGCTCGTCGCACGTCATCACGGCGTCGATCTTTCTCCTGAGCGCTTGCAGCACGATTATGCTGTCGGCAACGATCCCGTTGCCGTGCGGCAACTCTTGCGCATGGCAAAGGATGCGGGGCTGAGGGCCAAGCATCTTGATCTCAACTGGCGAAGCCTGTTCCAGCTCGGCGAGGCCTTCCCGGTGCTTGCCGAACTCACCAACGGCAATTGGGTGGTCATCGCCGGCGCTGTCGGGGAGGGCGAGGACGAAAGGATCCGTGTTCTCGACCCGCTCGCCACCCGCCCGGACGTGATGATGCTGAGCGAGGAGCAGTTCGCCAAGGCCTGGCTCGGCTCGGTGGTTCTGCTGAAGCGCAACTATCGCATGTCGGATGAAGACCGGCCCTTCGGCTTCCGCTGGTTCATCCCTGAGGTCATCAGGCAGCGAAGCTTCTTCCGCGATGTCGCGCTTGCCGCCTTCGTGCTTTACGGCCTGGGGCTGATGACGCCGATCTTCTTCCAGCTCGTCATCGACAAGGTGCTGGTGCATCAGAGCTATGCGACGCTGACGGTTCTGACGATCGGCATTGCGATCGCACTCGTCTTCGACGCGACCTTCAGCTTCCTCAGGCGCTATCTGCTGCTCTACGCCACCAACAGGATCGACATCCGCGTCGCGACCCGCACCTTCGGCCATCTGCTCAACCTGCCGATCGCGCTCTTCGAGCAGGCCTCGGCCGGCGTTCTCGTCAAGCATATGCAGCAGACGGGACGCATCCGCGAATTCCTGACCGGCCGGCTGTTCCTGACGCTTCTCGACGGTGTCTCGCTCTTCGTCTTTGTGCCAATCCTGCTTCTTTACAGTGTGAAGCTGACGCTCGTGGTGCTCGGTTTCGCAGCGCTTGTCGGCCTTGTGGTATTGATGCTCGTCGGGCCTTTCCAGCGCCGCCTGAAGGCGCTCTATCAGGCCGAAGGCGACCGGCAGGCCCTGCTGGTGGAAACCGTGCACGGCATGCGCACCGTCAAATCGCTGGCGCTG
This sequence comes from Rhizobium pisi, assembly GCF_003938655.1. Classification (GTDB taxonomy): domain Bacteria; phylum Pseudomonadota; class Alphaproteobacteria; order Rhizobiales; family Rhizobiaceae; genus Rhizobium; species Rhizobium pisi. The sequence goes on from NZ_RJJT01000005.1 coordinate 72,891, forward strand.
GAGCCGCGCCAGCGCAAGGTGTGGGACGATTATTCGGCCCAATCGATCTCGGTGCGTTTCCGTGTCGAGAAGATGTCGACCATCGCCCAGTCGCTCACGGGATTGCTGGAAAAACTGATGAGCGTTGCGATCATCGGCCTCGGCGCGCTCGATGTCTTCAGCGGCGCGATGACGATCGGTGCGCTGGTTGCCTTCAACATGCTCGCCGGCCGCGTCTCGGGGCCGCTCGTGCAGATCGTCACCATGGTGCATGAATATCAGGAAGTGGCGCTCTCCGTGCGCATGCTCGGCGAGATCATGAACCAGCGGCCGGAGCAGGCGGGTCGCGGGCGAGGGGTGCGGCCGCATCTGCAAGGCCGCATCGAATTCGACAAGGTCAGCTTCCGTTATGCGCCTGATGCCGCGCCGGCGCTCGACAATGTCTCCTTCGCCATTCCGGCAGGCTGCGTCTTCGGCGTGGTCGGCAAGAGCGGCTCGGGAAAGACGACGATCACCCGGCTCATCCAGGGGCTCTACCAGAGCCAGGAGGGACTGGTGCGCATGGATGGCTACGACAGCCGCGAGATCGACCTCGTGCATTTGAGAACCAGTATCGGCGTCGTGCTGCAGGATAATTTCCTGTTCCGCGGCTCGGTGCGCGACAACATTGCCGCGGCCAAGCCCGATGCCAGCATCGAGGAGATCATGGAGGTCGCCCGCATCGCCGGCGCCGAAGAGTTCATCGAGCGCCTGCCGCGCGGCTTCGACACGATGCTGGAGGAAAATGCCGCCAACCTCTCGGGCGGCCAGAGGCAGAGGCTTGCCATTGCCCGCGCTTTGATTACCGACCCGAGGCTGCTGATCTTCGATGAGGCCACAAGCGCGCTCGACCCTGACAGCGAGGCGATCATCCGGGACAATCTCAGCCGGATCGCTGCCGGCCGCACCGTCATCATCGTCTCGCACCGGCTTTCGACGCTTGTCGACGCCGATGCCATTCTCGTCATCGATCGCGGCAAGGTCGCCGATATCGGCCGGCATGATCAGCTCGTGTCGCGCTGCATGACCTACCGCCACCTCTGGGCACAGCAGATGAGGCAGGTCGCATGAACGCGCACGTCGGAAAACCCAGCGATAACCTGCCGGTCCCTTCAGGCAAGGGGCCATCGGACAAGGGCCCGGAAAAGGGCAGGGAACTTATCGCCCGCCCGCCGCTGCCGCCGGCAATTGCCGAGTTCCAGTCCGATGCCGTCGAGCTCGAAGAACGCGCGCCGCCGCGTGTTGCCCGCATGACGCTCTATTGCGTCACCGCGCTGCTTGCCGCGGCGATCACCTGGGCCTCGGTCTCCTCCATCGACGAGGTGGTGGTTGCGCCGGGCAAACTCGTCACCACCCAGCCGACCATCGTCGTCCAGCCGCTCGAAACCTCGATCATCCGCACGATCGACGTGAAGGCCGGCGAGGTGGTTCGTGCCGGCCAGACGCTGGCGACGCTCGACGCCACTTTCAGCCAGGCCGATGTCGGGCAGCTGAGGGCGAAGTTTTCCGCCCTCGACGCCCAGGTGAAGCGCCTGGAGGCCGAGCTTACCGGCGAGGATTATTCGAAAATCGCCGGCAACACGCAGGATGAGCAGCTGCAGCTGCAGCTCTTCGACCAGCGGCGGGCCTTCTACACGGCGCAGCTGCAGAATTTCGAACAGCAGATTGCCGGCCAATCGTCTGTGCTTGCGGCAAACCGCAATCAGGAAGCCGTGCTGAACGACCGGCGCGACAACCTTTCGCAGATCGAGGCGACGCGAAAGAAGCTCTATGACTCGGAAAGCGGCTCGCTGCTCACCATGCTCGGCTCGCGCGACGCCCGCCTCGATGTCGAGGCCGATATCACCGCCGTACGCGGCAAGGCCGACGAGGCAGTCCACGCCTATGCGAAACTGCGCGCCGACCGCCAGGCCTTCATCGAGGATTTCCGCCGCGCCGCGATGGAGCAGCTGGTGGATCTGCGCGGCCAGCGCGACATGACCGGCGAAGAACTGAAGAAGATGGAGCTGCGCCGCAACATGGTGGCGCTGACCGCCCCCGCCGATGCCGTCGTGCTCGATCTCGCCCAGCGCTCGGTCGGTTCGGTCGTGCGCGAGGCCGAGCCGGTCGTGACGCTGGTGCCGATCAACGTGCCGCTCGAAGCCGAAGTCTCGATCAACACCCGCGATATCGGCCGCGTGGCGGTCGGCAAGGAAGCCCGCATCAAGCTCGACGCCTATCCCTTCCAGAAGTATGGTACGGCAACAGGCGAAGTGCGAACGATCAGCGAGGACACCTTCCTCACCGGCCAACCGGAACAGACCGCTACCCCGAGCCAGCCATCCGCGCCCTTCTTCAAGGCGCGCATCCTGCTGGCCGATACCAGACTGAATGCTGCCGGAGCGCCGGTAAGATTGCTGCCTGGCATGACCGTGTCGACGGAAATCAAGGTGGGTACCCGCACGGTGATCTCCTATTTCCTCTATCCGCTGCTGCGCGGGCTGGATGATGCGATCCGCGAGCCGAATTGAGGGGGCGCAGGCGAGGTGTAGGCAAGGGGCACGCCTACACCAAGCCAGGGAATGGGGGTGGCGCCAAGGTTCGCGGCGGCCGCCCCCAAACCTATTTGATGCCGGGAGCCCGGTGGGAGCGTGCCCCCTCGTCTCCGGCTTGCATCATTATTCGACAAATAGCGCTCGGCCAATTGCAACCGACTGGGACGTCGGCCATCGTGAATAGATCAAAACGCGTTGCTGCGGAGCTTCTAAATGTCTGAAACGCGTTCGCCACGTCTCGCGGTGCTCATAGATGCTGACAACGCGTCCGCGAAAATTGTCGACGGTCTGTTCGAGGAAATTGCCAAAATTGGCGAGGCGAGCGTGCGACGCATCTATGGCGACTTCGCCAGTACTCGCTCCAAGGCTTGGATCGACGTTCTCGCTCGACACGCGATAATTCCGCAACAACAATTTGCCTACACGACGGGTAAGAACGCCTCCGATATAACGCTCGTCATCGACGCGATGGACCTCCTGCACAGTGGAAGATTTGACGGCTTCTGCTTGGTCTCTTCCGATAGCGACTTCACTCGCTTAGCATCACGCATCCGGGAGCAAGGCATCGACGTTTTCGGATTCGGCGAACAGAAGACACCGGAAAGCTTCCGACAAGCCTGTCGCCGATTCATCTACACCGAAAACTTAGCTCCACCTGTCGCGACAAACGAAGCAGATGCTGTACAGGCAGCGCGCTCACTAGAGCCGCCGAGCGCTGCCACACCGATAATCAAGAGGGTGATTGCGCAGATGGAGACCGAGGATGGATGGGTGCCGCTGGGCGCGGTTGGGACTCGACTTGCGAACCTGGCACCTGACTTCGATCCAAGGACCTTCGGTTTCAAGAAATTGAGCGATCTGGTGAAGAAGACAAATTCGTTCGAGGTGGATCATGCTGAAGGACGTCCCGTTCGTATTCGTCTCAAGCCTCCGGCCAAGAAACCTTTGAAATCGACGATCTAAGCCGTAGCAGATGATTGCGTGAGGGCTGAAAAGCGCCCCATGTTGGGCCTGAGTCAGCCGGGCGTTGGCTGCCACCGGCTCTGCCACCGAGACTATGTTTGCCACCCGCCTCGTTTCGTGGTGGCCTTCTCGCAGCCGGATTCTGGCCGCGTGCTTGGAACTAATGACGGGCGAGAATGTTTCAGCAGTAACTTTGGCCTGACGCTTACGTGCCCTCCTGGCTGGGTAAGCCTCGATTTTGAGGAGACTCGCATCATGAAGATTTCGTCGAGATTTCGTTCGGTCGCGGCCGCGGTTATCGCTGCAGCAGGAATCAGCTTTGCCGGCGCCGCGCATGCCGACAGCGGTACGATCAGCTTCTCAGTCTACAAGGCTGCCTTCTTTGTCGGTGGTTCTGGAGGCGAGGGCACGCTGACCTTCCATGGTCGCCGCTATCCCGTCTCTGTCGGCGGCATCTCGGGCGGCCTCGCCTTCGGGGCTTCTAAGACCTATTTCCATGGTACCGTTCACCACATTCGCCGCGCCCGAGACGTGACGGGGGTCTACGGTGCGGCGGGCGGTGGCGGCGCCGTCGGCAAAGGCGCCCAGGTGATCGTCATGACCAATGAAAAGGGCGCCCAACTCGAGCTCTCAGGCAAGCAGGTAGGCCTGCAAGTCAACGCCGATCTCAGCGGTATTGCCATCACGGTGAAGTAAGGGCCGTCGTCCCTTCAGTCCGGCCCACTACGCTTTCAGTGCTACCATCCAGGAAGCGGCCGTTCCACTGTCGACCGCCTCTGTACTGCGCCCATCCACGAGCCGATGGTGGGCATGGTCGATGAGGCGATCGGAAGGCTCCGCCCTCTGAACAACTGGCAGGTGAGGTGAGGGATCACCTCAGAGCGTGTCGATCAATCCTCCGTCCACGCGCATGGAAGCTCCGGTCGTCGCGGATGCCAAAGGCGACGCCAGATAGGTTACGAGGTTGGCGATTTCCTCGACGCTTGCAGCTCGTTGGATGATCGAACTGCCACGATGCTTCTTGACGAAGTCCGCCGCGACCTCCTCGATCGGCTTGCCCGTCTTCGCACGCTCTTCGGCAAGCATTGCCTCGACGCCTTCGGAGAGTGTCGGGCCGGGGAGAACCGAGTTCACGGTAACGCCCGTACCAGCCATGCGCTTGGCGAGCCCACGGGCAACCGCAATATCGGCGGTCTTGCTAACGCCGTAATGAATCATCTCCACCGGAATGTTAAAGCCGGATTCCGATGCGATGAAGATGACGCGACCCCAGCCAACGTTCTGCATGCCCGGAAGGTAGGCACGCGAAAGCCTGACGGCCGACATGACGTTTACCTGCCAATGGCGATCCCACACCTCGTCGCTGGCCTCGAAAAAGTCGAGCGGCTGGAAGATGCCCGCATTGTTGATCAGGATATCGACATGAGGAACCTTGGCGACGAGAGCGCCACACCCTTCAGCGGTTGCGACATCGGCTGCGACGGCGGCTACGGTGCCCTCGGCACCTTCGCCTTTCAGGCGTTCGGCGGCCTTTGCGGTCTTTTCTTCAGACCGCCCGTTGATCACCACGTCCGCGCCAGCCCTCGCGAGCTGGCGGGCGATCGCGTAGCCGATGCCTTCGGTAGATCCGGTAATCAGAGCGGTCTTGCCTGCGAGGTCGATCTGCATCTGTTGCTCCTTCTGAGGTTGGATCAGAGAAACGTATGACCTGGCGGACGGTCTCGCAACAGCCCACGACGTCGATGATCCTTTCGGGCTCGAGTCGCAGACCCAAGGTGTCTGACGTCCCTTATGGGCCGTCCGGAAACCGGTAATTCATTCTCGTATAAATCTGCTCGAATCCTGCCACGATGAGATTGGCGTAAGAGATATTCGGCTCATCGGCCGAAGGCTGGGCGGTTTCGACGACGAATGTGTGCGCGCCCTGACCGGTACCTTGGTTCAGACGCGCGGTAATGAGTGCCTTCTGTGCCCCTCGATTGCGAAAGTCGGGAACGGTCGCGCCACCGCCAAGCCACGCAAAGCCGTCTGCCGCATACATCGCGCCGGTCGCAATCGGCCTGCCGTCCAATTCCGCGAAAAAGCAGCTCCAACCGCCCTTCCCGACGATCGCTGACCAAAGCGGTGTCAGGTTTGCCGGAAAGTTAAATCCGGCGCACATCATCGAGCCGAAGATTTCGGCTTCGGTGACTTTGACCTGCCGGGTAGCGACCTCTCCAGAATGGATGAGTGGCGTAGAAGGCGCTGTTCGCCGTAGCTTTGCCCATCCGTTACCTTGTGGAACAAGGCCCCGTTTCCTTGTCCAATCGTGTGTCTGTTGAGGTGCGGTGGCAGCGTTCATTTGTAAGTAGCGGCGGCCTGCCTTTTTGCTCATCCATTCATAGGCCGTGTCGAGATCTTCAAGTGCTACAATGCCGAGCACACGATTGAGACCGATGGCGGGCGCGCTGGGTAGCGATATTGCGCAACCTGCAGCTAATTGCATGCAGCGAAACTCAGCCTGGTCGACGAGCGTCTGGGGCGCGATCATGAACAGGTCGACAAAAGCCTTCGCTTCGATGATATCTTCTTCCGGCACCGTTTGGCGCGATGCTGACGGGCGATTCATGGGAGTGTCCTTAACTATCAACAAGCCAAACAGACTTCACCCCAGCGAAGTCAGCAACGGAGGATGCAGGCTGAGGTTGCAAGCGCGGGCGGCAATGGGGGCTCCATTATTTTCCTCCCATGGCCTCGAGCCGAGTACGCAATTGTGCATTCTCCAGCTCCAATTCGGCCAAGCGTTCCCGCAACGGTGCTACCGCTTTCTCGACCTCGTGTTCGGTGTAACGCGGTGTGATATGTTGAGGGCAGTTCCAATCGAAGGCTTTCAGCCGCAGCCGGAAAATCCGTTCTGCCTTTGCTCGGTAGCCGGCGTCGAAAACAAGGTCGGTCAGTGCCGGGTCGGCATCGAGTGTCAGCTTCTCGACATGCATATATATCTTGAGGCGTGCTCGTCGTGGGTAATCCACCAGAAAGAGACAGGCCCGGTCATTTGCGGCAAAGTTTCCGGTACTGATATATTGGCGGTTGCCCCTGTAGTCGGCAAAAGCCAGCGTTTTCTTGTCGACGATTTTCAGAAAGCCCTTTGGCCCACCGCGATGCTGAACATATGGCCAGCCGGTTTCCGACACAGAGGCAATGTAGAAGCTGTCCCGTGCGGAGATGAAAGCCAGTTCGCTGTCGGTGAAGTTGTCGGATTCTCGATGGTGGTCGCCTAACCAAATCTGATCGGCACCCATTTCAGCTTGTGCAAGCCGTACATTCGGCGTGATTGCAACTTCCAAAAAATGGTACGGCATGGGGATCTCCAAAATCTGGAATTTAGTAACCGCTGTTCAGCGGTGCGACCTCGGCTTGGCGGAACCTTGGTCGCACCGCCGGTGACCATGCCTGATGGTCACTTCTTTGCGACGTTGCGATCCAGGAAGTCGTTGATTAGCGGAGCAGCCACGTCCAGCTTTTCTTCGAGCAGGAAGTGACCTGAGTTCAGGATATGAATTTCGGCATCCGGAAGATCCTTGAGATAAGGATGAGCGCCGGCCTCGGGAAAGATATAATCGTTCTTGCCCCAGACGATGAGCGTGGGCGGTTTGCGTTCGCGAAAGAAACTTTGGAACGCAGGGTAAAGCGGCACGTTGGTGCGATAATCATACAGCATATCGAGCTGGATATCCTTATTGCCCGGCCGGTCCAGAAGCGCCTGGTCGTGAACCCAGTTGTCAGGGCTGATGCGCGACACGTCTTCCATGCCATCGGTATACTGGAACTTGGTCGTTTCGAGCGTGACCAGACCGGAGAGCGCCTCACGGCTCTTCTCTGACCCATCGGACCAGTAGGTCTTGATGGGATCCCAAAATTCCTTCAGCCCTTCATCATAGGCGTTGCCATTTTGGATGATCAGCGCACTGACCCGTTCCGGATGTTTCAGCGCCACGCGGTAGCCCACCGGTGCACCATAATCCATGACGTACATCGCGTAGCTTTTGACCGCCAATTGATTCAGTAACTTGTCGACGATATCGGCGACGCCGCTAAACGTGTAGGCAAACTTGCTACGATCGGGGGATTCGCTTTGCCCGTAACCCGGATAGTCCGGCGCAATGACGTGGTATCGGTCTGCAAGAAGCGGGATCAGACTCCGGAACATGTGGGAGGATGTCGGAAAACCATGGAGTAGCAGCACGACCGGAGCGTCGACCGGACCGGCTTCCCGGTAGAAGATATCGAGGCCCTCGATCTTCGCAGTTCGGTAGTGGATGGGAACCGGAGCCTCGCGAACGTCCGTCGTGGCGTGCGCGGGAAGCGCGCTTACCATTGTTGCCGCGGTCATGCTGGCTGTCGCCAACATCAGGCACATAATCAAACTACGCATAATAGTCTCCCCATAAGTCGAGATGAAACGAAAATTGGTTTCGAGTGAGGGCTGCTTTGGGCCGTTCAGACCGAGCAAACGCCGTCGCGATAAACAACGTCACCGGAGGCTGTTGCGTCAGGTCAGGAAATGGCAGTGATGTAGAATTTCAATGCACGTTCGATGTGACGGCGAGGACGGACCTGCCGACGTCGCCATTCATCAAGGGCCTCTTTGTGTAGGAGTAAGCGGGTTTCTGATCGCTCTCAATTGCGATCTAGGTCACGTGCAACTAGACGATGGCATTGCAACCATAGACCTTCGTATATCGATTCATCCTTACGCAACGCCTGGAAATCCCGTAACTATTTCCGGCGGACGATCGGCCATCCTTCTCTATTTCCTGACATTGAGTCGGAACTTCCAGGCTGCGGAACGTCTCAAACTCTGAACGGAGAGTGCGGTGGAACGAGAGCCGGAAACCGATCCCATTATTGATCTGATCCCCGCCATGGTGTGGTCCGCAACGTCGGAAGGCATGCTCGATTTTGCCAACCAGCACTTTCTCGAGTTTATCGGGGCGCCGCTTGAGGAAATCTCTGGAGTGGGATTCTATAAGCTATTTCATCCTGACGACACGTCACATCTTGCTTCGGAATGGCATGACATCATGGCCTCGAAGCATGCCAGAGAGGTCGTGGGCAGGCTGAGGCGCGCAGATGGCCAATATCGTTGGTGCACGCTTCGGCAGAAGCCGCGGCTCGATGCCGAAGGAACCGTCTTGAGATGGTATGGTGTGGTCCTCGATATCGAAGACCGCAAACAGGCCGAAAACGCATTGAAGGAAACGAAGACTGCACTTGCGGCCAGCGAGCAGAACCTTAGCCTTATCATCAATTCGCTGCCTGTTCTCGTATGGTCAGCCCGACCGGATGGCAGCGCCGATTTTGTCAATAAAAGCTGGCTGGACTATGCAGGCCGTCCTGCTGACCAAATTCTCGACTGGGGCTTCCTGGAGCTTTATCACCCAGACGATATTGCCGGTATGGTGGACATCTGGAAGAGAGACCTTGAGCATTCCGACCACACTGTTTTGAAAGGACGCATTCGCGGAGCAGACGGTAAATACCGTTGGTTTTACTTTTCAGGGCGAAAGCTAGTCGATGCCACCGGCGTCGTTCGTTGGTTTGGTGTCAACATCGATATCGAAGACCTGCAACGTGCGGAGAATGCTCTTCGGGAAAGCGAAGCTGCGCTCAGGGAGAGTGAACACAAGCTCAGTCTTATTATCAACACGATACCCGCCATGGCTTGGTCCTGCACCTCGGATGGCCGGCTTGAATATTTTAATCGAAACTTGATCGATTATGTCGGTCTACCTTTTGAAGAGATCGTCGGTTTCGGTTTTTATCGCATGTTTCATCCTGATGATGTCGAGCCGATGCGTGTGGTCTGGGACGATATCGTAGCCTCAAAAAAAAGCCGCCCGGTAGACGCCCGTATCAGACGCGCCGATGGCGAATATCGGTGGTTTAACCTTCGACAAAGTCCCCTTCTGGATTCAGATGGAAATGTTGTGAGATGGTACGGCGTCGTCGTGGATATCGAGGATCGTAAACGGGCGGAAGAGTCGTTGCGGCAAAGCCAGAGTGACCTCGCGCATGTGACCCGGATGACGGCCACAGGTGAACTTGCCGTTTCGATTGCCCATGAAGTCAACCAGCCGCTGATGGCAATCGTCACGAATGCCGGAACATGTCTGCGCTGGTTACAGCCGGGTCACATCGATCTGGAGCGGGCGCGTCTGGCAGCCGAAAGTATCGTCAGGGACGGACACCGCGCGGGCGACATTATCGCCAGCATCCGGTCAATGGCTCAGAAGTTGCCTGCTAAAATTGAGAAAACTGACTTCAAACCCGCCGTGCGTGAGGTGCTGAATCTGTTGACCGGCGAACTTCAAAGGCGCGGGATAGAGGTTGGTCTCGAAATGGCAGAACACCCTATCGAAGTTGTTGGAGATAGGACGCAACTGCAACAGGTTGTTCTCAACTTGGTCATGAACAGCGCCGAAGCGATGACAGCTTCTTCAATAGCAAAACGCATCAACATCAGATGCGCTGTGGAGGAGCAGCTTGTCCGCGTGAGTGTTTCAGACACGGGGCGTGGGGTCCCGATCGGTGAGCTGGACCGGATTTTCGAAGCATTCTACAGCACGAAGGCCGACGGTATCGGAATGGGCTTATCGATATGCCGTTCAATCGTCGAAGCGCATGGTGGTCGTATTTGGGCTTCAGTGGGGGAGAGCAGCGTCGGGGGCCTGTTTACGTTCACCTTGCCAATGGCGGAGGGCGCTGTTGTCCATGATAGATAATCGCAAGAGAGGCCGGCCGACAGTCATCATCATCGATGACGACCAAAGTGTCCGCGAAGCTCTGAGAGGATTGTTCGAATCTGTCGGACTTGTCGCTGAAACTCATGGCTCGGTGGCAGAGTTTCTTACAGCGGATGACCATGATCGTGCAGGCTGCATCGTCCTGGATATTCGCTTGCCGGGCCAGAGCGGCCTGGAGTTTCAAGAGGAGCTCGCAAAAGGCCGGCACCCAAGGTCTGTGGTGCTGATCAGCGCTCATGTCGATGTGGCGATGGCTGTCCGCGCCATGAAGGCCGGAGCTATCGATGTCCTGACCAAGCCAGTGCGGGAGCAGGACCTACTCGAAGCAGTGAACCGCGCTTTGGCAAGTGATAGCGCTCGACGCGAAGAGGCAAACCAATCGGCTGCATTGCGCCAAAGATATTCCAAACTTACCGAGCGTGAGCGGCAGATTATGACATTGGTTGTCGCCGGGAAGCTGAACAAACAAATTGCGGCCGAGGTTCAACTCGCTGAGGCCACAGTGAAGCTTCACCGCGGTCACATGATGCGGAAAATGCACGCTTCGTCGGTTGCAGACTTGGTCAGGATCGCGGGCATTCTGGAGGGCTGAAAGCAGCTATTTGGAGGAAACGTGGTTCGATCCCTTGCAAGAGCTGAGGGTGCTACATCGGCAGATGGTGATTGAGCCTTTTGCCTGTGTGCCACAATCCCGACCTGAAAACTCCGCGCTTCGATCTGAACGTCTTCTACTACCGCCCCCAAAGCGGACAAGCGCCTTGCTCAAGATGAAATCGTGGCAAGAGCGATCAGGCTGACGAAGACACTCAGCGGCGGAAGGTGCTGATAGTCGCGGTGGCGCAGGACGGTGAATATCGCGGCTGCGATGACGACTGCCCCAAGCGCCAGGCCAGGAATGCGGCTGACGGGAATGGCGATCAGGGCGGCGCTCGATATTTCAAGTCCGCCCGTCAAGATACCCCACCAGCGCGGATAGCCCCACCGGGCAAAATCGCTTCGCGTGCCTGATGTGCCGATCGCATTGACGATCCCCGCGCATGACAATGCGACGCCTAAGAACCAGAGTGAAAGAATGTGTACCATCTCAATGCGCAGCTGTGATCATCGGAATGGCAGCCAGGAGCATGATTGCAGCCGTGAGGCCATGAATGCCGAAGGCGCTCTTCGCGGAGCCTTTCGCCGCGAGAATGACCAGCATGTCGCCGACAGGGATCATTGCCTCGACCAGCAGGATGATGCCGATCTCGCGTTGGGCACCCCACAGCATGAATGCAAGCAGGAGCAATCCCGCCACGATGTCGCGAACGCCCTTGAGGCGAAGCCACCAGGGGATAGCAGGGTCATCTCCAGGAAGCGGCAGGCCAAAACTGCGCACCATAGTCGTCGGGCTAGCAATATAGCCGGTGCCGATCGCGATAATTGCGAGGGCCACAAGCAGTCCGATCCCATTGAGAAGCCAATCCATCACGCCATCCTTCTAGCGGTTTCAAATAATCTAGCGGTGCTAGGTTTATCCTAGCATTGCTAGATATTCAAGCCGTGATATGATTCCGATATTGCGGAGCAGAGGCACGGAGGTAGGGAATGGGTATCGCAGAGCGAAAAAGCCGGGAACGCGCCGATCGCGAAGATCGTATCGTCGCGGCAGCCCGTGCAATTGCGGAGAGCGAGGGATGGGATGCCGTCACGATCCGCCGTCTGGCCAAGGAGATCGAATACAGCCAGCCGGTCCTCTATTCACATTTCGAAAACAGGGACGCCATCGTAGCAGCAGTCGCAGTCGAGGGTTTCGAGGAGCTCACGGCCGTTCTTCGGGCGGCGGTGGATCGGGCGAACAGCCGACGAGATGCCCTCACGGATGTCGCCACGGCCTATTTCGCCTTCGCGCATAGCCGCCCGTCGCTCTATGAGGCTATGTTTATCCTCCCGACCCAATTGCGGTTCGCCGAGGCTGACACGCGAGCGGAACTTCGGGCCGGTTTTGAGGTGCTGGCAACAGCGGTATCTCCGTTCTGCGCCAATGCAGAGATCGTGACCGAGACCTTCTGGGCAGCCCTGCACGGACTTGCCGAGCTAGAACGGTCGGGCCGCGTTCGGCCCGGCATGCGTGACGAACGCATTGCGCTCGTCGTCCGAGCGATCGTGGATGCAGGAGGCAACCCGCCCGGGCCCGGCTCGCATCGCCCCGCCGAATGACCTTCTTGTGCCGTGGGACCGCAGTTGGCCGCACGCGCAGAGCGGCTGCGCTACACACTATCGCGCCTGCATCATTACGGCAAGATTGATGTCACAATCCTGTTGGAATTGATGGCTAGACGGGCGAAAAATCGGCAGCGAGGATCAGCAGATGGCAGAAGGGAAACCCCTGGATTTAACAGGAGAAATCGTCGACTTCGACGCCGGGCACGGGGAGGCTGCCACCGTCGAGATGGACGACTATTCCAAGAGCCTGGCTCAGGCCAAGGCAAAGTCGGTCAAGCTGGTGGACGCGATCACTGGCGCGGCACTGAAGAAGAAGGACGCCTTCCATTTTGACGATTTGCGCCCTTCGCTTGCGGATTTCGTGCGGCAGAAACACCCCGGCATCCGCTCGGACGACTATATCAGTCGTAAATTGGTCGATGACTATCGCGGCCAATACATCGCCGAATTGCTGCGCGACGAACGCGGTGAACTCTCGAACCTCGAGGACGAAGTCGTCGAGAGCCTGAAGACCCACGACACGCTCGCCGAAAACATCGAAGAGGATTACGAGGAACGCCGTTCGCTCGGCGATCGTGTCGCCGATGTCGTCGCGACCTTCGGCGGAAGCTGGACCTTCATCATCTCCTTCTGCTTCTTCCTCGCCGTCTGGATGGGGATCAACCTGCTGCTGGGCGAGAAGGCTGCCTTCGACGTCTATCCCTTCATCCTGCTGAACCTTATCCTTTCGACCATTGCCGCCCTGCAGGCGCCGATCATCATGATGAGCCAGCGCCGCCAGGAAGCAAAGGATCGGTTGCGGGCGCTCAACGACTATAAGGTCAATCTCAAGGCCGAGCTGGAAATCCGCCACCTGCATGAAAAGGTCGATCACCTGCTGAACCGGCAGTGGGAACGGCTGACCGAGATCCAGCAGATCCAGATCGAAATGATGCTGGAACAGGCCAAGGCCGCCAATCGAGCGCTGAAGTTGAGCAAGGCGCAAAAATCCAAGACCAACGCGCTCAAGAGCCTCTTCAGCACCAAGCCCACGGCGGAGGAGACCGACGAAAAGGGGGAATAGCCGGTCCAGCCGGTTCGGTGATCACCATAAATTGCCGTCCATGACGCGCACGGGGTTCGGCCCGGCCTTGTTCCAGGTCTCGCGGATTTCCTTTCCGGCGAAAGGGAATTTTCGCTTCACCACGCCTCTCAGCGTCAGTGGCTTCCGGATACCGGGCTGTGCGGTGCGCTGGCAATGCTTCTGCGGACATGTCGAACGGCGGTCCAAACGGCAAAGAGCACGAGCGGGATGGCTGCGAGCACGGCGAGTTTGGCCATATGCGGATCGACGCCCAGTTCGGAAATGCTTTCGAGGCAGATCTTGGCGAGGCCGACGGTGTAATAGGTGATGGCGATGACGGAAAAGCCTTCGACCGCCTGCTGGATATGCACCTGGATGCGCGCCCGCTCCTCCATCGAGGTCAGCAGCGAGGCGTTCTGATCCTCGAGCTGAACCTGCACGGTGGTTCTCAGGAGGTCGCCGGCGAGGCTGACCCGTTCGGCGAGTTCATCGAGACGGCGTTCGGCGGCGCGCACCGAGCGTACGGCCGGCTGGAACCGCCGGTCGATGAAGGTGCCGATCCGCTGGCGTTGCTCGGCGCGTTCCTCGCGCAGCTCCGACAGCCGGCTGGCGACGATCTCGGCATAGGCCTTCGTCGCCCCGAAACGGTGGCGGGCAAGGGCGGAGAAGTTAAGGACATCGGAGGAAAGCCTGGTCACTTCGGAAAGCAGCGCCTTGTCGACTTTGACGGCGCTCTGCATGTGCGCGATCAGGAGATCGAGGCGCCGGTCGAAGGCCGAGAGCTGCGAGAGCGTCTCGCGCGCCATCGGCATCGCGAGCAGAGACATCATCCTGTATGTCTCGATCTCCAGGAAACGCCGGACCATGCGGCCGGTGCGATAGGCGTTGAGGTTGCGGTTGAAGAACAGGAATTCGACGAAACCGCTGTCGCTCAGCCGGAAGTTCGAATGCACTTCGGCATCGCCGCCGCCGACCTTGGAGGCGACATAATCGAGCTTGGGTTTCTCGAGCGCCTGCCCGTCCTTTTCGTCGCGCACCAGCACCCGGACGGCGGCGATCACCTTTCCGTCGATCCTGTCGCAGCAGGCCTGAAAGGCCTCGGGCGGATGGCTGCCGGGGGCTGAGACTGCTGATGTGACGAAGGTGAGGGTGAGGAACTCGGTATGCGCCTCCCACTTCAGCCGGCCATCGCCGAAGCGGCCGATGCCGTGATTGCCCTCGGTGGTGGTGGAGACATCCTCCAGTCCCGGCAGGAACTGCGGCATTGCAGGAGGGGCGTTGTCACCGACGATCGCGACATGCCAGACATCGGTGTCGCCATCGAAATAAAGCGACGGCCGCGCGTGCAGCTCGTTGTGAAGTTCCCTTCGCAGCGGATGCTCGGAGCCCATCGGCATGGAAATGCACCTCTGTACGGTAGACGGTCGCTGGACGTGGCCGGGCCTGCCGGCATTTGAACTGATCACGACGCCTATAGCCTCTCCCGCGGCGCGTGTCACGACGACTTCTCCGCCAGAGTGAAAGACCGCCTGAATATACTTGATCGGGCAGTAATTCCGGCAAAATTGCTCGACCGTTCAGAGGGAGCGCCAGGCAGTGAGGCTTTCGAGCAGCACGTGCCTGGACAAAAAAAACGATCAGCCACGGCCCGTTGCGAGGTCGTGGCTGATGCAGCGCGCAATCTGTGGGGTTATTTGTTGGCGGTGAGCGCCACGTTGATCTTGTCGACGTCTGCGCTCATCGCCTTGAAGGTGTCTTCGAGGGAGAGCTCGCCGACGATCAGCTGGCTCATGCGCTGGACGATCAGCTGATACATGGCCCCAGATCCCTTGAGGCGTTCCAGGTCGCGGGCGGCCTGCGGCGCGCTGTCGCGGGCTGCGAGGAAGACGGCCATGGCGTCCTTGGCGTTCTTGCTGGTCAGCTTGTACTGCGGATCCTTGATGTTGGCGCCGGTCAGGATCACGTAGTTTTCGGCGATCTCACGCTGGACCTTTTCAGAGCCGAGGAACTCGATGAACGAGGCGACGGCCTGCGGATACTTGGTGCGCTTGAAACCGACGATCGCCGTGCCGCCCGGCATCGCGTAGCAGCCGGCATCCCCGCAAGGCGCGCTGATTGCCGTCCAGTCGAAGCCGTCGCCGATCTTCTGCTGGAACGGATTGACCATCCAGTTGCCGGCGATATAGGTCACGACATTGCCGTTGACGAACTCGTCACCCATGTTCTTGTATTGGGTTCCGCCGGCAGCGCCCCACATTTCCTTGGGGAAAGAGCCGTCCTTCGTCCAGTTGTAGAGATCGGTGATGTAGCGCTTGGCGGCATCGTCGGGGAACTGGAACTTGCCGTCCTTGACGTAGTTGGAACCGTAGGAGAAGGCAGCACCCGAGAAGCGGTGGCCCGAACGGTCCATCGTGAAGGGGATCTGGGCGCCC
Organism: Rhizobium pisi; assembly: GCF_003938655.1. Lineage (GTDB taxonomy): Bacteria > Pseudomonadota > Alphaproteobacteria > Rhizobiales > Rhizobiaceae > Rhizobium > Rhizobium pisi. Next base: position 88,888 of record NZ_RJJT01000005.1, read on the forward strand.
GTCGCCTTGGCGACGCGGGCGGAAGCTTCGACGATCTCCTTCAGCGTGGCGGTCGGCTTCGGGAGCGGTTCCTTGGCCTGTTCGAAGAGCGTCTTGTTGACGAACGGCAGGTTGAAGGTCTGCGAGGCGACATAGCCGTTGATCGAATTCGGATCGTTGACGCCGGGGAAGCGAAGCGTGTTCAGGCTGTCGCCGTGCAGCTTGGCGAAACCGTCCGGATCCTTCATCAGCGGGCGCATGTCGAGGTAATAGGGCGCCAGCTGCCAGTCGGTGATCTTGGCGATGTCGGGGCCTTCGCCGATGGCGAGCTGCACCGGCAGCTGCTTGGCGACGGCATCATAGCCCGACGAGACGAAATTCACCTTGATGTCGGGATGCGCCGTCTCGAATTCCTTGCTCAGCGCTTCCATCCGTTCGACGTAAGCCTGGTCGTCGTCGGTGAAGAGAAAGGTGATCGTCTGGGTTTCCGCCATGGCCACGCTGGACCATGCGAAAGAAACGGTGGCCAGCGCCAGTGCGAGAGCCCCTGAGAGATAGGTTTTCATTTTCATCCTCCCATGAAAACATTTTCATCAATCGCGGCCTCAGCCATCGATAAACGAATTTCATATACTTGACATTCCTGCCGTCAAGCTATTTTCTACGGCAATCGCGATGTTTTTGAGCAATTTTCAAAGCGACGCAGTGAAATAAAGTAATGAAAATATTTGCATATGATTGCGGAGGAGGCGATCTGTGCAGACGGAAAGCGTCAAGCAGCCGGACGACATGGCGCCAGCCTATGGCGTCGCCAAGGGTCAGACGATAACGGCATGGGCCGTGTCCGGTCTCATCGCCAATTATTTTCCCGGCGAGCCGGCCCCGGCCGAAGATCGCGTGAACTATCGCTTCATCAATGGTTTCGTCGATGTCGGCGACCTGCCCTGCCGCAAGGCCTTCTGGTCGACCATGGTTGGGCGGCCGCTTCTGCCCGACACATCCTGGCCGACAGAAAGCCTCTATCTTCCCGGCTCGAACCGCCGCGTCGAATTCACCAGCTTCTGGCATGTGCCGACGCATGTCAGGAAATGGCTGAAGGGCACGTTCAGGACCGAGGCCCCACGCACGCTCGATCTCGCGCTCAAGACCTGCGGCGGGGTTCGCATATGGGTCAACGGCCGGGAAGCGGTGTGCTTCGAGCCGTTTAGGCGCAACGTCGAGAGCGCAACCCGAATACGCCTGGCGCTCGAAGCCGGGGACAACGAGATTCTCGTCCACACCGAAGACCTTGCCGAGCGCGACACGACCTGGTTCTTCGAACTCGAAATGCTGGACGAGGAGCCGCTTTCGGTGCTGCTGCCGGTATCGCTCGACCAGGACGAGGTCCGTGAACTGGAGGCCCTGTCGCGCGGCGTGCGGCCAGTGCGCGATGTCTTCGTCAATCAGCCGCTGGAGATCATTTTCGACACGGCGCCCGCGCGCGACCTGCCTGTGGAACTCAAGGTCGTCGGCCATGGTCACGAACGGCCCATCCTCGCCCATGCGAAACTGACCCTGCGCGCCCATCAGGACCGCCTGACCGTCGATGACGTCTGCGGCATTGCCGACGGTTATCACGGTATCCACATGACGATCGGTTCCGGCCCCGGTTCGGTCACGCGCGTCATTGACGCGGCCTTCATGAGCAGCGTTTCTCCATTGCCGGCCGAGGCGTCGCTTGCCGCCCGCAAGCGGCAGGCGCTGGAATACAGCGCCCACTTCGGCGCCAACCGCGCCGGGCGCCTCATCGCGATGATGGAAACCGACTATAGCGACCGGGAAAGTTTCGACCGCATCGTCGATGCGACGCTCGCCTCCATCGACGCGCGGGAAGATTGCTCTGACTTCATCATGGTGCCGCTCCTGTGGCTGCTCGGCGCCTATGGCGACCGGATGCCCGAGGCCACGGTCGATCGCATCCGCCGTTCCGTTCTCTCCTACCGCTACTGGGTCGACGAGCCGGGTAACGACGCGATGTGGTTCTGGAGCGAGAACCACGTGCTCTGCTTCCATACGAGCCAGCTTCTGGCCGGGCTTCTCCTGCCCGACGAGGTCTTTTCAGCCTCCGGCAGGACGGGACGGCAGCAGGCCGAACTCGCCGTCGAGCGTCTCGGGCGCTGGTTCGACAGCGTCGAAGCCCATGGGCTGGCGGAATGGAACTCGGCCGCCTACTACCCGATCGATTTCATCGGCCTCTTGGCGCTGGAACGCTGGGCAGAGAGCGGGATCGCCGATCGGGCGCGCGGCCAGATCGATCTCATCTTCCGCATGATCGCCCTTCACACGCTCGCCGGCGTGCCGGCGGGATCGCAGGGGCGCGCTTACGACAAGGAACTGCGCGCCGGTCCGCTGACCGAGCTGGCGCCCTTCGCCCAGGTCGCCTTCGGAACCGGCTTCCTCAACAACGGCGTGGCTGCTTTGACCATGTTCTGCGCCGGCGGTTACGAGCCGCCCGCCGATCTCGCCGGGCTTGCCGCACTTCCGCGAGGACGAAACGTCGAGGCGCGCTACAGCCAGGGGCTCGAGAGCGGGAAGCTCGTGCTGTTCAAGAACGAGGCAGCCCAGCTTTCGACGGTGGTGGATCACAAGACCGGCCAGAAGGGACACCAGCAGCACGTCCTCGATGTCAGGCTGGCCGGCCACCCGATGGCGCGGCTCTGGGTCAACCATCCCGGTGAAGACGATCCCTGGGGCAATCAAAGACCGTCCTATTGGGCCGGCAACGGCATTCTGCCGCGCGTCGCCCAGCATCGCGACGTCGCTCTCTTGATCGAAGATACGGGTGATGCGCGGCATGCATGGACGCACGCCTATGTCGGCCGCGACGGCCTCGACGATCTCATCATTGAAGACAAGTGGCTGATTGCGCGATCGGGCAGGGGATTTTCGGCCCTTTGGGCGTCGAACGGGCTGGAGCTGATCACCGACGGCCCGACCGCCGGGCGCGAGGCGCGCTCCTACGGGGCGCTCTGCGGCTGGGCTGCAATCATCGGCTGCGGCAATGGCGACGCCTTCAAGGCCTTCATCGAGCGCCTGTGCCAGACGGCGGTTTCCTTCGATCCCGCGCATCGGCGTCTCTCCCTGACACCGCCGGGCGGCCCGGCGATGTCTCTCTCCTATGCCGACGGTCTTTCGATCGGCGGCACGGCCCGGCCGTTCACGCACGATCAGCCGCATCCGATCCTCACCCACGACAGTGCGGCATCCGGCGCCGGCACTGACGGGCCTTTCTACTCCTGAAACATAGGTCTCCAGCATGAACACAACATCTGTCGATAACGCCGCCCTCCTGACGACGATCGATCGCGTGGCGACAGCTTTCAGCCGGCTCAGAGGCATCAAGGAAGGTCTGGTGACGGACAGTGCCGCATCCGGAATCCAGTTCGACGAATGGGACTGGGAAGTCGGTGTCGGCCTTTACGGATTCTTGCGCCGCGCGATTTCCGCCAACGACCAGAAGGCGCTGCAGGAGCTCGTCGCCTGGTACAGCGGCCAGATCGAACGCGGCCTTCCGCCGCGCCAGATCAACAGCACGGCGCCGATGCTGCCGCTTGCCATCCTCGTCCAACATGTCGACCGCCCCGATTTCCGCGCCCTCGTCGAGGATTGGGCCGAATGGCTCGTCAAGGAATTGCCGAAGACCGAAGACGGCGGCTTTCAGCACGTCGTCAAGGAGCGCCTCAACGACGGCGAATTGTGGGACGACACGCTGTTCATGGCCTGTCTGTTCCTCGCCCAGGCCGGCGTGCTCTGCGAGCGCAGCGAATGGATCGATGAGGCCGTCTACCAGTTCATGATCCACACCCGCTACCTCTCCGATCCGGTGAGCGGCCTCTGGTATCACGGCTGGACCTTCAACGGCCGGCACAATTTCGCCAATGCCTTCTGGGCGCGCGGCAATGCCTGGATCACCGTCGCGATCCCCGAACTCTTCGACCTCGTTCCGACGCTCGGCGAGAAGGACCGCCGTTTCCTGTCGAACGTTCTCGTCAGCCAGGTGCGTTCACTAAAGGCCTGCCAGCGGCCGGACGGCATGTTCACGACGCTTCTGGACGATCCGTCCTCGCCGCTGGAAACCTCTGCTACCGCAGGCATCGCCTATGGCATGTTGCGCGCCATCGATGCCGGCATTCTCGACAAGAGCGACAAGGTCTATGCGGATCGCGCGTTTGCGGCGGTGCTGGCTGAGATCGACGAGGAAGGCGTCGTCCATGGCGTTTCGGACGGCACGCCGATGGGCCATGACCTCGATTTCTACCGGCGCATCCCGAACCTGCCGACACCTTACGGCCAGGCCCTGACCATGCTGCTCTTGACGGAAGTCCTTATCGAGAGCGGCCGTCGCTCATGAGTGCGATCTCCCTCGTCGCGATTGAGGCACTCGACGGCGACAATACCGACCGCCTGCAGGCGGCGATCGACGGCCTTTCGGCGTCCGGCGGCGGGCGCCTCGAGCTCCTCGCCGGCATCCACGTCTGCCGGGGGCTCCGGCTGCGCTCCGGCGTCGAGCTGCATCTTTGCGCCGGCGCGATCCTGCGTCCCGTTCCAGACTATGCGGCTTACGCGCATACGCGCGTTTCGGTGATCGCGGAAAAATCGGATCGCGGCATGATCGTGGCGAGGGATGCGCGGCGGATCAGTCTGACGGGGGAAGGGCGCATCGAAGCCGGCTGCGACAGCTTCATCACGGGAGACGACGAGACGGTGGGAACCTTCATCCCGGCCGAATTCCGCCCCCGCGTCGTCGTCTTCGAAGGCTGCGACGAGGTCGAGATCAGGTCCATCCATATCAGCCGCTCGCCGATGTGGACGCTGCACTTCGTCAACTGCACCGATGTCGCGGTCCGCAATGTCACCATCGAAAACGACCGCCGCCTTCCCAATACGGATGGCATCGTGCTCGACGCCTGCCGCGGCGCCGTCATCGAGGATTGCAGCATATCGACGGCCGATGACGGCGTCTGCCTGAAGACGAGCATCGGCCCGGAAGGCGTCGCCATCGGGCGATGCGAGAACATTCTTGTCCGCCGATGTGCCGTTCAGAGCTTGAGCTGCGCGCTGAAGATCGGCACGGAAACGCATGGCGACGTCACCAACGTCGTGTTCGAGGATTGCAGCGTCTCGTCCTCCAACAGGGCGCTCGGCATCTTCTCTCGCGATGGCGGGCGGATATCGAACGTAAGGTTTTCGAGAATTGTCGTGGAGTGCCGCGAAACGCTTGATGGTTTCTGGGGCTCGGGGGAGGCGCTGACCGTCAATGTCGTCGACCGCGTCGCCGAACGGCCCGCTGGCGCCATCGAAAATCTCATCGTCGAGGACGTGACCGGGCGCATGGAGGGGGCAATCACCGTCATCGCCGCCGCGCCCGCCGGCATCCACAACATATGGCTGAGGCGCATCCGTTTGGACCAGCAGCCCGGGCAGCTTGGTACCGCGCAGAGCTACGACCTGCGCCCGACCAACGCCGACCTCGCTCCGAAGGCCGATGGCGGCGGCCGCGCCAATGCCTGGACCCGCGGCGCGGACGGGCGGGTGATCGGCCTTGAGCGCTATCCGGGAGGAATGCCGGCCGTCTACGTGGCTGACGTCACCGGCATCTTGATGAACGAGGTGCGGATCACGAGGCCGACACCGTTGCCGCAAGGCTGGAACGAAATCGACGTCGTCTTCGAAACGGCGGCACCTGATGGGAGTGGGGAATGGCAGAACTGAAACTTTCCACCGTCAACAAGGCGTACGGCACGGTCAAGGTCCTGCATGACGTCGAACTCGACATCAAGGACGGTGAATTCGTCGTTTTCGTCGGCCCGTCGGGATGCGGCAAGTCGACCCTGCTGCGCGTCATCGCCGGCCTCGAAGAGGTCACGGCGGGCACGATCGCGATCGGCGGCAGGGACGTCAGCGCGCTCTCGCCCGCCGAGCGCAAGATCGCCATGGTCTTCCAGTCCTACGCGCTCTATCCGCATATGAGCGTGCGCAAGAACCTCGCCTTCGGCCTTGAAAATCTGAAGTTCAAGCGCGCAGAGATCGAGGCGCGGATCGCCGAAGCGGCGAGGATGCTGGCGATCGAACCCTATCTCGACCGGCGCCCGAAGCAGCTTTCGGGCGGCCAGCGCCAGCGCGTGGCGATCGGCCGGGCGATCGTGCGCGAACCCGATATTTTCCTCTTCGATGAGCCGCTGTCGAACCTTGATGCGGCGCTGCGCGTCCAGACCCGCGCCGAGATCACCAAGCTCCATCGCGAGATCAAGACGACGATGATCTATGTCACGCACGACCAGGTCGAAGCGATGACCATGGCCGACAAGATCGTCGTGCTGCGTGCCGGGCGGGTCGAGCAGGTCGGTGCGCCGCTCGATCTGTTCGACAATCCGCGCAACCTCTTCGTCGCCGGCTTCCTCGGCTCGCCGCGCATGAACATCCTCAAGGGCAAGGTCGCTGCCATCACGGAAAGCGGCATCGCCGTCGATGTCGCCGACGGCGGCAGGATCGTCAGCGATGTCGACCCCGCCGGCATTGCCGTCGGGCAGGAGGTTCTCGCCGGCATAAGGCCAGCCCATTTCTCGCGGTCCAGCGGACAGGGCCTGCCGTTCGTCGTCCAGTATCATGAAGGCCTGGGCACCGAGACCTATGTCTACGGCAATCTCGAGGGACAGGATGAGCAGATCATCATCCACGAGGCAGGTCATTTCGCACCTCAGCAGGGCGACCGGCTGCTGATCGACGCCGATCCGGCGCGTATTCATCTGTTCGATCCCAAAACCGAACTTGCTTTTGCCCGTCGATCTGGACAGGGGAGGCGCTGACCATGGCGGCTGGTGCATTGGTCTCCCAGGCGGGCGAAACGGCGATGAGGGTGGTCGAGGCTCCGATGAATGCGTTCGAGCGCGTCTTCGGCCGCAAACGCATGCCTTGGCTGTTCCTGGCGCCGAACCTCGTTCTGTTCGCCATCTTCACATTCCTGCCGATTGCGATCGCGGTCGGTTACGCCTTCACCGGCGGCACGAATCTTTTCGTCTCGGAGCGGCCCTTCGTCGGCTTCGACAATTTCCGCGCCCTGCTTTCCTGCGGCAATTACCTGCAGCCCGGCACCTGCCAGGAATCGCTGTTCTGGACCGCCGTCTGGAACACGCTCTGGTTCGTCGCCTGCAATGTCGTCGCCACATTGCTGGTGGCGCTGATCACGGCGCTGATCCTCAACCGGGCGATCTTTGCGCGCGGCTTCTTCCGGGCGATGTTCTTCTATCCGGTTCTGCTGTCGCCCGTTGTCATCGGCCTGATCTGGAAGTGGTTCCTTGATCGCAATGGGCTGCTGAACGCCTTCTTCCAGATGCTCGGCGTCCCGCCTGAAATTTTCCTGCTCGACGTCGGCTGGTCGCGCTTCTTCGTGGTCGTGGTGTCGGTCTGGTTCCACATGGGCTTTTACACCCTCATCCTGCTCGCCGGTCTGCAGGCGATACCCAAGGAACTCTATGAGGCCGCCTCCATCGACGCCGCTTCGCCGCGTCGTACGCTGTTCAGGATCACGCTTCCCCTCCTTGCTCCGAACCTGCTCGTCGTCTTCATCCTGCTGATGATCAAGTCCGTGCAGATCTTCGACGAGGCCTGGGTTCTGACGAACGGCGGCGGCCCGGGCACGGCCAACAGCTTCATCGTCCAATACATTTACCAGATGGCATTCAGCAGCGATCTTCGCCTCTTCGGGCTTGCCTCCGCCGCATCGGTTCTCATGGGGCTAGTGCTTCTGGTTCTCACCCTCATACAGCTGCGCTTGGGCAAGCGAATGGAGTCCTGAGATGAACCCGATCAGCTTTCTCTCGCGCACGCGCCGGGCCGGACGCATCGATATCACCGACATATTGTCCTGGGTCTGGCTGGTCGGCGGAACGCTCGCCGTGCTCGTTCCCGTCGTCTGGGCGGGGCTCTCTTCGCTGAAGCCGGCCGCTGAGATCACCCGCTTTCCGCCGACGCTGCTTCCCCGCGCCGCCGTGGAGCAGACCGTGCCCGGCTACGACAAGCCGCTCAGCCTCTGGCAGGTGACGGTCGACGGCAAGTCACGCGAAATGGCCATGATCCGGCGCATCGGCCTCAAGGCCCAGATGGTCGATCCGGCAAATCCGGGCCAGCCCGTCAGCGTCGACGTCAAGGAGATCAGCCCCGTGCAGCGGCTGACCATGGCGACCGAGAACTACACCGATCCGCTGACGCGCTTCAACTTCCTGACGTTCCTGAGGAATTCGGTGTTCGTCACCGTGGTTGCGACGCTTCTGACGCTTGTTGTCAATGCCATGGCGGCCTTTGCGCTGTCGAAATACAAATTTCGCGGCGACACCACGGTCTTCGTTATCATCATTTCGACCCTGATGATCCCGCTCGCCGTCGTCATGGTGCCGGCCTATCTCGTCATCGTCGGGGTCGGGCTTGCCGACAATCTCTGGGGCGTCATTCTGCCGACGATCGCTTCCCCGACGGCCGTCTTCCTGCTGCGGCAATATATGCTGACGATACCCGACGAGCTGATAGAAGCGGCGCGCGTCGATGCGGCGAGCGAATTCTGCATCTTCTGGCGCATCATCCTGCCGCTGACGGCGCCCGCTCTCGCGGTTCTCGCGATCTTTTCGGTGCTCTGGCGGTGGAACGACTTCCTCTGGCCGCTTATCGTCCTCAACAGCCGCGAGAATTTCACCCTGCAGGTCGGCCTCAACGCCTTCCAGGGCGAGTTCTCGGTGCAGTGGCATTATATCCTGGCAATGACCTTCCTCAGCCTGCTGCCGGTCACCGTCGTGTTCCTGTTCCTGCAGAAGTACATCACGACGGGTATTGCCGGAACAGGCATGAAGTGAACGAGGTCGGCGTATAGACCCCGGGCGTTGAGAAGCCCTCCTGGCAAGCCGTAGAACCGCATTCCACGTCTGATTGCGCAACTGAAGCGCGCCGCATCGAACCCATGCGGCGCGCTTCTGCGTTTAGCGGCGGCTATACGAATCGAGCACGCATGTCCGATTTCCGCATAATAGGGAGTGCGTCACCGGCCTCCATCGATTTCAACGATGCCGTCCGGCAGCTTCAGCAGAGGCTGCGGGCAGTGGCACAATCGACCGGTCAGATCGATAGCGGGACCCGCGAGATCGCCGTCGCACTCCGCAAGACCGCCTCGGCCATGGCTGCGCCGGCGCGTAGCGCCAGCGGCCCGTCTCGCTCGGCAATCCGGGCGTGAGAGAGAAAGAATGGCGGAAAGGCCCCGACCTTTCCGCTACGAAGAGGAGCGGTTCAGGCTCGATCGCCTGAGCCGCTTATATCGTTCTAGGACTGCCTTTCACGCTGTTTCGCATGTGCGTTTGTTTCATTTGTTTCGGTTGTTTCGAATAAATGGTGACACTCGACGACGAGAATGCTTGTTTATGACCTACCTAAGTGTCTGCCCGCAAATGCCACAGGAGATGAAAATGCATGCACTCATGGACCAGACGCATGAGCCGTTTGTCGCCGATGAGGCGGAATCGGTTATTGCGCGCAAGGCTGCAGATAAACTCAAAGCCGTCGCAGAGGCGAATGAAGACGGTGCAGATCACGCTCGACGGCACTGAAGACAAGAAGATCATTGTCCCGCTTCCGGCGGGCCGTCGGGCTGATCTATGAGGTTTTGGAGGCGATGGCCAATCGGACGCCGATGTCCTTGATCCCCTATGATGCGGAACTGACCACGCAACAAGCCGCGGACTATCTCAACGTGTCCCGTCCGCATCTGGTACGTCAACTCGAAGCCAACAGACTTCCCTATCGAAAGGTCGGCAGCCATCGTCGCGTGAGGTTTGCAGATCTCATCGAATATGAACGCGCCTGCAAGCAGGAACAGAAGAATGCTCTAGGTGAGTTGAACGCCGAGGCGAGAAGACTAGGGCTCGAATGATTTCAACCTTTACGGCTTTCTTTGACGCCAACGTCTTCTATGGCGCAAGGCTGCGAAGCCTAGTGCTGCATCTTGCCCAGTCCAAGCTCTTCAGGGCGCGCTGGTGGATGCCGTGCACGATGAATGGGTGGCAAATCTCATCAAGAACCGTCCCGACCTGAGGCCGGAAAATCTTGTCCGCACCCGGCAGCTCATGAATGCGGCAGTTCCCGATTGTCTTGTCGAGGCCTATGAGCCTTTGATGGAGGGATTGAGGCTTCCTGATCCCGATGACCGACACGTTCTTGCTGCGGCGATATCCACGCGCGCTGATGTGATCGTGACCTTCAATCAGAGTGATTTTCGGGCTGAAATCATAGCGCCTCTACGCCTGCATACGAAGCATCCGGACGATTTTCTCGTGGAAGCGTTCAGCCTATCGCCCGGTGATTTTGTTGATGCAGTGCGCCAAGACTTTTCTCACTATGTCGAGCCCAGGCTCACATACGCTGATTATCGCGGCTTTGGCAAAGGCGGGAGTTCCGAAAATCACAAAGCCTTTGGCGCCCTTCGAGATATTGATGTCCTCCGATCTGCGTTAACGCGGTGGCGCGATGCTGCCGCGCAGGACAAGGTGGCAGCCGAGTTCCAGGCGGTGGGCCGGGCGTTGCGGGTCGTTGGCGATCAGCCGCTGTTCGATGAGGGCGAGCGCTGCGGCGCCGAGGCGGTCGGTCGGCACGCTGACGGTCGAAAGCGGCGGGCGGCTGAATTCGCCGGGGACGATGTCGTCGAAGCCGAGGACCGAGATCGCTTCGGGCACTCGTATGTTGCGGTCGGCAAGGGCCTTCAGGCAGCCGAGCGCCAGGTTGTCGGCGGCGCAGAAGACGGCGGTGGCGCCTTTCATCGTGGGGTCGCGGTCGAGCAGGGCGGAGATGGCGGCCTCGCCATGTTTCGGCTCGTATCCCTCGGCTTCCACGATCAAGTCTTTGGGTAGGGGAAGCTGGGCGGCGAAATAGGCGTCGGAAAAGCCGTCATAGCGACGCTGGATCGTCGTGCGGCCCTTCCAGGTCAGGTGCAGGATGCGGCGATGGCCGAGTCCCAGCAGATGCTCGATGCCGAGCCGCGCTCCGAAGCGGTTTTCGGGCGTCACCGTATCGACCAGCATGGCCGGATCCTCGCCGTTGACGATGACGACGGGCATATCTGATGAGGCGAGGCTGCGGATGAGTTCCGGCTGATCGTCGTTCAACACCACGATGCCGTCGGCGCGCTCGGAAAGGGCTATCTGCCTGACCTGAGTCCCATCGATACGCCGGCCGGTGCTGACATAAGGCACGATCCTGATGCCGCGGCGCTCACATTCCTTGCGAAGACCGTTGAGGATCGTCCAGCTCACCAGGTTGAGATCGCTCTCCGGCGCGGCGTCATCGGGAATGGCGAGAAGCAGGACGCGCAGCGTCGCAATCGTCGCTTTCTTTCGGCGGCGTTCGAGGTAGCCGAGGCGTTTGGCCGAATCCAGAACCCTTTCGCGCACTTCAACTGTCAGCGGTGCGGTTCCGTTTAGCGCATGCGAGGCCGTGCTCAGCGATACATCAGCGTCGCGCGCGACATCCTTGAGATTGACTTTGCGTTCCACGTTATTCCGTCGCGAATTCAGGTCGTGCCTTCGAAGGCATAAGCTAACTCGATGTTTTCACATAAAGACTTCAGAAAAGCTACGTGCGTTGCTCGGTATTTTACTCTTTCGGCGAAATGGGCCGCAGCGCTGTCGCAAAAGGAGCCCCGCAGGGCGACTAAGGGAGCGGCGGCGTCTGCATATGCTCTGCAGAAATGCTGGGCGAAATTATCGGGAATTCGCTCCCTTAAAAACCTCCCTGCCACTGAATATGAATAGATTCAATATGTTAAGAGTGACAAAGAGGTTTCTAAGGAGACCAAACATTTTAAAAAATGGGTGCCGCAAAGATCCGCAGTCGATGTTTTGCGCATTCTTAAAAATGTTGGGCCTCCTTAAAAACGTCCTTCCAAACCTCCTTGGCGCAAAAATCGGCCGCCTCGCGTGGTGGCGCTTCGATGATCGACGGCGGGTGAAGCCATCGACGGTCAGCGAGGCTTGGCGAGCAGGCCGTTGAACAGGAGATCAAAATAGGTCCGCAGGAAGGCCTCCCTGTTGGGAGTGGGCACCCGGCGGTCGTCGAATATTAGCCGCAGAACCGTCGTCGTCAGGATGGGTGCGACCACGATGTCGGAGAATTCCACCGGAACGGCGCGAAACTCGCCTGTTGCAACCCCTTCCAGAATGAGAGCATCGATTTTGACGATGATTGGCTCAATGAACTGATCGTGGTGGCGGTCGATCAGGTCGGGGAACCGATGTCCTTCCGCAATGACGAACCGTGTCAGTTCGCGGGTCGTGCGATCCTCGGCGATTTGGTCGTAGAGCAGGCCGAGAATGGAAATCAGCCTGTCGGTGGCGCTGCCGCTGAGACTCTCGGTGATTGCCAGCAGTTGCTGAAACGGCACGGAGAAGTGGTTGATCATGGCTTCGAAAAGCGCTTCCTTGGTCTCGAAATAGACGTAGACGGTGCCCTTGGTGACGCCGACCCTGTCGGCAATGTCCTCGACGCGCGTGCCGGCGAAGCCGCATCTGACGAATTCCTCGAAGGCGGCATCGAGAATCTGGATAGGCCGCAGCGCCTTCTGTTCTGCGCGTGTGAGCTTCTTCTGAGCTGCCATTTTTCTCGCTTCCCTTCTCGTGTGCGCCCTCATTTCCTGCGGCACAAAGTTTCATTGACTAATGCGTCAGTCAATTATATATGAGCTGCCGTTGAGAGCAAGAGGTCAACTATGAGAACCATTCTGGTCGCCACAACGATCCTATGCGCCGTCGGCCTGGGATCATGCAGCGATGCCGGCGGGCCGGCCGAGCCCACCCAGCGGCAGGTCGCCGTCGTCGTCGCCAAGCCCGAGCCGCTGGTTCAGGGCGGCGCGATCACCGGGGAGGTCCGCGCCCGTGTCCAGACCGACCTGTCCTTCCGCGTCAGCGGCAAGATCACCGAGCGGCTGGTGGAGGTCGGGCAGTCCGTGAAGGCGGGGCAGCTGCTCGCGCGCATCGATCCCGAAGAGCAGAAGGCCGACCTGGATGTGGCGGCGGCCAATCTGCAGTCGGCTGAAGCGCAGCAGACCCAGGCGCAGCTTGCATTCGACCGCCAGCAGAGCCTGTTTCGAACGCAGGTGACGACGCGCGCCGCGCTCGACCAGGCACAGGAAGCGCTTCTGACCGCGCAGGCCTCGACGAAATCGGCGCAGGCGCTCTTCGAAACCGCCCAGGATACGCTGTCCTACACGGAGCTGAAGGCGGATGCCGACGGCGTGATCACCGCCCGCAATGCCGAGGCCGGGCAGGTGGCGCAGGCAGCGCAGGTCGTCTTCACCCTTGCCCATGACGGCGACCGGGATGCCGTCTTCGAAGTTGTGGAAAGCGCGTTCCTGCGCCCGATCGATGGCGACGGCACGGTCAACCTGCTGTCGGACCCCTCGCAGAAAATCACGGCGAAGGTTCGTGAGATTTCACCGACGATCGACGCCTCCACCGGAACCATCCGGGTCAAGGTTGCGATATCGAGCGACGCCCCCATTCCGCTTGGCGCTCCCGTGGTCGGCAGGTTCCGCTACCTCTCGCAGGACGTCATCCAGCTTCCCTGGTCGGCAATGACCTCCAAGGAGGGCAAGCCCGCCGTCTGGATCGTCGATCCCGCATCGTCCGCAGTTTCGGTCAAGGCGATCGATGTCGCCGGTTATGAGACCGGCAGCTTCATCGTGAAGTCGGGCGTGTCGGCAGGGGATGTCGTGGTGACCGACGGGACCAAGTTTCTCAGGCCCGGTGAAAACGTGTCTTATGTCAAGGAAGCTTCCAAGTGAGTATTCGACCCAAGATAATCGCACTGATGATGGGTACGGCCCTGATCTCCTCCTGCACCAAGCAGGAAGAAAGCAAGGAGGAGGCGCCCCGTCCCGTGCTGTCTGTGACAGTCAAGCAGACGCCCGCGACCAGACTCGGGCTGACCGGCACGATCGAACCGACGATCGAGACCGAGCTCGGCTTCCGGATTCTCGGGCGGATGATCGCCCGCAACGTCAATGTCGGGGATATCGTCAAGCGGGGTGATGTCGTTGCCGCCATCGATCCGGTGGCACTGGAGCTTGCCGTGCGCAGCGCCCAGTCCGATGTGGAAAACAGCGACGCCCAGCTCAGGAACGCGGTGACCACGGAGCAGCGCCAGCGCGCGCTCCTGGAATCGCGCTCCGGTACGGAAGCCTCGCTCGAAGAGGCCGAGCAGGCGAGGCGGACGGCCGCGGCCGCCGTCGCCAAGGCGCAGGCCAACCTCGACAAGGCCAAGGAGCAGCTTGGCTATGCGCAGCTTCAGGCAGAATTCGACGGCGTGGTGACGGCAACCTCGGCCGAAGTCGGGCAGGTCGTGTCGGCCGGCCAGACGGTCGTGACCATTGCCCGGCCGGACAAGCGCGACGCCGTGGTCGACGTGCCCCAGGCCGCCGCCCCGAAACTGAAGATCGGCGCCCCCTTCGACGTGACGCTGCAGCTCGATCCAACGATCCGCACTTCGGGGATCGTGCGCGAGATCGCGCCGGAGGCGGAAACCGCCACCCGCACGAGCAGGACCAAGATCGCGCTGACCGACCCGCCTGAAGCCTTCAGGCTCGGTTCTGTCATCACCGCCTCTGCAACCATCGCAGCAGATCCCGAGATCATGCTGCCGTCTTCCGCCATCCTTGCCGGCAGCGACGGTCCGAGCGTCTGGATCGTCGACGCACCGGCCAGGAAAGTATCGCTGCGCCGCGTGAAGATCGACGGCGATGTCGTCGACGGCGGCTCCGTCCGCGTCACCGAAGGGCTCTCCCCCGGAGAAAGGGTGGTCGTGGCAGGCGTGCATAAACTTGAAGATGGCCAGGCCATCCGGATCGACCAGGAGATTAGCCAGTGAAGTCCTTTAATCTCTCCGACTGGGCGCTCGAACACCGTTCGCTCGTCTGGTACTTCATGATCGTCTTCATTCTCGCCGGCACTTTCTCCTACCTGAACCTCGGCCGCGAGGAAGACCCGAACTTCACCATCAAGACGATGGTGATCACCGCCCAGTGGCCCGGCGCCTCCGCCGAGGAGGTGACGCGGCAGGTGACCGACAGGATCGAGAAGAAGCTTCAGGAACTGGAATCGCTCGACTACACCAAGAGCCAGACCGTTGCAGGCCAGACCACCGTCTTCGTCGAGCTGCTGCCAACAACCAAGGCGAAAGATGTGGCGCCGACCTGGTTGCGCATTCGCAACATGATCGCCGACATCAAGGGCGATTTTCCAAGCGGGGTCGTCGGTCCCTTCTTCAACGACCGCTTCGGCGACGTCTTCGGAAATATCTATGCCTTCACCAGCGACGGGCTGACCCAGCGGCAGCTTCGCGATCTCGTCGAAAACGCCCGTTCGGAGGTTCTGACCGTGCCCAATGTCGGCAAGGTCGATGTGATGGGCGCCCAGGACGAGGCGATCTATCTCGAATTCTCCACGCGCCAGATCGCAGCGCTCGGCATCGACCAGCAGTCCGTGATCCAGACCCTGCAGGCCCAGAATGCCGTCACGCAATCCGGCTTCGTCGATGCCGGGCCGGAGCGCATCGCATTGCGGGTGAGCGGACAGTTCACCTCCGAGGAGAGCCTCAGGTCGATCAACCTTCGCATCAATGATCGCTTCTTCCCGCTGAGCGACGTCGCCACGATCAAGCGCGGCTACGTGGATCCGCCGTCGTCGCTGTTCCGCTACGACGGCCAGCCTGCGATCGGGCTCGCGATCGGCATGAAGCAGGGCGCCAACCTGCTGGAGTTCGGCGAGGCGCTCGACGCCCGGATGAAACAGGTCGTTGGCGATCTTCCGATCGGCGTGGATGTCCACCGCGTCTCCGATCAGCCTGCCGTCGTCGACGAAGCGGTTTCGGGCTTCACCCGCGCGCTCTTCGAAGCGATCGTCATCGTGCTCGTCATCAGCTTCATCAGCCTCGGCCTTCGCGCCGGCATGGTGGTGGCGATCTCCATTCCCCTCGTGCTGGCAATCACCTTCGTGGTGATGGAATATTCCGGCATTTCGCTTCAGCGCATCTCGCTCGGCGCGCTTATCATCGCGCTCGGGCTGCTCGTCGACGACGCCATGATCGCCGTCGAGATGATGGTGGCCCGCCTGGAGGCGGGCGACGATCTGAGAAAGGCCGCCACCCACGTTTATACGTCGACGGCTTTTCCGATGCTGACGGGAACGCTCGTCACTGTCGCCGGCTTCATCCCGGTCGGTCTCAACAGCAGCGCCGCCGGCGAATTCACCTTCACGCTTTTCGTGGTCATCGCGGTTTCGCTGGTGGTTTCCTGGATCGTCGCGGTGCTCTTCACGCCGCTTCTCGGCGTCACCATCCTGCCGAAAACCATGAAGTCGCATCACGAGAAGAAGGGCCGCTTCGCCGCCGTCTTCTCCTGGCTTCTGGGGCTGGCGATGCGCTGGCGCTGGGTCACCATCGTGCTGACGGTCGGCGTCTTCGCCCTTTCTGTCGGCGGCATGGGGCTGGTGCAGCAGCAGTTCTTCCCGAACTCGGACAGGACCGAGCTCGTCATCGACTGGAACCTGCCCCACAACAGCTCGATCGCCGAGACCAACAGGCAGATGGCCAGGTTCGAAAAGGAAATGCTGGCCGGCAACAAGGATATCGATCACTGGACGACCTATGTCGGCCAGGGCGCGCCGCGCTTCATCCTGTCCTTCGACGTGCAGACGCCCGATGTCACCTTCGGACAGACGATCATCGTCACGAAAGGGCTCGACGTGCGCGACAAGGTGCGGGCGCAGCTGCAGGATTACCTGACGAAAACCTTCCCCGGCACCGACGCCTTCGTGAAGCTTCTCGACATCGGCCCGCCGGTGGGAAAGCCGGTCCAGTACCGGATCAGCGGCCCCGATATTCAGAAGGTTCGTGATATCTCCCAGCAATTTGCCGGCGTCGTCGGTTCGCATCCGCTGCTGTCGAACATGGTGCTGGATTGGAACGAGCCGTCCCGCGTGGTGAAGGTCGATGTCCTGCAGGACAAGGCGCGCCAGCTCGGCGTTTCCTCCGAGGACATCGCAACCGCGCTCAACGGCATCGTCGAAGGCTCGACGGCGACGCAGATCCGCGACGACATCTACCTGGTCAATGTCATCGGGCGGGCCAGCGCATCCGAGCGCGACTCCGTCCAGACGCTGCAGAATTTGCAGCTCTCCACCTCCAACGGCAAGGTGGTGCCTCTCTCGGCCGTGGCGAATTTCCGCTACGAGCTCGAGCAGCCGACGATCTGGCGGCGCGACCGGCAACCCACCATCACGCTCAAGGCAGCCGTCATCGGTTCGACGCAGCCCGCCACGATCGTCGACCAGCTGAAGCCGAAAGTTGAAGAGTTCGAGAAGAACCTTCCTGTCGGATACAAGGTGGAAGTGGGCGGCGCGGTCGAATCCAGCGCCGAGGCTCAGGGACCGATCGCCGCTGTCGCTCCGCTGATGCTCTTTACGATGGCGACGATCCTGATGATCCAGCTGCAGAGCTTCAGCCGCCTCTTCCTGGTCTTCGCGGTCGCGCCGACGGCACTCATCGGCGTGGTCGCGGCACTGTTGCTGAGCAATGCTCCCATGGGCTTCGTCGCGATCCTCGGCGTGCTGGCGCTCATCGGCATCCTGATCCGCAACTCCGTCATCCTGGTCGTACAGATCGAGCATCTGCGCGCCGAGGGCATGGCGCCGTGGCAGGCGGTCATCGAGGCGACCGAACACCGCATGCGGCCGATCATGCTGACGGCGGCGGCCGCCACGCTCGCGCTGATCCCGATCTCGCGCGAGATCTTCTGGGGGCCGATGGCCTACGCCATGATGGGCGGCATCGTTGTCGGAACCGCGCTCACCCTGCTGTTCCTGCCGGCGCTCTACGTCGCGTGGTTCAGGATCCCGAGGGATGAAGGTGTTCCGGCAGAAGCTGCGGCAGAGGCATGAGGAACAGGCCTTGTCGGCCATCGCCTACGGCCGCCCCGCGGCCGCTGCAACACGGGCCGCGACGAAATGGGTGGGATGGCGTAGGCGATGCCGTCCCACACCGGAGCTGGAGTGACATGCCGGAAAACGAAATGGGCCGATGCGCCCGGGAGCCCTTGGTCCCCAGGGGGAACGGATCGATGACGAAAGAACGCCCCCGGCAGCTGAAGGCAGTTCCTGCTATCATCTTCGCGATCGGCCTGGCGATGCTGACGGGTTGCACCACGAGACCATCGCCTGAAGTCCTCAAGCCCGTTCATCTGAGCGCGCCGGTTGGTTCCGAAGCGGCCCCGGACAGGGTGAGCGTGCTCGTTGCGACCAACAGAACTCCCGACACTGTGCGGGGCGGCTTCGGCGGCACGTGGGCCGAGAAGCTGACCTATGAGGAGTACGCGTTTTCGGTTCCTCCCGGCAGGAAGGATACCGCCATCACATATCCGACGACGAAGCCGGATCCGGAACGGCAATTTGCCGTCGTCGAGCGCAAGCAGCTGCCGAAGGACGTTTTCGTGCAGCAGGCGCTCGCCTCCGTGCAGGCGGACGGCACCATCGGCATCTTCGTGCATGGCTACAATTACAGTTATCAGGAGGCGCTCTATCGCACCGCCCAGATCGCCGCGGACGCCAACATACAGGGCGCGCCGATCCTGTTTTCCTGGCCTTCGGCCGCATCCGTCACCGGATATGTCGCCGATCGCGATGCAGCACTTTTCTCCCGCAGCGAACTCAATTCCCTCGTCACATCGCTCTCCGCTTCAGGCAAGGTAAAGCGCATCATCCTGTTCGGGCACAGCATGGGCGGGTTCCTGGTGATGGAGACGGTGCGCCAGCTCAAGCTGCAGCACCGCGACGATGTCGTCGGAAAGCTGGTTGTGGTGCTTGCCGCCCCCGATATAGACGTCGATGTCTTCCGGTCCCAGCTGGCGGATATCGGCCAGATGCCGGTCCCGATCTCCCTTCTCGTTTCCAAAGACGACGGGGCGCTCGTCGCTTCGAGTTTCATCGCCGAGGAGCGGGCGCGCGTCGGACGGCTCGATGTCGACGATCCCGTCATTCGGGAGGCCGCGTTGAAGGAAAGGGTTCGGGTCATCGACATCACGTCGATCCAGGCGTCCGACGGATTGGGGCACGACCGTTATGCATCACTTGTTAAATTCGGCGCACAGATTGCCAGCTTCGAAAACGGCAAGCGTTCGAGCCCAGGAGATGTCGGCGCCTTCGTCTTCGATGCCGCGGGTGCCGCCATCTCAAGCCCATTCCGTCTGGCCGGGCGCGTCGTTGGTTCGCAATAATCGCCTTCAAAAGAGCATGTGCATAATGTGACTATTAAATTGTCAGATGCATAAATGAAGAGCAGACTTCCGCCTGTGGTCGAATTTGACCATGAGGACATGGGAGGGCATTCATGAGCATACGAAATCCGTCTCCCTCGTTGCATAACGAGGATCTTGCACCCGCCGCGGAGCGCAAATGGGGTGCATTCAGCATCTTCAACGTCTGGACGTCTGACGTCCACAGCCTGTGGGGCTATTATCTGGCGGCGAGCCTGTTCCTGCTCTGCGGCAGCTTCGTGAATTTCGTCATCGCCATCGGTATCGGCTCTCTCGTCATCTTCTTTTTGATGAGCCTGGTCGGCAATGCGGGCGTGCGCACGGGCGTGCCTTTTCCCGTGCTGGCGCGCGCCTCCTTCGGCACGTTCGGCGCCAATGTTCCGGCACTGGTCCGGGCGGTGGTCGCCTGCTTCTGGTACGGGGCGCAGACGGCTGCGGCATCCGGCGCCATCGTCGCCCTGCTGATCCGCAACGAAAGCCTGCTCGCCTTCCACCAGAACAGCCACCTGCTCGGTCATTCGACGCTGGAGGTCATCTGCTATGTCATCGTCTGGGCGCTGCAGCTGCTGATAATCCAGCGCGGGATGGAGACGGTCCGAAAGTTCCAGGATTGGGCAGGGCCGGCCGTTTGGATCATGATGCTGATCCTTGCGGTCTATCTGGTCGTCAAATCAGGCACCTTCTCCTTCGGTTCCGAGATCCCGCGCGACGTGCTGATCGAAAAGACCAAGGATGCCGGCGTGCCGGGCGAGCCTGGTTCCTTTGCCGCGCTTGCCGCCGTCTCCGCCACCTGGATCACCTATTTCGCTGCACTCTACCTGAATTTCTGCGATTTCTCGCGTTACGCGACGAGCGAAAAGGCGCTGCGGAAGGGCAATCTCTGGGGCCTGCCGATCAACCTCCTGGCCTTCTGCCTCGTCGCAGGCGTCACCACCACGGCCGCCTTCACGGTCTATGGCGAGGTCTTGCTGCATCCCGAAATGATATCGGCGAAATTCGAAAGCTGGTTCCTGGCGTTGCTTGCCGCGCTGACATTCGCGATCGCAACGCTCGGCATCAACGTCGTGGCCAACTTCGTGTCGCCGGCCTTCGACTTCGCCAATGTCTTCCCGCGCCAGATCAATTTCAAACGCGGCGGATACATCGCCGCATTGATCGCTCTCGTGCTCTATCCGTTTGCTCCCTGGGAGACGGGTGCGGCGCATTTCGTCAACTTCATCGGATCGACGATGGGACCGATCTTCGGCATCATGATGGTGGACTACTATCTCATCCGGAAGAGCCAGCTGAACGTCGAGGCGCTCTACCATGAGAACGGCGAGTTCCGCTTCCAGAACGGATGGCACGCCAGCGCCTTCATCGCATTTGTGGTGGGTGCACTCTTCTCCTCCATCCTGCCGACCTTCACCAGCATCCTTCCGGACTGGTGGGGCACCTACGGCTGGTTCTTCGGCGTCGGCATCGGCGGAGCGATCTATTTCGTGCTGAGGATGGGCGCCCGGCGCAATCCGGCCTTCGCGTCCTGACAAACGAGAGGCGCCCGGCATTGCCGGGCGCCTTCACATGAGGTTTACGAGTGGCGATTGGTGCAGGCTGCCGTTCAGCGACGCCCGGCAGCCGCATGGATGGCTGTTCGGCCTGCCGGCTGCGCCATCGATCTTGCCGTCGAGCGAAGGGCTGCCGATTGGCTGAAGCCCGCATCGTCGAGCCTGAACTGGGCAACGAGTTCGCGAAGCTTCTGGGCTTCCTGCGCCAGCGAGTCGGATGCCGCCGTCGATTGCTGCACCATATGGGCGTTCTGCTGCGTGGACTGATCCATCCGGTTGACCGCGCCGTTGACTTCGCTGAGACCGATCGACTGCTCCTTCGCCGAGGTTGCGATCGAATCCATGTGCTGGTTGATCTGCGTGATGAAGCCGCCGATTGTCTTGAGCGCCTGGCCGGTATCGCGCACGAGCTTGACGCCGCTTTCCACTTCCTTCGAAGAATTCTGGATCAGCCCCTTGATTTCCTTGGCAGCACTTGCCGAGCGCTGGGCGAGTTCGCGCACCTCCTGGGCGACGACGGCAAAGCCCTTGCCGGCTTCGCCGGCTCTCGCTGCTTCCACGCCGGCATTGAGCGCCAGCAGATTGGTCTGGAATGCGATCTCGTCGATGACGCTGATGATGTTGGAAATCTGCTGCGACGAGGTCTCGATGCGTTCCATCGCCTCTTCGGCATGGGAAACGACGTCAGCGGAGATGACGGCGCTGTGATTTGCCTCGGTGGCGACCTTGCGCGTCTCCTCGGTCCGTTTGGTGGAGTTGGACACGTTCGCGGTGATCTCTTCCAATGCGGCGGCGGTTTCCTCGAGTGAAGCCGCCTGCTGCTCCGTGCGCTTGGAAAGATCGCTTGCACCCGAGGAGATTTCCCGCGTGCCTTCGTCGATCGTGCCGATGCTTTCGGAAATCGCTCTCAGCGTTGCGCCGAGCTGGGTGACGGACTGGTTGAAGTCGTGGCGCAACGCCTCGAAATCGGGTGCGAAGGTCTCGTTGAGCTGGAAGGCGAGATCGCCGTCGGCCAGTCGCTTCAGGCCGGCCGCAAGCCCCGAGGTGGCGATGCGCAGCCGTTCCGAGGCGTCGGCTTCCGCCTGGTTCTGGGCGGCAATACGGTCGGCCTCCGTCCGGCTGCGGCTTGCATCGGCTTCCATTGCCATCCGCTTGTTGGTGATCGCGGCCTGGCGGAAAATCTCCACCGCTTCCGCCATCGATCCGATCTCGTCGGCGCGGCCGGCAAACGGAATTTCCGAAGCGGTGTCCCCTTCGGCGAGCCGCCGCATCGCGGCGGTGATGCCGATGATCGGATTGGCAATGCCCGTCAGCACGAAGAATACCGCACCGAGAACGAGCAATCCGGCAAAGCCGATCGCGGCAAGCAGGTAGAATTCTATGGAGGCGAAGACCGTCTTGCTGAGCTCGGCGGCCTGGTTGCTGCCGCTGACGTTCAATTCGACCAGCGTCGCCGTGGCTTCCTTGAGCTTGTCGGAAAAGGCGCGCATCTCTCCGCCCAGATACTTCCCGGCTTCCTCGGTCTTGTTGGCGCGGGAAAGGACGAGCAGTTGCGCGCTGCTGGCGATGTAGCCTTCCACGCTTTCCTTGATCGTCTTCAGCAGGTCGCGCTCGCGGTCAGACGAGATCAGCGGAATATAGGCGTCCACCGACTTGCGGATCGTGCTCTCGGCGCTGGCGATGGCCTCTTCGCGCGTCTTCTTTTCGGGCTCCGTCTGCGCGATGATGTGATCGCGGTAGGCGAGGCGCAAATTCGTCATGTTGAGATTGATCGTCTGCGAAGCCTGCACGCTCGGCAGCCAACGGGTCGCAATTTCCTCGGTCGAGCCGTTGGTATTGCGAAGGCCGTCGACCGCAAGATAGGCGACAAGACCGAAAAGAAGAGCTATGCCGCTGAAAATCAACAACAAACTCGATTTGATGTTTGGTCGGCGCATAGAAAACCCTCAATCGAAACTCCGGCTTCAGGCCGGATTGATAGGGAGATTTCTACCAAAAAAAATTTAACGATTTGCGCAGGACCTAAAATGCCGTTTACCACCTTGCCGCCAAGCCCAGCGCCTTTTTGCGCAGGGATGTCCAAATGGCGCAAAAACCGTCTATCGATGCATCGTCGTCGATGACAGGAACCGAAATTGACGAAGCGCATTCCGACGTATTGCGTTCCGCGTTACATTTCTCTCCGGATGCCGCATGAGGAAAACCATGGCAAACACTGCTCCCCGCAAGGAAATACCAGTATCGATGCGCTTTCGCGATGATGATCTGGCAGTCGTTGACCGTGGTGCAGCGCTCACCGGTCTTTCACGCACGGAGTTTATGCGACGCGCCGCGGTGCATGAGGCGCAGATGGCGATCCTGAGTGAAAGCGTTATCCGCCTATCTCCGGATGCTTTCGATGCCTTTGTTGCAGCAATCGAAGCTGCGCCCTCTGCACCGCCGCCGAAAGTAGCAGAGCGCTTGCAGCGCAAGGCGCCATGGGAAAACTGACCGGTGGTGCTGTCGAATGTTGGACTTCTCGACGGGCGTCACCGACTTCAGGGGTTCTCTTGCGGCAAGCCGCCACTGGATTCTTGGTTGCAGAACTTTGCAGGGTCGAACCAGCAGCGTGGATTTACCCGCACCTTCGTCGTTTATGACGACGATAGGGTAATCGGCTAATACGGCCTCGCACCAACCGTCATCGAACCCAACATCGTGCCTCGCAAGATCAGGACAGGACGTCCGCATGATCCAATTCCATGCCTCTTGATCGGGCAATTGGCCGTAGATAGCCGCTACAAGGGCCAAGGCATCGGATCGGCGCTCGTGAAGGATGCCTTTCTTCGCTGCGTTGCCGGAGCCGATATCGTCGGTGGGCGGGCCATCGTCGTACGGGCGACCGATGAAGAAGCTGAGCGATTCTGGCAAGATTGGGGCTTTATACCGTCGCGAGATAACGCTTCGATCCTTTATTGTTCGCTGGAGGATATTCGCGCATGGCTTTCAGGTCGCGACGGGTAAAGAAGGAAGCGCTCTACCCTTCGGCTATCGGTTCCCTGCTTTTCCGGGCAGGGGACGGTCAATCGACCGCTCGCGCCGAGACGGATGATTGTTTTACGAAATAGCATTATGATCGGCAAAACGTCCGACCGGCGTTGGTCGCGGATGCATGACTGCGGGAGCCGCGGATATGCGATCCCGTAAACGGGGAGGAGCACAGATTGGAACGGCTGAAGGATCTGGAAAGTGTTCCCGCACGGGAAGGCAGCGCTTCGGCGTCGCCTCGGTTTGAACAACGCCCCGGTGTCGTGGCTGCTGCCGTTTATGAGCATGGGCAGCGCATTCGCGACATCAGGATCGAGGAAGCCGGCGAATGGCGAAACCGGGAGAACGCCGTCGTCTGGATCGGTCTGCACGAGCCGGATGAAATGCTGCTGCACCAGATCCAGGCCGAGTTCAATCTCCATCCACTGGCGAT
This sequence comes from Rhizobium pisi, assembly GCF_003938655.1. Classification (GTDB taxonomy): domain Bacteria; phylum Pseudomonadota; class Alphaproteobacteria; order Rhizobiales; family Rhizobiaceae; genus Rhizobium; species Rhizobium pisi. The sequence continues at coordinate 113,243 of NZ_RJJT01000005.1, forward strand.
CGAGGACGCGGCGCAGCCCCACCAGCGTCCGAAGCTGGAGATTTATGGGGACGCGATGTTCATCGTCGCCCGGACCGCCCACATGAAGGACGACGAAATCATCTTCGGCGAAACGCATCTCTTCGTCGGCCGCGGTTATGTCGTCTCCGTTCGTCACGGAGAATCCTCCTCCTACCTGGCGGTGAGGCAACGATGCGAGGCGACGCCCGCCGCCCTTGCCCACGGCGAGAACTACATCCTCTATTCGATCCTCGATTTCATCGTCGACAATTACATGCCCGTCATCGAGGTGGTGCAGGAGGAAGTCGAGAAGCTCGAGGATCTGGTGCTGCGCGAACAGCTGGGAAAGTCCGACATCGAGCGGCTTTACCTGTTGCGGCGCAAGCTCCTGCGGCTGCGCAACGCCGTGGTGCCGCTGGTCGATGTCTGCCGGCGATACGAGCACATCGATCTTCCCGGCATGGATCCGACGCTCCAATCGCTGTTTCGCGATGTGACCGATCACGTGCGCCGGGTCCAGGAAGATATCGACGCCTTGCGCGAGGTCCTTGCCTTCGCCTTCGAAGCTAGCGTGATGATCGGACAGACGGAGCAGACGGCGATTGCCCGCAAGCTTGCCGCCTGGGCGGCGATCCTAGCCGTTCCCACCGCGATCGCCGGCATCTATGGCATGAACTTCAGCGATATGCCGGAACTGAAATTCCAGTATGGCTATTTTGTCGTGCTCGGCGTTATCGCCGTGCTGTGCCTTGGCCTTTTCGGCTTTTTCCGCCGCAAGAAGTGGCTTTAATCAGCGCAGTGCATCCAGCAGCCGGTCCCGATGCCTGCCGATATAGGTGATGTCGCCGAGATAAAGCCGGGCGTCCCCGGCATCGACGTCCTCCGTAAAGGTTTCGTCTCCGGCTGCGGCGCTTGCCAGCATGAAATCCACGAGCGCCTGGAGCCGTCCGCGGATCGTCTCGGGAAGATCGCGTCGTTCTTCCGCGGTTGCGCCGTAAGCGGTGCAGAAGATTTGCGCCCGCCGCAACTGTTCGTCGAGGCTGAAGGCCACGCCGGGATTGGCGGGATCGGAGAGAGGCGCCCAGCGATAGACCGCATAGGCGAGATCCCACAGGTGCGGCGCGGGATGGGCGGTGTCGAAATCGATGATCCCGACCGCCTCATCATCTACGGTGGCGATGTTGTAAGGCGCATAGTCGCCGTGGCAGATGATCTCGCGCGGCTCCCGTGGCGGCAGCATCCAGGTCTGGACCTCGTCATCCACTTCCAGAAACCCTTCAGATGCCGAATGAAAATCGCTGAGAAGCCTGGCCGCCGAAATCAGCATGCGCTCCGATCCGACAGAGGGATCGCCAAGGTCTTCGCAGACCCGCCCGGCGACGTAGCTGACGACCTCCTGGCCTTCCCCTGATATCTCGATGGGTTCAGGCGCTCCCTGAAAGCCCGTGCGCCTGAGATGACGCAAGAACCGATGGACCGTCGGCGTCCATGCGCCCGACGGCCTGACGACAGTATCGCCGTTGCGCCAGATCTGCCCGGTTCGTCCGCCCTCCAACTGTTTCACGCCATCGCCCTCCCGCGTGCGATCCCTCTATGTGGATTTCAGCTTTTCGATATGGGCCTGAACCGTGGCGCCAAGGTTCGTCTCATGGCAGTTCCGGTAGAACGTGGCTACATCGTCAGGCATCCTGTCGGCCATGGCGACGAAGTCTTCGAGCCGGAATCCGCTGGCGCTGCCGAGTTGCGGGTCTGCAAGCCGGCTTTCGCTCAGATCGCCGACGCGATCGGCCAGGGCTTCGAAGTAGGCGAGGTTCTCATCCACAGTCGAAGGCGAAGATGTCTGGCCATGTGCGGGGATGACAAGCCTTGCATTGAGGTCGCGGATGCGCGACAGCGAGGAACGGAGCAGGCGAAGATCATCGGCACGTCTGCTCCAGACTTCGGGGACGGGATATTCCACCGCATCGACGGCAAGACAGGTGCGAAGTTCTGGAATCCAGACGGCGACATGGTCGGGCGTGTGTCCCGGAGTATGGATGAGTTCCAGCGTCAGATCGCCGCCGTTCAGAACCATCGAGCCGGAGAAGGTGATGTCGGGACCGATGAGTTCGACATTGCGAAACCGGGAATCCTGGCTCACCTTGTCTTCCAGGACCTGCTGCGTGGAGGGATCACGCAGGCGCTCGAGTGCCGCGGCATGGGCGATGATCGGCGCACGCCCGGCAATGGCGGCATTGCCCCAGAAGTGATCCCAATCCATGTGCGAATTGATGACGATCAATGGCCGAGCATCGATCCCAAGCAGATCGAGCGCCGTCTTGCATTGCTCCGGCGTGCCGAGCGTATCGATCAGGACATTGAACCTCTCCGTCCGAACGAACACGCCGTCCACTTCGTCACCCGCCCTGACGATCACGATCCGCTCGTCAAGTCCGGGATAGGAGCACAATTCCACCGATGGATCCACGTCTGGTTGCCTCTGTTGCAATCGCGGTGATTTCACTCAGATATATGAAGTCTTGCTCGTGTGATGAAGCGCCTAAGACACGCCGAGGCTAATCGTCTCGCGGTGTGAAAGAGAGCTTCCTCTTGCTGTTTTCTGCAATGATCGCAGCTTTGACCTGGTTGAAGAACGCCTCGGGGATGAACCCGTAATCGACGCGACACATCAGGCAGTGGGCGCAGATCATAGCCGGGCCAGATGAAGCGGTTCAGCTGGGTTAGCCGCAGCCAATGCCGTTTGGCATCCAGGCCAAGCGACTTTGCGATTGCAGCCGGCATCTCTAGTGATGCCGATTGGTCGGCCTGGTCAGGTTCCGAGTGGGTGATAGGCACGACAACGACTTGAATGGCCTTCGTATCTTTCACCTTGGTCGCAAGAATGATCGCACAAGGCCTGTCCTTGGAGGCTTCGTATTTTCCCTTGTCGTAGTCTTCTTTCCAGAGAAACGAGTATCTGACCACCAAGCCCGGCGCAGGTTGGGGTAATTTCACTCCGGCGCAACGCCGTATTGAGCGTTTTCCATGTCTGAAATCGTCTCGTCGTCCAACTCTCCGACAACGAGAACTTCGCGCTCCCGGCGTTTCAGGCTCAGGTAGTGTTCAAGTTCGCTCGCTGAGAGATAGCCGCCGATGACCCGCCCGTGGCTGGTGACTTCAATCACCTTTCCGGTCATCGCCTCGTCCTGATATCGTGCGAAGCTGCGAGAAAATATCGTCGCGGGAACTCTCAGTGCCGGGGCCATTTTCCTCTTCTCGTATACAATGTGTAAAATACGTAAATTACACAATTTGTCAACGTAGGGAGTGGGATGTCAGTCCCGGCTTCCGCTTCACGGGGACATGCACATCCCAGCGTTTCATCACGGTATTCGGCACGGCCGCTGTGCAGATCACCATCACGCTGGGCTGCGAGCGTCCGAGGCTCTTCGGCGTCCATTGTGCCTGGAGGGGCACCGCACAGCGGGGAACCAGCACCTTCGCGTTGGGCTCCAGCACGTCCCATTGCTGAAGCTCCCGAGCATTTTCTTGCGCGATGAAGCGCCTGGCTTCCTCGCGGATTTCGAACAGGCCGTGCTTCTCGTGCGTGGAACGATCGGTCTCGATGCTCCAGGAGGCGAGGCACGCGACGCATCCGGACAACGTTGCGGCAAAGAGTATCGATCGAAGTATGGATGTGTCGTCGGCAGCCAAATGATCATCTCCCGGGAAGGTGGAAATTAGCCGGATACGGTACGAAATCTCAAGCGCTCTGCGTATCACCGGTTGCCTTTAATCGCGTTCCCTCGATCCGGCGGCTTCTGGGTCGGGCACTTTTCGCTTTGCCGCACTTCGGCGGATTCGGTGGAACAACAACCGCCGAAGGTAGTTTGTCTGAAAAGCAACTCGAGGCGGCGGCCGATGTTATTCTCTGCGAACCAGGGTGTGCGCAGCACCCCACCCCGGATCTATTACGTCAATCCGCTACTTCTCCAGGGCATCGATGCATGGCGCGAAGTTTTCGACCATGCGGCGGATATCGGTTTCGATCGGGTGCTGACGGCGCCCCTCTTCGATCGGGGCGGGGGCATCAGCGTATTCGCCTCCCGGGATTTCGATCGTCTCGATCCTGACCTGTCGCTTGGAAGCGCGGTCGAGGATGGAATAGCGCGGCTCGCGGAGGCCGCCGGCAAGAGCGGCGTCGGTTTGATGATGGACGTGATGCTCGACGGCAAAGCCCGAGATCCGCAAGCGGATTTCCGTCCGGTCGACCCGAGGTGCTCGCCGCTGGACCCGGCAGAGCCGATGAATGACATGGGAGCGGAGCGCCAATCGCAACTGCTGGCGGATTGGACCGAACGGCTGCGGCGGCTCTCCGACCTCGGCCTCTCCGGTTACCGGGTGCTGGGGATTGATCGCGCCTCGCCGGCGCTGTTCAAATCCCTGATTACGGCCGCGCGCGAGAAGGCAGAGGCGCAGTTCTTCGCCTGGACGCCTGGCACCGATTTTGCGGTGAGGAGCGCGATCGCGGATGCCGGTTTCACCGGATGTTTTTCATCGATGGCCTGGTGGGATCTCGACGAGAGATGGTTTGTCGAGGAGCATAGCGTCCAACAACCGTTCGGCTGGCAGATCGCCTTTCCCGAACCGCCATTCGCCCGGCGCATCGCGCATGGAACCGAGAGCCGTGAAATTCTCGAGCGGCGGGCCATCAGAGCGCTGCGCCTTGCCGCCTCGCTCGGCGGCGGCCTCATGGTTCCGATGGGCTTCGAATATGGTGCGGCGACGCCGCTTGATCCGACATATGGCGACGGCTCCGGCTTGCGGAAGCTGCGCCATGATCTCGCCTTCGATATCTCCTCTGAAATTCGCGTCGCCAATACCGAGATCGGCAAAGCCGACCATAAACGCGCGCCGGCGCTTCGCCTGATCCGCAACGCCAATGGGCCGGTTTCGGCGCTTCTGCAATCGGAGGCACAGGATCTGCGCAGCGCGTCGAATGTGCGGTTCATCCTGCTCAACCGGGACCTCAGGCGCAGTGCGCCGGCGCCGGTCACGGCGCTTCGCGAGGCCGCCTCCGGTTTTCTGCCCGTCACCGCCGACGGCGCGGCCCTGCGTCTGCGGGCAGGGGAGACCCTGGTCATCGAAGGCAAGGCGCCGGCGCCGTTCACATCGAGGCCCACCCTCGATGCCGAGCAGGCGATAGTCTCGCCGCGGCTTGCCATCGAAAACATCATGCCGCGCGTCGACGACGGGCGCTTTCCGGTCAAGCGTGTCGTCGGAGAGATCGTCACCGTCGAGGCGGATATATTCGCAGACGGCCACGACCCGATCACAGCGGTCCTTTGCTGGCGGCCGCTCGATGCTCTGGCGGAGTGGAACGAGACGGAGATGCAACTGGCCGAGAATGACCGCTGGCGCGCCGAATTCCTGCTGGAACGCGTCGGGCGCTACGAATTCGCGGTCGAGGCATGGAGGAACCCGTTCGCGATCTTTCGCTATGAATTGACCAAGAAGAACGACGCGAGGCTTGACCTGAAGCTGGAGCTTCAGGAGGGATTGAACCTCGTGCGCGCCGCGAAAGCCGAGGCGCCGGCAGCGCTCGGTGTCCAGTTGCAGGCTATCATCGACAGTCTCGAAAACGGCTCCGATTCCGAGCGCACGGCGATCCTGCTCGATCCCGCGACATCCGCGCTGATGAACAGGGCCGACAGGCGGCCGTTTCGGCTTCGCTCCTCGGCAAGTGCGGTCGATGCCGAGCGCAAGGCGGCGGCTTTCGCCAGCTGGTACCAGATTTTTCCGCGCTCGCAGAGCGGCGATCCAAACCGGCACGGCACTTTCGACGACGTCATCCCGAGACTGTCCGCCATCCGCGACATGGGCTTCGACGTGCTCTACTTCCCGCCCATCCATCCGATCGGTTCGACCAATCGGAAGGGGCGCAACAACAGCCTGAAGGCCGCACCCGGCGATCCCGGAAGCCCCTATGCCATCGGCTCCGAGGAGGGCGGCCATGATGCCATCCATCCCGAGCTCGGCGATTTCGAGGACTTCCGCCGGCTGGTCGAGGAGGCGGGCCGGCATGGGCTGGAGATTGCGCTCGACGTCGCCATCCAGGCCTCGCCGGATCATCCGTGGCTGAAAGAGCATCCCGGCTGGTTCGACTGGCGCCCCGACGGCACAATCAAATATGCGGAAAACCCGCCGAAGAAATACGAGGATATCGTCAACGTCGACTTCTACACGAAAGACGCGCTGCCCCCGTTATGGGTAGAACTCCGGGACATCATCCAGCTTTGGGTAGACCAGGGCGTCAAACTGTTTCGCGTCGACAACCCGCACACCAAGCCCTTCCCATTCTGGGAATGGCTGATCGGCGATATCAGGGCGCGCCATCCCGAGGTCGTCTTCCTGTCGGAAGCCTTCACCAAGCCGAAGGTCATGTACCGTCTGGCGAAGATCGGTTTCTCCCAGTCCTATACCTACTTCACATGGCGCAATGCCAAGTGGGAGCTCGAGCAATATATGCGGGAGCTGACGGAGGCGGCGCCGAAGGAATTCTTCCGCCCGCATTTCTTCGTCAACACCCACGACATCAATCCTGATTTTCTCCAGAACGCGCCGCGCCCGGCCTTCCTGATCCGCGCGGCCCTTGCCGCCACGCTTTCGGGCTTGTGGGGCGTCTATAACGGTTTCGAGCTTTGCGAGGGGCGTCCCGACGCCAAGCGCAAGGAATATGCCGACAGCGAGAAATACGAGATCCGTGCCTGGGATTACGACCGGCCGGGCAACATCATCGCCGAAATCAGGATGCTGAATCGCATCCGGAATGAAAATCCCGCCCTGCACTCGCATCTCGGGCTGACGCTGCTGAACGCCTGGAATGACAACATCCTCTTCTTCGAGAAGGCGAGCCGTGCCCGCGACAATGTCCTGCTGATCGCGATCAACCTCGACCCCCATCATTTCCAGCAAAGCGACGTCGAGCTGCCGCTCTGGCACTGGTCGCTCGGGGACGGCGGCACGCTGGAGGTCGAGGATCTGGTCGGCGGGCATCGTTTCAAGTGGACCGGCAAAAGGCAGAGCGTCAGTCTCAATCCTGAGATCCTGCCTTTTGCGATCTGGCGCGTTCGCGCAGCGGAGGCATGAATGGACACGATGAATCCCGGTAGCACCGAGCAGCCGCTCTGGTACAAGGATGCGATCATCTACCAGCTGCACATCAAGTCGTTCTACGACGCCAATGGCGACGGGGTCGGCGATTTTGCCGGCCTGCACCAGAAGCTCGATCACATCGCGGCCCTGGGCGTCAACGCCATCTGGCTCCTGCCTTTCTTTCCCTCACCGCGCCGCGACGACGGTTACGACATCGCCGACTACGGCAATGTCAGCCCCGACTACGGGACCGTGGAGGACTTCCGGGCCTTCGTCGATGCCGCTCACCAGCGCAATATCCGCGTCATCATCGAACTCGTCATCAACCACACCTCTGACCAGCATCCCTGGTTCCAGCGCGCCAGGGAGGCGCCGGCGGGATCGCCGGAGCGCGACTTCTATGTCTGGTCGGACAGCGATCAGAAGTTCCCGGAAACGCGCATCATCTTCCTCGATACGGAAAAATCGAACTGGACATGGGATGCCGTCGCCGGCGCCTATTACTGGCATCGCTTCTATTCCCACCAGCCTGACCTGAATTTCGACAGTCCGCTCGTCATGGAGGAGCTGCTGAAGGTGATGCGCTTCTGGCTGGAAACCGGGATTGACGGCTTTCGTCTCGACGCGATTCCCTACCTCGTCGAGCGCGAGGGGACGATCAACGAAAACCTGTCGGAAACCCACGCGATCCTGAAGCGCATCCGCGCCGCCCTCGACGCCACCCATCCCGGCGTCATGCTGCTTGCCGAAGCCAATCAGTGGCCGGAAGACACGCGCGAATATTTCGGAGACGGCGACGAATGCCACATGGCCTTCCACTTCCCGCTGATGCCGCGCATGTATATGGCGATCGCCAAGGAGGACCGGTTCCCGATCACCGACATCCTGCGCCAGACGCCTGAAATTCCCGAGAATTGCCAATGGGCGATCTTCCTGCGCAACCACGACGAGCTGACGCTTGAAATGGTGACCGATGCCGAGCGCGACTATCTCTGGGAAACCTACGCATCCGACAAGCGCGCCCGCATCAATCTCGGCATCAGGCGACGGCTCGCGCCGCTGATGGAGCGCGACCGCCGCCGCATCGAGCTGATGAACGCGCTTCTTCTCTCGATGCCGGGAACGCCTGTCATCTATTACGGCGACGAGATCGGCATGGGCGACAATATCTATCTCGGCGACCGGGATGGGGTGAGAACGCCGATGCAATGGTCTCCCGACCGCAACGGCGGCTTTTCCCGGACGGACCCGGCGCGCCTCGTCCTACCGTTGATTGCCGATCCGCTCTACGGTTTCGAGGCTGTTAATGTCGAAGCGCAGAGCACGGATGCCCATTCGCTGCTCAACTGGACGCGCAAGATGCTGGCGCTGCGCGGCCGGCATCCGGCCTTCGGGCGCGGTTCGCTGCGCTTCCTTTCCCCCGAGAACCGAAAGATCCTCGCCTATCTCAGGGAATATGATGGCGAGACCCTGATGTGCGTCGCAAACCTGTCGCGACTGCCCCAGGCGGTCGAACTCGACCTGTCGAGCTTCGAGGGCCGCGTGCCGATCGAACTGACCGGCATGTCCCCCTTTCCTCCGATCGGCCAGTTGACCTATCTGCTGACGCTTCCGCCCTACGGCTTCTTCTGGTTCCAGCTGGCGGCCGATGCCGACCCGCCGGCATGGCGCACCGCCCCGCCGGAACAGCTTCCCGATCTGGTGACGATGGTCATCCGCCGCGGCCTGCTCGATCTCGTCGACGAACCCGGGCATGCGCGCGTCCTCAGCAACGAAATTCTGCCTCCTTACCTCGCCAGGCGGCGATGGTTCGGCGCCAAGGACCAGCCGCTTCAAGCAGCGCGGCTGATCTCGGCAACGCCAATCCCCTACGCCGACGGCGTCGTTCTCGGCGAGTTGGAGGCGGTGCTGCCTGATCACAGCGAATCCTACCAGCTGCCGCTGACGGTCGCCTGGGACGATGCGCAGCCATCGGCGCTGACCCAGCAACTGGCGCTCGGGCGGGTTCGCCAGGGCAGGCGGGTCGGCTTCCTGACGGATGGGTTTGCCGTGGAGCGGATGGCCCGTGGCATCCTGCGCGGGCTTGCCGACCGCTCGCGCATCACCGGGCGCACCGGTACCCTCGAATTTCTCGGTACCGAGCGGCTCGACCGCCTACAGGTGAACGACCACATGCCGGTTCATTGGCTTTCGGCCGAACAATCCAACAGTTCGCTGATCGTGGGCGACATCGCCATGATCAAGCTGATCCGGCATATCTTTCCCGGCATTCATCCGGAGGTCGAGATGACGCGGTTTCTGACCTGCGCCGGCTATGACCACACGGCGCCCCTGCTCGGCGAGGTCGCGCATACCGATTCCAATGGGCGCCGTTCGACCTTGATCATCGTCCAAGGCGCGGTCCGCAACCAGGGCGATGCCTGGAACTGGATGCTGAACAATCTGCGCCGCGCCGCCGACGAACTCGTGTTGAATGACCCGGCCGTCGAGCCGGGAGACGACGTCTTCCAGTCGCTGATCAGCTTCGTTGCCATGGTCGGCCTCCGATTGGGCGAATTGCATGTCGTCCTTGCCGGGGAGAATGCGGACGAGGCCTTCAGTCCCGTCGTCGCCGGCGACGGTGAGGTCGAGGCGATAAAGAGGGCGGTTGCGGGCGAGATGGCCTATGCGATGTCGAAACTATCAGAACGCGAGGAAAACGCCGATCCCGCCGTCGACCTGCTGGCCGCGCCGCTTCTCGAGCGTCGCACAGAGCTGATCGAGCTCGCCGCGAGGCTGGCGGAAGCTGCCCGCGGCACGCTGATGACGCGCACCCATGGCGACTTCCATCTCGGCCAGATCCTCGTCAGCGAAGGCGATGCCGTCATCATCGATTTCGAGGGCGAGCCTGCGAAAAATCTCGCCGAGCGCCGGGCCAAGACGGTTCCGCTGCGCGACCTCGCCGGGCTTTTGAGATCGCTGAGCTATCTCGTCGCCACTGCCCAGCTCGAAAACGACGCGGTGACGGAGCACGAGAACGAAGTCCGCCGCGAGGCCATCGCCCGTTTCGGGCGCAATGCCGAGGCGGCGTTTCTCGGCGCCTATTGGCAGGCGGTCTCAGCGTCGAAGGCGCTTGCCATGCCGACCGATCAACGACGGAGGGTCCTTGATGCCTTTCTTCTCGAAAAGGCCGCCTACGAGATCGCCTATGAGGCCCGCAACAGGCCGAAATGGCTGCCGATCCCGCTCTCCGGCCTTACCGAAATCCTATCGCGTCTGACGGGGGGCAAGGCATGAATGTCGAACGCTCGGAACTTCTCTCAGGCATCGGACATGACGCGCTCTGGGCCTTGATCGAGGGACGCCACGGCGATCCTTTCTCGATCCTCGGTCCGCACGAGAGCGGCGGCATGACGATCGTGCGCGTCTATCTGCCGGGCGCTGAAGCGGTCGATCTCATCGATGCGGCGAGCGGCAGGGTGGTGACGCCCTTCAGTATCGCCCACCCTTCCGGCCTGTTTGCGGCGACGGCTTCAAGGATGGGATACCGGCTGCGGATCAAATGGCCGGATGCAGAGCAGATCACCGAGGACCCCTATAGTTTCGGTCTCCTGCTCGGAGAGCTCGACCTCCATCTGATCTCCGAGGGCACGCATTATAGCCTGAGCCGGACGCTCGGCGCGGTTGATATGTCGATCGACGATGTCGCGGGCGTTCGTTTCGCGGTCTGGGCGCCGAATGCGCGCCGCGTCTCGGTCGTCGGCGACTTCAACGCCTGGGACGGACGGCGAAACCCGATGCGGCTGAGATCATCGGCGGGCGTCTGGGAACTGTTCGTTCCGAGGCTCGCGCCCGGCGAGAGATACAAATTCGAGATCATCGACGCGCAAGGGACGTGCTTGCCGCAGAAGGCCGATCCGGTGGCGAGAGCAAGCGAGGCCGCCCCGTCCACCGCCTCGATCGTCGCATCGTCGACGCCGTTTCGATGGACCGATGACGGCTGGATGAAGCACCGGCCCCGGCGCGACGGGCTGGAGGGCGCCATGTCGGTCTATGAGGTACATGCCGGCTCCTGGCTGCGTGGGAATGGCGGGCGATCGCTCGACTGGGTCGAACTCAGCCAGCGGCTCGTTCCCTATGCGAGCGAGATGGGATTTACCCATATCGAGCTGCTGCCGATCATGGAGCATCCCTTCGGAGGCTCCTGGGGATACCAGCCGCTCGGACTGTTTGCCCCGACCGGCCGTTACGGCACGCCTGAAGATTTCGCCTATTTCGTCGATCGCTGCCATGGCGCCGGCATCGGCGTCATTCTCGACTGGGTGCCGGCCCATTTCCCGACCGACGTCTGGGGTCTCGCCCGCTTCGACGGCAGCGCGCTCTATGAACACGAGGATCCGCGCGAGGGTTTTCACCGCGACTGGAACACGCTGATCTACAATCTCGGCCGCAACGAGGTGAAAGGCTTCCTGATTGCCAGCGCCCTGGAATGGCTCGAACGCTATCATGTCGACGGATTGCGCGTCGATGCGGTGGCCTCGATGCTTTACCGCGACTACAGCCGCAACGAGGGGGAATGGATTCCCAATCAATATGGCGGCCGCGAGAACCTGGAGGCGGTGGAATTCTTCAAGCACCTGAACAGCATCGTCCACGAGCGCTGCCCGCATGCGATTGTCATCGCCGAGGAATCGACGGCCTGGCCTGGTGTCACCAAACCGCCCGAAGAGGGCGGGCTCGGCTTCGACATCAAATGGAACATGGGCTGGATGCATGACAGCCTGAGCTATATCGAAAAAGATCCCGCCTACCGGAGCTACCACCACGGCACGATGACCTTCGGGATGATCTATGCCTATTCCGAGCGCTTCATGCTGCCGCTTTCCCATGACGAGGTCGTCTACGGAAAAGGCTCGCTTCTGACCAAGATGCCGGGCGACGAATGGCAGAAATTCGCCAATCTGCGCAGCTACCTCGGCTTCATGTGGGGCCATCCCGGCAAGAAACTGATGTTCATGGGCGGCGAGATCGCCCAGCCCAGCGAATGGAACCACGACGCATCGGTCACGTGGGATGTGCTGGACCGGCCTTCACATGCGGGGCTGCAGCGCCTGGTCAGGGATTTGAACGTCTTCTACGGGCAGGAGCCGGCCCTGCAGTTCGGCGACTTCCATCCCGAGGGCTTCGAATGGGCGGCGGCCGACGACGCCGTCAATTCCGTCCTCGGCATGTTGCGTTATTCCTCTGATCGTTCCTCCTCGGTGCTCGTCGTCTCGAATTTCACACCCGTGCCGCGTTACGGCTACAGGATCGGCGTGCCTGAGGAAGGGGTGTGGATCGAGAAGATCACGACGGATGCGCGGGAATATGGCGGCTCCGGCCTCGTCAACGGCGCAGTATCGAGCGAACCCGTGCCGGCGCACGGCCGACCCTTCTCCCTGTCGCTGACGCTGCCGCCGCTGGCGACGATCTTTCTCAAGGGACCTTCGGCGTGAAGAAGCCGCCGGCCCTTGCGGTCATTCGGCGTGCGGGGTCGGATGAATGAAAGGCCAGGGGCTTGCCTCGGAGCCTTTTTCGATCGGAACCGCGATGAGAACAGGCTCATCGAGTGAGAGCGCTTTCTCCAATATGTCTCTCAATTCGCCGGGGCTCGTCGCCTTGAAGGATCGGACGCCGAAGCTTTCGCCAAGGGCGACGAAATCAGGATTGGTCAGGTCCGAACCGAGATAGCGGCCTTTATAGGTCTGCTTCTGGTCGCGCAGCACATTGCCGTAGGCGGAATTGTCGAAGACGATCGCGACGACATTGATCTTGTGCTGGGCGGCGGTCGCGAGTTCCTGGACGCCGAATAGGAAGCCGCCATCGCCTGAAACTGAGACAACCGCTTTGTCGGGGTTGGCGATTTTCACGCCGAGAGCGGTGTTGAAGCCAAAGCCCAGATTGTCCTGATAGCCGCATGTCACGTACTGGCGAGGGCCGTAGACCGGGAAAGCAAACCGGGCGGTAAAACCCATCTGGCAGATTTCCTCGACGAAGAAACCGTCCCTCGGCAGGACTTCGCGGATGGCATCGAGATAGGCAAGCTGCGGCTGCACCGCCGAGAAACGAGACCTGGCCTCTTCGTTGAGCTCGGCGAATTCGCGCGTGCGGTCGGCGCGGCCGGACCCTGCTAGCGCATCGATCAAGGCCTGCGTTCCATCTTTCGCATCCGAGACGATCCCGACGTCAGGCTTGAGGCGGACCATCTCGGTCGGATCGATATCGATGCGAATGATCTTCAGACCCTTGGGAAGCCATTTCCAGCGCATGAACTGCAATTCGAGCCGGCTGCCGATCCCGATCAGGACGTCTACCTTCTTCCAATATTCATAGGCGGCGACGAAATTCAGATAGTTCGGGTGGTCGTCGGCGACGATGCCCTTGCCGGAGCGATGGGAGGTGACCGGGGCCTGCAGCTGTTCCGCCAGGGCGGCGATCTCGGATCCGGCATCCGCCGCGCCGCCGCCGACCATGATCATCGGATTCCTGGCGCCTGAAATCAGCGCCACCGCCGCGGCGATCTCGTCGGGGTTTATGGCCGGATGAGGCGCTCTCACACCGACGTGGAGATCGATCTCCGGGCCGGATCGCCCAAACACGTCCCACGGCGCTTCGACGGCTCCCGGACCCTGGCGGCCGGAGAGCATCTTGCTGATGACCCCTGATATGACGGGGCCGGTTTCGGACTGGTGATCGATGCGTTCGGCCGTCTTCGTGATCCCGCGCATGGTGGCGAGCTGATCCGGCAGTTCGTGCAACTGTCCTCTGCCCTGGCCGATCAGGTGGGACATGATGTTGCCGGTCACGCAAAGCACCGGCGCGTTGGCGCCGTAGGCGGTGCAGAGAGCCGCTCCGGAATTGAGGACGCCGGGGCCTGGCACGACGGTATAGGCGCCGATCCGGCCGGTGGATTTGGCATAGCCATAGGCCATGTATCCGGCGCCCTGTTCGTGCCTCGTATGAATGAACCGGATTTTATCGCCCGCGCCATAGAGGGCGTCGTTGAAATCATACATATGGGCGCCGGGGATGCCGAAGACCGTGTCGATCCCATGGGCGACAAGCGAACGGGTCATCGCCTGGCCGGTCGTTTCTTTCCTGCTCATTTGGAGGCTCCCATGTCTATGATGTCAGGCAGCCTTCGGCTCTAAGCGCCGCAACGATGGCGTCGGCATCCGTCGGCTGCATGCCGGCAAGGTTCATGCGCCCGGAATCCGCCAAGTAGATGCCGTGGCTCGCCCTGAGCGCGACTGCCGTATCCCTCGACATGGAGAGATTGGAAAACAGGCCGCGCTGGCGGGCGATGAAGGCGAGATCAGGAGCGGCGGCGGCGAGTGCTGCGCGATTGCCATTGACGCGCTGGCACATTTCTTCGAGTTCGGCGCGCCACATTGCCGACATCTCATCGCTCTCGAGAATGGTCCTGACGATTGCGGCCCCGTGGTCGGGCGGCATGGACCAGTTGACTCGGGCATGTGCCGCCATGTTGCTTTCGGCCTTCCGGAGGTCATCCCCATTGCGGGCCATGACATAGAGCGCGCCGACACGCTCGCGATAAAGGCCGAAGTTCTTGTCGCAGGAATAGGCGATCAGCGCCTCGTCGACCCCTTCGAGGATCATGCGTGCCGGTGCGGCATCCTGTTCGAGGCCATCGCCAAGCCCCTGATAGGCAAGATCGATGAAAGGCACCAGCCGATGCGCAACGAGGAGTTTGGTAATCTCCGCCCACTGTTCCATGGTGAAATCGATGCCGGTCGGGTTGTGGCAGCAACCGTGAAGCAGCACGACGTCGCCTTCCCGGGCGGAAGACAGGGCGGCGACGACGCTTTCGAATTTCACCTGCTGCGAAACCAGGTCGACGAAGGCGTATTCCTTGACCGGCAGTCGCGCCGAGCCGAAGATCGGCGCATGGTTGGGCCAGCTCGGCGTCCCGAGCAGAATGGTCGCCGATGGATGTGCCGTTTGGATAAGTTCGGCGCCGAGACGCAGAGCGCCGCTTCCGCCCGGTGTCTGGATGCCGACGAGGCGATGACCGAAATCAGGCGCCTTCCCGAAAATGATCGGCTCAAGGAGGCGGACGAATTGCAGATCGCCTTCCGGGCCGAGATATTTCTTGCTGTCCTGGGTCTCCAGGAGAAACTGCTCCGCCGCCTTGACGGCACGCATCACCGGCGTGCGTCCCATGGCGTCACGATAGACCCCGACGCCGAGGTCGATCTTTCCCGCGCGATCGTCGGCCTGGAAGGCCTTGATGAGTGCAAGCAGGCTGTCGGCTGGCCGGCTGTTCAGTTGGTCAAACACAAGTCCACCTCGTTTTCCTAAGTCTGGCCTGGAGGCTAACTGAAATTTCGCGATGATTTTCTGCGATTATCTCCCTGTGACGACGTATCCGTGCAGACAATCTGCGTGGTGTGGCTATGATGTGCAGAAATTCACCGTCAGAGGAGGAGCTATGCTTGACCCGTTCGATATCAAACTGCTTGCCGCCCTTCAGCAAAACAGCGAGCTGACGCAGGCAGAGCTGTCTCAAAAGGTCAATCTCTCCGCCACGCAATGCGCGCGCCGTTTGGAAAGGCTGCGTAAAGAGCAATATATCCAGAGTGTCGTTGCCATCCTCAACCCCGCAAAACTGGGTTTCACGGTCGTTGCTCATACGCTTGTCAGCCTGAGAGCACATACCGAAGGCGGAAACGAGCAGCTTCATCGCTTTATCGAGACCGCGCCGGAGATTCTGGAGTGTTATTCGCAGACCGGCGACGCCGATTTTCTGATGAAGGTGATGACGCGCGACCTCGAACATCTCAGCCAGTTTCTGGAAAGGATGATCCGCGTCACCGACAATCTGGCACTGGTCAAATCGAGCATTGTCCTCAAGACGCTGAAGAAGACGACCGCCTTGCCGCTGCAGATCGTGACGTGAGAGGGGCTCCAGCCGCTCTTACTTGAGATAGTGGATCTGCGGGCGCGAATGGTAGGGCGAAGCTTCGATGCGGGCTTCGACGGAAAAGACGTCGCGCAGGAGGTCCTCGCTCAATACGTCCTGTGGTGCGCCGGAGGCGACGATCCTGCCTTGCTGCATGATAACAAGCTCATCGCAGAACATGGCGGCATGGTTGAGATCGTGCAGAGCGACGATGCTAGTGATCGGCAGGCCGGAGACGAGCCGCATCAGGCCGATCTGGTGCTGGATATCGAGATGGTTTGTGGGCTCGTCGAGGATCAGCTCCTGCGGCGACTGGGCGAGTGCCCTTGCGATATGGGTGCGCTGCTTCTCGCCGCCCGAGAGGTTCTGCCAGCGATCGTCGCGCTTCTCCGCCATGCCGACGCGTGCAAGAGCACTTTCTACCGCTTCTTCGTCGGCCTTCGTCCAGCTCGCGAAGATCGACCGGTGCGGGAACCTTCCGAGCTTGACGACATCAACGACCTTCAGATTGGCATTCGTCGTGGCATGCTGCTCGACGAAGGCGATGCGGCGGGCGATCGAGCGGCGGCTGATCGTGCCGATGTCGCTGCGGTCGAGCGTAACGCGGCCGGAATGCGGGCGCTTCAGGCCGGCCAGAAGCCTGAGCAGCGACGTCTTGCCCGAGCCGTTCGGTCCGAGCAGGCCGAGCATCCGGCCGGGCTGTGCCTCCAGGGAAACGCCGTCCAGAATGGTCTTCCTGCCAATTTTCCAGGTGAGGTTGTCGGCCTTGATGCTCATGACGCGCGCTGGAACCGGTAGAGGATGATCGAGAAGAAGGGAACGCCAACCAGCGCCGTGACGACGCCGATCGGCAGGATCTGGTTGGGAATGAGGGCGCGCGCGGCGATATCGGCGACCACCATGAAGATCGCTCCCCCGATGGCGCAGGCCGGCAGGAGGCGGATATGGAGCGGCCCGACGACGAAGCGGGCGACATGCGGCACGACGAGACCGACGAAGCCGATCGAACCGACCATGCTGACGATCGTCGCCGTCATCATTGCGGTCAGCGCAAAGAGCACCATGCGGGCGCGGCCGACATTGACGCCGAGCGAGGAGGCGGCCTCGTCGCCGAAAGCGAAGGCGTCGAGCACGCGGGCGTAGAACAGACAGGCGCCGAGGCCAAGGCCGACGACGATCGAGACCAGCGCGAATTCCGGCCAGCGCACGCCGCCGAAACTGCCGAGTAGCCAGAACATAACGTCGCGGGCCTGCTGCGCATTGGCCGAGGTGGTGACGATATAGGAGGTCGAGGCATTGAAGAGCTGCGATGCGGCCACACCGGCAAGGATGGTGCGGTCGGCGCCGCCACGGGTGCCGTTCGACAGCAGCGCCACGAAGAAGAAGGCTGCGAAGGCGCCGGCAAAGGCGCCGGATGACAGCGAGACCGCGCCCGCGCCGATGCCCAGGATGACGATCGCGACGGCGCCGGTGGAGGCGCCGGCGGAGATGCCGAGCACATAGGGTTCGGCAAGCGGGTTGCGCAGCAGCGACTGCATGATTGCGCCCGAGAGCGCAAGGCCCGCGCCGCAGAAGGCGGCGACGAGCGCCCGGCTCAGGCGATAATCCCAGATGACAGTCTCGTGGATGCGGTTCAGCTCGACCGCGGTCCATCCGAGCCGGTTGGTGGCGGCCGAAAAAGTGGTCGTCAGCGGGATCGGCAGGTCGCCGATCCCGACGCTGACGCCGATGGCGACCGCGATCAGGCAGAGAGAGGCGAGCAGCAGTGCCGTGACCGCTCCCAGCTGCCGCAAGAGACTGCCCGCTTCCGTCACTTCAGGAGACCGAGAGCCTTCAGCTGCTCGGCCACCTGTTCGGCGCCGTAGATCGTACGGATGGTCGGGTTCATCGCCTGGCCGTCCATGACGACGATCGCCTTGTTCTTGACGGCGGGGATCTGGCTGACGGCCGGATCGGTGGTCAGGAACTTGATCTTGGCCTCGGGCTTGTCGAGTTCCCAGCGGTTGCGGTCGAGGCTGGCGACGACGATGACGTCGGGGTTGGCGGCGATGATGCCTTCCCAGCCGATCGTCGGCCATTCCGCTGCTGCGTCGATGGCATTGTGCCCGCCGAGCAGGTCGGCGATGAAGCCGGAGGCGCTGTTCTTGCCGCCGACATAGGCATCGGCCGACGGGCTGGGGCTGGAGAACCAGAAGACATAGGACAGGTTCTTGCCGTCCTTGGAAACGCCGGAGCGAAGCTTGGCTTCACGCGCCTTGAAGTCGGCAATCACAGCCTGCCCGCGGTCGGCGACGTCGAAAATCTCAGAGAGTTCGTCGATCTCCTTGTAGAGAAGGTCCATGTTCCACAGCTCGCCGCGGCTGCCGTACTGGTCCTTGACGTCCTTGGTGCTGAGGCAGGTGCTGGGCGAGAGATAGGTGGCGACGCCGACCTTGTCGAAATCGTCGCGCTTGGCGACCTTGCTGTTCGGCCCGACGAGACTCGGCAAGGCCACCGCCACGAAATCAGGATTTTCGGCGAGCATCGACTCGAAGGTCGGCATTTCGACGGTGAGCAGCTTGACCTTGGCATTGGCCTCGGCGAGCTGCGACAGGACCTTGCTCGGCCAGAAGGCGGTGCCGACCATCTTATCCTCGAGGCCGAGCAGCAGCAGGATTTCCGCGCTGTTCTGGCCAAGGCCAATCGCCCGCTCGGGCGCCTTCTTGAACGTCACCTCAGCGCCGCAATTTTCCAGCGTCAGCGGATAGGTCGTCGAGCCGGCGAATGACGGCGTTGCGGCAAAGCCGATCAGGGCGGAGAGGCCGCATGCGGCCAGAAGTGATTTGAGGCTGGTCACGAAGTTATCCCGGTGCGTGAATATATGCGGCCGGGGGTATAGCCGCAGGAGCGGCTTTAAAACAAGACAAAAATGATCAACTTATCGCAAAAATCGAAAACCGAATGCCGGCGCCGGCTTAATGATCGCCGGGGCCGCAAACAAAGCCTTCGAACATGGTCAGCCGAGCTTGCCCACAAGCCTGGCATAATCCGAAAACGTGGCTCCTTCGCCTTTGCCGCCGGCTTCGCCGGCGAGCTGCAGCACGCGGATCGGAAACAAGATCGCCGCTTGGTTGGCGCCGGAGAGCTCGTGATCGTCATCCTCCTCGATCGCCCTTCGAGCTTTCGAAAGCGCGGCATCGATTTCCCCGCGTGTGAGCAATTCCTTCTCGGCGATCGCGTCGCATAGCGAGGCCATCGCCATGATCAGGCCCTTGAGCTGCAGATTGGCCGTATTCATGAGAACTCCGATGAAAAGGAAGGAACCCTATTCCGGCTGGACCGAGCGGATGGTGTCGACTGACACCGTGCCGTCGAGAATGCCGCGTTTGAGATCGCTCCTGTTCCGGTCGATCTCGATGACAGTATAGAGCTTGTCGTCGCGGAAAGCACTGGCATTGGTGGTGGTCACATCCTCGGCGGGAGCCGCATCCACTTCCATGAAGTCGAGTTCGCGCGCCGCGGCGACGATCCTGGCATCGCCCGCCGTTCTGGCGGCCACGACGATGACGCCGTGCCCGGGGGCATTATCCCATCTGGGATCGTCAGGTGCTGCGATCGGTTCCAGCCGGTAGACGTTCAGCATCTCGCCGCCGGTTTCGGGCGATGCCTCCGCCGCCGCATCCTGCATCTGCGCCTGGCTCTCGACCGACCTTCCGAAGGTGGTCGGGCTGGTCGCGTTGTTGATGTCTTGCCTGCCTGTCCTTGAGACGTTCGACATGTCATTCTCCTTGTCGGGACGGAAACGACGACCGGCGGTAAACTGTTCCCGCACCGGCAAAGTTTGGCGCTTGACGTTGGGTTAGCTCGACCTCTGCAACCCTGCAGAGCCCCCATACACTTTTTCCAGCGGAGCACTAACTACTTGGTTTCGAACAGGGGGTTTCCGTGAGCAAGCAAACCAGTGAATTTTCGCGCGACGACGCCGTGGCAGAAAGCCTCAACGGACACGACTACAAAACCATGGCGTTCGCCGACGCCAGCGCACTGCTGGAGGTCCTCGTCGCGGTCAGGCGCGGCGACTTTTCCGTGCGCATGCGCACCGACCTCACCGGCGTCACCGGCAAGGTCGCCGATGCGCTGAACGACATCATCGCCGCCAATCAGCGCATGGCCCAGCAGCTCGAACATGTGGGCCAGGTCGTCGGCCGGGACGGGCGAACGAGCACGCGGGTGCGCTTCGGCCTGTCGGATGGTTCCTGGTCCGAAATGGAGGGCTCGATCAACGGTCTGATCGACGATCTCCTGTGGCCGACGACGGCGGTCACGCGCACGATCACGGCGGTCGCCAAGGGTGACCTCCTGCAGACAGTGCCGCTCGATGTCGATGGGCGGGCTCTCAAGGGCGAATTCCTGCGCTCGGCCGATATCGTCAACACGATGATCAAGCAGCTGAGCGTCTTCACCTCCGAGGTGACGCGCGTCGCCCGCGAAGTCGGCACGGACGGCAAGCTCGGCGGGCAGGCGCAGGTGCCCGAGGTGACGGGCGTCTGGAAAGACCTGACCGAAAGCGTGAACTCGATGGCGTCGAACCTGACGGCGCAGGTGCGCAACATCGCGGAAGTGACGATCGCGGTGGCGAACGGCGACCTTTCGAAGAAGATCACCGTCGACGTGCGCGGCGAGATCCTACAGCTGAAGGAAGCGATCAACACCATGGTCGACCAGCTCAGATCCTTCGCCTCGGAAGTGACGCGCGTCGCCCGCGAGGTCGGCACCGAAGGCAAGCTCGGCGGCCAGGCGCTGGTGCCGGGTGTGGCCGGCACCTGGAAGGATCTGACCGACAGCGTCAACGCCATGTGCGGCAACCTGACGGCCCAGGTGCGCAACATCGCCCAGGTGACGACGGCCGTGGCGCGCGGCGACCTCTCGCGCAAGATCACCGTCGACGTCTCGGGCGAAATTCTGGAGCTCAAGGAAACCATCAACACGATGGTCGATCAGCTGAACGGTTTTGCCGGCGAAGTGACGCGCGTGGCGCGTGAAGTCGGCACCGAGGGCCGCCTTGGCGGCCAAGCGCAGGTGCCAGGTGTCGCCGGCACCTGGAAGGACCTGACCGACAACGTCAATTCCATGGCGTCGAACCTGACGGCCCAAGTGCGAAACATCGCCGAGGTCTCGACCGCGATCGCCAATGGCGACTTGTCGAAGAAGATCACGGTGACGGTGTCGGGCGAAATCCTCGAGCTGAAGGAAACGATCAACACCATGGTCGATCAGCTGAACGCCTTCGCCTCGGAAGTCACCCGCGTCGCCCGCGAAGTGGGGACGGAAGGGCGGCTCGGCGGTCAGGCGAACGTGCGCGGTGTGGCCGGCACCTGGAAGGACTTGACTGAAAACGTCAACTCGATGGGCGGCAACCTGACGGCGCAGGTGCGCAATATCGCCGAAGTCTCCACAGCGATCGCCAATGGCGACCTGTCGAAGAAGATCACCGTCGACGTGAAGGGCGAAATCCTCGAACTCAAGGAAACCATCAATACGATGGTCGACCAGCTGAACGCCTTCGCCTCGGAAGTGACGCGCGTTGCCCGCGAAGTGGGGACGGAAGGGCGGCTCGGCGGCCAGGCGAACGTGCGCGGCGTCGCCGGCACCTGGAAGGACTTGACCGACAGCGTCAATTCCATGGCCTCCAACCTCACCGGTCAGGTGCGCAACATCGCCGAAGTCGCGACCGCGGTCGCGCAGGGCGACCTTTCCAAGAAAATCACTGTCACAGTGTCGGGGGAAATCCTCGAACTGAAGGAGACCATCAATACAATGGTCGATCAGCTGAACGGCTTTGCCGGCGAGGTGACGCGCGTCGCCCGCGAAGTCGGCACGGAAGGCCGGCTTGGCGGCCAGGCGAACGTGCTTGGCGTCGCCGGCACCTGGAAGGACCTGACCGACAGCGTCAACTCGATGGCCGGCAACCTGACGGCGCAAGTGCGCAACATCGCCGAAGTTTCGACTGCAATCGCCAATGGCGACCTATCGAAGAAGATTACGGTGTCTGTCTCGGGCGAAATCCTCGAGCTCAAGGAAACCCTGAACACCATGGTCGACCAGCTGAACCGCTTCGCCTCGGAAGTGACGCGCGTCGCCCGCGAAGTCGGTACCGAAGGCAAGCTCGGCGGCCAGGCGCAGGTGCCGGGTGTCGCAGGCACCTGGAAGGACTTGACCGAAAACGTCAATTCCATGGCCTCCAACCTCACCGGCCAGGTGCGCAACATCGCCGAAGTGACGACGGCTGTCGCGCGCGGCGACCTGTCGCGCAAGATCACCGTCGACGTGAAGGGGGAAATCCTCGAACTGAAGAACACCATCAACACCATGGTGGATCAGCTGAACGCATTCGCCGGCGAAGTGACCCGTGTTGCCCGCGAAGTCGGCACCGAAGGCAAGCTCGGCGGCCAGGCGCAGGTCTCGGGTGTCGCCGGCACCTGGAAGGATCTGACCGACAGCGTCAACTCCATGGCCGGCAACCTGACGGCGCAGGTGCGCAACATCGCCGAGGTGGCGACCGCGATCGCCAATGGCGACCTCTCGCGCAAGATCACCGTCGACGTGCGCGGCGAAATCCTGCTTCTGAAAGATACGCTGAATACCATGGTCGATCAGCTTCGCTCCTTCGCCGGCGAAGTGACGCGTGTCGCCCGCGAAGTCGGCACCGACGGCAGGCTCGGCGGCCAAGCCGTCGTTCCCGGTGTGGCCGGCACCTGGAAGGACCTGACCGACAACGTCAATCTGCTCGCCGCAAACCTCACGACCCAGGTTCGAAACATTGCCGAGGTGACGACGGCTGTCGCCCGCGGCGACCTCTCGCGCAAGATCACCGTCGACGTGAAAGGCGAAATTCTCGAACTGAAGAACACCATCAACACCATGGTGGATCAGCTCAACGCCTTCGCCGGCGAAGTGACGCGCGTCGCCCGCGAAGTCGGCACCGAAGGCAAGCTCGGCGGCCAGGCGCAGGTGCCTGGCGTCGCCGGCACTTGGAAGGATCTGACCGACACCGTCAACGTCATGGCCGCCAACCTCACCGAGCAGGTGCGCGGCATAGTCAAGGTGGTGACGGCGGTCGCGAACGGCGATCTCAAGCAGAACCTCACCGTCGCCTCCAAGGGCGAGGTGGCGGCCCTTGCCGAAACCATCAACAACATGACCAACACGCTTGCGACCTTCGCCGATCAGGTGACCACCGTGGCGCGTGAAGTCGGCGTCGAAGGCCGCCTCGGCGGCCAGGCGAATGTTCCCGGCACCGCCGGCACCTGGAAGGATCTGACCGGCAACGTCAACCTGCTTGCCGCAAACCTGACGACGCAGGTGCGCGCCATCGCCGAAGTCGCGACCGCCGTCACCAAGGGTGACCTGACGCGGTCGATCAAGGTCGACGCGCGCGGCGAAGTGGCCGAGCTCAAGGACAATATCAATACGATGATCGACAACCTGCGCCTGACGACGGAGCGCAACACCGAGCAGGACTGGTTGAAGACCAACCTGGCGCGCTTCACCAACATGCTGCAGGGCCAGCGTGACCTGACGCTGGTCGGCAAGATGCTGCTCTCGGAGCTGGCGCCGCTCGTCGGAGCCCATCAGGGCGTCATCTACCAGGTGGATGCCGACGAGAGCCAGCCGTTCCTGTCGCTGCTGTCGGTCTATGCGCAAGGGGTCGAGGCTGCGCATCCGCCGCGGCTCGACTTCGGCCAGGGCCTCGTCGGGCAATGCGCGAGCGACGCCCGCCGCATCCTGGTCACCGACCTTCCCGACAATGTCGTCCCGATCAGTTCCGGCGTGTTCACCACTCTGCCGCGAAGCGCCATCGTCCTGCCCGTGCATTTCGAGGGGCAGGTGAAGGCGGTGATCGAGCTTGCCTCCGCAGGCGAATTCACCGAGCTGCAGCTCTCCTTCCTCGACCAGCTGACGACATCGATCGGTATCGTCCTCAACTCGATCGAAGCGACCATGCAGACCGAAGGCCTGCTCAAGCAATCCCAGCAGCTCGCCGCCGAACTGCAGACGCAGCAGCGCGAACTGCAGCAGACCAACGAACAGCTGGGACAAAAGGCGCAGCAGCTGGAAGAACGCAACGTCGAGGTCGAGGCGAAGAACCAGGAAATCGAGCAGGCCCGCCGCGCGCTCGAGGAAAAGGCAACCGAGCTTGCGCTGACATCGAAGTACAAGTCGGAATTCCTCGCCAACATGTCGCACGAGCTGCGCACGCCTTTGAATTCGATCCTCATCCTCGGCCAGCAGCTCGGAGAAAACCCCGATGGAAACCTGTCGGGAAAGCAGGTCGAGTTCGCCAAGACCATCCACGGCGCCGGCACCGATCTCTTGAACCTCATCAGCGACATCCTCGATCTCTCCAAGATCGAGTCCGGCACGGTCTCGGTCGATGCCGAGGAAATCTTCGTCAGCAACCTGCTCGAAGTCATGGCACGGCCGTTCCGGCACGAGGCCGAAAACCGCAATCTGTCCTTTGCGGTCGAGGTCGGCGCCGATGTGACGAAGAGCATCATCACCGACTCGAAGCGACTGCAGCAGATCCTCAAGAACCTCCTGTCGAACGCCTTCAAGTTTACCGCGCAGGGCGGCGTCACGCTGCGCGTCGCATCGGCAACGAGTGGCTGGTCGCCCGAACATCCTTCGCTCCGGCATGCGCCCTCGGTCATCGCCTTCGAGGTCGTCGATACCGGCATCGGCATCCCGCCGGAGAAGCAGCGCATCATCTTCGAGGCCTTCCAGCAGGCGGATGCCTCGACGAGCCGCAAATATGGCGGCACTGGCCTGGGTCTGGCAATCAGCCGCGAGCTGGCGAACCTGCTCGGCGGTGAGATCCAGCTGCGCAGCACGCCGGGCGTCGGCAGCACCTTCGTCCTCTACCTGCCGCTCACCTATGTCGGCGCCGGCGCGGTCGCGCCGAAGCCTGTTGCGACGCCGGCAAATGTCGTGGAATTCGCCGAGGCGGCGGCGAGCCGCCGTGCCGAAAAAACCACGGAGCATGTCGCGGACGACCGTCACCGGATCGAGCATGGCGACTCCGTGCTACTCGTCGTCGAGGACGATGCGCATTACGCCCGCGTCCTCGTCGATCTCGCCCGCGACAACGGCTTCAAGGTGCTGGTCGCGATGCGCGGCAGCGACGCGCTCGCTCTCGCGCAGGAATACAGGCCGGCGGCGATCTCGCTCGATATCTTCCTGCCCGACATGCTCGGCTGGACGGTGCTGAGCCAGCTCAAGCAGAATTCGCAGACGCGGCACATTCCGGTGCAGATCATCAGCCTCGACGAAGACCGCCAGCATGGGCTGACGCGCGGCGCCTTCGCCTTCATGAGCAAGCCGACGACGCCTGAGGGACTCGGCAAGGCGCTGTCGCGGCTGAAGGCCTATGCCGAGCCGCGCCGCAAGCACCTGCTGCTCGTGGAGGATAACGAAGCCGAACGCCTGAGCGTCACAGCCCTTCTCGGGCACGACGACATCGACATAACGAGCGTCGGATCGGGATCGGAGGCGCTCGCCATACTCCGGCAAGGTTCCGCCGACTGTGTCGTGCTCGACCTTTCCCTTCCCGATATGTCCGGCTTCGAAGTGCTGGAGCAGATACGTGACAATGACGAGATCGCCGAAGTGCCGGTGGTCGTCTTCACCGGCCGCGAGCTTTCCCCAGAGGAGGACGCGACGCTGCACAGTATGGCCCGCAGCGTGGTGGTGAAGGGCGTCGAGTCGCCCGAACGCCTGCTCGACGAGACGGCGCTGTTCCTACACCGGGTCGTCGCCGACCTGCCGGCGGCAAAGCAGGCGACGCTGCAAGAGCTGCACAGCTCCGACGAGGATCTCGTCGGCGAAACCGTGCTGCTCGTCGACGACGACGCCCGCAACATCTTCGCGCTGAGCAGCGTCCTCGAACGCCGCGGCATGAGGGTGCTAACCGCAACGACCGGCAGCGAGGCGATTGACGTCATCAACAACGAACCCTCCGTCGCCATCGTGTTGATGGACATCATGATGCCCGGGATGGACGGCTACGAGACGATGCAGGTCATCCGCTCGGAGCCGCGCTTCCGGCGGCTGCCGATCCTGGCGCTGACGGCCAAGGCGATGAAGGGCGACCGCGAGAAATGCCTGGAGGCGGGCGCCTCGGACTATCTGGCGAAGCCCGTCAACACCGAGCAGCTTCTGTCGGCGCTTCGCATGTGGCTGCATCGCTGAGGGGCTGGCCATGAACCCCGTCAACATCCTCCTCGTCGACGACCAGCCCGCGAAGCTCCTGAGTTATGAGGTCATCCTCGAAGAACTCGAAGAGAACCTCATCAAGGCGCAGTCCGCCCGCGAGGCCTTCGAGCACCTGCTGCGCACCGAGATCGCCGTGATCCTCGTCGATGTCTGCATGCCCGAGCAGGATGGTTTCGAGCTCGTCAGCATGATCCGCCAGCATCCGCGCTACCAGAACACGCCGATCATCTTCGTTTCCGCCGTCATGCTGGCCGAACCCGACCGGCTGCGCGGCTATGCGGTCGGTGCGGTCGACTATGTCTCCGTTCCCATCGTGCCCGAAGTGCTGAGGGCCAAGGTCCGGGTCTTTGCCGATCTCTACAGGAAGACGCGCGAACTCGAACGCCTGAACGCCGATCTGGAGGCCCGGGTGCGCCAGCGCACCGCCGAACTCGAAACCTCGGCGGCGCAGCTGCGTGAACTCAACGAGGATCTCGAGCACCGGATCGACCAGAGGACGCGCGAGCGCGAGGAGGCGCTGGCCCAGCTCTTCAAGCGCAGAAGCTCGACACGATCGGCCACCTGACGGGCGGCGTGGCGCATGACTTCAACAATCTCCTGATGGCGGTGCTTGGCAGCCTCAACCTGCTGAAGAAGCGGCTTCCCGCCGATGAGCGCAGCGAACGCCTGGTGACGAACGCGATCCAGGCGGCCGAGCGCGGCACGGCGCTGACCCAGCGCCTGCTAGCCTTCGCGCGCCGACAGGAACTGAAACCGCAGGCGATCGATTTTCTCAGGCTGTTCGAAAACGTCGAGGATCTCCTCGCCAAGGCGGTCGGACCGCGCATCGAAATCCACAAGCGCATCCCGGCCGATCTGCCGCCGTTGCTGGTGGACAGCAATCAGCTGGAACTGGCGTTGCTCAATCTCTTCGTCAATGCGCGGGACGCGCTGGAAAGCGGCGGTGCTGTGACCGTGGCCGCCGCTCGGGCCGAAGAGGCGCCGTTGCCCGGTCTTGCGGGCGGGAATTACATCAGAATATCGGTGTCGGACGACGGCGAAGGCATGGACGAGGCAACTGTCTCACGCGCCGCCGAACCGTTTTTTACCACGAAGGGTGTCGGCAAGGGCACCGGTCTCGGCCTGTCGATGGTTCACGGCCTGGCGGCGCAATCCGGCGGCTCGATCCAGATATCGAGCACGCGAGGAAAAGGCACGACCGTTTCCCTCTGGCTTCCCGTCGCCGAGGCCCTCGCGAAGGCGCCTCCTGTCGCCGAGCCTCCGATGGCGGAGGCGCCGAAACCGGTGTCGAGATCCCTTGCCATATTGGTGGTCGATGACGACGCTCTCGTCAGGACCGGAACCGTGGCGATGCTGGAAGACCTCGGCCACCTGCCGCGGGAAGCCTCTTCTGCTTCGCAGGCCCTGGAATTTCTGTCCGGCGGCCAGGATTGCGACCTCGTCATCACCGATCATGCCATGCCCGGCATGACGGGCGCCGAACTCGCGCGCCACCTTCGCTCCTCCTTCCCCGGCCTGCCCGTCATCCTCGCTTCGGGCTATGCCGAGCTGTCCGAAGACAATGCGCTCGGCCGGATGCTCAGGATGACGAAGCCGTTCACGCAGGAACAGCTTCAGGTGGCGATGGACAAGGCACTGTCTGGCAAAGTCGCGGCGGCTTGATGAACTCGGACGCCGCGCCGGTGACAATGAAACGCTAGGCCGCTTCAGAGTTCTTCTTCGGCGACAGTGAACCTTTGGCTGTGGCTGGCCTTTGTCAATTTGCCATCCTCGTCGATCTCAGCCAGCTCCTCGCCTTCATGCCGCACGCTCATGAAGGCTACGATCGTGACGATCGCGGCGAGGAAGATTGCACTCGTTATGATCGTGCCGAAACCGAGGCCGCCATATTGTGCGGGCTGAGACATCAGGTCGCCGAACGAAGCACCGAGAGGCCTTGTCAGAATGTAGACCAGCCAGAAGGCAAGTATCGGATCGAGACCCAAGAAGAAGTAGCCGATGGCAAGCGAGATGATGATCATGCCGAACAGGACGCCGGTAGCCAGGTATCCCAGCGCGAATTTTTCGGCCACCAGATCGCCGGCGGCCGTGCCAAGCGCGAAGGTGAACAGAATGGCGAGCCAATAGAAAGCCTCGCGCCGCCCGGTGAATATGGAGTGGATCGAAAGAGTCCGCTCCGTCTGGAACCACACCAGGAAAGTCAGCGCCAGGGCGATCGAGAAAGCAGTCGTCGTAGCCAGCAGCGGCACATGGAAATTGTCGACCAGATTGTCGGTAATCAACGTGCCGACGATGCTGATCAGCACCACGGA
Organism: Rhizobium pisi; assembly: GCF_003938655.1. Taxonomy (GTDB): domain Bacteria; phylum Pseudomonadota; class Alphaproteobacteria; order Rhizobiales; family Rhizobiaceae; genus Rhizobium; species Rhizobium pisi. The sequence goes on from NZ_RJJT01000005.1 coordinate 141,881, forward strand.
AAGCCAGTAGGCGGCGGGAACATATTTCTTCTGCGCAAATTGCCAGACCAATGCGACCGCCAGAATTGCCGACATGATCAGCGATGTCGCCGTCAGCCCTAAACCCATCTGTACATTGAGATAGTCGGCCGCCGTTTCACCCATGGTGACAGCCATCAGTTTAATGAGCCAGAAATCCGTCGTGACGCGGGGAACGCGATTGTAAACAGCAGCTTTGGTGGTCGGTGCAGACATAGCGAGTATCCTTGCATGGGCGCTGAACGTCCCGGAGGGCAGTTCGGGGGCGAGCAGCCGCCCGCCTATTGAGCAGGCTGAGCCGGATTGTTGAGAACCGCCATAAGAGCGGTGAGCGCTTTGCTGACTTTGTCAGCCGACGGAGCGGATTGACGCAGTGCCTTCAGCGCCGCGTCAGAGGCGGCGTCTATATTGTTCCAGTCATTCTGGTTTAGCGGCCGGATTGCGGTCTCGGCCTGGTCCCACGCCGTTTCATAGTCGGTGATGCGCTTTGCAGCGCTGGCGAGGTCGCCTTTGGAAGCGAGGGTCTGGACATCAGCTATGATCGTCTTGAATGGCGACAGATCGCCGAGGCTCGCCGTTTTGGCGGGTGCGGTACTGGCGTAAAGTTCAAAACTCGTGAAGGCCGCCACCGGAGCGGCAATGAGCGCGATGGCAAGAAAAATCTGTCTCATCAGTGGATTTCCCCTGAATTCTGGCGATGCAAGGAAGGCATCACTTCCGTTCGCCGGTTGAATGGCCCGCCTGCGGTAGCGCGATACGCTCGCTGCTCTCCCGTTGACGGTCGGTTCGCCCACCGTGATTACGCGGGTTCAATTAGATGAGAATTAGGGCGGAGGTCGGCGTGGTGCCGGGCACAATCAGTCGGTTGCCAATCGCGCGAGAAAGCAGCGGCCGGTAATGGCACCGGCCGCCGCAACCTTCACTTCTGCGGAACCAGATGTGAAACGACCGCCTTACCGCCCTTGTCCGCGTAGGTTAGCCGGACCTTCTCGCCGATACGGAGTTTGGTGTCTTCGATCCCTTCGGGCAGGGTATAGGTTTTGCCGCCCGACAGCGTGATCGTGTCGGCATTCTTGCTGATTGCACTAATCGTGCCGGACACGTGGGCAGCGAATGCGGCACTGATCGGCGCCAGCACCAGCATCGCGGCAATGATCATTTGCGATTTCATCCTCTTCTTTTCCTTTCAATGTTTCGGCCGCCGGTTATCATTTCCCGCAATGGCGACATGAGTTGCGAGGAAAGCAGGTTCTCACCCGCCTCTGAGTTTCTCCGTGACGTGTGTGCGGCTGCGCATAGCCTCTCCTGTCGCGGCCATCAAAGCGGCACACGCCGCCGTGACGATGAGGGCAACGAGGTAGAGCCACGGCACCGAAAGCATGTCGGGTGGCGGGTCGAACACTCCAGTCAGCAGCTTGACGAGCAGATAGGCAATCAGCGTGCCCGCGATGAGACCCAGGACCATGCCGCTGCCGGCAACCAATGCCGCTTCGCTCCAGACGAAGGCGCCGAGTTGTCGTTGCCGGGCTCCGAGAGCCACGAGAACTGCGAAAGAGCCCTCGCGGTCGGCAAAACCAAGGCTAAGCACCAGTCCGCCCGAGGCGGCGAGCATGACAAGCGCGAAGATAAGTTCCAGTCGCGTTAGACCGGCGAGATCAACTGCGGTGAGGCTCGACCCGATTAGGGCGATGGCATCGCCGATCTGACTGACCTTGAGTCCAGGGAAGCTCGCAGTCGTGTTTCGAGCAGCCAGAGCGACGCGGGCGGGATCGTCGGCCGATCGGATCAGGACAATCTCGCTTCCCGCCGAACCGGTCTGCTGCGCGATGTAAGCTGCGTTGGCGACAAGAAATGAATCCTTCGGCGCAGTCGGAAATTCGCGCACCACGCCCAGGATGTGAAAGGGCACGACATGATATTGGTGATCGGCCGCGTTTTGCAGGCGAAGATTGATGCTGTCGCCGCGGCTGAGCTGATAGTCGTTGACCGTTTCCTGGGAGACCAGCACGCCGTCGGGTGTTCGTGCGAGGTCGGTGAGTGTTGCGCTCGCGTCGCCATTGGCGAAATAGGCGTCGGACATCGCCGTGGCTGTCCCGATGCGCGCCGGGTCTATGCCGTAAAGATCCTGGAGGTCGGTTCCAACGTAAGCGTATCTGTGTTGCATCGGCTGAGCGGCAACCACGCCCGGCAGCTTGGAAAGACGGTCGAGCGCCTGGGATGCAGGCGCGGCGGATGTGCCCGTGATCGTGACGTCGGCACCGTTGGTGAGTTCGGCATCGACCTGTGCCTGCGCCATATAGGTCGCATTGAAGATCGCGGTCGAGGCGGCGAAGGCAAAGGCAAGCGCCGTCAGGCCGATGCCGGCGGTCAGCCGCCGGGTTTGCCGTCCGAATGTGGCTGCCACCACATCCGCCAGACGACCAGCGATGGGTCCCAAGCCCCTGGCGACAACCGGCCGGCCCTGCCGTAACCCGGCCCCGACGAGCCGCATGGAAAATAGCGCCAGGCCGATCCATAGCAAAACAGGAGCGAGGAAGGCAGTGTAGTCGACCGCCGTCGCTGCCACGCCCTCCGGTGCGAGAACAACCTGGTATCCACTCGTTGCCGAACGCCAGTAGAGCATCGCTGCCAGCGCCAGCAACATCACATCGAGATAGAAGCGGACCCAAAGCGGCACCCGGTGCTCGCCGATTGTTCGCCGGGCGGCCGCAATGGTCGAGCCACGGGCATCGCGCCAGGCAGGGATCAGGATCGCTGCGAGCGAAAGCGCGATCCCAGCCACCGCCACAGCGCCGAGCAACGGAACCGCTGCGCTGCTCAAGAGAGCTACCCCGAGAATGAAATTCGCGACAAAAGCAGCAATGAGAATACCAAGGATCGCACCGCCAACACCCGAGACGATCGCTTCGGACACGGCCAAGCGAAGAACCGTATCGACCGTTGCCCCTCGCAGGCGCAGCAATGCGTGGTCGCGGCGGCGCCTGTCCCGTCCGGCTCCCGCTACCGCAACCGTAAGCAGCATGGCGAGGATGGCCCCAGGGGCGCCGAGGAACAAGAAAACCAGTCGTGCATAGAGGGCATCCTCGCGGACTGCCTCCAATCGGGCCGCCAGATTGTTTGCAAGCAGCGCCGCTCCAGCGACGCGAGCCTCGAAATTGTGGCCGCGCTCAGTTGCCCAGGTGCTCGCAGCGACAGGGTCGGTGGGCAAATCGCGATGATCGAGCTTGATGTGGAACTCGGTCCGAATGGTATCGGGCCGGCTGGCGCCTTGCTGCTCGAACACCTGCTGCCACAGAGATATTGGCAACAGCAGAACGTTGTCGGGCGGGGCTTGCGGTGCGGCGCCAGCCGGGACACCGATCGCCTGAAACATCGCATCGGCGTTCGGCAAATCGACGATGCCGGCGACCGTCACGTTAATGTCGGGCGCCTGGTCGCGGTGGATGACGACCTGATCCCCCACCGCCACATGCAGGTTGGCGGCCGTCTGTTGTGCTATCAAGACGCCATCGACCGATCCAACCAGCCGTCGGACCTGTCCCGGGAACTGGTCGAAATAGCCCGGTCCGATGCCAAGTACCGTGCCGCCACCTGTCGTCTGTACGGTGCCTCCCGTGTTCGCCTCAAAGCCTGGTACGTCGGCATAGTTGATCAACTGCGAGCCGATAACGGGCGCGGCAGAGCGAATCTCAGCCTCGACCGCACCATGATCCGCGCCCGGCAGCAACTGGACCTGCCAGTCGACGGGTACCTGGGCGACCGACCGGGCCGTCATCTCGGCCGTGCTGGATTGCAAAAACGCGCCAAGGCACGCGATGAAAGCGACTGTCAGTGCTACACCGCCGATGGTGCCGACTAGGCGGCCGGAACGGGTTCGGACAAGTCCGATCAACCAGTGCCCGTACATGCGGACCTCTCAACCATGCTTTCGAATTTGCCGTGACGCATCCGCCAGATGCGGTTCATCTTTGCAGCCACACGCTCATCATGCGTGGCGATGATGATGGCGCTTCCGGTCTGCTGCCCCCAGGCGCGGAGCCGATCGACCAATATCGCGGCACCAGCCTGATCGAGTTGGCCTGTCGGCTCGTCAGCGACAATCAATTCCGGATTGGTCACAATGGCTCGGGCTGCGGCGACCCGCTCAGCCTGGCCGCCGGAGAGCTGTTCGGGAAGCTTCGACGCCAGGATTTCGGCCCCGAAAATGGCAAGTGCAGCCAGGGCGCGGGCCTTGGCTTCGGTACCGCTACTAAGAAGGATCGGTAGCTCGACATTCTCGATGGTGGTGAGCGCAGGCATCAGGTTCGCGGATTGAAAGACGACGCCGATCCGCTCGGGGCGTAATGTGTCAAGGGAACCAAGCCCGGGCCATTCCATTCGTCCTGAGCTTGGCACGTCCAGCCCTGCGATCAGGTTCAAAAGCGTCGTCTTTCCGCAACCCGAAGGTCCCATGATGGCGATGGCTTCCCCTGCGTGAATCTTGAAGGAACAACCCTGAACAGCCGCTACGACGCCCCGCTCGCGCTGGAAGCTGCGCCACAAATCGGCGGCCACGACCAAGGCCTTAGTCATGAACGATGCCTCCATCCCGGATGTTGATAATGCGATCGGCCCGCGCGGCGAGCGCTGGGCTGTGCGTCACGACCAGGACGGCGGCGCCGCTCCGGCAGCTTTCGATGAGGCGATCGATGACGAGCTGTTCTGTCGCTGCATCGACTTCGGCGGTCGGCTCATCGCACAGCAGGATTGCCGGTTTTGCCGCGAGCGCCACTGCCAAGCCGGCGCGTGCCGCTTCGCCGCCCGAAAGGTAGGCAGGTAGTACATCGGCAAGGCCGTCAAGGCCCAGGCTGCGGACGAGATCATCGATCTCGTCCGGTCGGCCGCGGCCGGAAATCTCCATCTGGAGACGGATGTTGGTCCGCACCGTAAGGTGATCGAACAGATTGCCGGACTGCATGAGCATGCCGAAATGACGCGCCCTAAGCCGATCCCGCTCCGGTTCGGGGCGTCGCGTCATGCGCTCGCCCAGGACCGACACCACGCCGCCGTCTGGCTCGTCGATTCCGGCAAGGCAGGCAAGCAGCGTCGATTTCCCGCTGCCGGAAGGACCCCTCAATGCGGTGAATTCTCCTGCATTGAGGATGAGGGCAATCCCACGCAAAGCCACAACTTCGTCGTCGCCGGCATGAAAGAAGCGGTAAAGCTCGGTCGCCTCCAGAGCGGACATGAACTCACCTCCACTGCAAGGAGTTGGAGATCAGTTGCCACTGGTCTACGTTGTCAGCGCCCGCCGGAGCGGCAAGATCAAGGGTGACCATCTTGCCATTCTTGAAAAGAATGAAGCGCTCGTGTTCGAGCCTGATCTGCCTATTTGTGACCGGATTTGGCGCGGAGTTCGATACATAGCTGATGCGGACAGCCGGTCCGGCCGCGAGCTTCACATCCATGACCGCGGCGACTTTGACGGCGTGCCCGGCTGCCTTGAGGTCCGGGATCTCGTGGGCCTTGGCTGAAGAAACCGTTGGAGCAGCACTCGCAGTACCAAGGGTGACATCTATCTCATCGTATTTATCGGCGAACCGAACGCCATGGTCGATCGTGGTCCGTGACCATCCCTCAGGCACCTTCAGGTCAAATCCATCAGGAGAGTTGTAGGTAATGAAGACCTGATTGTCCGGAATGTCACCCGGTGGGTTCGTCTCAGGCGCAACAAGTTTTTCCTGCGCCAAAGCCGCAGGAAACGCGCCGGATGATATCAAGAACAGCACGGCCAATGCGGCGGATATGCGATAGCGGACAGTCATGATTAATGCTCCTCTGCGAACTCGAGAAAGCCATGTGACGCCAGCAGAATTAGGAGGGGCTTAGATGATCAGGCATATCGGCCCGCACCAAAATCTGTGCAGCTTCGCGCGTTTAGGTTACTTTGAAACATGCGTATTCTTGTAATCGAAGATGATGTCATGCTCGGTCGAGCCCTCGTGCAAGCCCTCGACGATGCGGGCATGTCGGCGGACTGGGTGCGTGACGGACAACTCGGGGACGAAGCCGTTGCCGTGGGCGGGCATGGTCTTGTGTTGCTCGACCTCGGCTTGCCCGGCCGTTCGGGCCTGGAAATCCTGCGCTCGCTGCGGGCGGCCGGTGACAAGAGGCCGATCCTGGTGATCACCGCCCGTGACGAACTCGACGATCGGGTCGCGGGGCTCGACCTCGGGGCCGACGACTACCTCGTGAAGCCGTTCGAGGTCAAAGAACTACTCGCACGCATGCGTGCGGTCTTGCGCCGACATGGCGGCCAGGCGGTTTCGATCCTTTGCACGAGCGAGATCGAACTCGATCTATCTAGCCATGAGGTGAAATATCGCGGGGGCAGCGAAGTGTTGCCAGCGCGCGAATTTGCGCTGCTTCAGTCATTGCTGGAGCGTCCCGGAACCATTCTGTCCCGAGCCCAGCTTGAGCAAAGCCTCTATGGCTGGGGCGAGGAGGTGGAGAGCAACGCCGTCGACGTGCTTATTCATTATGTAAGACGCAAGTTCGACAAGGACATTATACGAAACGTCCGTGGGGCCGGCTGGATGGTCCCGAAGTGATGAACACCATATCGATCCGACGCACGGCTTTCTTATGGCTCGCCGGCCTCATGGCGACCATCGGCGTCTGCGCGGCGACAACATCATACTTCCTCGTTCAGAACGAGGCATCCGACTTCCTGGACAATCAGCTGCGGCAGATCGCGCTCTATGTCGGGGATGCGCGTTCATCCCCAGCAACGGGTCCGGATAGCGGTGCCCCGCACGATCCCGAGGACGACTTCGTCATCCAGGTCTGGGATGTGGCCGGCAAGCCGTTGCGACTATCGCATCCCGCCGTCGATATTCCTCGGCAACAGGCGACCGGGTTTGCCGACATCTCGACCGGCAGTGACAATTGGCGCGTCTACACGCTGGCCGCGCCGGATCGAACCGTTCAGGTTTCCCAGGACACGATGGTCCGTGAAGAACTGGCGACCGATGCGGCGCTCCAAGCGGCGCTTCCGATCATCATTCTGATTCCATTGTCATTGCTGACGCTGAGCTGGATCATCGATCGGATCATGGCCCGACTCAATCGATTGGCAGTCGCGGTCGCCTCCCGAGACGCAGCGGCGGACGATCCTGTTCCGATCGACGACGTGCCAGCTGAGCTCATTCCCTTCGTGAACTCAATCAATCGGTTGCTCGCCCGGCTCCGCGCGTTGCTGGGGAGACAGCGGCGGTTCATCTCGGACGCGGCCCATGAATTGCGCACACCGCTCTCGGCGCTGCAGATTCAAATAGATAACCTTCGGCACGACGACCGGGATGGCGGATTTTCTCAGCGTTTGACCGAGCTCGAAGCCGGAATCGGCAGGGCCACTGGCCTTGTAAGTAAGCTTTTGCGCCTCGCGCGCTACGACGCGCACGAGACCGCGCCCGCGTCGCAGCCGATCGACCTCGTCCAGCTTGCACTCGATGTTGTTGCGCGCCTGAACCCACTCGCGGAGAGCCGCCGGATTGACCTGGGCATCACGCGCCAGGACAAGGCCATTGCGATCGGTTCTCTGGACGATTTCGAAATCATCCTCGGCAACCTGATCGACAACGCCCTGAGATACACGCCACCGTGCGGAACCGTCGACGTTGCGGTGGTCATCACCGGGCAAGAAGCACGGATCGAAATCCGCGACACCGGCCCCGGCATAGCGGAAGACGAGATGCCACGCGTCTTTGAACGGTTCTTCAGGGCAAGGCCTCAGGATAGCGAGGGCAGCGGTTTGGGGTTGGCGATCGCCAAGGCGGCAGCAGAAAGACAAGGAGTGCGGCTCACACTTGCCACGCGCGAGGACGAGCGAGGTCTTGTCGCATGCCTCATTGCAAGAATGGCCTCATAGAGGGCTTGGCGTAGGATTCCGTCCTTTGGGCGAGCCAACGACCTGGCTCGACTGACAGAAGCGCTTATGCGCCAGCGCTGCGCACGACGCCGATATGACCCGATCGCTTCTGGAAACTGACCCGCGCTGCGAAACTTTTTGCGCCCGTGACGGTTACCCCAATCCCGTCGTCACTTCATCGAAGGTTTGCTCTTGACCAAAATGACGTTTGGCCCCGCATTCATCGAAGAGGGCACCCTGTTTCGCCTCTGGGCTCCCCTGCATGAAAGCGTATCGCTGAATATCGAAGGCGATGAGCCGCGTTTGATGCAGGCGGCAGAAGACGGGTGGCATCGGTGCACGGTCAGGAACGCCCGTCCCGGCACGCGCTATCGCTTCCTCTTGCCGGATGGCCGCGGCGTTCCCGACCCCGCCTCGCGGTTCCAGCCGCAGGATGTGCACGGGCCGAGCGAAGTGGTCGACCTTTCCTCCTATCGCTGGAAGACGGGCGCCTGGACGGGCCGGCCCTGGGAGGAGATGGTCATTTACGAGCTGCATATCGGCTGCTTCACGCCGGCGGGGACTTTCAAAGCCGCCATCGAGCGGCTCGACCATCTCAGGTCGCTCGGCGTCACGGCGTTGCAGATCATGCCGCTCGGCGAATTCCCCGGCCGTTACGGCTGGGGCTATGACGGCGTGCTTCCTTATGCGCCCGATGCCAGCTACGGGCGGCCGGAGGATTTCATGGCGCTGGTCGATGCGGCGCATGAACGCGGCATCTGCGTCTTCCTCGACGTGGTCTACAATCACTTCGGGCCGGATGGAAACCTCATCCCGGCCTATGCGCCGCTCTTTACCGATCATCACAAGACGCCCTGGGGCCACGGCATCAATTACGACGGCGACGGATCGCAGATGATCCGCGAATTCATCATCGAGAACGCCATCTACTGGATCACCGAATTCAGGCTCGATGGTTTCCGCTTCGACGCCGTCCACGCCATCAAGGACGACAGCACCGAACATCTTCTCCACGCGCTTGCGCGCCGCGTCAGGGCCGCGGCCGGAAACCGGCACGTTCACCTGATCGTCGAAAACGAGGAGAACGACAGCGATCTCCTGCAGCGTGACGAAAACGGCGAGGCGAGACTATTCACCGCGCAGTGGAATGACGACGTTCATCACGTGCTGCACATCGCCGCCACGGGCGAGACCTTCGGTTACTACGCCGATTACGCGGGCGACGCCGGCAATCTCGGCCGGGCGCTGGCGGAAGGTTTCGTGTTCCAGGGCGAACACATGCCCTATCGCGGGGGATGCCGGGGGAAGCGGAGCGGCCATCTGCCGCCGACCGCTTTCGTATCCTTCATCCAGAACCATGACCAGATCGGCAACCGGGCGTTCGGCGACCGTGTCATGGCTTCGAGCCCGGCCGATGCCGTCAGGGCGGTCACGTTGATCTATCTGCTGGCGCCCGAAATCCCTATGCTGTTCATGGGCGAGGAGTGGGGTGCCGAAGAACCGTTTCCGTTTTTCTGCGACTTTGACGAGGATCTGAACGAGAAGGTCAGGAAGGGCCGCCGCGAGGAGCTTTCGCGCTTGCCGGGCTTCGATGCCGACGATCTTCCCGACCCGACGGCGCCCTCGACCTTCGCCGCCGCCAAGCTCGACTGGTCGAAACTCGCCTCCTCCAGAACCCTCGATTTCTACAGGACGCTTCTTGACCTCCGGCATCGGAAGATCATTCCCTTGCTGAATGGCGCGGGAAGTGCGGTTTATCGCGCGGCGGGAAACGCTATCGCGGTGGATTGGACGCTGGCCGGCAACAGACGCCTTCACCTGCGCGCCAATCTCGGCCATGAGGCGGCGGTTCTTTCCGAAGAGCAGGACGGGGGCGAGACGATCTTCCGTCTGGGCCATCGCGACAGTTACGGTCTTGCGCCCTGGACGGTGATCTGGAGCATCAGCGAGGCGTGAGCGCGGGGGAGGGCATCGAAGGATGAAATCCGCTGACCTCGACAGGCTTGCCCGCCGGCACGGCATCAGCCCGACCAGGCCCAGCCCTGACGTTCGGGAGGTGGCGATCTCCAGCGAGGCCAAACGCAAGATCCTGTCGGCGTTGAAAGTCGAATTGTCGGCCGCCGCCGATCATGAAGCGGGCACAACGCGGCGGGAGCGCCAGCCGCCGGACCAGAAAATCCCGACCTCGTTCCTGCCGGATTTCCTCGTCGGCACGCGGATCTGGGGCATCAGTCTGCAGCTTTACGAGCTACGCTCGCCGCGCAACTGGGGTATCGGCGATTACCAGGATCTGGCCGATATGGTGGATCTTGCGGGCGCGGTCGGCGCCGATTTCATCGGCCTCAACCCGCTTCATGCGCCGTTCCTCGCCGACCCCGACCGCTGCAGTCCCTACGAGCCCTCGAACCGCCAGCACCTCAACCCGCTCTATATCGCCGTCGACCAGCTGCCGGGTTTTGCGGGGAGCCCCGAAGTCGAACGGCAACTCCAGGGCCTTCGCCGCACCGATCTCGTCGATTACGTCGGGGTCGCACGAACCAAGCTCGCGGCCCTGCGGGGTCTCTGGCCGGATTGGCGGAAGCGGAGACCGGCCGACGAAATCTACGATCCCGATGATTTCGATGCCTTCGTCGCGGAACGCGGCGACAGCCTCAGGCTGCATGCGCTTTTCGAGTGCCTGTCGTTTTCCATGGTGGAGCGCGGCATGGGCGCCGGCTGGCGCGGATGGCCTGCCGATTTGCAGCGCTTCGACAGTTCCGCCGTTGCCGAATTCGAGCGCGACTGCGCAGATGATGTCCGCTTCCATATGTGGGTGCAATGGCTCGCCCACCGGCAGCTGACGCAGGCGGCGGAGCGGGCTGGGAAGGCCGGCCTGCGGCTTGGGCTCTATCTCGACCTTGCCGTCGGGGAAGCGGTCGACGGCTCGGCGACGTGGAGCGAGCCCGAGGTCTATGTCTGCGAGGCCACGATCGGCAGCCCACCCGATCCCTTCGCCGTTCACGGGCAGGATTGGCATCTCGCGGGATATCTGCCTTCCGCGATCGCCTCGGGAGACATGTCGCCTTACCGGCGCATGGTGAGCGCTGCCATGCGATATTGCGGTGCGATCCGTATCGACCACGCTCCGGCGCTTCGCCGCCTCTTCCTCGTGCCGACGGGCAGCAGGCCGGTTGGCGGCGGATATGTCCGCTACCCCGAGCAGAGACTGCTGCAGATCCTCGCAGACGTGTCTGCCGAGCACAGATGCCTCGTTATCGGCGAGGCACTCGGAATGATCCCGCCAGATCTGCCGGATGATCTGGAGGCGGCGCAGATCCTTTCCTATCGCATCCTTTCCTACGAACAGGACGAGAAGGGCTTCAAGCCGGCGGACGCTTATCCCGTCCTCGCCCTGGCCTGCATCTCGACGCACGACCATCAGACCCTGGCCGGCTGGTGGCGCGGCGCCGACATCAAGGCCCGGCGCGACCACGCCATCGTGCCGCCCGATCTCACCGAGGAGCATCTCAGACACCGCAAGCGCGAACGCCGAAATCTCAAGGCGGCGCTTGAAGCTGCCGGCCTCGATCTGCCGGCCGGACTTACCGCAAGGGCAAGCCGGGAAGCGCTGAGAGAGCTGACCGTCAGCGCCTATCGTTTCATCGCCAGGACCCCCTCACGTCTGGCCGTGGTCCGCCTTGCCGATCTCACCGACGAGAAAAACCCGACCAATATCCCGGGCACCACTGATACCTATCCGAACTGGAAGCCGAAGCTGTCGGTTTCGCTGGGCGATCTTGCAGCGAGCCCGCTTCTTGCACGCGTAACGGCGGCGATGCGGGAAGAAAGACCGCGGCGGTGATCAAGGTCGAGTGAACCTGTCACGCGATTCGCTGTGCGGGCGGAACCTCCACGGGCTTCAATTGTTTAACTCGCGGAAACAGGGACAATCATCGCATGCGCCGACCGAAAGCATGGGGCGCGACGCGACAGGAAAAGCGCGATGCCAGGAGGCCTTTTGCTTCCCGATGGCGACTATGATGGAAAACAGACCATGACGACCGCATTCATCCTTCTTGCATTGGCTCTCATCATCACCTTTGCCGGCCCGACATTGCTGTTCATCTGCGTCGGCTACGCCGACTATATGCTGGAGCGGCGCAGGCACCTGCTGGCGCTGAAGCATGCCGTGAGACGTCGCAGCGACGAGCATTGAGGTGGCTTCAGGCTCGCTGCCGGCAACCGTCTTAGGCCAGGACGCCGGCGGTGATAGCGGCCTGCGCAGTCACGGAATTCCCGGAACACTGTCCGCTTGTTATACTGGGGCGAGCGGCCGAGGCCGAAGCAGCTGGAGGGTTCGATGAAGAGGAGCATAGGATTGGGGCTGGTTCTGGCCGTTGCGCTGACGGGCTGCACGACCGGCGCAGCCCTTTATTCGTCCAGCTATTCGTCGGCGGGGCTCGCCCCCATTCCCGGCAGCATCACCTATAACGGTCAGCCTCGCACCAAATTGACGAAATCGCCGGTGGGTTCTTCCTTCCCGCACAGCTTCACGGATCAATGGGGACGGCAGGTCGAGGAGATCTATGTCATCCAGCCCGACCGGACCTTGCGGATCGCCCAGCGCCACTACCGGCCGGTTTTCTCGCTCGACGACGATTGAGGAAACGATCCTCCGCCGGATGTCGCCCCGTAAGGGATATCAAGGCCTGCTCCGGCAGGCGTCTAATAAGATTTCAGGATTGTCATCTTGTCGAGAATGACCGACGCTTGTTCCCTCAGGCGAGGGAAAATCATGCTCGACGTCCTCATACGAAGCACTCTCGATATCGTCGGCCGCACGGAGCTCCTGATCGAGTCGACGATGCGCCTACTCCACGGCGGAGGCTTCGATGAGATCGAAATCTACGAGCTCGATTGCGAGATCGAACGGCTCAGGAATGTGCTTTTCGCCGCCGACGAAGCCATCCGATCGCTCGCGTGCAAGACTGAACGGTTGCCGCAGACGGTCGCGGAACACGGACTGCACACGACATTGCATTGAGGCATCAGCGCCTTCGGAGTTGAGAGTTCATGAAGCACTGCCGCCGCGTTCCCATGCGCTGAGCGCATGTCACGCTGATGTCACGCGACCATAGCAGCAATATGTGGTTGATAGGCGTGGATCTGAAGGCTTTTGATTGGATCGCCGAAATTCGCCGTTTCGATATTTGATCGATTTAAGCATGTTGGAGACGCCGAGGAAGGACTGGCACCGGCTATTGGGCCTGTCCTTTTCGCTCGTCATCGTTCGTTGGGGCATCGCGATGAGCATGAAAAAATTGAAGAAGGAACCTCAAGCCGAGGAATTCATCTTTCCGGTTCACACCAGGACGATTGCGGAAATTCGCTACGATATTCACAGCCAGATGATGACGGTCGTCTATCACGACGGACGTTCGCGCACGACATCAGGCATACAGGGCCCTGCAATTCTGAGGATTCTCGCCCAGCAGCCGCTGGAGCGCTCTCCCTTTCTGCTGCAGACGGTCATCTGACTCCTTGACGCCGGCCTTCAGGCCCAGGGCGGGCGGACCATCCGCAAATTAAATCATCGCGGATGGTGCATCCATTTCCGTCGAGCCGCGTTCATCCCCGATAGTCACATCCATTGAGGGAACGCCTATGACATTTCCATCGCCCAAATCCGAGGCGCCGGCGCAACGCTTCGAAGAGGCGACCGCTGCCGCGCGCAATGCCCTGGAAAAGCTGATCGGAGCCGCCAACGAAGCCGGATGGGGAACCGAGGAGATCTCGGTCGCGCTTCTCAAGGCCGCGCAATTTCTGAACGACGCCAACAAGAAAGATCCCGATCCCGCTGAGGATCCTGACATGAGCGACGCGCCCGGCAAACGGGAGCAGATCGGCCACGGCGAGCTTTTCGATTAGCAGGCATCACCTGCCAGGTGCTGCGACGGAGCCGCGCACAACGAGGCTCGTGCCGACGCGCAGGCGTTCGACGGCAAGCGGCGTTCGTTCGATGCGGGCGACGAGCCGCTCGCCGGCGAGTTTGCCCATGTCGTAGACGCGCTGGTCGATGACGGTGATCGGGGGAACGGTGACACTGGTCCAGTCGGCATCCAGGAAGGAAATCATCGAGACGTCGCTCGGTATCGACAGCCCGAGCGATTGCAGCGACCTGAAGATCCTCAGCCCGACGAGGCTGTCGGATGCCAGCAGCGCCGTCGGTGGCGATGCTTCCGAGAGCAGGCGTCTGACGACGGCGTCCGTCTGTTGCTGGTCGGTGGCTCCGAACCGCACCGAGCAAAGCGGGTTCGGCAAGCCCGCCTCTTTCAGGACGCTGACGAAGCCTTCGACGCGTTCGCGCACGGCGGAATTCGAAATCCGGCCGGTATCGATCAGCCCCCCATCCTCATCGTCCATGGCTGAGATGTAGGCCAGGTGGCGATGCCCCCGGTCCACCATGTAACGGGTCGCCGTGATGGCAGCATCGCGGTCGTCGCCGGTCACCGCGTCGACGCCGAGCTCCGGAATGCTTCGGTCGAAGAGGACGAGGGGCACGCCGGCGCGGCGGACATGGTGCAGATGATCCATGCCGTCGCAGCGGGCCGGCGTCACGATCAGCCCATCGACACGCTTGCCGATCAGGAGATCGACGGCCGATTTCTCCGCATCGAGCTTCTCGCCGGAATTGGCGATGATGACGTTGTAGCCCGCAAGCCGCGCCGCATCGCTGATGCCGCGCACCGCCAGGCTGAAGAAGGCATTCTCGATATCGCCGACCACGACCCCGATAATGCCGGAACGGCCGGTGCTCATGCTTCGAGCGAGTTCGTTCGGCCGGTATTCGAGCGCGGCCGCAGCCGCCATGACCTGGTCCTTGATCTTGTCGCTGACCACACCATAGCCGCCCAGAACGCGGGCGGCCGTCGCCTTCGAGACCTTTGCCGCCTTGGCGACGTCGGCGACCGTGACTGAACGTTTCGAAGCAGCGGAATCTTCCATGAGCAAGCACTACAAGAGTTGTTGACGGGCGGTCAATTGACGGATATCAAATATGTTGTGAGACCGGTCTCTTTATACAGGAGACCGGTATCTTGTCCAGAAATCTCTGTCGCGCGGCGACAGGGGAAGATGGCAGGCAGTGCCGGTAAGAGCATTCCTTTCAGAGCGGAGAACGACCATGAAAACCTTTGAATCTTTCGCAGCCCTCCTGGCCCCGCTGCGGGCCGGCCTTTTGACGTGCCTTCTAGCGACGGGCGCGGGGTCGGCTGTCGCGGCCGGCAATCCCTACAATCTCATCGAGCCCGGGACGATCAGCGTCGGCACCATGGGCGACGCCAAGCCCTACACTTTCGCCACAGCCGACGGCCAGTTCACCGGTTTCGACATCGAGTTCTTCCTCAATGTCGTCTCCCGCATCGGCTTTCCCAAGGATAAGGTGACGTTCACCGGCCAGGAATTCTCAGCGCTGCTGCCTTCGGTCGCCAACGAACGCTTCGACGTTGCCGTTGCGGCGATCGGAACCACTGAGGCCCGCAAGAAAACCGTCGATTTTTCCGACGGCTATCTTGCCGGTTATCTCTCGGTGCTGACGGCTGATGCGGGGATCAAGGATGCCGACGGGCTCAAGGGCAAGCGTCTCGGCGTCGTGCAGGGAACGCTGCAGGAAGGTTATGCGACGAAGAATTTCGGCGGGACCGATCTCGTGAAATTCCCCGACAATAATTCGGCCGTCGCTGCGCTCAACAACGGCACGATCGATGCGCATTTTCTCGATTACGAGGCCGCCAAGCAATATGGCGAGCGTTATCCCGCATTGAAAGTCGCCGTCAACATTCCGTCCTTCGATGCGCCTGCGGGCTTCGTGATCAGGAAGGGCAACGACGCCTTCCGCACGGCGCTCAACGGCGCCCTTCACGACGCGATGCAGGACGGCACCTGGAAGACGCTCTACGAAAAATGGTTCCCCGGCTCGCCGATGCCGGACCAGTATCTTCCCAAGAAGTGAGGCCGCAAGCCGTCCGCCCTGGCGGACGGCTTGCTCCTGGCACCGGCACGTCCGACAAGGGCTTCGATGGGGATCTCTATGAACTGGCTTGAAAATCTACGCCGCAGCTTCCTGGATTGGGACGCGATGGCGGAAGTGCTGCCGAGCATGATCAGTATCGGCCTTAAGAATACGCTGATCCTCGCCGCTGCTTCGACCGTGCTCGGCGTCGTCATCGGCATGGTGCTTGCCGTGATGGGTATCTCGCAGTCGCGCTGGTTGCGGTTGCCGGCGCGCATCTACACCGATATTTTTCGCGGACTGCCGGCGATCGTCACGATCCTGATCATCGGACAGGGTTTTGCCCGGATGGGACGGGAGATCTTCGGACCGTCGCCATTCCCGCTCGGCATCCTGGCGCTCAGCCTGATTGCCGGCGCCTATATCGGCGAAATTTTCCGATCGGGCATCCAGAGCGTCGAGCGCGGACAAATGGAAGCCTGCCGGGCGCTGAGCATGAGTTACGGGCAGGGCATGCGCCTGATCGTCATCCCGCAGGGTGTTCGGCGCGTTCTGCCGGCGCTGGTCAATCAGTTCATCGGCAACGTCAAGGATTCCAGCCTCGTCTATTTCCTGGGATTGCTTGCCTCCGAGCGCGAGATCTTCCGCGTCGGCCAGGATCAGGCCGTCGTCACCGGCAATCTGTCGCCGCTGCTGCTGGCGGGCGTCTTCTATCTCGTCATCACTGTGCCGCTCACCCATTTCGTCAACTTCATCGACACCAGGCTGCGGATGGGAAACCAGGGGCGCGGTTCAGGGGCTGCGAGCGGTTTGATCGAGGTCGGCGAGTTGCAGGCTGCCGCCGGCCCCGCCGTCGGGGCTGCCGACGGAAATGCGCAGCGGTTCAGGGGCGGCGCGCTCAATATTCGCAATCTCAGCATAGCCTATGGCGAACTCGACGTGCTGAAGGGTATCGACCTCGACATCGCTGCCGGCACCGTCACCTGCATCATCGGCCCTTCCGGCTCGGGCAAATCGACGCTGCTGCGCTGCCTGAACCGGCTCGTTGAACCGAAGGGCGGCGACATCCTGCTCGATGGCGACAGCATCCTTGCCATGAAGCCGGAGAGGTTGCGCCGGCGCGTCGGCATGGTGTTCCAGCACTTCAATCTGTTCCCCGACCATACCGCGCTTGAGAACGTCATGCTGTCGCTGACGAAAATCAAGAAGATGCCGAGGCGGGAGGCGCAGCGCATCGCCGAGGCGCGCCTGGCCGAGGTCGGTCTTGCCGCGCGTAGGGATCATCGGCCGGCAGGCCTTTCGGGCGGGCAGCAGCAGCGCGTCGCCATCGCGCGTGCGCTCGGTATGGACCCGGAAGTGATCCTGTTCGACGAAGTGACGAGCGCGCTCGATCCCGAGCTGGTGAAGGGCGTTCTTGACCTTATGGCCACTCTCGGCCGCCGGGGCATGACGATGGCTGTCGTGACCCATGAGATGGGATTTGCCCGCAGGGTGGCCGATCAGGTCGTCTTCATGGATGAGGGCCGTATCGTCGAGGCCGGATGTCCCGAGCAGATCTTCGACAATCCCCGAAGCGAGCGGCTTCAGCGGTTCCTGGCGGAAGTCCTCTGACACCACAGGCGCAACGCATGCGCTGGATCTCATTCGAACAAAGCAGAGCAGGAAACAAGGTTATCGACATGAATGCCTTCAACAAACCCTCGAAGGTCGCCGTCATCGGCGGCGGCATATTTGGCGTCTCGACGGCGGTCCATCTGGCACGGCTCGGGATCGCCACGGTGCTCATCAATGACGGGCCGCTCGCCAACGGCGCTTCCGGCCGGTCGCTTGCCTGGCTCAACTCGGCCCGGAAGCGCTCCGACGCCTATCACCGGCTGCGCCTGGCCGGCATTGACCGCTATCGTACGCTCGCTGCCCGATTTCCAGATGCTTCCTGGCTTCGTTTCGATGGCGGCCTGACCTGGGATCCTGACGACACCAGCAACGAGATCGCCGAGGTCTTCGGCTACGAGCGCGATCTCGGCTATCACGCCCAATGGCTCGCACCGGAAAAAATTGCCGGGGCGACGCCCGGGGTCGATGCGCGCACCGTGACGCCGCAGGGCGCGATCTTCAACCCCGGGGAAGGCTGGGTCGATCTTCCCTCGCTGATTGACACGCTTGCCAGGGAATTCCGTTCGCTCGGCGGCGAGATCGTCACCGAGGCGGGACGTGCGACGGTGGATATCGAAGGCGGACGCGCCCGGGGCATCGTGATGGCGGATGGTAGGCGCCGCGCAGCGGATGCCGTGCTGCTTGCTGCGGGCGGTGAGGTTCCCGTAATCGTGGCTGAGGCCGGCCAGCATATCGGGGATGCGACACCAGTCGCCCTTCTCGTCAGGACGAAACCGATCCGCCACCCGCTGAAGGCGGTGCTCAACACGCCCCGCGTCGCCATCCGCCCGACGCCGAATGGCGGCTTCGCGCTCGATTCCGCCTGGTCGGAGGAGGAGGTCAGCATCAAGCCCGACGGCAGCTATGATGTCAGGCAATCGACGCTGGACGGGCTGCTGCGCGAGGCTTCGAACGTTCTCGAAGGCAATCCGTCGCTGGAAATGGAAGATTACGGCGTCGGCCCGAAGCCGATCCCGGGTGACGGCGAGCCGGTCTTCGGCGAACTGCCGTCGATTCCTCGTTATTTCGTCGCCTTCAGCCATAGCGGCGCCACTCTGGGACTGATCGCCGGCGAACTGCTGGCGGACGAGATTGCCACCGGGCACCGCCACCCACTTCTTGCGGGCTTCCGGCCGGGACGCTTCAGTCCATCGCAACGCTGAGGTCAAAACTGCAGCGCAACTCCTGGCCGGCGGGCGGATCAATTAGAGCCATTGAGCGTTTTCCTCCGGAAACAATGGGAGATGCATCATGGTGAAGGACGAGCCCGCCGGCACAGAGAAGAGATACGACGACGCCGGCATCCCAATGGCAAATGGAGATGAGGCGGACATCAATCCCACTCTGCTGCGGCGTGAGGGGTTTGCAAGCGAAGCTGATTACCGAGCATATCTTGCCACGCTTGGCGCAGATGTCCCGCCCCCGAGCGAGGATTATGTCGAGGTGCTGTTCCCTGTTTCCGAGGATCATATGCTGGAAGCTCGGCTGCGGGAGTTGAGAGAGGAGCTCGAAAACCTCCGGGCTCGCCTTCACGTCATCAGGGAGCAGGCCACGACTGTGGTTGCGGAGAACGTCCGCTGGGCCGATGCGAGCGCCCACGCTCAGCTCGGCGACCAGCCATGGCTCAAGCTGGCAGGCGCGATGGCGGCGGCATTCGTCGTTGCGCGAGGCATCCGCCGGCTGCCTCTGGGGTCCGTGGCGACCACGGCGTTGCCCCTGGTCGCCGCCGCGCTGAACCGGAAGCTCGCCAGAGCGTAGGTCAAGCGGGTTTCGGGCGAGATCGCTATTTCTTGGATTTGGATGCGGAGTGGGCTAAGAGCCGCCTTAGGCCACGTCATCTGAATCCGGGTGACGATCGATTGGGCTCCGATACCGTTTCAAAACGCGATGGCCGCACCATATCCTTGGTCTGGACCAAAAGCCGAGGATGCCCGATGACTGCGACAGCCCATGACGCCAGCAGCCCAAATGGTTCGCGACAATTCGCGGGGCTGGTGCTCGGTGCGATCGGGGTCGTCTATGGTGACATCGGCACCAGCCCGCTCTACGCCTTTCGCGAAGCCCTTCGGCCCTTTGCCCATGATGGGGTGACCCCGCCCGAGGTCATCGGACTGATCTCGCTGATGATCTGGACGCTGACCATCATCGTCACGTTCAAATACGTGCTTTTTCTCTTGAGGGCCGACAATGACGGCGAGGGCGGGACGCTGTCGCTGCTCGCCCTTCTGATGAAGAAGACGAAAACGCACGCGACGATCTTCTTCTTCGCAGGCATCATCGGTGCCGCGCTCTTTATCGGCGACGCGATGATCACGCCGGCGCTTTCGGTCCTTTCCGCGCTCGAAGGGCTGAAGCTGGTGACGCCTGTCTTCTCGCCTTATGTGCTGCCGATCGCGGTGGCGATCATGCTCGCCATATTCCTGATGCAGTCGGTCGGGACGGCCGCCGTTTCCAGGCTGTTCGGACCGATCACCCTCGTCTGGTTCGTGGTCATGGGCATAGCCGGCCTGCTGCACATCGCTGATGACTTCGCCATTCTCGCAGCCCTCAATCCGTACTATGCGCTCGATTTCATCACCCATGCAGGCTTTGTCGGCCTCATCATTCTCGGCGCCGTGTTCCTGACCGTCACCGGTGCGGAGGCGCTCTATGCCGATCTCGGACATTTCGGGCGCAGACCGATCCAGTTCGCCTGGTTCGCCGTGATCTTCCCGTCGCTCGCCCTCAACTATCTCGGCCAGGGCGCACTCGTCCTGAAGACCCCGGCCGCGGCCTCCGATCCATTCTTCCTGCTCTTCCCAGACTGGGCGCTGCTGCCGGCCGTGCTTCTGGCGACGGCCGCAACGATCATCGCCAGCCAGGCTGTGATCACGGGAGCCTTCTCGCTCGCCCGCCAGGCCATCCATCTCGGGTTCCTGCCGCGGCTGGAGATTTGCTTCACATCAGCCTCGAATACCGGCCAGATCTATGTTCCCGCCGTCAACATGGTGCTGCTGATCGGCGTGCTCGCCCTGATCCTCTCCTTCGGCAGCTCGGAAGCGCTGGCAACGGCCTACGGGATCTCGGTTACCGGCGCGATGGTGGTCACAACAGTGCTGTCGTTTCAGTTCCTTCGCGCCATCTGGGGCTGGACGGTGCTCGCAGCCCTTGCCGTCCTGCTTCCGCTCTTCGTGCTGGAGAGCGTCTTCCTCGGCGCGAACCTCTTGAAGATCCATGACGGCGGCTATGTTCCGGTGCTGATCGCCGCAGCGCTGATCGCCATGATGTGGACGTGGAAGAAGGGAACGCTGCTCGTGCGCGAGAAGTCGGCGCGCAACGACATTCCGCTTGCCCAGTTCATCAGGTCGATCGAGCGGAAATCCGATCACAGCCCGGTCGACGTCCCGGGAACGGCGATCTTCCTCACGAGCGTTCCCGACATGACGCCGAACGTGCTCCTGCACAACATCAAGCACAACAGGGTCCTTCACGAGCGGAACGTCATCCTGAACATCCGGACAGCGTCGCGGCCCTATGTCCCGGAAGCGCAGCGGGTGACGATCGAGACGCTGTCGCCTCGCTTCAGCAAGATCCAGCTCAATTTCGGCTTCATGGAGGATCAGAACGTGTCGGCGGCCATGCCGCTCTGCCGGAAGGCGGGATTCCACTTCGAGATCATGTCGACCTCGTTCTATGTCGGGCGGCGCAAGCTCGTTGGCGATCCCAATACCGGCCTTCCCCATTGGCAGGACCAGCTCTTCATCGCCATGGCGAGTTTCGCCATCGATCCGTCCGACTATTTTCAGCTGCCGAGCAATCGCGTCGTCGAGCTTGGCGAGCAGATGGTGATCTGATCGACCTGGCTCAGCCGGAGGCGGTCATCTGCCGACGAATTGAACGGACGCCATCTTGTTGCCGAAGTGTGCGTGAAATCTTCCTGTCTTGAAAGGAGGAATGCATGGCTGGATATGATGACCGCTACGTCGAGATCACGACGCGTCTTCGCTCGGTACAGTCGTTCTGCGATTTCCTCACGCAGGGCGCAACCGTCCGCGTCGCCTTGTCGGACGGAGCGCCTTACACGGACGTGACATCGGTTCTTCTGGAACGGAACCGCCGCGAGGCGGAGGCGCTTGCCCGCACGCGCCGGCAGCTTTACCCGGAATTCGCGGACGAAGACGTGACGCCGCTGCTCTACAGCTGTCACTGACGCAAAAGCGCGTCGCGACGATGAAGCCGCGAGGGCGCGCCCCAGAAGCTGCTTACGCCGCGCTGACGCGCCGAGACACGTCCTTTTCATCCAATTGGAACTGATCGATCAGTTGGAGGAGCGTTTTCGTCTCATCGGCGAGTTCCTTCGTCGCCGCACTCGTTTCCTCGACCATGGCCGCATTCTGCTGCGTCATCTGGTCCATCCGGTTGACCGACGTGTTTACTTCGTTGAGCGCGTTGTACTGCTCCCGGCTCGAGCGGGCGATGACGTCCATTTGCTCGGATGCGGTGACCACTTTCGCGGAAATATTTTCGAGGACTTCGCTCGTCTCGCGGACGACGCGCGCGCCGTTGGTAATCTCCGCCCGCGAGCGCCCGATAAGCTGCTTGATCTTCTGGCCGGCCTCCGCCGAGCGCTGGGCGAGATCGCGAACTTCCTGGGCGACGACCGCAAAACCTTTTCCGGCCTCGCCGGCGCGGGCCGCTTCGATGCCGGCGTTGAGCGCAAGCAAGTTCGTCTGGAACGCGATCTCGTCGATGACGTCGATGATGTGCACGATCTCGTCCGAGGCCGCTTCGATTTTGCCCATCGCGTCGATGGCGCTGGCGACGACCGCCGACGAGGCATCGGCGGTCTGCTTGGTGTCGGTGATGATCTCTCGGGCATCGTCGGCGCATGCTGCGGACGAGCGGACGGTGGTGGTGATTTCCTCGATGGCTGCAGCGATCTCCTCGAGCGCGACGGCCTGCTGCTCGGTGCGCTTTGCAAGGTTGCTGGCAGAAAGATCCATCTGGCCGGCATTGCCTTCGATCATCCGGGTGTTGGTGCGGATCTGGTCGATCGTTTCCTGGAGGCGAAGCAGCGACGAGTTGAAATCGTTGCGCAGTTGCTCCAGCCGGCCGAAGAAGGGCGTTGCGATCGTCTGTGAAATATCGCCCCGTGCCAGGCGGCCGAGACCCTGCGCCAGCGCGGTGACCGCGAAATCGATCTGCTGTTCGACCGCGCGCTTTTCCTCGTCGTTGCGGTGTCTTTCCTCTTCGGCTCTCGTTCGCTCGATCTCGCTGCGTTCCTCGATCTCGACCTTGGCGATGGCATTGTTCTTGAAGATCCCCAGAGCGCGGGCCATGTCACCGATTTCATCGGCCCTGTATTCGCCGACGATCGATGTTTCGAGTTTGCCGTCGGCAAGCCGCCGCATGGCCGAGGTGATCTGGTTGATCGGACCCTTGAGCGTCACGGTCAGCCCGACGCCTGCGAGGATGGCGATCACCACGCCGAGGATCGTCGTTCCCATGGACATGGAATTGGCGTTGTCGCGCTCCTCGGCGGCGTTCTGCCGCTGCATTTCGGCAAAAGCCGTCAGCTGAGACCACATGCGGTCGACATCGGCGGCGGCGGCGCGGAATTCGCCCTGGCGCTGCGCGCTAATGCGCACGAGGTCGGTGGCGGATTTCTGCATCTTGTCCAGCGCCGGCAGAAGCTTCGCCTTGAGGTTGTCGAACTGCGCAACGCCGCCTGCATTTGAGATCAGCACGTCCAGGCCTTTCCGCATAGCGGTGATTTCCTGGGAAAGCCGCTGCAGATTGGCGTCTGTCGGCGCGAGCGTCAGTTTCGCCAAGACGATCTGGATCACATAAGCCGAGGTCGTGAGTTTCTGCCCGTCCCTCTGACCGGTTTTGGCGCGCTCGACCGATTTGGCTGTCTCGGCCGCCTTATCCGTAACCGCCTTCACCCGCCGCGTGGCGACCGCCTGCAATTCGGGCAATCTGCCGACGATCCGGCCGGTGACGTCGCGCAGGCCGGCTGCGCGTTCCTCGTTCTGATCGGCAGCTT
The DNA here is from genome assembly GCF_003938655.1 of Rhizobium pisi. Taxonomy (GTDB): domain Bacteria; phylum Pseudomonadota; class Alphaproteobacteria; order Rhizobiales; family Rhizobiaceae; genus Rhizobium; species Rhizobium pisi. Next base: position 165,476 of record NZ_RJJT01000005.1, read on the forward strand.
CGACAAACGGCTTCAAGGCCACAACGGCATCGTCGATCACCTTCTTGGCCTCCGGCGCTTCACCGGCAAGCGCCATGGCGAGGATGCGTTGCTGCCGGGTGAGTTCCTCGATGTCTGGGCCGGCGATAGGGCCGGCGGCCTGAGCCTTGTCGTTTAACGATTGCGCGAAGGATGAAAAGTCCGAAATGCGTTGCGCATCGCCGAGCGTATTGCGGGCTTCATCCTCCTGCATGTCGGCCGCGCGCTGGAGAACCTTGGCGCCTTCGACAATATCCGTCTGCGAGGAGACGACGGCGCTCTGTGCTTTCTGGAGATCGGCAAGCAGCGCGGTCCGGCTCTCCTGAAGCTGCCAAAGCGAGTCCATGCGGGTGGAAATTCCGTCGATGGAAGACAGCGTCTGCTCCAGTTCCTGCTGGCCGCTGAGATCGGAAACGAGCCTGTCGAGGTCGGATTTCAGAAGGCTGCGCTGATCGGCAAGCTTTTGAGTGACGATATCCCGGTTTTCCTGCGTGGCATTGGCGAGGAACTCGGCCATCGCAGCCGACAGATCGCGAAAGCCGCTGAGCGACTGCAGGACGGAATTGGAAATATCCATCCGCCCCTGAAGCAGGCTCGATGCATAAAAACCGGTCGCCCCGACGGCCATGATGCTCAAGACGAACGGAACGATGAACACCATCACCTGCGTCTGGATGCGAACCCGCGACAACAGCTTTCCCAACATGAGCCCCTCCTCTCCTGCGCCCCTCAAACACACAAAGCGTCAATGGAATGTATGTTTCATAATACATGATTCGTGAAATATTCGTTTCAAATGTCGTCGTCAGGGCGTTGGACGTCGTTTTTCACTGCGGCTTTCAGGGGCAGGCTGTCCGCAGCGGAAAATCCAGCGAAGCCGATTTCCGCAAGGAGAGGGAGATGGTCCGAGGCGACCCTCGTCAGCCGGGTTTCGAGCACCGCCGCTCTGTAGACGACGAGATCGCCGGTGACGAAGATGTGGTCGAGGCGCATCAGCGGGTAGCGCGAGGGAAAGGTCGCTCTCGGCGCACCCGGGCCGGCGAGCTGGGCATCTTTCAGTGACCGCGCGGCGAGCCGATAGGTCGCGGAAGCGGGAATGGCGTTGAGATCGCCACAGAGAACGGTTGGCAGGGAGGTTTGGCCCGTGCCGTGCAGCCAGCCGGGATTGAGCAGCGTCGTCATCTGCCGGATGCGCTCGCGCCCGCGAAGGCCGAGGTGGGTGTTGACGACGAGCAGCTTCCGGTCGCCGACGGTTATTTCGACGGAAAGCGCGCCCCGGGTCTCGCCGATGGAGGGCAGGGGGCCCGATTTGACCGCACCGGTCGGCAGCGCCGTGATGATCGCATCGCCGTATTTCTCCTCGGCCACCGACAGCGCCGGATGGAAATGCGCCTGCATCTTCAGAAGCGAGGCGATGACATGCGCCTGGTCGATACCATCGGTCCTGCGCCTGCCGACGTCGACCTCCTGAAGTGCGATGATATCGGCCTCCGTCTCGGCGATGACGGCGGCAATACGGCCAGGATCGAGCTTCCGGTCGCTGCCGATGCAGCTATGGACGTTGTAGGTCAGGAGTTTGATCGGTCTGTCCGGCATGGCCATCACATGGGAGGGGTGGGAGAAGCGCTTTCCCCGGAACACCGAACTCGTTCGATCGTTCCCGAAGAGCGCGCCGCAGCGGCGGCGCTTTCGAGGATGATCGATGCGTTGGAAAAGCATAATCTGGAATGGACTGTTCGTTGCCGCCCTTTGTCTTGCCGGCTTTCTGCTCTACCGGATCTTTCAACAGTATAGCCTGGACGACATCGCCCGATCGGTTCACAGCATCCCGTTTTCGACCTTCTGCGCAGGGCTTCTCTTCGCGGCGGCATCCTATCTTTGCCTGAGTTGTTTCGATCTGCTGGCGATCTGTTCGCTCGGCAAATCCTTGCCCTACCGGAAGATCCTGCTGGCCTCCTTCGTCAGCCTTTCGCTTGGCCACAATATCGGCTTTGCCGGATTGAGCAGCGGCGCCTTCCGCTATCGTTACTATTCCCGCTGGGGACTTACGGCCGAGGATGTGGCAAAGATCATCCTCTTCTGCGGCGTTACGGTGGGGCTGGGGCTGACCACACTGGGCGCCCTTGCCCTGATCGTCAATCCCGATGATGCCGCGCGTTTGCTGCGCATCGATCCGGCGGGCGCCCGCCTGTTCGGCCTGCTGGCGCTTGCCGTGCCGGCCGCCTACGCAGGGCTCGCGTTTTTCGTCCGCGGCAGGCTGCGTCTGTGGCGCTGGTCGTTTCAGCTGCCGAAAATTTCGATTGCGCTCGCCCAGGTGGGCGTCGGGACGATCAATTTCATGTTCGTTTCTGCGTGCCTGCACCAGATGCTTGCGGCCTTCGGCGATGTGGCCTTCTTCAGGTCGGTGACGGCCTATGTGCTTGCCAATTCCGCGATCCTCGCAACGCATGTTCCGGGTGGCCTCGGCGTGCTGGAGGCGACCGTGTCCTATGCCGTGCCGAAGGAGGCGTCGATCGGTGCGCTGATCGCCTTCCGCTGCGCCTATTTCTTCATTCCGCTGGCACTCGGCTCAGTCCTTCTCTTCATCAGCGAGATCGTCTTCCGACGCTCACGCGGGGCGGGCGAAGAGGCGGACGAGCGCGCCGAGGCCCAGTCGGTGTAGAGGCAGGAAAGGCCGAGCCGGGTCGAAGATTGCGGTGCCCGCGACCGGCGAGACGCTGCCGGAAAGCGCGACGGAAAATTCCCTGAGGCCGCGCGCTCCTTCGTTCAGCGTGTCGATCGTCCCGATCATCGAGCCGCTTTGCACGCAGGCCGCGGCAAAGCTCTCCACTGACGTTCCGAGATATTCGGAAAGCAGGCGGCTGCGCAGCTCCGCGATTGCGCGGTGATGCTCGCCATTTTCGGCCTCGAACAGGATATCGCATTCCGAATCAAGCCCTTCCGAGCGATTGTTGAGATTGGAAGAGCCGACGCGGACGAGCTCGTCGTCGGCGATCATCAGCTTGGAATGGATGAGCACTTCGACCTCGCTGCTCTTTCCATGTGCCGGCGGCCCGGGCACCACCCGCCCGGGCACGACGGGATAGTAGACCCGCAGGCGGTTGGCGCGATCGGCGCGTTTGAGGCGGCGGATGATACGGTCGCGATTGCCGCCCATGAGGAGCTTTTCGATCAGCCCGTGAGCGCTGCGCGTGCAGATGATGACGACCTCGGGCCCGTCCTTTTCCTGCAGCCGCGCGGCAATGGCGTCGGCGACGCGGAAGGAGGCGAGATATTGCGCCTCGATGTAGAGCTTGCGACGGGCCCGGGAGATGATGTTCAAAGTCGAGGCGATGCCGTCGCTGACGCCGATGCGCAAGGTGGTCGATGGCTCTGTCAGGACGAAGCTGACGGGGACTTCGCGCAGCGAAATGGAGAGATCGTCCGGCCAGGCGAAGGGCAGGCTTTCAGGCAGTGGCCCATGGCTTTCGCCGGTGGCGTCTTCCCAGCGTCGCCTGGCGATATCGCCGATCAGCCGGGCCGCCTCGCCGGTGACCATCGCCTGAACGTCGTGCAGCGGATCGTAGGATACGCCCTCTGGGTCTCGCCGCAGCTTTTCCTCGGCGCGATGGCGCCGCGTGTCCCATCGCCGCGAGGTCAGGTCCATGCCGCCGATGAAGGCGACGGCATCGTCGATGCAGACGAGTTTCTGGTGATGGCAGCCGCGCAGGGCGCCCTGGAGATCGAAACGCAGATCGATCCTGGCGTTTTTAGGGAAATTCTTCTTGCGAAGCACCTGCAGGGACTTTTCCGAATAGATCGGCCCGAGCGCCCAGATGAGGATGCGAATGTCGAGCGCGGGATTTTCCGCCGCCAGGCCATGCAGCAGGTCGGCCAATGTTTCGTCGGATTTACCAGGTTCCAGCAGGATGTCGGGATTGAAATCCCACCCGACGATCCAGACCGTACGCCGCGCCTGCCGAAGCGTCCGCGCCATCTCGGCGAAATACCGGTTGCCGTTGATCAGGAAGGCGGCTCTTTCCGCGCGTCCCTGAAGGCGTAACGCCGCATTTTCTTGTTTTTCGCCGCCCGGACGTTGCGCTTTTGTTCGCGTCAGGTAGGGTTGATTGGATATGGTTTCGAATGTGGTCATGTTTGCCTCGGCCGTTTGACTGAAAGCAAACGCCTGAAATTTAACGGGGTTCCCGGGCGGCCTGATCAGAGAGGACATGGGAAGAGCAATGTCGCAACGAACAGGCAGCGCCGATCTTCCCCTTCACGGGGGACGCGTGCCGCATTGGCTCGGCGACCGGATGACCCGGCTCGGGACGCTGATCACCGAGGCGATCGTCCATCATTACGGCCGTGACGAATTCCTGCGCCGGCTCGCGCACCCTTTCTGGTTCCAGTCCTTCGGCGCTGTCATGGGCATGGACTGGCATTCCTCCGGCATTACAACAAGCGTTCTCGGTGCGCTGAAACGCGGTCTGAAGCCGCGCGCGGGCGAACTCGGCCTGCATGTCTGCGGCGGCCGCGGCGCGCATTCGCGCAAGACCCCGCAGGAGCTTGTCTCCATCGGCGAGCGCGTCGGTCTGAACGGGGAGGGGCTGGCGACGACGAGCCGTCTCATCGCCAAGGTCGATAGCGCCGCCCTTCAGGACGGCTTCGATCTGTATCTTCACGGTTTCATCGTCGCCGATGACGGCCATTGGGTGGTCGTGCAGCAAGGCATGAACGGCGACAGGCGGCAGGCGCGGCGCTATCACTGGCTGTCGGAGGGGCTGGAGAGCTTCGTCGACTCGCCGCATGCGGCGATCGAAGGACGCAACCAGGGCGAAATCGTCAATCTCGCCGACCGGCGCGCCGAGCGCTCGCGGCGCGGCCAGCTCGATCTCTTGGCAACGCTTGGCCCCGACCGGATCATCCGCGAGGCCGCAGCATTGCTGCGCGCCGAAGAGCCGGCGCCCGAGCCCGCCGAACAGCCGATGCTGCCACATCTCATCATGCCCGCCCATCACGACGTGCGCGAAAGCGATGTCAACATGCGGCGCCTGCATGGAAATCTGGCCGCCGCCGCCGATCGCGGTCCGGCGGATTTCCAGGAGCTGCTGCTCGTTCCCGGTGTCGGCGCCCGCACGGTGAAGGCACTGGCGATGGTGGCGGAAGTCGTGCATGGCGCGCCTTGCCGCTTTTCCGACCCGGCGCGCTTCTCGATCGCTCATGGCGGCAAGGACCGCCATCCCTTTCCGGTGCCGCTCAAGGTCTATGACGAGACGATCGGCGTGATGAAATCGGCGGTGTTGAAGGGGAGGCTCGGACGGGACGAGGAGTTGCAGGCGCTGAAGCGCCTCGACCAGCAGTCCCGCCGGATGGAGCGCTACGTGACCGGTCCCGACCTCAAGGAAATCATCGCCGGCGAATTCCGCCAATCCGCCGATCTCGGCGGCCGCAGCGTCTTCGGCTGGGAGCCGCCGCCGGTGGATGAGGGCTAGGATTCATCGATCATTGACGTGATCTGTCGACGAATGCTCGCCAGCCTCGCTTCCTCCCGCGGGCGGGCCATCAGATCATATAGAAGGGCCGCTAGTGACTACGTCACTATCCCTGTCACGTTAGCTTCCGTCCGGGCGGTGACACGAAGCTAAAGATAAGCAGCGCTTTAGCTTCAATGACCGTCCGGCGGGACGGCCTCGGACGGAACCGTCTCTTTCAAATTCTTCCGGTGGAAGATGAAGAGGCCGGCGAAGACGATGATGGCGGCGCCGATGATGAGCTGTGTGTCGGGAATATCGTTGAAGAAGATGTAGCCGAGCACGATCGCCCAGAGCAGCAGCGTGTATTGCAGCGGTGCTAGCAGCGATGCCGGCGCGAGCTTCAGCGAGCGCGTAATGAGCAGGTGTGCGCAAGTGGCGACGACGCCGAGCAGCAGCATGCCGGACCAATCGATCGTCGCTGCCGGCTGCCAGTGGCCGATGCTAAGCACGATGCCGGTCACGAGGGCCGCGATGGTCTGCCATGTCACCAGCGTCGTGTCGCTGGTCGAGCGCAGATAGCGGCTCATGACAAGCGACAGCGCGAAGGCGAAGCTGCCGGCAAGACCGAAGAGCGATGGAAGCGACAGCATCGCCGTGGATGGGCGCAGCGCGATGACAACGCCTGCGAAGCCGAGCAGAACGGCAAGCCACCGGCGCCAGCCAATCTTTTCTCCGAGAAAGAAATGCGAGAGCGCGGCGATATAGATCGGCCCGGCCATGTAGAAGGTCATGACGTCTGCGAGCGGCAGATAGGCGACAGCAGCGTAGAACAGGGCGACATCGCCGGTCGCCATGGCGACCCGCATGAACTGGAGACCCTTCTGCTCGACGCGGAACAAGGCCATCGGCCCCTGCCGCAGGATCATTGGTCCGAGCACGACGAAGGCGCCGACCGAGCGGATCACCAGCACCTGACCGACGGCAAAGCTCGCGACCAGCCACTTGCCCATTGCATCGTTCAGCGCAAAAAGCAGATCCCCGAGCACCATCAGCGCGACGCCTGTAATGATCAGGTTTCCTGCGTCGGCTACACTAGTCTTGGTCTTCATCTCTCGCATCCTCGCAAAAACGGCCGCGCATGCGCGGCCGAATGCGGCTTCTGCCTTAACACTGCCGATGTCAATGGTCGGTTTGAAGCGTTTGCACTCCAATTGGGCAGCAAGATGTGTTTTTAGGCACTTGTACTCATTTGTCGGCAGGTTCTGGATGCCAGGCCTGCCGACAAGTGGCCATCAATCAGCCCTTTTGCGATACAACAACGTCAGGAGTGCGAGGAGGCATCCCAAGGCTCCTACGCATGCGAAGATGTAGAAGTTCCACTGCGGAGCCAGGTCTGCACCCAGAACTGCGCCGCCGATGGCCGGCCCTATCATGCCTCCGATACGGCCGATGCCGAGCGAGAAACCCCGCGTCTGGCCGAAATCTTGGCGTCGCTTGTCAAGCACCAGTATGCCTTTGCCAAGGATGTCGGCCTGACCCTGACCCAGGAGGAATGGGAGCTCGCCATAGGCTTCCTGACCCGTACCCGCCATCTCTGTCATGACGAGCGCCAGGAGTTCATCCTGCTCAGCGATACGCTGGGTTTCTCGATGTCGGTGGATGCAATCAACAACCGGCATCCGCCGGTGCGCTCGCCGAGTTCAAGGCGTTCAGCGCACTAAAGCGCCCAGTCTTCCCCATTTTGGATTTCGGCAGCTTTGTCCTCGCGACAAATCGTTTCAAGCGCCAACGAGGCGCGGCTGGAGTGCCTTTGTTTGTGCCGCAGGATTGCAAATTGGCGGGAGGGCAGGGGAAAGCGCACTTTTACCAGCAGCCCTTGCATCAATAGTGGCGCGGCCACGGCGCCGGAAACGACCGTTGCGCAGAGGCCTTCTCTTGCTGCGGATATGACGGCCTCGTTCGACGGTAACTCGAGCGCGACTGCCAGTTCTGCTGGGCCTATGCCGAGATGGGAGATCGCCGCCTCGAACGCCGATCGGGTTCCGGACCCTTTTTCCCGCATGACCCATTTCGTGCCAGAAACCAGCTCCGCCGATGCGATCGGTTTGCCACGCGCCCAGGGATGGCGCGGACCGACCACGACGAGGAGTTCGTCCTCGGCAACCGGCTGAACATTCAGGGCCGGCTCATCAACGCTCCCTTCGACGAAACCGACTTCGGCTAATCCATCGAGAACCGCTTTTGCCGCCGTGGTCGTGTTGCCGATTATCAGCTTGAGGTCGACGCCCGGATAGCGGAGCTTGAAACGCATCAGCATCGCCGGCAGCCAATAGCTTGCGATCGTCTGGCTGGCAAAAACCACCAGTTCTCCCTTTTGCAGGCCGCCGAGATCGGACAAGACGAGCGCTGCGGCTTTTGCGCGTGCGAGTGTGGCTCTCGCCTCCCCCAGAAACACCCGTCCTTCATATGTGAGCTCTATGCGGCGTCCAACACGATGGAAAAGCTGGACGCCATAGGAGGCCTCGAGATTGCGAATGGCCGAACTGACGGCCGACGGCGTCAGCCCGATTGCGGAGGCGGCATTGGTTAGGTGTTCGCGTTCCGCAACCGCGACGAAAATGGTGAGCTGTTCAAAGGTCATGATGCAATCGTTCGAGTTTACCGAATAAACTGTATTAAACTCTTCAATGGAAGTCGACAATTTGATGTGGGACAGTGCAGTCCTTCCGCAAGGTCTTTCCGATGTTGATTTCCACCTCCCGTTCCCCGTCGTTTCCTGCTGTCCTGCCGGGACTCGTTCTTTGTGCAGCGGTCACGCTGGCTGCGCATCTGGTTGAGCGGTTGCAACTGATAATTTTCGGCGCGCACTGGATCGGGAGCCTCGTGCTTGCCATTCTGACCGGCATTGCCGTGCGCTCTTCGGTCTGCCTTCCCCAGACGTTCAATCCCGGCATTCAATTCTCCGCCAAGACGCTTCTCGAAATTGGCGTCGTGTTGCTCGGCGCGGCCCTCAGCACGGCGGCCATCCGGCAGGCTGGGCTGCCGCTAGTCGGCGGAATTGCCGTTCTGGTCGCCCTGTCTTTGGCCGGCAGCTTTCTGATCGGGCGGCTCTTCGGGCTGTCGGCCAGCCTGGCGACCTTGGTTGCTTGCGGCAACTCGATCTGCGGCAATTCTGCAATTGCAGCCGCAGCACCTGTGATCGGCGCCAAACCGGACGATATCGCCGCCTCGATAGCCTTTACCGCGGTGCTTGGCATCGCAGCAGTGCTGACGCTGCCGCTCCTTCATCTGTTCCTGGGTTTGAACGCCGTACAATATGGCGTTTTCTCAGGCCTGACAGCCTATGCCGTCCCGCAGGTATTAGCGGCCACGGCCTCTGCCGGAGCCGTCAGCACCCAGGTGGGGACACTGGTCAAGCTGATCCGCGTGATGATGCTCGGACCCGTCATCCTTCTGCTTGCCGCAGTTCATGGTCGCCGTCCCGGCGGCTCTGCAGTCAATCTGCGCCATGTTCTCCCATGGTTTATCCTCGGTTTTGCAGCCATGGCGTCGCTTCGCTCCTTTGACGCGATCCCGGCGGTGCTGCTGCCCGGGATGTCGGCGGTCTCTGCCGCCTTCACCGTTACCGCCATGGCCGCTCTGGGCCTCTCCGTGGATGTCCGATCCGTTGCCGATGCCGGCGGTCGGGTCCTCGCAGCTGCGGCGCTGTCGCTGTTGGCGCTGGCGGCTCTTGGGCTTTGCCTGATCGGCCTGCTGAATATCGTCTGATCGGGGCGGTGTGCCCAAAATACTTGCAAAGATTCCCGTTGCCTTCCAAACGATCAGCGACTAGCCTGTATATACAGGGCGGAGAAGCAAAGATCGTCATGCAGGTCATCTCTTCACAACAAGCTGCGGATCTTCTCGAAGACGGGATGACTGTCGCTGCCTCGGGATTTGGAGGATGCTGCCATCCTGAGGCCATTACGGCCGCTGTCGAGGAACGTTTCCTCGCCTCTGGAAAGCCTCGCAACCTGAGACTTCTGTTTGCTGCCAGCGCGGGCGATCGTCAGACGCGCGGCATGGGGCATTTCGGTTATGAAGGCCTCGTCGCCTGCGTGATTGCCGGGGGATGGCGCGGAACGCCGCGCCTTGGCAGGCTGGCGATCGAGGAAAAAATCGAGGCGCACTGCTGGCCGCAAGGCGTCATCGCCCAGCTCTATCGGGCGATTGCCGCCGGTCAGCCCGGGGTGATCACCCATATCGGCCTCGGCTCTTTCATGGACCCCCTGCATGGCGGCGGCCGCATGAATGCGACGACGCCGCGCGCGCTTGTCGAGCGTGTGTCGTTGCGCGGCAAGGAATGGCTGCTTTATCCCTCGATGCCGCTCGACTGCGTGCTTTTGCGCGGAACGACGGGCGACGAGGACGGCAACATCACCCTCGAGGACGAAGCCTTTCCGCTCGACGTGCTGGCAATGGCGCAGGCCGGCCGAAATTCCGGCGGTAGCGTCATCGTGCAGGTCAAGCGGATTGCCGAGCGCGGCTCGCTGCCGCCGGGCGATGTCCGCATCCCGGCGGCGCTGGTCGATTATGTCGTCGTCTGCGATGATCCGGCCCAGCACGGCGTCAGTTTCGCCGAGACGGACAATATCGCCTATACCGGGCGCGTCCGCATGGCGGTGAGCCGTCTGCAGCCGGCGCCGCTGTCGGCCGATAAGATTATTCAGCGCCGTGCCTTCCTGGAGTTGGCGCCGCTCCATCGCCCGACGATCAACCTCGGCATCGGCATTGCTGCCGGGATCGGCCGCATCGCCAGCGAAGAGGGGTTTGACGATTATACGGTGACGATCGAATCCGGCGTCATCGGCGGCGTGCCGGCCGAGGAGCTGTCTTTTGGCGCCGCCGTCAATCCGACCGCGATCGTCCCGCAGGCGTCGCAGTTCGACTTTTACGACGGCGGCGGCCTCGATATCGCCTTTCTCGGCATGGCCGAGGTGGATAAGCACGGTGCGGTCAATGTCAGCCGCTTCAATAATTCGATCGTCGGGGTCGGCGGCTTCACCAATATCTCGCAGACGGCAGGGCATGTTGTCTATCTCGGTGCATTTTCGGCCGGCGGCGCGGAAATTTCGGTTGCCGACGGCAGGCTCGACATCATCAGGGACGGCAGAGTTTGCAAGATCGTCGACCATGTCGACCAGATCAGTTCGAGCCCAGCCTTTGCGCCGGAAGGGCAATCACAGCTTGTCGTCACCGAGCGGGCCGTCTTTCGGGTGATCGACGGATGCCTGACACTGACGGAGTTTGCCCCCGGTATCGATCTTGCCGCCCATGTTCTCGACCGCCTGCCGAAGGGTGTCGCAGTGTCGGACCAGTTGAAACAGATGGATAGGCGCCTGTTTTCCACCCACGCCATGAAGGACTTTGCCCCATGAAAATCGATGGCGCCGTCATCATCGTCACGGGCTCGGCGACGGGGGTCGGGGCCGCATGCGTCAAACAATTCGCCGAGGGCGGTGCCCAGGTGGTGGTCAATTACAGCCGCAGCAAGAAAGAGGCCGACGAGACCGGCGATATCTGCCGCAGCCTGGGCGCGGAGGTCGAGATCGTCCAGGCCGACGTTGCCGACGACACGGCCTGCCGGCGGATGGTTGCGATGGCCGTCAATCGGTGGGGCCGGCTCGACGCCTTGGTGAACAACGCCGCAATGACGGTCAAATCGGATCCTTTCGATCTGGAGACTTTGTCGGCCGAAGATTTTCAGTGTGTTTTCGGCGTCAATGTCATCGGCGCCTATCAGATGTGCCGGGCGGCGGTGCCTGCGATGCGTGACAGCGGCGGCGGTGCGATCGTCAATGTCTCATCCAATGTTGCCTTTACCGGCGGCGGCAGCTCGCTTGCCTATACGGCTTCCAAGGGCGCGCTCAATGCGTTGACCTTGGCCCTGGCGCGCACCTGCGGTCCCGATATCCGCGTCAATGCAGTTTGCCCAGGCATCATCGATACGCGCTGGATGCGCGACACGCTCGGGCCGGATGCCTATGGAGCCATTGCCAAGCGATTTGCGGAAACCGCGCCGCTCGGCCGGGTGGCGACGCCGGAAGACGTAGCCGGCGCTATTGTCTGGCTTGTTCAGGGGGCAGACTTCGTCACCGGCGAATTGCTTTCCGTCGACGGCGGCATCCGCCTGTCCGGTGGCGTTCGCAAACCAGCGATATCCGGCGGAGCCGCATCGTGACGCTGTCGGCCCAATCCATCCTCGAATTCCCGGTGCCGCAAGCGACACATGTGGTCACCGCAAGGGACGCCATCCTTTACGCCCTGTCGGTCGGCTACGGCACCAACCCGCTCGACGAAGAGGCATTGAACTACGTTTATGAACGCGATCTGGTGACCGCGCCGACGCTTGCCAATATCGTGGCGCATCCAGGCCCATGGATGCAGCAGACGGGCGTGGACTGGGCGCATCTAGTGCATTCCGAACATCGCCTGATGGTCCACCGGCCCATCCCCCTGGATGTGCCGCTGATCTCGCGATCGCGCGTCTTGTCGGTGGTCGACCGCGGCATTGAAAAAGGGATGTTCGTCAGCTTCGAGCGCCAGATCGCAACCATGGACGGTGACGAGCCGATTGCGACGATTGTCCAGACGAACGCGTGCCGCGGCGATGGTGGATGCGGTTCGGCGGGATCTGCGCCTGACCCTCTGTCCAAAGTCCCGGACGCAGAGCCGGATCTCGAATTCAATGTCGATATCCCCGGCAATGCCGCCCTGCTTTATCGCCTGAACGGCGATCTCAATCCATTGCATGTCGACCCCCAAGCAGCTGGCAGAAGCGGCTTTGACCGGCCGATCCTCCATGGGCTGTGCAGCTTCGGTTATGCGGGCTACGCCATCGTCGCCGCCATAGATCCAGGCATGGCTATCGGTTTGAACGCGATCGCGGCGCGGTTCAGCGCACCGATCTTTCCCGGAGAAACAATGACCCTGCAGTTGTGGCGCAGCGATGCCGAGATTCGCTTCCGGGGGCTCGTTGCGTCACGGGGCACTATCATCCTCGACAATGGCATGGCGAGGTTGTCATGACAAAAGCGGTCAAACCGGTTGCCCGCGAGGCGCGCCATTACATCAGGATCAAGGAGCAGATCCTGGCGGACATTGCCGAGGGCAAGCTGCAGCCTGGAGATCGGGTATCCTCCGAAAGCGAACTGGTGGCGGCGTTCGGCGTCAGCCGCATGACGGCGAACCGGGCGCTGCGGGAGTTGATGTTCGAGGGTATTCTCAAGCGATCCGCCGGCATCGGAACATTCGTGTCGCCAAAACACCTCGATGTGGATCTGCTTCAAATCCGCAACATAGCCGACGAAATACTGGAGCGCGGTCACAAGCATAAGGCGGCGGTCGTCAAGGCCGGCTTGATGAAGGCCGATGCCAATGTTGCCGACGCACTCGAACTGACCCTCGGCGCTGGGGTGATGCACTCGCTGATCGTGCACCTGGAAAACGACCAGCCCATTCAGGTCGAGGAGCGCTACGTCAATCCGCTGGTCGCGCCCGACTATCTGTCGACCGATTTTAGCAGCATGACGCCGAATGAATATCTGACGAAGGTGGCGCCGATAACGGCGTTCGAACATGTTGTACAGGCCGTCAAACCGGACCCGGCCATCCGCAAATATCTCGGCCTGAAAAATGATCACCCTTGCCTGCGCGTCTTTCGAAGGACCTGGTCGGGCGAGGCCGTCGTGACCTGCGCGCTGCTCTATTATCCCGGCGCGCAATATCGGCTGGAAGCACGGTCCACCAAGGGTCCCTCGAAGCCCGTCGCCATTCTCGGAGAGAAACTGTGAGCGCGCCCCATTCTCCATCGATAACCTTCAACGCGTCGCCGCCGACGATCGAGGACATTGCAGCAATTGCCCGTCGCCACGCCAGGATCGAAATCTCCACCGAGGTCGAGGCCCGGATTACGGCGGCGCGCGCCGTCGTTGATCGATATACGGAAAAGGATCTGCCGGTTTATGGTCTGACGACGGGACTGGGAGCGGGGGTCGATACACGACTGGCAACCGAAGATCTGGTCGCGTTTCAGATGCGTGTGCCGCAAGCCCGCGCCGTCGGCGTCGGAAAACCCCTCGCCCGGGAATCCGTGCGGGCAATGATGGCCGTCAGGGCCGCCGGCATGGCGGCGGGCGGCTCCGGTGTGTCACCCAAAGTCTTCGACAGTCTGATCGCCGCCATCAATGCAGGTATTCATCCTGTCGTCCCGTCATTGGGTTCGATCGGTGCGGCGGATTTGGCTCCGCTTGCCCATATGAGCCGGGCGCTTCTCGGCTTCGGCGAGATCGAGCTTGGCGGCGAAGTGCTGCCAGCCGCCACCGCGCTCGAAAGGGCTGGCCTGAAACCTCTCGAATTGGCGCCGAAGGACGGACATGCGCTTGTCGTGGCCAACAGTCTCTCCATCGGCCTCGCCTGTCTGGCGTTTGAGGATATCGAGCGGCTCTTCGAGTGGTCCCTGAAGGCAATTGCCGTTAATTTCGAAGCGTTCCGGGCAAATGTCAGCGTCTTCGACGATCGCGCTCTGGCTGCGAGACCGGCCTTTGGGCAGCGCCGCGTCGCCACTCAGCTGATGGAGCTGCTTTCGGGAAGCTCCTTGCTTGCCGCCGATGCAGCAAGACGTCTCCAGGATCCTTTGAGCTACCGCTGCACGCCGCAGGTCTGGGGTGCGTTGAGGCATGCGATCGACGAGGCAAGGCAGGCGACCGAGATTGAGCTCGTCAGTTCCAGCGACAATCCTGTCGTGATCGCATCCGAAGGCGTCATTCTTTCACACGGCAATTTTGACATGACCGCGTTTGTGCTCGCCTGGGAAAGGCTGGGGCAGGCGATGGCGCATTGCGCGGCAGGCACCGCCTATCGGATCATGAAAATCATGTCGCCCGGCATGTCCGACCTCCCGCGCTTCCTGACCCCGATGGGCCAGAGCCGTACCGGTTTTGCGACCGTGCAAAAGACCATCTCGGCCATGGAAGCCGAAATCCGCCATCTCGCCATGCCGGTTTCGCTCTCGCCCTTTCCCGTCGCCGATGGCGTCGAAGACCAGGCGTCGATGGCCCCGAGCGTTTTGGCAAAGACGCACGCGATCGTCGAGCGCCTGCGCTACCTGGTCGCGATCGAACTGATCGCCTCAGCACAGGCCATCGAGCTGCGTGGCGTCTCAGGCGAATTGGGCAAGGGATCGGCTGAGGCCTATGCATTCGTGCGCAGCCACGTTCCGCCGCTTGAAGAGGATCGCGCGCATGGGCCGGATTTTGCGACGATTGCCGCATTGATCGGGCTCGGCCCGCAATAAGCCCGGTTCGCCACTGCCCGGCAAGAAGGGCAGGCGCTGACCGGTCATGCCCACGGCTATTCCGGGGAATGCCGCCGGTTCGTGTATCGAAAAGTCAACTAGAGGGAATGGTTATGAAAAATTGGACAAAAGGCATTTTTGCAGCGGGCATCATGGCAGCAGCCATGTTCCAGTCTGCATCCGCAGAGACCATCAAGGTCGGCAGCAAGAATTTCACCGAGCAGTTCATCCTCGCCGAAATGTATGCCGCCGTTCTGGAAAATGCCGGCTTTACCGTGGAGCGCAAGATCAACCTAGGCGGCACGCTGATTGCGCACCAAGCATTGGTGGCCGGCGAGATCGATCTCTATCCGGAATATACGGGCACGGCGCTTGCGTCCGTCGTCAAGGGCGAGATGTCGACCGATGCCGACAAGGTCTACACCCAGGTCAAGGACTTCTACGCCAAGCAATTCAACCTCACATGGCTGAAGCCGAGCGGCATCAACAACGGATACGTTATCGTCGTCCGCCAGGAGACCGCGCAGGCCAACAATCTGAAGAGCCTGTCGGATCTTGCCAAGGTTTCCAAGACCCTGGTCTTCGGCGGCGGTGCCGAGTTTCCGGATCGCGCCGACGGCCTGCCCGGCTTGAAGCGGGTCTACGACGCCGAATTCAAGGAGTTCAAGCAGTTCGCCAAGCTTGGCCTTCGTTATGACGCGCTGGAACAAAAGGACATCGACGTCGCCAACGGTGCGGCGACCGACTGGCAGATCGGCTCGAAGAACCTCGTGCCGCTGGCAGACGACAAGGGTCTGTTTCCGCCCTACTACGTGGCCCCCGTTGTCCGCCAGGGCGTGCTGAAGGCCAACCCGAAGGTCGCCGAACTGCTGGAAGCGGTCGGCTCTCATCTCGACAATGAGAAGATGCGGGTCCTCAATGCCAAGGTCGAGACCGATCACGAGGAAGCCAAGGACGTGGCGGTTGATTTTTTGAAGGAAAACGGCCTGCTGCCGAAATAATAGTCACGCCCCGCGGCCGGCTATTGATCCGGCCGCGGTCTGGCGCGACGATTCTTTGGGGGTACTTGTTCGAAAATCCGTCTGGTCTTCAGCCGGGCAGGAATGTGGAGAAGCGGGAAATGCAGGAAATCTGGATCGATTATCTCAACGCCCTCGATGCCAAGGCGCTGGCGCTGACGAATGACGAGATTCTCGATGCGGTGTCGAAGGCCCTGGATGCGCAGGGCAGGGGTGAAACTGTCATCGAGCCGCGTGTCCATCTTGTGCCGGAGAGCTCCGACAAAGGCCATTTCAACGTGCTTCGCGGTTATGTCAAAGCGTTGAACTATGCCGGCGTCAAAGTCGTCGGCGACTTCGTCGATAACTACAAGGTCGACCTGCCTTCGGAGCTTGCAGTTCTCAACCTGTTCGACCCGAATACGGGCGTGCCGAAGGCCATCATCGACGCAACTGCTATCACCGACATGCGCACCGGGGCCGTCACCGCTCTTGGCGCAAAATACCTTGCCCGCAAGGACAGCAAGGTGCTCGGCCATATCGGTGCGCGCGGAACCTCTTACTGGAATGTCCGGCTTCTCGACCATCTCTTCGACTTCGAGGAAATCCGCGTGCACTCGCGCCGCCCGGAAAGTCGCGATGCCTTCGCCAAGCGTCTTGAGGCGGATCTCGGCAAGAAGGTCGTCGTCACCGACAATTGGGAGGATTGCCTCAAGGGCGCCGACATCATGGTCGAGGCCAGCCGCCTGCCGGAGCCAGCGCCGCTGTTCAAGACCGAATGGGTGAAGAAGGGGGCCTTCGTCGTGCCCTATGGCACGATGAGCGCGCTTGAATTCGATCTCACAGATATCATGGACAAGGTGGTCGTCGACGACTGGGGACAATGCGGTCCCGGCAAGCCTTTCGGAGCGCTTCGCCGTCATGTCGACGAGGGCAAGGTGACGGCCGAGACCCTACATGCGGAAATCGGCCAGATCGTCTGCGGCATGAAGCCCGGCCGAGAAAGTGATGAGGAGACGATCCTGTTCTGGCACCGCGGCCTCAGCACGACCGACGTGGCGCTCGGCGCCGCCATGGTCGACAAGGCAAAGGAGATGAACATCGGCCAGCGGCTGCGGTTCGCATAGTCGCCATGGAGTCCAAGCCGATCGCCTGTTCGAGAATGTATAATCTCAGCCCGCGCATTCGCGGCCTGTGGAATGCGCTGTTTGCGCAGGTCAGCCTGGAGTCCGGCATCGAACTCGAGATTATCGCGCATGCAGCACCGGCACTGCTATCGGAATTGTGGGCAAGGCCGGACATGGGCGCGGTCTTCATGTGCGGCTATCCGTTTTCACGCATGCCTGAAGGCGCAAGGCCGACGGTGCTTGCTGCACCCGTCTCGAGCGAGGCATGGTCTTTGGACCAGCCCCTCTATGCCAGCCACATTCTCGTCGCCTCTACCGGGCCGGTGAACGCGGTGGCGGATCTCGCCGATGCACGCTGGGGCTGGACCGTGCGCGATTCCCAATCGGGTTACCACGCGGCGCGCTCCTTCCTTGCCGGTCGATTTGCCGGGAAAATGAAACAGAGTTTGACGGTCGGGCCGTTGCTCAACCCGTCAGGCATCGTCACAGCCCTCAAGGACGGCAGGATCGATGTGGGCGCGATCGACGCTTACGCCTTCCAATTGTTGCAGATGCACGAACCCGATGCGATCGATGGCCTTCGTATTCTGGCGACGACCGATCCGCTTCCCGCACCGCTATTGGTTGCAGCGCAGACATTGCCCGTGGACATCGCCTCAGCATTACAGCAAAGCCTCGTGACATTACATGAGACGCCTGAGGGGGCGGCGGTTTTGGAACGCCTCGGCCTCAGACGATTTATGGCGGTCGCTCCGCCGGCCTACGATATTCTGCCGCTGAGGGCCGATGACGCCGATCGCAGATTGGGGGTCACATGGTAGACGGTGCAAAAGGAGCGTACCGGGCGCTGAGGTCTCGACGATGAAATGGGTCCCCAAACATCTCGACCGGCTATTCGAAGCGCTGTTGGAACACCTCTATCTCGTTTTTTCCTCGGTCGGCATTGCTCTCGTAATCTCGCTGATCGTTGGGATATGGGCGGCAAGGCGGCCGCGGAGTTTTGCGGCCATCGTCATCTTCACCGGTATCCTGTTCGCCGTGCCGAGCCTGGCGCTGTTTGCGCTTCTCATTCCCATCATGGGCATCGGAGCGGCACCCGCGATAACGGGTCTTGCCGCCTACTCGCTGATGATACTGATCCGCAATATCGGCATGGGATTTCAGGCTATTCCACGTGACGTACTCGAAGCTGCCGATGGCATGGGCTACGGCACGGCGCGTCGGATCTGGGAAGTCGAGTTGCCTCTGGCGATGCCCTATATCGTTGGCGGCATCCGCATCGCCATGGTGACGGTCATCGGCATTGCGACCGTTGCCGCCTATATCAATGCTGGCGGGCTCGGCGTCATCATTTTCGAGGGCATCGACCAGCGCTTTCCTGAAAAGATCATCGCAGGCGGGCTGCTGACGTCATTTCTGGCGCTCTTTGCCGACTACTGTTTTGCCTCATTCGAAAAGCTGTTGCGCCGGGGCAGTGGGGGGAAGGCGGCATGATCGCTCTCGATGCATTCAGCTGGATCTTCAACAATTCCGGCACCTTCTTTAACGCTTTCAATCGCCATCTTCTGATGTGCGCCCTATCGCTCGGCATCGCCTTTGTCATCGCCGTCCCGCTCGGATTTGTCGTAGCACGGGCACCACGCGCAGCCTTTGCAGTGATCAATATTGCCGGCGCCCTGCGCTCCATCCCGAGCCTGGCCATCCTATCGGCGACAATGCCTTTTCTCGGTATCGGGTTGCTGCCGTCGGTGATCGCCCTCATCGTCCTTGCCGTGCCGCCGCTATTGTTGAACACGATCATCGGCATCCGCGAGATAGACGCCTCGGTGATCGATGCGGCGGATGGAATGGGCATGAGCGCCAGGCAGATGCTGTGGGAGATTGAATTTCCGCTAGCCGTTCCCGCGATTCTGTCGGGCGTCAGGACGAGCGCCATCCAGGTCATCGGCGGGGCGGCGCTCGCCTCCTTCATCGGCGGCGGCGGGCTTGGCGATTTCATCAATGCCGGCATTGCGATCATGAACATGCCGCGCCTTCTCGTCGGAGCGGTTCCGATAGCCCTGCTCGCAATCTTTGCGGAATTGGCGTTCGGCGCCCTGGAGCGTCTCTTCACTCAACGGCGCTGAGGGGCCGAAAGCGGATATCAGGATGATTCATCTCGATCATGTTACCAAGAACTACGACGGAAGCGGCCCGCACGCGGTCGATAATCTCGATCTCCTGATCGAGACCGGCACGACAGTTGCCCTGATCGGTCCTTCTGGTTGCGGCAAGACCACGACCATGCGCATGATCAATCAGTTGGAGACACCGACGACGGGACGCGTGCTGGTCGACGGCAGGGATATCGCCCGGGTCGATCAGAAAGAGCTCCGCCGCAGCATCGGCTATGTCATCCAGCAGGTCGGTCTGTTTCCGCATATGTCGATCGCACGCAATGTCGCGACCGTGCCGCGGCTTCTCGGTTGGGAAAAGGCGCGCAGCGATCGCCGCGTCGACGAACTCCTGGATCTCGTCGGTCTCGATCCGGCAATCATGCGTCAGCGCCTGCCGCACGAATTGTCGGGCGGACAGCGCCAGCGCGTCGGCTTCGCGCGTGCACTCGCGGCCGATCCCGCGATCATGCTGATGGACGAACCGTTCGGCGCGATCGATCCGATTACCCGCGTTCGGCTCCAGGACGAATTCCGCGATATTCTCAGGAAGGTGAAGAAGACCGTCGTCATCGTCACGCACGACCTCGACGAGGCCATCAAGATGGGCGATCGCATCGCGATCATGCGGGATGGCCGTCTCCTTCAATATGATAGCCCGCAGGAAATTCTCGCGCGTCCCGTCAATGAATTCGTCGAGAGTTTCCTTGGCCCCGACCGAGCCATAAAAAGGCTGAGCTTGATCGCCGTATCGACGATCATGACCGCGCCGGAACCGCCCGCCAGCGATGTCGAGATCGCCGCTGACGCCACGGTTCACGATGCCTTGGCGCTCATCCTCTCCGGTGAGATGCCGGGCCTGCACGTCAGAGCCGCCGATGGGACGCTTGCGGGTTATCTGTCGCGGGACACCTTGTTGCGCGCCAATCGGCTCTAGGGCAATTCCGGGAAAAGTGCGCGGTGGACTTGCTCGACGCGAACCAAGACATAGGCCAATGCTACCCATGCGTGCTGAAAGGGATTGCCGATCGCCTGTCTCAGGCTGTAGATGGGTTTCACGCAATGGGATTGTGCAAGCGGTCGCAATGACGTCAACGCTGCTCGCTCATTATCGGCTGCTGTCTGAAGCTTTACCAGCGCGCTGCGCTGACACATGAGGGATCAACGCCATTGTCTTCGCTTGCTCTCCCCAGTCGCCCGCTTTCGTTGGCGCGCAACGTGATCTCCACACCGAATGCTTACTTCTGGACAACGCCCATCATCCTGGCATTGGTTGTCTTTCTGGCTCTTTGGGATGCGCCAGGCCTGATCCGCGATTTCCAGATCAGCCGGAAGCCTCTGGTGCTCGAAAATGGCGACGTTCAGAACGGGCGGTGCACGACACGCAAGGCCATCTTTACCGATTGCGAAGCGCGCCTTGTCTATAGTTACGGTGGACGGAACTACGACACCGAGGTCGAGGTCATGTTCGTCGATTTCCATACCGGCGACTACGAAACCGGTCTCGTGATCTCCGCCGATCATCCGGAGCTCGCGACGATCAGTCTGGGTCTGGATATGCTCTGGAACCGGATCATTACGCTCACCGTGTTCGTCGTCTTGCTTGGCGGGATGAGCCTGGGGACGATTTTTCTCGGTCTCCGCATCTGGCGCGTCAACAGCCAATTGCGCCGGCCTGCCATGCTGACGCCCGTCCCGGTTGAGGTCACCGCGTTCGACCGCAAGCGCGGCATCCTGTCCATCACCTACAATGACAAGATTGCCGCCGACAAAACGGGGCGATCGGCTTACACGCGCATGAAGAAGGGAGAGGAGCCTCTGATCGTCGGTCAAGCCAATGGCAAAGCGATCGGACTGGCTGTCAGGCACGGCAATACCGCCCTGCCGGTGCTCCTGGACGCTCGTTTGCAGCGCGTCGAACTGACAGATGATGAGCGTAGCGCGGCTCTTGCGCCGATGGCGCGCCAGCAAGAACGCGCGCCGGCGTTGATCGAAGAACCAAGAAGGTCGGCATCGATCTGGAAGCGACTGCAGGTTTTCCTCGGCATGTTGCTTCTGATCGTCATCGGTGCAGCGGGCTTCTGGCTTTGGTATATCACGAGTTCCACGACGCCGTTCCAATCGCCCGGCATGGACATCAACAACCTCATGCCGGCGCCCTTGAACGAGTGGGGATGCGAGCAGCTCAAGAAGCGGTTCGGCCAGGATCGTGCGCCGTTCGGTTGCGTCGCCGACGATTTCACGAGCTGGAAATAGAGGACTGGAGCGTTCGTGGCGCCGGACAGGTAGGACGCACGTCTGCCAATTCGTCGGCCACACCCGCGTACGCGCTACAACGCACACCCGCGCAACGGCAACACAATGTCAAAAGGACTATCCCATGCGATCAGCAGGTGAAAGATCCGCAGCATACCGTGACGTCAGGCAACCAGACACCAGGCTCGACCTCGACCGCATTCTTGCGACCAGGGAACAAATTTCATCCGTGTTTCGCGACACACCGCAATTTGCTTGTCCCGCTCTTGGCGACGTGCTGGGCTGCGAAGTCGTCATCAAACTTGAGACCGCAAACCCGATCAGATGCTTCAAGGGACGAGGGACCGAGGTCGTTATGTCCCGTCTGGCAAGCAGCCCGGATCCCAAGGCCGCGGTCTGTGCCAGCGCCGGCAATCTCGGGCAGGCGCTCGCATATAGTGGCCGGACACGCGCAATTGACGTAACCGTGGTCGCGGCGACCAGCGCCAATCCCGCAAAAATTGATCGCATTCGCCGGCTCGGAGCTGCCGTCGAACTGGTCGAGGGCGACATCGAGGAAGCGCGCCAGCGCGCCCGCGAGATCGCGGCCAGCGACAATGCCTTACTCGTAGAGGACAGCGAAAACCTCGACACCTGCGAAGGTGCGGCGACAATCGGGCTGGAGCTCATCGAAGGGTGCGGCCGCATCGACACGATCCTGCTCGCACTCGGCGGCGGCGCGCTGGCCACCGGCGTCGGTCACGTCTTCAAGAGCTTGTCGCCTACAACAGAGGTGGTGTGCATCCAACCCAGCGGAGCACCCGCCCTGGCTCTGTCCTGGCGGGCGCGAGACGTCGTCACCACAGACCGCACCGACACGATCGCCGATGGCGTCGCCGGCCGCTTCCCGATCGCGGCGGTCCTTCAGGACCTGCTCACCGTCGCCGATCACGTGCCTCTCGTCGAGGAAGCAAGCATCAAGGCGGGCATGCGCTTGCCGCATCGGCACGCTGGCCTCGTCATCGAGCCGTCGGCCGCTCTCGGCATCGCGGCGATCCTGGAAGACCCCTCGCGTTACCGTGGCAAGCGTGTGGTGGCGGTGATCTGCGGGTCGAACGTGCTGCCGGAAGCGTTTTCGGAGTGGATAAAGGACTAGGGATAAGGCGACTGCGAGAGGTCCCCATTCCTTCGATCACAAGTCACTAGTCGCCGACGAACGTAACCGTCTCGTCGAGCGGGGCGCGGCCTGTACGGGTGTAACTTACCGTGGGGTCCTCGTAGCCGATCGACATGCCGCAGAAGAGGATGAGCCCATCGGGCGGTGACAGGATCTCTGCGACCGTCTCGCGAACCTGCGACCACGCCATCTGCGGGCAGCTGTGCAGGCCTTCGGCGCGCAGCAGGAGCATGACCGTCTGCAGATACATGCCGACGTCGGCCCATTGGGGCAGGCCCAGGTCACGGTCGATGTAGCAGAAGAGGGCGGCGGGCGCGCCGAAACAGTTCCAGTTGGCGATTGCCGCTCGCTGACGCGCTTCCCAGTCGTCGCGTGCAATGCCGAGCGCGCTGTAGCGCTCCTTGCCGAAGGCCGACCGGCGCTCCCCGTAGGGGGTACCCAGCATGGGCGGGTACATCTCGTACTGCCGCTTGTCCCAGGGGTCGCCGTGGGCCACGCGCTCGACGGCTGACGTCTTGAGCTCTGCCAGCAGCGCGCCGGTCATCACGTAGGTGTTCCACGGCTGGATGTTCGATCCCGACGGCGACCAAGCTGCGGCGGAGAGCACACGCTCAAGCACCTCCCGCTCCACAGGCCTATCCTTGAATCCGCGCACCGACCGTCGACTTTTGACTGCCTCATATACGTCCATGATCGCCTCCATGCCGCCAGCCTTTCTCGCCATTGCTGATGCGGTTCATTATCTCCATTTGCAATGGAGGCGTAATCACACCGTGGTCTAGGAGGTGTACATCAAACGTACATCGGGGATCGATGTGTTAGAGAGGCAGGGGCGAAGCATCGCCGGACTCTGCGCTACTGGATCATGAGCCAGAAGAGCAACGCTTCGCCGTTTCGTCAGCCACGTGCGGCTCGGGCGCAGTCTGCTTTGGCGCTGCGATGCGTTCCGAAGATGTCGGAGAGCGTCTCGAGTATCGCCCTGGCCGCGTCGGATTGGAGGGAATAGTAGATCGTCTGGGCGGCCCTTCGCGTCTGCACGAGTTCCTGTTCCCGAAGAATAGACAAATGCTGGGACGTCGAAGATTGGCTCAATCCTACTTCCTCGGCCAGAACCGTCACGGACAATTCTCTTTCGGCCAACAGACGCAGGATGTGGAGCCGCTTGGCATTTCCCATGGCCGACAGGAAGTTTGCTTCGTCATCGAAGGCGGTGATTTCAGCAGAAGGCGCGGACGATAGATTGTTCAAAGCGAGATCTCCTTTGGGGAACCAAAGCCGGGGACCGGATCATATCCCCCGCTTTAATTTAGAGATAACGCATGCGAGCCAAATCGAAACCCATTCTCCGCGCCGTCGTGTCTTTTCTGGCGCGATCTGGATACATCGAGCATCAAATGGACATTGGTGGCCACCGTACCGAAGCCTACGGGAACCCTGCGTAAACCAGACGGCGCTCGGCTGGAGGCCAGCGCATGTCGCGCAAGCCAGGGACCTGAAACGCGATACGCGAATCTGAAAGACCGGACGCGTCTAGCGCGAAGCGGCGGCCTGGCGCATTTGCGCGGGCAGCGTTTCCCATGCCCGGATCAGTTCGCCGATGGAGGCGGCCTCCATCTTGTGCATGACGTTGCTGCGATGCAGCTTAACTGTCACTTCGCTGATGCCGAGATCGAAGGCGATCTGTTTGTTAAGGCGTCCGCGGGCAACTTCGTGCAGCACCTCGCGCTCACGCTGCGTCAGCGTCTCCAGGCGTTCGATATTGCGGTTGGCGATCGCGGCTTCCGCCCGCCGTTCGGCATCCATGGTGATGGCCGCGGTCACGGCATCGAGCAGCGTCTGGTCCCGCACCGGCTTGGTGAGGAAATCCACGGCGCCTGCCTTCATCGCCTGGACGGTCATCGGGATATCGCCGTGCCCCGTCAGGAAGATGATCGGCTTGGAAATGCCGTTTTCGGCCAGATGGCGCTGCAGGTGCAGACCGCTTGTTCCGGGCATGCGCACATCGAGGATCAGGCAGCCGGGGCTCTCCACCATATCGGAGTCGAGCAAATCGCGGGTCGAGGCGAAACTGGCCGGCTGGAAGCCCGCTGACAGGATCAACTCCGACAGCGCCTCACGGATGGATGCGTCGTCATCGACGATGATGACGAGCGGCTGATCCTCTTCGCTTCTGCACTGCAGTGATGACGGCGCCGATCTCCGTGCCAAAGGCTGGTCCACTCTCATGTCACCCTCCGTCTCTCTATTTGTGTAACGCGTTGGCGATGGCCGTCAGCAGAGCCTGGGCATCGAAGGGCTTGCGGAAAAATCCGCCTGCGCCTTGCGCGCGGCCCTGATCGGCGATCTCGTGGCGACCGGTGATGAGGAACACCGGCAGCTCCGGGCGTGACTTCAGCACCAGGTCGCGCAGTTCGAAGCCGTCGATGCCGGGCATTCCGATATCGGTGATGAGCAGGTCCAGGTCGGACAGGCCGTTGACGAGCAGCGAGCCCGCCGACGAGAAACTGCGGGCCACATAGCCCGCCGATTCCAGAAGGTCACCCATCGATTCCAGAAGCCTGGGATCGTCATCGACAATTGCCACGACATGTCTTGTCTTGTTCATGTTCAATTCCCTCCCACTCGGCGAGAGTGGGTGATCGGTATTTCCAATCTCTCTGCGATCCGCACGAGATCGGCGAGCGATGCCGCCGCCATTTTCTGCATCACATTTCGTCTGTGGATCTGCAGCGTGACCTCGCTGATGCCGAGCTCGGCCGCCGCCTGCTTGTTGAGAAGGCCGCTGACGACGAGCGGCAGCACCTCGCGCTCGCGCGGCGTGAGGTCGAGATAGTGCTGTCTGAGCTTGTCGCGTTCGGCGCGGTCGGCCCGCTTTTCCCGATCCTCAGCGATCGCGGCATGGACGGCCGCCATGAGGTCCGCATCGTTGAACGGCTTGGTCAGAAAATCCACGGCGCCGCGTTTGATCGCGCGCACGGAGGAGGGGATGTCGCCGTGGCCCGTGATGAAGACGATTGGCGGATGATCCCCGTCGGCGATCTGCCTCTGCAGGTCGAGGCCGTTGATGTCGGGCAGCTCGATATCGAGGATGAGGCAAGCAGGAATATCAGGCTTGTCCGCAGTGACGTAATCGCCGGCGGATTCGAAGGCGGCAGCATGCATGCCGTGTGATTCCAGCAGCTCGCCGAGTGCTTCCCGGATGCGTGCATCGTCATCGACGATGAAGACGATATGGTCGTCGGCTGTCATGATGCCGCCTTCGTTTCAATGGGCAATGTGAAGATCAACGTCGCTCCGCGCGGTTCGTTCTTCTCCGCCCACAATCTTCCGCCGTGCAGCTCGACGATCGAGCGGCAGATCGCCAGCCCCATGCCCATGCCCTTCTCTTTCGTCGTGAAGAACGGCTCGAACATCTTCTCGGGAAATTCGATCCCCTGGCCGCGATCGCGGATCTCGGTCTGGACGACATTGCCGACCTGTTGCGCATGGATCTCGATCACCCTGTCGCTTGTCTCCGCGTCCAGCGCGTCGATGCCGTTGCGGATGAGATTGATCAGAACCTGCTGGATCTGGATGCGATCGATCGCGATGAACGGCAGACTGCCGTCAACTTGGACGTCGATGCGAACGCGCCGCCGCCAGGTCTCGTCGGTCATCAGGCCACGCACTTCGGCGATGATGCTGGAGAGCGTCGTCTGGATCCTCCTGTCCGCGGATTGCTTGAAGAGGGCGCGAATGCGGCTGACGACATCAGCCGCCGAGTTGGCGTCGCGGATGATCCGCTCGACCGTCCTCTGTGCCCGCTCCATATTCGGCGGCTCCGCCATGAGCCAGCGCTGGCAGGCATGCGAATTCGCGACGACCGCCGCCAGGGGCTGGTTCACCTCATGAGCGATGGAGGCGGAAAGCTCCGCAAGGCTCGCCGCCTGGCTCGCCCGCGCCAGGCCTTCCTGCGCTAGGCGCAGCTCTTCCTGCGCCCGGACCTCGCCGTCGATATCGAGGCATATGACGTTCCACTGCACGATCTCGCCTTCGGCATTGCGCATCGGCGCTGCACGCGTTTCGACCCAGCGATATTCGCCGTCGAACCGGCGCAGGCGATGCTTGCGCGCGTAGGGTTCGCCGGTCGCCAGTGAATGGGCATATCTCGCCTTGACCTCGGCCACGTCGTCGGGATGAACGCCGGCGTCAAGCGTGCCGGCCAGGCGTGACTTGCCGGTTCCGTCAAGATCTTCGAGTTTGTATCCGAGAAAGTCGCGCAGCTGAGGATTGCGATAGATCGGCTCTCCATCAGGCGCCGCGCAATCGATCATTGCCGGCAGCGTTTCGACGATCTTCCAGAGCGAGCGTTCCCTCTCCCGCAGCGCTTCCTCGACGCGCAGCTGATCGTCGATGTCGTGGCTGAGACCGTACCACTGGACGATCCGCCCGCTCTCGTCGCGCAGCGGCTCGGCGCTGCCGTTCACCCAGCGATAGACGCCGTCTGCGCGCCGCAGGCGATACTGCTTGGAAAAACGTTCGCCGGTGGCGAGGGAATGGTTGAGCGCCTCGACGAGGCTCTCCGCATCGTCGGGATGGACGGCGGTTTCTATGATGGAGGACAGACGGCTCTTGCCGGGTTTTTCCGTCTCGACGACGTCGAGACCGAGAAAATCGATCAGGCGCTGGTTAAAGAAGGTCGGAGCGCCTTCCGGATCGAGCCGCCAGAGCAGGCTCGGAACCATGTCGACGAGTTGCGAAAGCTCGCGCTCCCGATTGCGCAGCGCTTCCTGCGCTCGCATCTCGTCGTCGATATCGACTGAGATGACATACCATTGCACGATCGCGCCGCTTTGATCGCGTAGCGGCTCGGCCCGGCCGTCGACCCAGCGATAGGCTCCGTCGAAACGGCGCATGCGGTACTTTATCGAGAAGGGGTCGCCGCTGGCGAGAGAGCGGTGAACCGTCTCGAGCAGCCTCGCTGCATCGTCGGGATGGACGAGGGTGTGAATGATCGACGAGAGGCGGCTCATGCCGGGCCTGTCCATATCCCCGACGTTGAGGCCGAAAAAGTCGATCAGCCGCTTGTTGAAGAAGACCGGCTCGCCGTCAGGTCTCAGGCGGCGGATCTGAGCCGGAACCATGTCGACCAGCTGCGAGAGCTCCCGTTCGCGTTCGCGCAGTGCCTCGACGCTCTGGCGCAACGAAAGCACGGCGAGCTGATGCTGCCTGGATATGGCGGCCACAATGAGCGCTGAAAATGCCGAGATGGCCAGAAAAAGCTGCAGCATGATCTGGTTGTGTTTCTGGGACTCGGGATCGCCGGCAAACTGGCTGGCGCCCGTTACCGTGAAGACCGCCGTGATCAGGGCAAGCAATGCGAGCGACACGGCAGCGCCCTTGAATTCGAAGCGGACGGCGGCCCAGAGAAGAGGCGGCATGATGATAAAGGCGAAGGGAAGGTAGCCGCTGAGCGAAAGAGCGGCGACACCGAGAAAGATCAGCCCGAGGACACAAGCTTCCGTCCATTGCGCGGCCGAGAGCCGGGTCTTGTCGCGCCAGCTGTGAAACACGACCAGCGCCAGCGGCGCAACGATCAGGATGCCGGTTGCATCGCCGATCCACCAGAGCGGCCATGCCGTCAGGAAAGATTGCGATTGGATGCTGAACCACGCCAGCGTGGCGCTTCCCACGGTTGCGCTGACGATCGGCGCAATTCCGGCGCTTATGATGATGAATGTGAGAACTTCATGAAGGGTTTCCAGCCGAACCGGCGGCTTCAAGGTCCGGTTTACCAGCCACGCCGCGACCGCCGCTTCGAGCGCATTGCCGACATAGATCAGAAAGGCGGCGGCCGGCGGACTGTGGAACCACAAGACATTGCTTGAGAGTTCCGCCAGGCAGCCTCCCACGATCCACCATGGCCAACTGCGCCTGGAGGCGAGGGTGAGGGTTGCGATGAAAAGCCCGCCCGGAGGCCAGATGGAAATACCCGTCCCCGGCACGATTGCGAGCAATTGAGCGAAGCCGCAGGCAAGCACATAGGCAGCAATGAAAAGCCCGAGATACAGAAATTGGGGACGGTGCGACCAGAGGCTCATGATCAACCGCTCCGGCCGGTCGGACAAAGCCCGGGGATCGTCAGCATCGTCTACAGCAGTCATTCTCGATTTCGGCGCCGGCGGGTTCATGTTCGGACCGTAATCCCGCCACCCCACAACCGCAACTCATGGAAACCCATGCATCGCGCGGAGGTGTAGCCGAAATTTTCGACGATCGAGGATCGGAAGACCATACTGGACTTCGGTCTGGCTTCCCTATGCCTAAAGGGTAGGGCGCCAGACCTCAGGTACGATGGAAGGCGTGCGGCTTTCCCGTCATTGTCGATGGGATCCATGACGAGGCAACAGAGGAGGCCGATATGAAAATCACGGTGGCGGGAGCAAGCGGCCTCATCGGAACGCGGCTCTGCGAGAACCTCCGCCGCTCCGGCCATGGCGTCGTAGCCGCGTCCTTGTCGCTCGGCGTCGACACGGTGACCGGCAAAGGCCTCGATGCGGCTGTCGCGGGAAGCGACGTCGTCGTCGATGTGACCAATGCCGCATCCTTCGGCGACAGCGCGGCATTGGATTTTTTCAAGGCTTCGACGAAGACCTTGCTTGCGGCCGCGGCCGAAGCCGGGGTCAGGCACTATCTCGCACTTTCCGTCGTCGGCACGCCCCGCCTCGTCGAAAGCGATTACCTCCACGCAAAAATGGTGCAGGAAAATCTCATTCAGGCTTCAGGCCGCCCCTATACGATCCTCCGCTCCACGCAGTTCTACGAATTCATAAACGGTCTGATCGACATCGGCGCGCAAGGCGACGTCTTCCGGCTGCCTTCGGCCTCCATGAGGCCGGTCGCGGCAGGCGACGTCGCGGCTTTCCTCGCGGAGCTGACAGCCGGAGATCCCCTGGGCGATATCGTCGAGATCGGCGGCCCGGAACAATTCGGCATCGATGAGGTCGCCCGGATCTATCTGGCCGCAAATGAAGACGAACGGCAGGTGATAACGGACCCGTCCGTCTCCTATTTCGGCGTCGAACTGACGCAGGACGCTTTGCTTCCAGGGCCGGCCGCGCGCATGGCGAACCAGAAGCTCGACGACTGGCTCTACCAGTCGATGGGCGGCTAGAGACCCGCTTGTAAATTGCCGGTCGAGGTAATACTTTCTGAAAGGAGAGTATTACAAAGGTGTGCGATATGGCCACGACCGTGACCGCGAAAGGGCAGGTGACCATTCCGAAACCGGTGCGAGATCTGCTCGGCATTGTTCCCGGCAGCCGGGTCGATTTTCACCGTGCTGCCGACGGCAGCGTAGTTCTGACGCGCGCCGACAGGAAGCGGCCGGCCAGTCGTTTCGAGAAGTTGCGCGGGCACGCCGGCGGGGGCCTTGATACGGACGCCATCATGGCTTTGACGCGCGGCGAAACGTGACCCTCGTCGACACCAATGTTCTTCTCGACCTCGTGACCGACGACCCGAAATGGTCGGACTGGTCGATTGCTCAGCTCGAAACGGCGAGCATCGAAGGCCCGTTGTTGATCAACGACGTGATCTATGCCGAGCTTTCGGTCCGGTACGACAGGATCGAAGCCCTCGAGGCTTTTCTCGACGAGGCCGGCATCGAGATGACGCCGACGCCGAAAGCGGCCCTGTTTCTCGCGGGCAAGGTCTTCATGCAATACCGCAAGGCAGGCGGTTCACGCACCGGCGTACTTCCCGATTTCTTCATCGGCGCGCACGCCGCCGTGCAGCAGCTGCCGCTCCTGACGCGCGATGTCGGCCGCTATCGCAGCTATTTCCCGTCATTGAAGCTGATCGCGCTCGCTCCCTGAATTTTCGGCGGCGGAGGCGTTCAGAAACCTTCCTGAAAACTGAGGGTTGAAATGGCCGCAACCGGCTCCAAATTCCGTCGGCGGCAGGCAAACGGGGGGGACGGGGCATGGGCGAAATGGGCGACGCGCATAATGATCGGCTCTGCCGGTTCAGATCTGCCTTGGGCTTCGCACTCGCGCTTTTCTCTCTTCTTTTGTGTCTCCCGGCATTTGCCGCAACCGCCGATATCGGCGGCCTGACGGTGAGCCTGCCTGATCCCGCCTCCGGCTGGGGAAAAGCCGGCAAGGGCGATCTCTTCATGCTGCAAAAGGATTTTCCCGAGACGGCGGACGACAAGCGCGGCAGCGCCTTGATCCAGATCTCCAAGCCT
Source organism: Rhizobium pisi (assembly GCF_003938655.1). Classification (GTDB taxonomy): domain Bacteria; phylum Pseudomonadota; class Alphaproteobacteria; order Rhizobiales; family Rhizobiaceae; genus Rhizobium; species Rhizobium pisi. Next base: position 196,198 of record NZ_RJJT01000005.1, read on the forward strand.
ATTTCGGCCGCACGCAGTTTGCTGCCGGCGGGCGTCAAGACCTTCGTCGCGTCGCTTCCCGAAATGGCCAAGGAAGATATCCTGATCAAGCATTACGGGGTGACGGTGAACGGCCACGACATTCGCGTGGAGGAACGCTGCTGCGTCCAGCAGCAGGAGGTGAGCATCAAACAGATCGTCGTCGGCATCGCGGGCGACAAGCAACAGGCCTATCTGCAACTCGTGCTGTTGAACCTCAGCGGCGACAGAGGCAAAAGCGCCGAGGCCGATTTCGAGGCCCTGGTGCGCTCCGTGAAGCTCGAACCTTCCGACAAGGATTTCGATCTCGTTCCGGAAAGCGGCGACGGCGGGCTCGACGGCGTCTTCACCTATCTCGATACCGGCGTGCGACCGAATGTCTTCGGCGGGGTGGATTTCTATTCCGACAGCGAGATCAATGTGTTCGATGCGAAGGGCCTGTTCAGCAGCGAACTGCCCGAGGGCGGCCGTGATATCGCCGAGTCCTGCAAGGACAATCCAACCGATTGCGGCCTCTACAGGCTGACGGGGGGCGGTTTCTTCTCCTCTGCCGGGTCGATCGAAATGCGCAGCGTCACCTCTGCCTACGGGACGATCGAGATCGAGACGAAGACCTTCTCGAAAAAGGGACAGGACTTGGTGATCGACGACGAAGACTATCGCGCCGTGCCGCCGTTCGAGGACGGGGCCACGCTCGACGGCAAATGGGTCTACACCTTCGCATCGAGCGGCATGACCGCAACCTCTTCGGGATCGGCTGCCGCCAGCCGCGAGCTGACGCTGCATAACGACGGCACTTTCGAGCGCACCGGCTGGTCCGGTGCCTCGATGACCAACGAGATCGCGGGATCGCGAACCGGGGTCACCACCTCGGGCAACCGGCGCGGGTCGAGCGGGCGCTATGAGCTTTCCGGCTACCGCCTGAACCTCATCGACACGAGCGGCACGACGGAGACCATGAGCATATTCGAGCCGGACAAGAACTCCGACGGGCTCCTGGTGATCAACGGCAAGAATTATCTGAAGGATGATGGGGACTAGCGGTCTAAGACGTTAGAAACATTGCCGTATTAACTTGGCGCTGCGAAACGGTCGAGGCCATTGTCCGCTGCGTCGAATCACCGGACCTTGCCGGCATATTCGCCGGAAATCGGCCGCGTGCCCGGGCGGGCTTTCACGCGCCAAAATAGTGTTTGGTTAAGCATTTGTAATTCGGTCACGAATCGAGGCATATAGCAACTGCGTAACTGAAGCGCTTTCGTTTAAAATTGCGCAGTTATCCGGGAAAGAGATCATGCAGCCGAGTCTTGCTCTTCAAGATGATCAGGAGCACCTCCCTTCGCTTCTGGCAACAGATGCGAAGGAGTTATCCTATCAACTTCAGCAGCATCAGGCAAAAATCTTTCCTCCGCTGTCGCGGAAGACGATCCGGACGTTTTCGCCGGCGGAAGCCGCGGCCTTCATCGGCATCGGCGAAGGCTATCTCCGGCAGGTGGCGGCCGACGGCCATGGGCCTGATCCGCTTGCAAACGGGCGCAGGCTCTATAGCGCCATCGACATGGACCGGATTCGCCGGGTCCTCGACGAGCGCAACGGAACGCCGAAATATGTGCCGGCCCGCAGGGCGGGCGAAAAGCTTCAGATCATCTCCGTGATGAATTTCAAGGGCGGTTCGGGCAAGACCACCACCGCGGCACATCTCGCGCAGTTCATGGCGCTCAGGGGATACCGCGTGCTTGCCGTCGATCTCGATCCGCAGGCTTCCCTGTCCGCACTGTTCGGTCACCAGCCGGAATTCGACGTCGGCGAGGGCGAAACGATCTACGGCGCGATCCGATATGAGGAGCCGCGCCCGATCGCCGATATCGTGCGCGCCACCTACACGCCCAATCTGCATCTCATCCCTGGCAATCTCGAGCTGATGGAGTTCGAGCACGAGACGCCGAAAGCCATGGCGTCTGGGACGGCGGAGACGATGTTTTTCGCCCGCATCGGTGAGGTCCTGACCGACATCGAAAGCCTTTACGACGTCGTGGTCATCGACTGCCCACCGCAGCTCGGTTTCCTGACGATGTCGGCGCTCTGCGCCGCAACCTCGGTGCTGATCACGGTCCATCCGCAGATGCTCGACGTCATGTCGATGTCGCAGTTCCTGACGATGACGAGCGAATTGATGTCGGTCGTCGAGAAGGCCGGCGGGCGCACCAGCTACGACTGGATGCGTTATCTCGTGACGCGGTTCGAGCCGAACGACGGACCGCAAAGCCAGATGACCGGCTTCATGCGGGCGATCTTCGGCAATCGCATGCTGCACAACGCCATGGTGAAGTCGACGGCGGTCGCCGATGCCGGCGTGACGAAGCAGACCCTTTACGAGGTCGAACGGTCGCAATTCACGCGCGGAACCTATGATCGGGCCCTGGAGTCCCTGAACCTCGTGAATGGCGAGATCGAGGCGCATGTCCGCTCCACATGGGGAAGGAAATAGAGATGGCGCGCAAGAACCTCATCGAAATTTCCGCGCACGACCCGGCAAGGACGGAAACGGTTTCCCCGCGCGACAATCGCCCGATCGCGGGCTTCGTACCGCAGGAGCGCAGCGCAGCACCCGTAGGCGGCATCACGAAGACGCTTGGCAACATCACTGAAAAAATGGAGCGCGCGAGCGAGCTGGAACGGCAGCTCGCCGCCGGCCAGACTATCGTCGAGCTCGATCCCGGCCTGATCGACGCCTCCTTCGTCAGCGACCGATTGGCGATCGACGCGGCCGAACTTGCCGAGCTCGTCGACCAGATTCGCGAACATGGGCAGCAGGTGCCGATCCTTGTGCGCCCGCATCCCGAGACCAAGGGGCGCTATCAGGTTGCCTACGGCCATCGTCGCCTGGCCGCCACCAGGGAAATCGGCATCAGGGTGCGCGCTGTTGTCCGCGACCTGACCGACGGCCAGCTGGTCGTCAGCCAGGGACAGGAAAACAGCGCCCGGACCAATCTCTCCTATGTCGAACGCGCGCTCTTCGCCTCGCGGCTGGAAGAACGCGGCTTCGGCCGCGACGTCATCATGGCCGCGCTCAGCGTCGACAAGGCGGCGCTGTCGAGAATGCTGATCGTGATACGACAGGTCCCCCTGGAGCTCATAAACGCGATAGGTGCGGCGCCTGAGATCGGCCGCCGGCGATGGCTGGAACTGGGTGAGCGGATCGGGAACGCCGATATCGCCAAGATCATCGCCGAGTTGTCCGCGGACGACGCGCGCAAGATCTCGAGCGACGAGCGGTTTCACCGGGCATTGGTGCTGGCAACGAAGAAGGCGGCAACAAAGGCGGCCGTGGCCAAATCCGAGGTCAGTGGCGTGCCGGTGACGATCAAAAAGACAGCGTCCGGCGCAGCCTTCATCTTCGACGGCAAGACTGCGCCCGGTTTCGATCAATTCGTCCAGGAAAGGCTGCAGAGCCTGTTCCAGGAGTTCAAAAAGCACAGAGGAGCGTAACGCGCAAAAGAAAAAGGCCCCCAACGACGCCGTCGTGGAAGCCCTTCTCAGATCTTAAGCACATCGAGAATCGCATTTCCACGAATCACAGTCAAGCGTCCTGGCACCGAAAAGGGTGGAGGGTTTTCTTTTGCCTGAACGAAGGTGAAGGCAAATGGAGAGTGGATATGTGACGACGCCCTTTGGGCGGCGGCCGATGTCGCTTGGCATGCTTGCAAGCCAGCAACTGGCCGAGACCATCGAGCCGGGGATGAGACGCAGCAAGTGGAAGCTGTTCAGAGCGATCTGCGAGGCACGGCCAGCGCTTGGCGTTACCGATCGGGCGCTGACGGTGCTCGACGCGCTTTTGACCTTCTATCCCGATGACGAGATCTCCGAGGAAAAAGGCCTGATCGTCTTTCCGTCGAATGCGCAGCTTTCGCTTCGCGCCCGCGGAATGACGCCGGCCACACTCCGGCGGCATCTTGCCGTCCTGGTCGAGGCCGGCCTGATCTTGCGCAAGGACAGCCCGAACGGAAAGCGCTATGCGCGCCGCGACAGGGCAGGGGCGATCGGTGAGGCCTTTGGCTTCAGCGTTGCGCCGCTGCTCGCACGCGCGGTCGAGATTGAAAGCCTGGCCGCCGAGGCGGTCGCCGACCGGGAGCTGATCAGGGTGACCAGGGAACGGCTGACAGTGTGCCGGCGCGATATCTCCAAGCTCATCGCGGCAGCCCTCGACGAGGCGGTTCCCGGCGACTGGGAGCGTATGTCGATGCTGTTTCGCGATCTTGTCCTCCGGATTCCGCGCGTGGCGAGCGCCGAGGAACTGGCTGCGCTACTCGACGAGATGGCGCTGTTGCGCGAAGAGGCTGTCAACCTGCTGGAAAAACACATTAAAATTAAAAAAATAGACGCCAATGAGTCTCAAACTGAGCGGCACAAACAGAATTCAAATCTCGAATCCATCTCTGAATCTGAACCAAGCTTCGAAACGAAGCAGGGCGCAAAGGCGGTGGCCAATAACGACCCGATCGCCGAGGCGCAGGACGGGCGAAGGCTGAAACATCGGGAGCGGCCCGGGAGAAGATCCGGTGCGGCCGATCCGGCGGCGGGCCATGGCCTGAAATCCTTCCCGCTCGGCCTCGTTCTCCAGGCCTGCCCTGGTATTCTCGGATACGGGCCGGGCGGAACGGTCGGCAACTGGCGAGACCTGATGTCGGCCGCCGTCGTCGTCCGCTCGATGCTCGGCGTCAGCGCCTCGGCCTATGAGGAAGCCTGCGCCGGCATGGGGCCGGAAAACGCCGCGACGGTGATCGCCTGCATCCTGGAAAGAGGCGGGCACATCAATTCGCCTGGCGGCTATCTCCGCGATCTCACCCGAAGGACCGAGAAAGGCGAATTTGCGATCGGCCCGATGCTGATGGCGCTGGTGCGGGCGAACGGCGGAGCAAGACGCGATGCCGGCTGAGTAAGCTTGGGATTGTGGGAAAAATGACGTCGAACTGGCGGATGGCGGACGTGAAATCCGCCCTTGCCGCAGATCTCGACGGCGGTAATATCGCACCGGCGTTCGGGCAATAAACCACTGGATTTCAACGATTTTCAATCGACAGGAAAGCAATGATGCGGCAGCTCCACAAGAAGGTCGGCGCATTTTTCGTGGTCGGCGTCATCCTCTGCGGCCCGGCGGTTGCTGCGGAGCCGTCCTATGACAAATACAAATCCTGGTTGGTCGTCTGCGACAACGGGTTGAAATGTGAAGCCAAGGGCTTCGAAAACGGCACCATCAACAACCCCGATCTGCGCTTCGTCCGCGCCGCCGGTCCTGATGCCGCGACGGAGGTTACGCTGAGCGTGCCGTTTCCGGTCGGCCTCGGCGGCTTTCTCGCCGACGGAAAACCGCTGCGTCTTGGACCGTCCTGGACGCGTTCTCAGGACGAGGACCTCACGACGATCTCGACCAAGGATCCGGTTGCTGTGAAGGAATTTCTTTCAGAACTACGCAATGACGCAAAGATCGAAGTCGGCGACGACAAGGCTGTCATCCCGCTTGACGGCATGGTCGCCGCGCTTCTGCACATGGATGATCGTCAAGGTCGTATCGGCGGCGTCACCGCGTTGATCAAGGCGGGGGCTGCTCCCGCTTCGAAGGTGCCGGCTCCGCCTGCCCTGCCTGTCATCAATCGCCGAAAGATCGATATCATCCTGTCGGATGCGGAAAAGCAACGGCTGATCACGCAGGCAATGAGCGCCGGTAAGGCTCTTTTCGACAGCGAAGGATGCGAAGCCGACGCAGCGAATGGGGGACTTAATGCCGACGCTTATCCTCTCGATATGGATCATGCGCTTGTGCTCATCCCCTGCATCATGGGCGCCTACCAGGGCTCGTCGCTCGTATTCCTCCAACCGCTGAAGGGAAACGGTGTTCCCATTCCCTTTCAGCCGAGACTTCCCCTCGGGGAGGGTGAAGGTGCAACGACGCTCTTCGTGGAACCGGGCTTCGATACGGATACCGGAAGCTTGCAGATGTCCGGAAGGGGGCGTGGCGTTGCCGACTGCGGCCTGTCTGCGCAATGGGTGTGGGACGATGCCGAGTTTAAGCTTGCGGAAGCTTACTTCCAGGGATCGTGCGGCGGCAGCCAACCCGTGGATTGGCCGACTTTGTTCCGTTCTAGATGAATTGCTGCGGGACCTTTCACATGCGCCGGTCCAGCTCGCCTTCGCTGAGCCCGAAATGCTCGAGTATGATGCCTACGTTTCGGCGATGAGACTTGAAGTAGACGTCGAAGAGATCACCGATCAGCGGAACCGTGCCGCCGGCCGCATCGATGCCGAGGTTGACGGCCATGCGCGCAAGCTTGTGATTGGGAATGCCGAGACGCCTTGCTTCATTGATGATGAAGATCCCGATGAGGGAGCCGGCGATATCGCCAACCGCCGGGATGAGGCCGAGAACCGAATCCGCTCCGATCCGCACGCCGATGACGGGTAGTCTCACGGCTGTGTCCATGAGCCGAGCGATGCGGACAACCCGCCGGATTCGTTCGCGCTCGATCGAGGTGAGATGTTTCGTGTAAGCGGAGTTCGGCATCAAAACCCTTGCGGCGCACATCGCTGCGCGAGATCTTGATGCAACGAAGATGCGGCGTGACGATAATGGGTGTCCATTGCCGTGAAACGCCGCAAGCCCGATAAGGTTCGTCTGCGCCGGTCAATCCTTCGCGGGTGGTGAAGTCAGGCGGCTCTCTGCGGTCTTGCGCCGCCGGCGGCCGGCGCTTCGATCTGAAAGCGGCCTACCACGCCTTCCAGCGTCTGTGTCTGGTTGCCGAGCGCGCGGCAGGCGGAGACGGTTTCCACGGCCATGGCGGCATTGCGTTGCGTGACTTCGTCGAGCGCACTGACCGAGGCGTTGATCTCGCTGATCGCTGTCGCCTGCTCGGAAGAGACGGAAGCGATGCGGGCGATGAGTCCCGAGACCTGCTCGACCTGTCCCTCGATCTCCATCAGCGCCTTGCCGGTGCGGTTGACGAGCTCCACCCCTGTCGACACCTGGGTCGAGGAGGTGGAAATCAGGGCCCTGATTTCCTTGGCGGCGTTGGCCGAGCGCAAGGCGAGTTCGCGCACTTCCTGGGCCACGACGGCGAAACCCTTGCCGGCTTCGCCCGCACGCGCGGCTTCGACCCCGGCATTGAGCGCGAGGAGATTGGTCTGGAAGGCGATTTCGTCGATGACGTTGACGATATCCCCGATTTGGGCGGACGAGCCTTCGATCCGTTCCATGGCGGCGATCGCATCGCGAACGACTGCTGCCGAATGTTCGGCGCTGGTGCGGGTCTCGGCCATCATCCCGGTCGCTTTGCCGGCATGATGGGACGCATCCTTGGTTTTGGCGTTCATCTGCTTGAGCGCGGTCGCGGCCTCTTCGAGCATCGTGGCCTGCTGTTCCGTGCGCGAAGCGAGACTGGCGGCTGCGTTGGTGATGTTGGTCGAGGAACTGCCGACCTGTCCGGAGGTCTGGGCGATCTCGGCCATCGAGGCGGAAAGGGCGTTCATGCTGTCGTTGAACTTCGCGCGCAAGGCTTCGTAAGCGGCGGCAAAGGGCGTCGTGATGCGGCAGTCGAGATTGCCGTGCGACAATTGATCCAGCCCGTATGTCAGCTGATCGATCACCGTCTCGCGTGTCTGTTCCTCGGCTGCCTTCTCGGCCATCTGGCTGCGTTCGCGCTCGAATTCCGCGTCGCGAAGCGCCGTTTCTCGCTTCTGCGCGTCCTGGCGTTCCAGCGCATTGCGGCGGAACACCGCCACGGCCTTGGACATGGCGCCGATCTCGTCGGAACGGTCGGCATAGGGAACTTCGGTGGAAAAATCACCCTCGGCAAGATTGCCCATATAGGCCTTCATGCCGTCCAGCGGCACGATTGCCCGGCGACGCAGGAGGTAGAGCCCGACCAGCAGCAGGGCGAAGGATCCGAAGCCGGCAGCACCCGCATAGATCGTCCAGCTGACGATTTCCGAGGCTGCATTGCTCTCTTCGTCCTTCATGAAAGCGTCGGAATTCTCGACGAGTTTCTCGACCGCATCCTGGTGCGTATGGAAGGCGACGCGCAATTGCTCGATCGCCCCGCGCGCCTTGTCTTCATTCTTTGCATTCAGGGCCGGGATGATCTCGCGGTTCATCACGTCCCAGAACACATCGCCCTTGACCACCACATCGTTTTCAAGCTCGTCCTTCAAAGCCTGCGGCAGCCGGGTGGTTTTCCAATCGGCGCGGCGGTCGTCGTAGGCGGCTTTCAGATTTGCGATCTTCGCGAGGTTGGTCTCGGTCAGTTCGGGAAACTTGCTTGCCTCGAAGGAGAGCATGTAGGATTCGACCACAAAGAGCGGCGGCGGCAGAATATCGGCGACGAGATCCTTGCCGTAGACGACCTGCTCGTAAACCGGCCCGTTGACCTTGAGCCTTTCGAGCGCGGATTGCTGCAATCCGATCGAGATGAAAAGACCTGCTGAAACGGCGACGCCAAACGCCACCAGACTACGGGCAATGGTAAATGCCAAGGCTGTCTCCAAATAACTTATTGGCACCTCTGCTTCGAGATGTCTGATCTACGCACAGCATTGTTTCGCAAGAACACTTAAATATGGTTAAATCTTTGCGCAACTCCTTTAACGAGTAAGATTTGAGCGCCTTTTGATGCCCAATCCTCGGGGTGAATACTATATTCAAGAACCACTATATAATGTAACGTGAATTCTGCATGCGTCTTGGGCCGCGCGAACCTCATATCACCTCGCGGTCGCGAGTATATGTCATGCATAATCCGCTAACAGGCTGTTTGGACGGTTCAGAAATTCACCTGAAATTCGCCCGCACTGATCTCGAACTTTGCCTGCAAGCTGCCCGGAATAGGAGAGGCCGCGGGTGGCGATTTGCTGCGATCGAAGAGCCGGCTCGGTTGCCGGCGGGCGGCGCTGCTGGACGTGTTTTCGCTGCGCTGCATGGTTGTGGTTGATTTTTTCGCAGAAACCGTACTACAGGATAGGGTGTTCTGGGATGCGGATGTCGAGCTCCTGCTGGGAGTAGCAAGAGACTGATGTGGCGGCAGGAACGGTCGTCACAAGTGCTCCATCGCCAGATGGAATGGGATGCAACGCATTGCAGAACGTATTGGTTCTATAAATTGAAATTGCCGATGCCACAAGCGAAGGGTTCGTCCCTCAGAAATCGTCGGCTGCGTTCTCAGGCGGGCGGCATGCGGTTCGGCAGGGCGGTCTAGACCATCATGGATGTTATCGACGAGCCCGCAGATGCGCCGCGCAAAAGAGGCCGGCCAAAAGTCTCCAGCGATGAAGACAAGCGGGCGCATATCGTCGAAGTCGCCGGCCGCGTTTTCGTCAGATATGGTTATGCCGGAAGCACGACCGCGCTCGTCGCCTCCGAGGCGTGCGTTTCCAAACAGACGCTCTACAAGCTGTTTCAGAGTAAGGAAGAGCTGTTTGCTGCCGTGGTCGGCGCCCATCGGCGCCTGATGCTTGACCTGCCGAGGCCTGCCGAAGACATCGCGATCGCTGAGAGCCTCGAACGGATCTTCATGATCGACATGGACGAGGACATGGATGAGGATCGCGCCGGTTTCCTGCAGCTCGTCTTTCGCGAAGCAGCCCAGTTTCCCGAGCTTATCGATATCCTGCAGCGCGAGGGCATGCTTGCCAGCCGGCAGGAGCTTGCCGACTGGCTGAACGAACGCCGGGCGGAAGGCAGGCTGTCGCTGGATGATCCGGCGAGCGGCGCCCGAATGTTGATGGATATGGTTCTCGGCGGCCTGGGCCCGCCGGAAGGACGCGCTCATGCCTGGGCCGATCGGGCTGAACTGCTTGCCCACCTTCGCCGCTGTATCGCCATCTTCGCCGCCGGCGTCGGCGCCGCATAAGCGGAAAAGCTGCCATCCCTTGGTTTCGGCCCAAATAGTGAAGGTTAGGAACCGTCGTCAGATAGCCAAATCCTTAGTTTGCCGACTGACCTGAAGCCCAGCTTCGTCATCTCGTTTGGCGCTGCGCCCCTGTCATATCCGACGAGCGGCAGATCGGGTGAAAAGGCGTTAGTGGCCAACGAAACGGCGTCTCGGAAGGCTTGCGGCGTACCAGTCAAGCTAAAGACATTGGAGATCCCTACAGCCTCGGGTGATCGATTTACGATGCAGCCTGCATTAAAGCCGTCTCCGGCCAATCGGCCATAGATATGCACGTTGGGATCGGAAAGCAGGGCCGGTGTGAAGACGTTGGCATCGGTCGGGCTGCCAGCCTCTTTCCAGGAACGTTCCCAGCGATCCAGTGACGCCGTATCGCAAATGCGTGCCCAGTATTGAGGCGCACCTGCTGAAATACTGTGAGGTTCAGCCCATATCCATGATGCGGAAAACAACAACTGGAACCCTTTGTCGACGAGATCGAGCCTGGAAAACCCGTCTTTGAAACCAGGTCGCCGTCCCAGCCGATCTGTCAGCCGACCGATTTCAATGCGCTGTTCCTCTGTTGCATCCGGGTCGAGTGTCGTCATGTTGGAATAATATGGAGGTGCGATCGCATTGCTTGACCAAAACGCACTGGTTCGCTGATCAGGCAGTCCATGGGCACGGAACAACGCCTGGTAGAGGTCAGCGTTGTTAGCGGCGCAGATGCGCGCTTTTTCTGCATCGGAGCGTACCGTGGTCAGGAGATTGCTTGGGGAGGCGTTGCGTATCATAAGAAGCCCTGTTGCTCGCCCGAAGCGGCCGCTCGCTTGAAGAATTGCGGGCATCCGAAGACTACTGGGAGCAGAGGGACGCCATCAAGGGGCTCGTCCAGCAATACGGACTTGAGAAGACTTTAACGCAGGCAGAGCAAACTTCGACGCCACGGAAAAGGACTACGCGCGCCTCACGCAATGGCGCAATCGGCGACGTCCGCATCTTGCCACGGCAGCGCGTAGTCCGTTGTCGAGCCGGCACCGATCGTCAGCCGGCGCATGGATGGTATTCTTCGTCTCGAAGCGTCCGAGGCAGGCGGCAGCGTCTCGATCCGGTTCATTCTTCTGTTTGTGGCGCGGCTCAACACCTGGCAAGATGATTTTGAAGCGCCGTGCGTCCTTTCAGACCCACGGCACTCCAACACTGTGAAACTCTGCATCGCGCTGTGCGAATACCGATTCCGATTTTCGGGGCGATACGTTAGTCGTTCGCCGTCACCTTGACGCCGAGCACGGAGGGGATGGTGTTCGGCGCACCCATGGCCGCCCCCATGATCATCGGGAAGGGCACCGGCTTTTCCGGCGCGGCGCTGATCGTGAGGCTCTTCGGACCGTCGAGATAGGTGTTGACGGCCGCCGAGATCTGGTTCTGCAGTTCCGGCAGGTTGAGCTGCGCCAGCATCATCGGCACGAGGCCCTTCAGCGATTGAGCGAGCTGGTCGCCGCTGACACCCTGTTGCGAGCCGGCGTAGTCGAGCGCCTTTTTGGTGATCGAAGCATCGTCGAAGCGCAGTTCGGCACTATTGAACGTCAGCTGCTGCATCATGCCCAGCATGGCGAGGCTCATCGCCTGGTTTGCCTCTTCCTTGTTCGGATTGGCTTCGGCGGTCTTCACCGCTTCCTGCAGCGATTTGATGAAGTTCAAGGTGTAACCGGAAAAGTCGACCGCGAAGTTCAACCGGCCGACATTCTTGAAGTCCAGGGCATATTCGTCGACCGCGACCTTGCCGCTTTCGACTTCCCAACTGCCCTTCATCGTCAAGGTGCCGTCGAGCGTCGCCAACCCCAGCTTCTCGATCGCGTCTTTGGAAGACGGGTCCTCGACCTGCGACAGGTCGATCTTGAGGCCGGCGACATTGGCGTCATAGGTGAAGCCGCTATCCTCGCGCCCGAGATTGGACTCGGTGCTTTCGATCGTGAAGACGTCCTTGCCCTTGATACTGACAACGATCGGGCCGGTGCTGACGGTCTCATAGAGCAGGAGGTCGTCGAGCGTCTTGCCGGCGGCATTGGCGGGGATGGTCAGACCCTGGACCTGGATATCCCTAGCGGAGAGATGACCGTCTTCCTGCTTCTTGTCGACGTCGGGGAAGGCGACGGATTTGGCATAGTAGCCACCGCCTTCGGTCTCCTTCACGCCCTCGAAGGTGATGTCGCCGATCTTCAGCTTATCGCCGGGCAGGCTCGCAATCCCCACCTCGACCCCCGACGCCGTGACGGTGTCGCCTTCGACGTCAGCCTTCTCGAAGGTAATAACAGTGCCGCCGGCGCCGATGGCCGCACTGAGCTTCTTCATCATGTCACCGCCGTCCAAGGCGAAGGACGGACCGGCAAGGGTGAGGAACGCAGCACTTGCCGCCAGCATATGGAGATTGCGTCTATGTTTCATGGAAAGGTCCTTTGGAGAAAAATGGATGTGAGAGGCAGGTCTCTTGCTCTCGGATGGAAGAGGCTGCGAGACGACGCGAACGCAAGCCTTGCTGCGGCATCATCCTGTTGGCGTAATTCTGGGCGACGAGATTGAGAGCCGAACGCCCGGGCTGAAGACGTATTCATCATGCGGCCGCGGGGGAGAGCGGCGTCTCATTCGTATATCTCCGCGAATCTTGCAACCTTTTGCATATAGATTTCCAAACCGGAATCAATCGCCTCGCATCTGTTTGCATCGTGCTCGCAGCCGCAGCCGGCACTTGCCCATCGATCTGGTTTAAGCGGAGTTAACGAGGCTTTGGCGACGGCGAGTTGACCCGCGAAAGCGTCGCAGGCCTGGTCTATGCTGTACGTCACAAGCGCGTATCATCAGTCGCCGCACGTCGGCCACTGAGGTCAACCGATTCCACTGAGCAGGCCTTGAGAACTTGATTAGCGTTTGCGCACGAACTCGGTGCGCAGAACGAGACCCTTGATTCCATCATGACGGCAATCGATCTCCTCGGGATTATCGGTGAGGCGGATCGACCTGATGACGGTGCCCTGCTTCAGCGTCTGGCCGGCTCCCTTGACCTTCAAATCCTTGATGACGGTGACGGAGTCACCATCGGCAAGAACATTGCCGCTTGCGTCCCGAACGACCGCCTCATTGCCGGCGGATGCTGCCACCTCCGAAGCCGGACGCCATTCGCCCGTCACTTCGTCATAGATGTATTCGTCGTTGTCAGCGGCCATGCTCGTCTCGGCTCCTCAGAAGTCCTTCGACGCCTCTCGTGCGGGAGCGGCGTGCAAAGCGCTTATCCCAGACGTTCGCCCAAGGCAACTCAGGCGGCGCTCCTCGTCTCACCACATCGTCTTTTGGCAGAAGATCCGGCCCCTAAGTGGCGGACATCAGCTCGGGGTGGAGGAGCTGAGATGGCTTTCCAGAAAACTAAAGAAACCGCTGCGGAGCCATGCCGAGATGCGACTTGGGGCGAGCTTTCTCGGCACTCATTCCGGCTGGCGGAGCATCAATGCCGTAATACGTTGTTCATGACGAAACGGTAGCGTTCGGGACGGACATAAAAGGTCGATCGCTCGGCCGGCGTATTGTCCGTGAACCAAGACGTCCGCTCCATGACAAGCAGCGCGGCTCCTGCGGGGACCTTGAGGATTGACCCAAGCTGCGGATCTGCGGTTTCAGCGCCGATAGCGACATGAGCCCGCTCGACGTCGAGCCCGGCAAACGCAGAGACGATCGCATAGGTCGGGCGGCTTTCCATCTCATCACGCGACAATTTCGCCAATGCCGGCGGCAGAAAGCTGCGCCCGAGCGCGATCGGTTCATTGTCGACTAGATGAAGGCGCTCAAGGGAAAGGCATGTCTCCCAACCCCGGCCAAGCGCGGCGGCGATCGTTTCCGGCGTCCGCGTGGTGCCGACGGAAAGGACACGCATGCTGGCATTCAATCCCTGCAAAATGAGGGATTCGTGAAAGCTTTGCAGCGTATCGAGCTCATGTCGGACTTCCTTGCCGGCGACATATGTGCCCTTGCCTTTGCGCCGCTCTATCAACCCCTTCCGGGCAAGCTCGTCCAGCGCCAGCCTGACGGTGACACGACTGACGGCAAAACGAGTGCCGATCTCTGCTTCAGACGGCAGCCGGCCGGCCGGCTCGAACCGACCGCTTCGGATTTCATCCTCCAGCCGGGCTGCGATCTGCCGGTAGAGCGCGGTGGCATTATCCCTAATAATTGGCATTTCGTAACAATCGATCTCAACGGTTCCAGCGGTCATACAGGGCATGCTCTGTTCTGTCGATTCAGGGGCTTGCCACACATGTATTAAAATGTATTATCGCATTACGCCTTTGTCTATGGAAATAGTCGTCTATGGAAATTGTCACCCCTTTTCACCCGCCGGCCGTGCTCTCGGTCGATGGCATTGGCTTCACCTATAAGAACGGCCGCGAGGTCTTCCGAAATTTTTCGCTGACAGTGAAAAAACGAGAATTCGTGGCGCTGCTCGGCCCCTCCGGTTGCGGCAAGTCCACCATGCTTAATCTGCTTTCGGGCTTCCTCAAGCCGACCGCGGGGAGGGTATGTATCAACGGTCAGCCGGTCTTTCCGGAGATGCAGGCGCTCGGCTATGTTTTCCAGACTCCGAACCTCTTCCCATGGCTTTCGGTCGAAGACAATGTGTGCTTCGGGCTTAAAATGGCTGGCAAGAATGCCGTTGAACAGCGAGAAAAAGCACGCCACTATCTTTCCCTTGTCGGCCTGGAGGCGGTGGCGCGCGATCTTCCGCACCAATTGTCGGGCGGCATGCGCCAGCGCGTCGCGCTCGCCCGCACGCTCGCCCTTGAGCCCGACATTCTGCTGATGGACGAACCTTTCGCGGCTCTCGACGCGATTACCCGCATCCAGATGAATGAGGAATTGCTGCGGCTCTGGTCGGAGCTCAGCCAGACGATCATCTTCATCACACACGATATCGATGAAGCTGTCTTCCTTGCAGACCGCGTGGTCGTATTAGGCCTTCCTCCCAATGGTATCGACAGCGAGATACTCATCGATCTTCCACGCCCGCGAGACCGTCACAAAGTCCGCAGCACTGCCCGTTTTGCGGATTATGGGGACCAGCTCATGCACCGGATCGGCGCAATCACCCAACTCAGACAATCAGCCTCCCTCAATCACTCAGGAGCTCGTCAAAATGCAGGCCCTTAAGACGATGAAAAGAATTATTCTTGCCGCCGCCATGGCGCTGCTCGCCGCGCCGGCTTGGGCAGGGGATTCACAGCCCCTGCGCATCGGCTGGGTTTCCGCCATGGCCAACGCGCCCGTCCTGATCGCTGAGAAGAAGGGCTTCTTCAAGGAAGAAGGGCTTGCGGTCGAGCTCAAGTCATTCGGCGATGGGCCGGTGATCCAGCAGGCGGTGGCTTCCGGCGATGTCGACGTCGCCTATGTCGGTGCTCCGCCAGTCTATCAGTGGTTTGCGCGCGGACTCGACAGCGTCATCCTCGCCAAGGTCAACTATGGTCAGGCAGCTCTCGTTGCCAAGGCATCCGGCCCGATCCACACACTCGCCGATCTTAAGGGACAGCGATTGGCCGGCGTCAATCGCGGTAGCGGTATGGATGTGCTGCTGCGGGGCTATATTCTCAAGGATGTCGCCAAGCTCGATCCGGAAACCGATCTTCAGCTTTCGCAAATGCCAGCCGGCAATATGAATGCGGCACTCGACACCGGTGTGGTCGATGCGGTTTTCGAGTGGGAACCTTTCATCAGCCAGTCGGTCTTGCGTGGCGCAGGTCGGGTTGTCTTCGATGTCAATGAGGCCCTGCCGCATTATCCCTGGTACGTGATTGCATCGACGCGCAAGGTTGCCAACGAGAGGCCGGACGATATCGTCAAGCTCTTGCGCGCTCATCATAAGGCAATTGCTTTCCTCAGCGAGCATCCTGATGAAGCCGACAAGATCATTGCCGAGGCCTTCAAGCTGGAACCCGTGCAGTCTGCCGATGGCAAGGTCGTACCGGCGCAAGCGATCGTATCGGAGGCGCGCAAGCGGCTTGGCTGGTCCGATGCCATCGAAAGCGCCGATCGTGCCTTCATCCAGCGGCTGATGGATTATTCGCAGACGCTTGGCATTCTTTCCCAACCATTGAAGGCTGACGACGTCATTGATACCGCCCTTTGGGCGCGGGCAACCGGTGAGCAGAACTGAAATGTCCGGATTGATCGCGTGGCCAAAACCCTCCTGGAGCTGGGCATCGCTTCCGGCTCTGGGGGTCGTGTGGTGCCTGGCTGCAAGCCAGGTTCCGTCCTATGTGCTGCCTCAGCCATGGGATGTGGCATCCGAGGCCGGACGCTGGATCGGTTCGGGAGATCTCTGGCGCCAGGTGGCGGCTAGCCTGTTGCGGGAAACCGGCGGTTTCCTCGCCGCTACGCTTGCAGCGCTGGTGCTCGGTACAACAGCTGCGCTTTCGATAGGGTTTCGTCAGTTTATAAGTCCGCTCAATGGGCTGTTCATGGCGATACCGCCCATTGCCTGGGCGCCGCTGTCGATGATCTTCTTCGGCATCGGCTATCTGTCCATTGCGGTCGTGATTTTCATCGCTGCCGTTTTCCCGATGGCAACGGCGATCCAGGAAGGTGTGCTGACGATCCAGGGCGGCGAAGTGCGCGCCGCCAGAACATTGGGCGCCAGCAAGCTGCAGCTCTTGCGGCACGTCTACCTGCCGGCGTCGCTTCCCTTCGTGACCACGGCGCTGCGCATCGGCTTTTCGCAAGCTTGGCGAGCGCTTGTTGCCGCCGAGATGATCGGTGCGTCTCAAGGCATCGGATGGATGGTGGCCATGGGCGGACAAACCGGAAATTCCAGCGAGGTGCTGCTCGGCGTCTCGCTGATCGGACTTATCGCCTGGCTCATGGAGAGCCTGGTGTTTCGACGGATCGAGCGCCGCTACGAAAACTGGCGCGGACAACAATGAGGCCAAAGCTATGTTAACGAATTCGAACCGCCAGCCGGCGGCACGGGACGCCGTTGCCCCAAGCGGTCTTTCCGATCATATCAAATCCTTACCGTTTCTTGGCCGGCTGAGCTGTGATCGCAAGACGTTGACCGCGGGCGAATGGACAGAGTTGAGCCTGGTATACGAAATCGGTGCGGTCGGGCTTGCCGATGGCGCGTGGTTGAAGCTTGCCTTCAAGTTCTATTCCGACTGGGCGCTTTTCCAGACCTCCGATCCAACCGGCGCCAATTATGTCTCGGCGGAATATCATGCGGCCGCCCCGTTTTCCGGCCAGAGTCCGGCGACGGTGAGGGGGTTGAAGGTCCGCTTCGATCAGAAGGGACATGAGCGTCCTTTCCAGAAGGCAATCATCATCGATGTGGTCGACGGCTATCTCAATCCGGGTGATCGTATCATCATTCGTCTCGGCGACCGGCGGCAGGGTGGTGCCGGCACGCGGGCGCAAACTTTCGTCGAGAAAAACTTCCGCTTCCGGATGTTCATCGATCCGCTCGGCAGCTCGAAATTCGCCGAAGTTCCAGGCGATTGCGCCATCGATATCGTTCCCGGCACGCCGCACGCGATCAACCTCATCGCGCCCCGCCTCGCCGAACCACGGCAGCCTGTCCGCGTTCTCGCACGCGTCGATGACATATGGGGAAATACCTGCCGCGACCGGGTGATCGACGGTCGCGTGATTTTGAGCTGCCCGGATGGCAGCACGCGGGAAGAGAGGCTGGCTTTCGCGTCGGAAGGCTGGGCAGCTACGGAGATAGCGCTATCGTTCGGGCAAAACGGCGAATGGCGGCTGCGAGCCGAAGCTGACGGCGTTCAGGTTGAGCCGGCGATTGCCTATGTCCAGGTCGAGCCGCTGAAAGGCGGATATCATCTCTACTATGCCGATCTCCACGTCCATTCCGAGGACACGGTCGGCACCAATGATACCTACTATAATCTCAGCTATGGTCGCGACATCGCCGGTCTCGATATCGTCGGCTATACAGTCAATGATTTCAACATCACCGAAGCGAAGTGGAATGAAGCGGTCGGACTGATCGGCGAGTTGAACGAGCCTGGACGTTTCGTCTGCTATCCCGGCACCGAATGGTGCGGCAATTCTGCCGCCGGCGGAGACCGGAACGTCGTCTTCCTGAGGGACGGCAAGCCCCGGTTCCCTTTCGACGACGAGGGCCGCTCCGTGCGCTCCTTCGAGTGGAACGAATTCACCGCTGGTACGATTCGGCCGGGGGTTTGGCCGGTTGATGAACTCTGGGCGGCCTATGCCGACGATCCTGAGGGCCATTTGATGATCCCGCATGTCGGCGGCCGACGCTGCATTTTCGATTGGCATCACCCGGAGCTCGAACGCCTGACCGAAATCTCGTCGGCCTGGGGACAATTCCATTGGAACTATGTGGATGCACTAAGCCGCGGGCATCGGCTTGGGGCGTCTGCCGCCAGCGACGAACATCAAGGCCGCTGTGGCGGCGGCGCACCGGCGACGGCAGCATTCGGCTCACGTGGTGGCCTGACCGGGGTCTTTGCCGAAACTCTGGATCGCGCTTCGATCGGGAAGGCCCTGCGCGCGCGGCGTACATTCGCCACGACGGGCGAACGCAGCTTTGCGAGTTTGCGTCTCGGCCAAAGCTGGATGGGCGAAGTCGTTGCCGCCGATCCTGCTCAGCCGCTTGTCTATCGCCTGCTGGGCGACAAGGGGTGGGAAGAGATGAGCCTCTATGACGCGGATCGCCTGATATGGACACGGAACCTGCATGAGGAGGCCGGGTTTTCAAATCGCCGCGTGCGTCTGCGGTTCGGCGGCGCGCGGATCAAGGATCGCTACCGTGCAGCCTATTGGGAAGGCGAGATAGCCGTAACCGGCGCAGCGCTCCTTGGCCACCGCGGCGTAGGATTTGACCATCCCGAACAATGCGCCTGGCGAAGGGATGCGACGACCATAGGTTTTCGGTCAGCGACCCATGGCGACGTGGACGGCGTCGAACTGTCGCTTTCGGACGTTGTCGGCAGCCGGATCGAAGTCCGCGCCGATCTTTATGGCTATGTCAAGATTGGCGATCCACTACAGCCGCCGCCGCACATCGATGCGCCGTCAATCAACCTTTCGGTCTCAGGCGCCGAACTGCTCGCCTCCGGCGCGATCAACCTGGATATTCCCGGCGTCGAACTCCGGATTTCCCTGGAATGCATTACCGAGAAGTCGTTGCCACGCGATCTGGAAGGAGAAATCGGCATCGACGCCCTGCAACTTGCGAAGGGACGGGAGCATCCGTTGTTCATCACCGCACGCCAGACCGACCAATCACGCATCTGGACGTCTCCGTTATTTCTCAGTCTGTGACGGAGTGCCGAGGCGTGGAGCGCTGCATTGCCCGCCATCTCATTGCCCGGTACCTTGCGCTTCGACAAGGAGGCGACGGATCGTCAGCTGCAAATAGCAGCGAGACTTCCCAAACTCCAAAGTGAAGACTTGGCACCGCGCATGCGGAAATGGAATGTACCCACCGTGCTACATACCGTGTCAAGCTGATTAGAGGCGCGACGTCGCCAGCCAGTTAGAAACGCACTCGGCACCTCTGGCGTCGCCGACGCCCGATCCGCCCGGCTGTCCGGGTTGCAAGGAAGGAGCGGGGGCGGGGTGAGGAACACCCTTCGGCTCACCCAGAGATCTATCCTCTTAAAGAAATCTTGTTCTTCATCGATCAATGTCGCCGGAAGAGATTCCGATCGCCAATCCGTCGCCACGTGGGTCATGCGCACCGGTCGCCAGGCCGTCCTCGTCGATGGCGATGGCCCCTGCCTGCCCCGCAAGCGGACTCTTCGCCTCGATAGGCGACACCGCATGGCCTCTTGCGGCTAGTTCGGCAAAAACGCCCTCGCCGGTATCGCTTTCCAGCTTCAGACTGTCGCTGCTGTCGGAAAAGGTCTTCCCAAGCAGAAAGCGTGGGCCAGCCAACGCTACTGCAGGTTCCTCACCGAAATCGATCAGCCGGGTCAACACCATCGCAAGCGTCTGCGGCTGCCCGTCGGCGCCCTGTGTGCCGTAGAGCAAAGCCGGCCTGCCGCTGCGCAGGCCAAGACCGGGATTCAAGGTATAGAAAGGACGTTTGCCGGGTGCGATGCCATTGACATGCTTGGGATCGGGCGAAAAGGCTGCCCCGCGGTTCTGCCACAGAATACCCGTATCGCCGACGACCACTCCGCTCCCCCAGTCGAAATAGGTGCTCTGCAAGACGCTGACGCTGCCGCCCTCAGCATCGGTTGCGGCGAAGAACACGGTATCGCCGCTGCGAAAGGGTGCCGGCCACGCGAGTGCGCGCACGGGATCGATGGAGGCCGCCGCCTGCGCAAGATGCTGTGCGCTCAGCCATTCCGTCACCGGCTGCGGCACGACATCGGGATCGGCAATGCCGCCGCGGTCGAGGAAGGCGCGCTTGACGGCTTCTACGCAGAGATGCAGGTGGTCGGCGCTGCCGGCCTGATGGGCGGCAAGATCGAAATGGGCGAGAATCCCCATGATCGCCAGCGTCGACAGACCCTGTGTTGGCGGCGGCGGCGCAAGCAGCTCGAATCCGCGATAGGAGAGACTGATGGGTGCGACCTCGCGCGTTTGGGTCGCGTCAAGGTCGTCGCTGGTCAGCGGAGAACCCGCAGCCTTCAGCCCCGCCGCGACACTCGCGCCGAGTTCGCCCCGGTAGAAGGAACGTGGTCCATCCCGGCCAATCAGCGACAGCGACCACGCCAAATTCTCCTGCCGGAACAGACTGCCGGTTTCCGGCGCCGCGCCACCTGGCATGAAGAGCGCGGCAAAGCCCGGCCAGTTGGCGGCCTCCGCCTCCCGGAAGGCAAGCCAGAAACTCTGCGAGCGTGTGATCGGAAAGCCCTCTTTCGCATGGCGGATCGCATCAGCAAGCAGGGCAGCAAAATCGATCCTTCCACTCCAGTGCCGCGCGGAATAGTCATGCGCATGCCGCCAGGCATCGACGGCGCAGGCCGAGGTCAGCGCCGAAAGCGGACCGCGCAGCGGGATGCTCTCGTCGAAATCCGGCAATTCCCGCGCCGCCTGCCCAATGCCGAGAAAACATGTCTTTCGCCCGCTACGATCGGCAACGAGCCAGACAGAATCGCCTCCAAGTCCGCAGAAATGCGGATAGACGACTGCAATCGTGCTGCCGATGGCGATCGCAGCCTCAAGCGCATTGCCGCCGGCCCGCAGGATCGCCGCACCCGCCTCACTCGCCAGCGCATGCGGACTTGTTACCATGCCGCCGCGTCCGGCCGCCTGCCTCGTCGGAGCCTGGTCTGCCTGTATCATCGCGCTTAAATTCCGCTGGGTCTATGGTCTGTAGAGCGAACGATAGGTCCGATAGCCCCCGTTATAAACTGCCGCATTGTCGGGATTGGGCACGATCCTTTCGCCCCGCCCGACAAAGGCGGTCACACCGGACCAGTCTTCGGTCAGTCCGGCGCCGATCGCCGCTGCCCAGGCAACACCGAGGCAGGAGCCGGGATGGCCGGTCAAACCTTGTAGTGGCTGCTGCAGCACGTCGGAAACGATCTGCATCCAGATCCGGCTCTGCGATCCTCCGTCAGAGACCATGAAACGTGTCGTCGGGTGACCGATATCGTTCAGCACGTCGATATGATGGCGCAGCGCATAGGCATAGGCTTCCAGCATCGCCCGCCAGAGATGGCCGATATGATGCGAAAGCGTCAGTCCTTCGATCAGTCCGCGCGCGCCGGCATCGTGAATCGGTGTCTTCTCGCCGAGGAAGTAAGGTAGGATCGTTAGCCCGTCCGCGCCGGGCGCGCATGCCGCGGCCAGCCGGTCAAGATAGCGGTGCACGGGTATTCCTTCTGCCTTTGCGGCGATCTCCTCGCGTCCGGCAAAGGTGCTGATGAACCAGTTGAGCCCCGAGCCGCCGGTCGACATGCAGCCATTCGGCATATAGAGCCCCGGCACCAGGTGATAGTCGAGGAACATGCGAGGGTCGGGCCGCACGACATCCGTCGCCGTCAGAATATCGACGGCACCCCCGAATTTCAGCAGCACGTCGCCCGCCTTGTTGATGCCCGCGCCGAAAGCCGACGCGATCATGTCGGCTGCCCCGCCGATAACAGGCGTTCCAACTGCAAGCCCTGTCGCCTTGGCGGCTTCGTCCGTCACATCGCCAAGCACCTCATGCGACACCACCTTCCCAGGAATGGCATCCCGCCGAATTCTCGCAAGGCCGATCAGTTCGTCGTCGAGATTGCCGGTATTAATATCGACGAAGCCCGCTTCCAGCGCCCAGTTCTGTTCGATCGCCTTTTTGCCGGTCAGTTTCCAGTTGATGAAATCATAAGACCCCATAACCGTGGCAATGCGACCGAAGGTCTCTGGCTCGTGTCGGGCGATCCAGCGCAGTTTTGCTGTCACCAGCTGCTGGTTGATACCGTTTCCCGCTGTGGCGAGAAAATCCGCCTCATCCCACTCGGCCTTAAGTTCCTCGACTTCCTCGCCGCAACGCCCGTCGCTCTGCTGGATGCTGGGCCTCAGCACCCGGCCGGCGTCATCAAGCAGGACGACGGCCGGCAGCATTCCGGTCACGCCAACGGCCGAAATTTGTCTGGGCTCGATCCCGCTCGTTGCAATCAGTTCCATGACGATCTCGCACACATTCGCCCACCATTGCGCCGGGTCTTCCTCGGCCCAGCCATGCCGCGGCGAATGAAGTGTCGAAGGCCGAGAGGTGAGCCCGAGCACGCGGTTCGGCAGCTCGATCAGGATGCCGATGGTGGAGGTAGTGCCGATATCGAGGCCGAGCGTGATGGACATGGCGGTTCCTTCAGCGCAGCGTCTCGACGATCTCCATGAAGCGCTTTACCCGGTCGCTGTCGACGGGGTTCCACGTATTGCCGTCCACCTTGAAATGCGTGCCGATAATGACGCCGCTGGCAACGCTCAATATGTCGCGCACATTATCCTTGTTGACTCCGGTATTGGCAAAGACAGGAACGTTCTTGACGGTTTCGCAGACGCGCCTCAGGTCCGATTGATCGACTGCCTGTCCAGTCAGCGGCCCCGAAACCAGGATGGCGTCGGCGAGCGACGAGAATATGGCGCTCTTCGCCCTGAGTTCAATCGGGCGCTGGTCCAGCGAATGTGCAAATTCCGCGTTGATGTTGAAGAGCATCTTCATCTCGTCGCGGCCGAGACTGTGCCGCAGCCGCGACGCCCTGGCGCAATCCGGCTGCCAGATGCCCATGTCGGAGGCGAAGACGCCGGTGAATATCTCGCGAACGAAGCTCGCACCCGTCACCGCGCCGATCGCAACGCTTGCCGAGGGATCCCAGAGATAGTTGACGCCGAACGGCACGGTCAGATGCGGCTTCACCCGCTCGACGATCGAGGTCATCGCCGCCAGCCCTTCCTGCGGCGCCTGAAAAACGTAAGGCCGGTCGTTCTCGTTACCGAACATGATCGCGTCGACACCGCCGGCTTGCAGCTTCTCGATATCGCAAAGCACGTCCTCGACGAGCTTGGTGAGCCCGCCGGCGGCGTCATAGGCGGGCGAGCCGGGCAGGGCGCCGATATGCGCCATCGCGATGACCGCCTTCTTCTTTGTGCCGAAAAAGTCGAAGACCATGTGAGAACTCCCTGAAGAGGAATCGAGTGGAGGGCATCCGCCGGGGACGGATACCGGAAAGGCTAAATCAAAGCAGCGGCTGCTCCTCGGGCGCTATTCGCACCTCGACACCGGCGGCGGCGAGCGCATCGGCAAGGTCGGTCGGCGGCATGGCATCGGTTATCAGCATGTCGAATTGCTGTAGCGGCGCGATGTGCACCAGCGACATGCGCTTGAACTTGGTGGAATCGCAAAGCACCACCTTCTGCGTCGCGCGGCGCAGATAGACCCGCTTCATGTCGGTGTCCTCGAAGGAATAGTCATAGATTCCCTGCGCCGTGATCCCGGACACGCCGACGAAGGCGATGTCGAACCAGAGCTCCTCGAATTGCGAGACGGCCGATTGGCTGCTGATTGCCATTTCCTCGCCGCGCATGCGCCCGCCGGGCAGGTAGACCTCGCCGAAACCGGTGCCTAGCTGTATGGCGTTGCGCACGCTGTTGGTGAAGATCTTCGTATGCGGCTGGCTGAGCAGCAGGCCGGACAGCAAATAGGTGGTGGTGCCAACGTCGAGCGCCAGGGTGCGCGCACCGGCAGCAACGCCTGCCGCCGCCATCGCGATTGTCCGCTTCGAGGCGGCATTGCGCGTCAGCCGGGATTCGAATGTCGGTTCCTCGCGATCGACCGTTTCGCTGACGATCGGCTCGAGGGCGTTGCCGCTACGCACCGCTCCGCCATGCGTGCGCACCAGCCTGCCGTCCTTTTCGAGTTCAATCAGGTCGCGGCGGACGGTCATTTCGGAAACGGCAAGCTGGGAGGCGACATCGCTGACGGAGACCGCGCCTTTGCGCGCCAGTGCCTCCAGGATGCGCGCATGCCGCACCTGGGCCAGAACCTTCGGTTTTTCCGCTGCGGCGACCATCTGCTGTTCCGCGTCCATAATACGTTCTCATCCTCCCGCAGCCGCAGCTCGTGGCTGTCTGATTGTTGCTTACTATGTACCGAATGACTCGAACAAATTCAAACATAAATTTCTCTTGTTGTGTATGGTTTTGTTGATATATGATCGGCGATGTTTCTATTCTATGAGGGCGGGCATGCAATCTCCGAGCTTTCCAGAACTATCCGGCAAGCGTGCGATCGTAACCGGCGGTGCGGCGGGGATAGGACGTGCGATCGCGACCGCGCTCTCCCGCCAGTCGATCCAGGTGGCGATCTGCGACATTGACCTGGCTACCGCCGAACGGACGGCTGCCGAGATCGGCAACGGCACCACCGCGCATGCGATCGACGTTCGCAAGCGCGCCTCCGTCGAGGCGACATTTTCCGAGGTGGCGGAGAAGATGGGGGGGTACGATATTCTCTGCGCCAATGCTGGCGTCTCCACCATGCAGCATGCGTTGGAGCTGACCGACGAGGAGTGGGACTATAATTTCGACGTCAACATTCGCGGCATCTTCCTGACCAATCAGATTGCCGCCCGCCGTTTTACGAGCGCAGGCACCGGCGTCATCGTCAACACCGCCTCACTTGCGGCAAAGATCGGCGCGCCGCTGCTCGCTCATTATTCCGCCAGCAAGTTTGCCGTGCTCGGGTGGACGCAGGCGCTCGCCCGCGAGCTTGCGCCTTCGGGTATCCGCGTCAACGCCGTCTGCCCAGGTTTCGTCAAGACCGGCATGCAGGAGCGCGAGATCGCCTGGGAGGCAAGCCTGCGCGGCGTCACGCCCGAGCGCGTCGTTACGGATTATATCGCGCAGACGCCGCTCGGACGGCTGGAAACGCCTGAGGATGTGGCCGATGTGGTCGTTTTCCTCTGCTCGAATTCTGCCCGCTTCATGACCGGGCAGGGGGTCAACGTCACCGGCGGCGTCTACACGACCTGATCCGCAGGATCCCCAGGCCTTCTGTTCAGCAAGGAAAGAGCATGGCTGAAATCGTCTTCGACCAGATCAGCAAGAGCTACGGCGATAGTTATGCGGCAATCCGCAATCTGAGCATGACCATCCGCGACGGCGAATTCCTGGTCCTTGTCGGTCCCTCCGGCTGCGGCAAATCGACGGCGCTGCGCATGATCGCCGGCCTCGAAGAAATCACCGATGGCCGCTTGACGATCAACGGCGCTGTCGTCAACGATCTTGCCCCGCGCGATCGCGATATCGCCATGGTCTTCCAGTCCTACGCACTTTACCCGCATCTGACGGTCGCCGAGAATATCGGTTTCGGCCTTCGTGTGCGCGGCCTCGACAAGGCCGAAATCGGCCGCAAGGTGCAGGAGACAGCGAAGCTCCTGGAGCTCGAGGACTATCTCGCCCGCAAGCCTGCTCAACTCTCCGGCGGCCAGCGCCAGCGTGTCGCCATGGGGCGGGCGCTTGCCCGCAGCCCTCAGGCATTCCTGATGGATGAACCGCTTTCCAATCTCGATGCTCGCCTTCGCGGCCAGATGCGCGCCGAAATCGCCCGCATGCAGAAGATGTCTGGCATCACCACGGTCTATGTCACCCACGACCAGGTCGAAGCCATGACCATGGGTGATCGCGTCGCCGTGATGAAGAGCGGTGTTCTGCAGCAGCTCGGCACGCCGCGTAGCCTATATGATCAGCCGGCCAATCTCTTCGTCGCAAGTTTCATGGGCTCGCCGGCGATGAACCTGCTGGCGGTCGAGCTCTTCGAGACGGAGAGCGGCCCCGAGGCACGCTTCGGCCAGACCTCCATTCTGTTCTCGGGCGAGGTGCTCGCCGAGCGGCCGCGCATCGCCTCCGCCGCCGGCCGCGCCGTCGTGCTCGGCATCCGTCCGGAAGCTTTCCGACCGGTCGAGACGGGTGGTTTGGCTGGGACTGTTGCCTTCGTCGAGGATCTGGGCGCCAACCTGCTCGTCCATGTCGATGTCGAGGCTGCCGACCGGTTGAAGTCGCTTTCGGCCGAGGAGGATGACGTGACGCTGTCGGCGCCGCGCCTGCGCGTCATCATTGACGGCACCAGCCGCGTGAAGATCGGCGAGCGCTTGTCGCTTGCCGCCGACCCCGCCCGCATCCACGTATTCGATGCCGCGACCGAAGCAGCGCTGCGCGCCTGAGCGGAGCATGATGCTGACACGTGCGAGCGGTTTTCACACGACGCCATGCTGTCATTTGGATCTAATGAATGCCCTTCGTCAGACCTTGCACGAAATAGCGGTTGAGAAAGAGAACGATCAGTACGATCGGGATCGTCGAGAAATGCGCCAGTGCGCCGAGCGTGCCCCAGGTGATGTCCTTCGTTCCATAGGCTGAAAGCAGCGCCACTGAGATCGGTTTGGAATCGAGCCGGGTGAGGAACATGGGATAGAGGAAGTCGTTCCAGGAAAACATCAGGCAGAAAAGGGTGGAGGCCACGACGCCCGAGCGAACCGCCGGCAGTGCCACGCGCCAGAACGAGCCGAACAGCGTGCATCCATCCGTCAGCGCCGCTTCTTCCAGCTCCTTCGGCAGGCTGCGGAAATAGGAAAACATCATCCAGGTGACGAAGGCCGAGTTCAGCATCGCGTTGATGAGGACGACGGCAATCCAGCTGCCGAGCAGCCCGATGTCACGCATCATCAGATAGAAGGGGATCAGTGCTGCCACCGCGGGCACCATGCGGATCGCCATGAAGAAATAGGCAACGGCAATAGCGTAGCGACTGGTCGAACGCGCCAGCGCATAGCCCGCGGGCACACCGAGCAGCAGCGACAGGACGACGGAACCGCCGGCGATCAGCAGGCTCGAAGACACGAGGCTCCAGACGTCGAACAGACGGAACACCGTCGCGAACTGCTCGAAGGTCGGCACGAAAGTCAGTTTCGGCGGGATCGAGAAGATGTCGCGTGACGGCTTGTAGGCGGTCGATGCCAGCCACAGGAAGGGAAGCAGGAAAAAGGCGAGCATGACAAGGATGAAGCCGCGCTCGCCGATGCGGCTGAGGGTGCGCGTGCTCATCGCCCGTTCGCCTTTCTGTCCGCCTTGCGGATCAACAGGATGAAGCCTGCCGCGATCACGGCGATGCAGATCAGCGTCAGGTTTGATATCGCCGAGGCGCGGCCGATATTGAAGAATTCCAGTCCCTGCTTCACTGCATGCAGCATCAGCGTGTTGGTTGCATTGCCCGGTCCTCCGCCCGTCGTCACGTAGACGCTGTCGAAGACCCGGAAGGCGTCGATGGTGCGCAGCGTCAGCGCCAGAAGGATCGAAGGCAGCATGAGCGGAATGATGATGATTCTCAGACGTTGTAGCGCCGTTGCTCCATCCACTTCCGATGCCTCGAGAATATCGCCCGGCAGTGCCTTCAGGCCCGCAAGCAGGATCAGCGCCACCAGCGGCGTCCATTCCCAGATATCGACGAAAATAAGGGTCGCCAGCGCCGAGCTCGGATTGGCGAAAAGGCCGCGCGGATCGGAAATCCCGAACTCGGCGAGATAATAGCCGATGAGCCCGTAGTCGGCGAGCAGCAGTGCCCGGAAAATAAGCCCGACCACCAGCGGCGTGATTGTCACCGGAATCAGGATCAATGCCAGGCAGATCCGGTTGAAGCGGTCGTCGCGCCAGAGCGCCAGCGCAATGGCAAAGCCGAGCAGCAGTTCGACAGTCACGGCGCCGACGGTGAAGATGACGGTATTGACGAAAGCCCCGCGCGTCACAGCGTCGGAGAGAAGATCGACATAATTGCTGAGCCCGACGAAATGCGTTCGCCCCGGCTTCAGCAGATTGTATTCGTAAAGGCTAAACCAGATGCCCTGCGCCAGCGGCCAGACGCCAATGACGAGCACGTAGATGATGGCCGGCAGCGTCATCAGGGTGAAGAACAGCCGCCTGCGTTCGAGATAGGAAACGCTCAAGGCCGCAGAGGGCTTCAGCGCGGAAGTGAGGGATAGGGTCACGTCATGTCCATCAGGTTCCTGGTTCGATGCGCGCTACCGGGATCGAGCCCGGGAGCTCGCCCAATCATGAGGCCTGAGGCGCATCGGATCAATGTCTGGAAACGGCGAGGCCGCGACTTAGGCCGCGGCCCCAGCGGAGGAGATTGTTTTGTCAACCGCTATCAGAAGAGCTTCGCAGCGGCTTCCTGGGCGGCGTCGAGCGCCTTCTTGGGATCGGCATTGCCGACGAGCACATCGTTCACGGCGGTGCCGAGCAGGTCCTGAATCTCCGGATATTGCGGGATGCGCGGACGATATTCGCCGTCGCCATGCTCGAATGTCTCGGCGATGACAGGCAGGAAGGGGAACTTCTTTAGCAGATCGGGATCGGTCATCTCGCTCTTGCGCAGGAAGCTGCCGGCGCCCATCATGTTGAATTCCTTGTGCACCGGCGGGCTGACCAGCCACTTGATGAAGGCCCATGCGGCTTCCTTCTGCGTGTCCTTGATGCCCGCGTTGATCGCCATGCCCCAGCCGCCAATGCCGTAGAGCTTCGGCAGGCCTGCGCCGCGCGGCGCCGTTGTGATCGCCACCTTATCAACGATCTTGGAAATCGCAGGATCATAGTAGCCGGGCGCGCCGACCGACCATGTCTGCATGCTCGCGGCAATGCCCTGGCGGAAGCTTTCCTCACGTCCGCCCCAGTCATAACTAACGGCGCCGGGAGGTGCCGCTTTCATGAAGAGATCCTTGTAGACGGTCAGGCTCTTGATATTGGCTTCCGAATTCAGTGCCGGTTTGCCGTCGGAGCCGAGGATCGCACCGCCCATCTCGGTATTGTACTGCATCCAGTCCTGTGCGACCGCCGGGCCTTTCTGGCCGTTGGCGACGAAGCCGTAGATATTCTTGCTGGGGTCGGTCAGCTTGTAGGCAGCCGCCACCATTTCCTCCATCGTGGTCGGCGCCTTCAGGCCGGCGGCGTCGAAGAGATCCTTGCGATAGGCAAGCACGTTGGCATAACCGGCAAAGGGAAAGGCGACCTGCTTGTCGCCCCAATGGCCAAGCGCATTGAGAAGCGTCGGATAGATGTCGTCGAGCTTCAGTTCGGCGGCGTCGCGTTTCATCCAGTTGGTGAGGTCGACGGTGTATTTGTTTTCGGCATATTGGCCGGCCCAGACTATATCCATCGTCACGAGATCGTAGCCGCCGGTGCCGCCGACAAAATCCGTCGTCGTCTTGGTCAGCAACGAGCCGTAGTCGAGAATATCGACCTTGACGGTGGCGCCCGTCTCCTCGGTGAATTTGGGGGCGATGGCAGCCAGAACCGCGGCGAACTGATCGTTCTGGGAGGCAAGCGTGAGCGTGATGCCTTCGTATTTCTTGTCAGCGCCGATGGCGGAGCCCACAAATGCGACCGAGACGAAGCCCGCGATCGCCAATTTTCGTGTGAGACTTCTGAGCGATTTCATGTTTGCTCCCCTTTCTTAATTGACCTGGGCACTATACATCAAACAAAATCGCACTCAAGCGCACTTGACAAAAAATCGTAAACATTAAAAATCACAAATTAGAACATATTCGCGCATAAATGTCCATATTTTGTGCGCGTTGCTTAAAAAATGGCAGGGGATTGATCATTCCCTGCGCGTCTATACTGCCCAGTCCAACGCGCACGAGCTGCACATTCATGAAGACAACGCCGGACGAGCGCTTGAGAGCGCTGGAACTTCGCGCCCATGATGAGATGGCGCGTGTGGAAGCGTTCTGCGCCGACTGGCCGAAGCTAGTCGACGAAGACCGCCACGGCCTCCATTCGGTCGTCATCTGTGGCGCCGGCCTCTCCGGCCTGTCAATCGCCTTCGCCCTGAAGCGGCGCGGTATCAGGTCCGTTCATGTGATCGATCAGAGCGAAGAGGGCCGCGAAGGCCCCTGGATCACCTGCGCCCGCATGCAGACCCTGCGTTCGCCGAAGTATCTCTCAGGCCCGGACCTCGGCATCCCGAGCCTGACGCTGCGCTCCTGGTACGAGGCGCTGAATGGCGCCGACGCCTGGGACGCGCTCGACAAGATCAGCCGCCAGGATTGGATGGCGTATCTTACGTGGTTTCGAGGGACTGTCGGCATCGACGTCGAAAACAGCACGATGCTTTCGTCGATAGATCCGGCGGAGGGCGGACTTGCTCTCACGCTGACAAAGGGTGACGGCGCAAGCCGTACGATGACCTGCCGCCACCTTGTGATGGCGACCGGCATCGACGGCTGCGGCGGCCCGCGGATACCCGCGATGGTCAGGGCGCTGCCGAAATCGGCCTGGACGCATAGCAATGAGCCGATCTCTATCGATTTTCTCGGGGGCAGAGATGTCGCGATTCTTGGCGGCGGCACATCAAGCTTCGACTGGGCGGTGGCGGCCCTGGAGATCGGAGCCCGAGAGGTGACCATGTTTGCGCGTAGCGCCGATTTGCCGCGTACGGAGGTTCTCGCCTGGACCAATTTTCCCGGTTTCCTCGGCCATTTCGCCGACCTGCCGGATCTGGAGCGCTGGCGCTTCGCCCATCTCTACTTCAATTTCAAGGTGCCGCCGACACAGGAACAGTATGACCGGGCCTGCCGCCACCCTGGTTTTATCATGCAGCTCGGCTGTGGCGTCCGCGAACTCTCGATGGACGGCGGCAAGATCAGGCTGACGACTGCAAATGGCATCTTCCACGCAGATCACCTTCTGCTGGGCACCGGTTACGAGATCAATTTCGCGCTCAGACCCGAGCTTGTCGGCCTCATCGAGGCCACTGCAGTTTGGAAGGACCGGTTACAGCCGCCGCAGGGAGAAGAGAATGCGATGCTTGCCGGCCATCCCTATCTCGGCCCTGGTTTCGAACTTATGCCAAGACATGCCGAAGCCGGCTGGGTCTCGCGCATCCATATGTTCAATGCCGGCGCGCTGGCGAGCCTCGGCCCGATCAGCAATGGCGTCACCGGTCTCAAATACGGCGTGCCGCGCATCGTCGGCGCTTTGGTGAAAGCGCTGTTCATCGAGGACTCCAACCGGTATCTTGAAGCATTGGCCGCCTATGACGAACCGCATTTCGATCCTGGCATAGACGAGGACGTCACGACATCAAGGGAGGTTTTGGCATGAGCAGGGCTGCCGCTTTTCAATTTTCGGGATTGGAGACCATCCTTTCGCGGGCACGCGAGGACAGCGTCGAATTTCCCTATCTGCTCGCCAACCACGTTCCGATGGTGCTGATCGCGCTTGATCGCCTCGGCGCCTCGCCGGAACGGCTGGAACAGTGGTACGAGCAGTATCGCGAGGGCAACAAGCTTCCGCCGATGCCGCCCCCGGTTGCTCCTGTTATCAGGACAGCTTGGGACGAGGCGCTTGGCGATCGCGCGCGCGAGGCGGATTACCGTGCCTTCTTCATCGGCGAAACCCGCCGCCTCGGTATCGGTGCCGTAATCCGCACCTATCTGCCTGCCATGGTGAACGGCCTTGCTGGCAGCGCCACACATCCGCTGATGCGTCTTGCCTATGGTGTCCTTAAGAAGGACAACGAGGAGGTCGGCACCGCGCTCGGCTATTGGGCGGCCTGCTACCTGCCCCTTCCTCCCGCGACCGGTACCGCTCCGGACACGGACGATCCGGCGAGGGTGCTTGTCGATGTCGGCCATATCGAAGGCATCCGCAGCTACGAGCCTGAAACCGATCTGCTCTGGCATAATATCCGCGCCGTCGCCGCACTTCCGGGCTTCCGCAATGTCGTCGACCGACTGGCTTTCAGCGCCGATACACCACGCCGCATGGCCGCGACCTCGCTTGCTCTCTTCGCCGGAACCATGGATTTCTCCGCGCTCCATTCCGTCACCGGCATGCATTGGCTGCGCCTCGTGTCTCCGCACCTGGAAAATGCCGAGCCCTTCTATCGTGCCTTCTGGCAGGTGATCGCCTCGCTGGTGCCGAAGATCGGTTTTCCAGCACTCCCCACCCCCGAGGCACTAGAAGAAATGCGCAGCCGACAAGCGCCCGCCTGGGCAGAGATCAAACGCGCCGCGATTGCTTCGGACGACGAACACGACGTCAGCCTTGTCTTTTCCGCCCTGCAGGAGGAAGAGGTGTGGAAGGATCCGCTCTATCGCGTCGTCGCGGCACGCCGGGTCGGGCTGATTGCATAGCGGATGATGGAAGAACAGATGACGCCGAGCCTCGTAGTCGAAAACGCCAGGACCGAAGCCGGCGAGATCGTTTCGCTCATTCTTGAAAATGACCGGATCGCCGCGATCGGTCCGAATGTGGCGGCCGGCATCGGCTTTGCTGCAGTGCCACGTTTCGATGCTGCAGGCGGCCTGCTCAGCCTTCCCTTCGTCGACGGCCATATTCACCTCGACAAGACACTGATCGGCTTGCCTTTCATCCCACATATCCCGGGCAACACGGTCGCCATGCGCATCGAAACGGAGAAATCTCTGCGGCGCACGGTGGCTCTGCCTATCGAAGTCCGTGGTGGTGCCCTTTTGGAAAGGCTCGCCGCCTACGGCACGCTCTCCGTGCGTAGCCACGTCGACATCGATACCGAAGTTGGCCTGAAGGGCCTCGAGGCGGTGCTTTCATTGAAGCAGAGCCATGGTCATCTCGTCGATATCCAGACCGTTGCCTTCCCGCAATCCGGCGTGTTGCGCGATCCCGGCACCGCGGGGCTGTTAGATGCGGCGATTGCCGCCGGTGCCGATCTCGTCGGCGGCCTCGATCCCGCCGGCATTGACAACGACGTAACCGGCCATCTCGATGCGATCTTCGCCGTCGCCGGCAAATACGGGGTTGGGCTCGATATTCATCTGCATGACGGCGGCGCACTCGGCGCCTTCGAGCTTCGCCAGATCGCCGACCGCACGGTCGCACTCGGCCTCGAAGGCAAGGTGGTCGTCAGCCACGCCTTCTGCCTGGGCGAGTTGGAAGATGCCGATTTCGGCAGTACTGCCGCGGCACTCGCTAGGTCGGGCGTGGCGATCATGACCAGCGCCCCGGGGCCCGTGCCCATGCCCCCGGTCAAGCGGCTTGCCGCCGCCGGCGTCCGGCTCTTTTGCGCCAACGACAATATCCGCGACGCCTGGTCGCCTTTCGGCAATGGAGACATGCTCGAGCGCGTCGGCATTCTCTGCGATCGCCAGGATTTCCGTGCGGATGAGGATCTGGCTGCGGCCTTCCGCCTTGCGACGGAGGCGCCGGCCCAGATCCTCGGCCACCCTGTCGGGCCGCTCCAGGCGGGCTCGCCTGCTAATTTTGTCATCTTGCCTGCCGCGTCTCTGGCAGAAGCCGTTGCCGCTCGTCCTCTTGATCGCACCGTTTTCCGCGGCGGCGCCATCATCGCCCGCAACGGCCGGCTGGTCGTCTGATTTCTCCGTCAATGTATGGCGCATGGGAGCATTGTCGATGAAGGGTCGTCTCTGGATTCAATCGCCGCTCGCCATCATGGCCGAGGGCGCGGAGGGCGGCATCGTCGTCGAGAATGGCCGTATCGTTGAGCTGATCACGGCCGGACGGCAGCCTGCGGCCCCCGTCGATGCATGTTTCGACGCCGGCCGGCACGTCGTTATCCCCGGTCTCGTCAACACCCATCACCATATGTTCCAAACGCTGACGCGCGCCCATCCGGCCGCGATCAACAAGTCGCTCTGGCCATGGATCCGCGCGCTCTATCCGGTCTGGGCGACGCATATGACGCCCGAAGCCTTCCGCCTTGCAGTCCGTCTGGCGCTGACCGAGCTACTGATTTCCGGCTGCACCACCACCTCGGACCATCACTATCTCTACGCCGCCGGCCTCGAAGACGCGATGGATGTCGAAGCCGAGGAGGCAGCTCGCCTCGGCATGCGTATCACGCTGACGCGAGGCAGCCTCAACATCAAAGACCAGCAGGGCGTCATTTCGCCGGCCAATGTCGTGCAGGACGACGACGTGATCCTGGCCGACAGCGAGCGTGTGCTTTTGCACTATCACGACCGCTCCGAAGGGGCGATGACGCAGGTAGCGCTCGCGCCCTGCGCGCCGTTCGACGTCACGCTGGAGCTGATGCGCGAAACGGCGGCACTGGCGGAACGCTACGATTGCCGGCTCCACACCCATCTGGTCGAGACAAGAGCGGAAGCCGAATTCTGCCGCAGCAAATTCGCCTGCACACCCGTTGAATACCTAGATCGCTGCAACTGGCTGAACCCACGCACCTGGCTCGCCCACGGCATCCATTTCGACGATGCCGAGATCACCGAACTCGGCCGGCACGGCGTCGGCATCTGCCATTGCCCAACCTCCAACATGGTGCTTGCATCGGGCATGTGCCGCACGTGTGAGCTGGAAGCCGCAGGCGTGCCGGTCGGTCTCGGCGTTGACGGCTCCGCCTCCAACGACAATTCCAACCTGATGGAAAGCGTGCGCCATGCGCTGATGCTGAATCGGCTGACCTATGGCGCCGAAGCCGTCACTCATCTGGACGCGCTGCGCTGGGGAACCGCCGGCTCCGCGAGGCTGCTCGGCCGCGACGATATCGGTACGATCGCGCCAGGCCATCAGGCGGACCTTTCCTTCTACAAGCTTGATGAATTGCGTTTCTCCGGCGCCGGCGATCCGCTCGCCGCCCTGGTGCTCTGCGGCGCCACGACGGCCGATCGCGTCATGATCGCGGGCGAATGGCGCGTCACCGACGGCATGCCTGCGGCCGTCGATATCGAGGCGCTGATCGCCGATCACAACCGCGTCGCCCGCAATTTTCTTCTGTCGGTTTGAGGAGGCCCCATGGCGATCGATTTTGTGATCCGCAATGCCCGACTGCCGGGCATGATCGAACCGACGGACATCACCTTCGAGGCGGGCCGCATCGCGGCGATCGCGCCTCATTTCGTCTGCGACGCACCGCACTATGATGCGGGGGGGAAACTCGCCTGCGGCGGTCTCATCGAAACCCACATCCACCTCGATAAGGCTGGCATCATCAGCCGCTGCAATCTCTGCACCGGGACGCTCGCGGAGGCTGTCAGCGAAACCTCCCGGGCCAAGGCCGCCTTTAGCGAGGAAGACGTCTATGCCCGTGCTGCTGCAGTGGTCGAAAAGGCAGTCCTCAACGGCACGAACCGGCTGCGCACCTTTGTCGAAATCGACCCCCGCGCCGGCTTCCGTTCATTCGAGGCGATCAAGCATCTAAAGGCCGACCATACCAGCCTTATCGACATCGAAATCTGCGCCTTTGCCCAGGAGGGCCTAACAAACGATCCTGGAACGGAGGCGATGCTGGAACAGGCGCTGAGGACAGGTGCCGATCTGGTGGGGGGCTGCCCCTACACCGATCCGGAGCCCGCCGAACACATCCGCCGCATCTTCGACCTCGCCATGCGCCACGACGTCGCCGTCGATTTCCACCTCGATTTCGACCTCGACCCCTCAGGATCTAATCTTCCGACTGTCATCGCCGAGACTGTCGCGCGCCGCTACCAGGGACGCGTCTCGGTCGGCCATGTCACCAAGCTCTCGGCACTGCCACCGGAAGAGCTGGAGACGATCGGCCGCCGTCTTGCCGAGGCCGGTATCGCATTAACCGTCCTGCCGTCCACGGATCTCTTCCTGACCGGCCGTAATTCGACCCATCTCATCCCGCGCGGCGTGACGCCCGCCCACCGCCTGGCAGCGCTCGGCGTCGTTACAACCATCTCCACCAACAATGTCCTGAACCCATTCACGCCCTTCGGCGACGTCAGCTTGATGCGTATGGCCAATCTCTACGCCAACATCGCCCAGATCGGCACCGCCGATGGCCTCGACGGCGTCTTCGCTATGACCACGACGCAGGCTGCCACCCTCCTAGGAACCGAGGGCTACGGCGTTGCAATCGGCAACGCCGCAGATGTCGTCCTCTTCGACGCCTCGTCGGCTGCCGATGCCGTTGCGATCATAGCGCCCGCGGTCACGGGCTGGAAAAATGGCCGCCAGAGCTTCTTGCGGCCGCGCCCTCAGCTTTTCGTGCGCGAAGGTTAATTTGGTCAAGTCAACATCAACGCTGTGCCTGCCGCCCGCCAGCGGACGATCTCCAACTTTGCAGAAACAGGACACTTTATGCCAAGTGCAACATGGGCGTGTATAGGGGCAGGGAATCAGCCGTGCGTCACCCGCTGATCGTTGTCGAATAGCAGGGCAGGGAATATCCCTTCCACCGCACATCCAGGCGACTATCCGCATAAGCGTAGGTGTCGACATAGCGACCGGCCAAACCGCGCGTCACCTCGGTCTCCTCCAGCATGATCTCTTGCGTTCAAACGAAAACGTCAGGTGTTCGATAGCCGAGGCATTTGCGTGGCGTACGCGGCCGAGTTTGCCGAGAAGACGTTCAGCCAGCTTGAAGGATTCGGCAGCTATGGATTCCCGGAATCCCATGCGCGATCGCCGAGCAGCAGGAACCTGAGGTCGTCCTCCGTCAAATGACGGAAGGGCACAACGTGTCCAGGACTACAGTCATGTCGGGTTGACGCTACGCGAACACCCCGTCGCCTTCCTTCGGAAGACCCTGACGGAGCGCCGGATCGTCAATTGCGCGCAAGCTATGAACGCACGGGATGGTCGCTGGTTGATGACCGCTGGCCTCGTCCTCGTCCGGCAGAGACCCGGCAGCGCCAACACCGAGGGACATTTTCGTTCCGGACCTTGATATTGATCAGCTCAAGGTGAAGAGCCGGATCTTCCATTGAAGGAATGTACCACTTGCGGCCTACCGCTCCACCGAGCACGGCTTTTAAATGGCAACTTTGCGCCCCCCCAATTCAGCCGTTCAGACACTATGTTCAGTGTCCCAAAAGCTGCCATCGAGCTGAGCGCCATAAAACTCAAAGACGGCAGCAACGCCAACCATGCTGGCATGTCGATGGCGACAGGTGTCACCCGGCACTGCCGGGTGACAGATCGTCCGGCCGACGTTGGGTGAAGGCCGCGGTCCGGTCGATGTCGTCAAGACCTGATGAACGAGAGCAGGTCGGGGTTGAGGACATCTGCATGTGTGGTCAGCATGCCATGGGGGTAGCCCGGATAGGTCTTCAGCGACCCGTTCTTGAGCAGGTCGACCGCACGCGGCACAGAACTTGCGAACGGGACGACTTGATCGGCCTCGCCATGCATCACCAGCACCGGCACGATGATCTTCTTGAGGTCTTCGGTATAATCTTCCAGCCAAGAGTCGACAGTCGCGTAGTGAGCGAGGGCACCGCCGGCCATGCCTTGGCGCCACCAGTTCGCAATGATTGCCTCCGAAGGCTCGGCCCCGTCGAGGTTGTAACCGTAGAACGGGTTCTCAGGGACGAACCGGAAGAACTGCGACCGGTTGCCCAGCACGCCCGCGCGGATCGCTTCGAACCACTCCGGCGGCTGACCGGACGGGTTGTTCTCGCTCCGGTACATGTTCGGCGTCAGGGAAGCGACTAGTACCGCCTTCGCGACCCGCTCCGGGTGGCGGGCGACATAGCGAGCTACCTCACCGCCACCTGTCGAGTGCCCGATATGGATCGCGTCGCGCAGGTTGAGGTGTTCAGTCAGGGCCGCGAGGTCGGCAACCCAGTGGTCCATGTCGTTGCCGGTACTGGGCTGGTCGGACCGGCCGTGGCCGCGCCGGTCGTGGGCGATCACCCGATACCCGTGCTGAAGGAAGAACGTCATCTGG
Source organism: Rhizobium pisi (assembly GCF_003938655.1). Lineage (GTDB taxonomy): Bacteria > Pseudomonadota > Alphaproteobacteria > Rhizobiales > Rhizobiaceae > Rhizobium > Rhizobium pisi. Next base: position 234,295 of record NZ_RJJT01000005.1, read on the forward strand.
GCATCCCAGTCGTCCGCTGTCAGCGGCCAACCGTGGCTGAAAACGATCGGCTGGCCTGAGCCCCAGTCCTTGTAGAAGATGTTTACGCCGTCCGTGGTAGTGATTGTAGGCATTGAGTCGCTCCATCTGCCTCGTTAAACATTCATTTGAAGATCATAATCAATCAATTAGAGCCATTCTTCCACGCGCTACTACAATAGGCTTTTAGACATTTAGCGTTTCCTCTCCGATTGGACAGAGCTGGTTGCGAAATACTCCGATGAAGCGCGTTCGATTAGATCTCGAAATCGCGACGTTAATTAAAACCCCCTTTTATCAAGGACAAATACCTTGTACGTTCGAGCTATGCCTTAAAGGTATAGCGAGGGCCCGATGGAACTGAGGCATTTGCGCTATTTTGTTGCTGTTGCGGAGGAGGGAAGCTTACTGACCGCAGCAGAGCGGCGGCTTCACACCTCCCAGCCCTCACTCAGCAGGCAAATTCGCGATCTGGAAACCGAAGTCGGTGTAAAACTGTTGGAACGGCAGTCGCGCGGCGTGACGCTCACCGCCGCCGGTAAAGTGTTTCTTGATCACGCGCGGCTGGCGTTATTGCAAGTCGAGGCGGCTGCGGAAGGGGCCCGGCGGGCAGAACGGCCGGAAAAGCAGTCGTTCGTTATCGGTTTTCTCGCAGGGCAAGAGGTCGTGTGGCTACCCCATGCATTGCGCATCATTCGCGAGGAAGCGCCGGAGGTTGAAATCATATTGTCCAGTCAGTCTTCCCCGGACCTTGCTCTGGCACTGATGCGAGGCAAGCTGGACGTCGCTTTCCTTCGCCCCGAGACGCAAAGTGTTGGTGTGTCCTTCAAGTTTTTAGCCAAGGAGCCACTGATCGCCGTGCTGCCGGCGGACCATCGCTTGACGTCGCGCAAAAAGATCCGGCCGCAGGACCTTGCCCGCGAAACTTACGTCAGTTCGGCTAGAATTTCTCCCGTATTGCAATCCGTGATCCAAGATTACGCGTCGAACGTTGGGATCACACTCAAGGCAGAGTACGAAGGCGAAGGCCTACCATCAGCAATGTCGCTCGTCGTGTCTACAGGTGGAATAACGCTTATTCCGCTTTATGCGCAAAATATGCTGACGCCAAATGTCGTTGCTAGAGCACTTGAGGGTGTGCCTCCGACAATTGATCTCACCTTAGGATACAACGATTCAAATTCCTCACCTTTGCTCCGCCGATTTTTGTCTCGCTCTGATGAATTAGTCGCCAACGTACAAAATCAGAGCATCATCCGCTATGCTGAGGTTCCATAGTAGAGATCAAGCTCATGCGATTTCTGCTTGTTGGCGTGCTCCCGAATTTTGTTCAGCATTCTCGAATTTCGGGTATGGACCCACCACGAAGGTCGGGACGGCGCCGAGGATGCTCTGGCGAGGTTACGAGCGGTGTCGCCGTTGGTCTTCGTCGCGCGGGCTCTCAGAAATTTTTCGCAGAAAACTACGAAGCTTCGACAGAAACATCTCGGGCGGTTCAGCATAGTCGGCCTGACGCGCAACCACGTCCCTGCGGTTCAGTTCCTGCCCTCTGCGAGCCAACACTTCTAGGCTCTTGACCAGATCCGGGCGCGCCGCAATAGCGTCCCCTACGCCCTTTCTGTCGAGGCTGTAAGCGGTCACGGGCGTCAATGCAGTAGCCGTTGCTGCGTAGGGTGTACCTGTGATCATGCCGATTGCCCCAAGGCTGCCACCAGGACCCAGTCGGAAGATTACTTCGGTCGAACCGGGCAGACCATCGGTGATCTCGACGGTGCCCGATGCCACGATGAAGAGCACTTTCGGATCGTCACCGCGCTTCATAAGCTGGTCCCCAGCGGCGAACCACACTTCGACCAGTTGGTCCGCTAAGAGACTTCGATCAGCATCGGCGAGGACTCCGAACCAGTCTGACTCCTCGAGGAGGGTTACTGCGGTTGGAACTTGCAAGCGCCCTTGGATCGGGACGCCCGGAACGGCGAGCGCAATGCCTGCGTGGCGAAGATGGGATTGGATGTGGCCTAGCAGTTCGGTGCGGGCCTCGACGAACACTTCGATGCTGGGAATGGTAAAGCTGATGTCGTAGGCAACGCCGTCGCCCTGAAGCTCGCTGCGGGCGACGCTTGGAGGCGGCGTCGCCGATAGCAACACGCAGGTTTTGACTGCCGCGTTCAGGACCGCCATGCAACGATCGGGCCGTTCGTTTGCTGCGACCTTCACTGTGATCGACACGCGGCGAACTTTCGTCGGCAAACTGTGGTTTACCAGACGGGCCTTCGCCATCACGCTATTAGGGACGATCGCTACGTCCCCGTTCAGCGTGGCAATATGTGTGGAACGCCAGTTTACCTGCACGACGCGGCCTTCGATCCCGCCTTCCACCCAGACCAGATCGCCTGGACTATACGGGCGCTCTATCCCAACGGCGACCCCGGAGAATACGTCCGACAAGCTGCTCTGAAGTGCCAGGCCCAAGACGATCGCGATGACGCCGGAGGTGGCAAGAAGGCCACCTACCGGCACGGCAAAGACGAAATTGATAACGGCGAAGAGCGTCAGCAGATGGATGACACCAGCCATCAGATCGGAAACGATCCGAGTTTCTCGCGGCTTAGTCTCGAAGACCACCAACAACCGGACAATGCCGATCGCGCATTGGGCGGCAGCGAGCCACCATCCGATCTCAATGAGTTGCTGCCACACTCGGTCGCCAGGCTGGGCGGCATCAAATTGCGGCGCAAGCGGCGAGCCTGCCATTTGCAGCACCGTATATGTGAGAGCGATGAACACAGCCACCCGCCACGCGGCTCTCGCCCAGAGCGGCCATCTTCGCGTGATCCACGGCACGATCATGGCGGCAAACAACAGCAGGGTTGCACTAATCTGGGCGGCTTCTGTTGTCATATGAACCCCATCGATAAAAACCGCGGATACGGGCTTTCGTAGCCACGAGCCAGGGCTATGTTGACATCGCCCCCCCGCCGGAACAAGCGCTGGCGGTTTGCGAAAAACTCAGGCTTGGCTGCCGCCCTGACCATGGTGGCCAGAGCTCCGCTTCTTAGTGTTAGTGTGCCCCTGGCGGACGGTCGGCTGTCGTGAAGAGTTTCGGGCGCCGGCAGGCGTACGAATGTCCCCGAGGAAGGAACCCGCGGGCCACAGGGTTGGCATAGGCGCAAAAGCGGCCATCCTGATCCCGCAAATCCATATCCGTTCGTTCAGTAGGTGCCATCAGTATAGTATTGGGCGATCAAAGTCTCGGGGAGTGGAATTCTGATGGTTGGTGACAGTGATGCTGTTGTGGGTTGCCGGACCATTTTGATCAATTCCTTGTTGAAGCCGCTGCCGAGGGCTTCGACATCATGTCCGCGCTTCAAGACGAATGGCGCGACGGGGCCAATCGGTTCGAGCCTCCTGGCGAAATACTTGCGCTAGCCGCCATCCATGATGAAATTGCCGGAATCGTCGGCATCACGCAGGATTTCGTCGATAGCTTCGGAGGTCTACCACCACGACGTCGAAGAACCTGTTATACTAATTGCCTGCCCTGAAGGGGTTATTCGCAAACTTCTTTACGCCGCGCGTCCGGAACCGAAGGTGAGTCAATGAGTTTGCCCTCGGTAGGAGACCCACCCATGACCGAGGACAAGAAGATCGTCGAAGTGACCGCGACAAACGATGGCGGTAAACAGGTGCCCGTAGGCATTATGAACACAAAACAAGCGCTCTCGCTTCCGCAGGAGATGGACATTTCCGTATCACACCCGGATCGCGAGGCCGGCGCCGATGAATTCATCGGTCGGGACGAACTACGGCTTCTGACCGAGCCATGGACAGAACCGGTCGGCTTCCGCTTCCCGGCGCCGATCAGTGAAGACTCGGCGGATCGGTTGGTTGAAGCGAAGGCCGCGGCCCGAAACGTGTTGGAGGAAATTATCGCATCGGGGAACGAGGCTGGTTGGGCGACGCGGGAGATGGTTGTCGCGCTGATCGAAGCGGCAAATTCGCTGAACGATGCCGCCAGCGCCGATCCCGATCCCGCGGACGATCCCGATGTCAGCGACGCTGTGCAGGAGCAAATCGGCCACGAGGAGCAGTTCGATTGACGTATATCTCCATCCGAAAGCGTCGGATGGAGGTTGATTCGTCAGGCCCGGTCTTCCTGGAATTGCTCCGCTCTATCGGCTTTATCCAGCCTTCAAGGGGGCTTTCGGACTACGGTCGAATGGTTTTCCCGGAGCGTTCAACGCGGTAAGGCGTCTTCCGGCATCGCTGACTTCCATCGTCTTGTCGCTCGACGGCGGGTCATCGGGCATAGGGGATAGGGACACACCTTGAATCTACTCTGTCGAGATCTCATCTTCGGGAGAGCATTCCTAATCGCTTTCAAGCGAGGCACACTGCAATAGCCGGTACTGATTCCGTCCTGCGTGCGACCGATGCAAATCGCTTCTCGAACTCTACGAGGTAAGTGTTGACGCAGTTCTTCGAAACAACTCAGGGCATCATGCTAGTCGGAGCGATGATTGGGGCTGGCTGTTTCGCCGCCGGCACAATTATACCGAGCGCACTGCGGTGGACGAGTGCTGGACGCGCGCGGAACCCAAAAGCCAAAGCGCGCAGCGCGGCGATGCTGACAGCTCTGGCATTGGACGATTTTGTCGGCACGGCATACGCTGCCGTCCACGATACGCCTGAGTTCAACCCAGTCAACGAAGGCGAATTCGTCTTCCACACACCGGATCCGGTCCTTATCCTTCCACCGGCTGAAGATTTGAGCCTCCTCGGCGACGAGCTCTTCCACGAGGCTTTATGGTTATCGAACCGGGTGACGAATCTTGGAAACGCGTTGGATAACCTTGATCTCTCCGGTCCAGGCTTCGACAGCTTTTTCGAGCGACGCCAGGAGGGCTATGCGGTGGTCGCGGCGAAGGCGATGGACCTCATCGAGCGACTGCTTGCCGATTTTGATCTCAGTCTTCCGGAAAAACCCGACTACTACAGGCAGCGCGATGGATTTGCCTCGGTCGTACAAGCTGCTGGCGAACGCAGCACCGGCATTAAGAAGATGGCAGCGAGGGTTCAGACCCCTGGTTCCAATGTCACTCATCTCTTTCCGAAGACGGGTGAAGAGGGTGAGTAACGTCCGGGCGCGCAAGGCGCCCAGCGGACGACTGGACCGTTGACCGTCACGAAGTCCTGTCTCGCATCTCTCCCGCATAAGGACAACGTCTTCGAGGTGTAAAGGAATAGACGTCTCGGCGTCGGGCCTGATCCTCGATGCTTTTTTCCATCGAGAGGCTGGCCGAGGGTTTCCGATTTCCGTCGAAGCGCTAAGCAATGGAAGCGAAACGTCATGCGAGTTTGCTCGACTGAGAAACCCAAGAAGGAGGCGCTAGAATGCGCGACCCTGCAGAAGGTCGTCTACGACAAAAGAACACCGAAATTACTCGCAAGGCGATTTCGGAGGATCCGATCTTCAAGTTCTGTAGGAACGCATTCGGCGACTACCGGGAAGGCGTTGAAGGTTGCGTAAAAAAGCAGAAGGCTGCGAAGCGTCGCTTGGGACAGTGAGTTCAGAGCCGGAAGTGCGCTCGACGTATTAGCGAAGCAGGCCTTCGCTCCCGAACTCGTCCCAACCGCTCAATCCGGTCGCAGTGTCTTCAACTTTCGGATCAGCTTGTTTGACTTTGTCTTGTTTCTTCAGCGAACGGGTCAGCTTCGCCTGGTACGCGGCGCGCCTCCGGTTTTCTGCTTTGGCCGCCGCGTCTTCCTCGCGCCATTCATCCACGGCCCCGCGATCGAGCAGATCCTCTACAACCCGCGGATCGAATACGTGGAAGGTGATCCGCCGCGCTCGACCCTGAAGCCTGACTGTTCGAGTTCCAGCGCTTGGAAGACGCCCGTCCTCCAACCAACGCTTCCTTTCAGAAGCCGTTATCCCCAGGATGTCCTCAATCTCGCGCGGGATGATCGGAAGGTCTGCGACGCCCCGCAGCGATTCCGAGATAATCGACGAGGTCGCGCGAAACGCAGTCTTGGAATTTTCCGGCATGACGAGAGTAAGCTCGCCTGACTGCATATCCAGCGACTTCCTGACCGCGGGAGGAAGTCGAGATCGGATTTCCTGGAGGATTCCCTTCACTCTGACAGCCGATCCGAGCGTCGCCTCCAGGGGAAGCGACCACTCTCTGATCAGTTCGAGATCATCGCTCTTCGTTTTCGTCTTCTTGGGCATACTGGAGCACATTGCATCGGATGGGGCGACCGTCAACGGGCTGCCAGTCCTTGCCGTGGTGGACTCAGTGCCGGGTATCGAGCAGGGGCAGATCGTCGTCGAAATTCCCGTTGCTGGCGGCATCGTAGGTGTTCACGCTTCGACCACCGCCTCGGGTACCGAACGCTGTTAACTGCACCATCACGGCCTTCGCCTGTTCGAGGGCTTCATCAGCGCTGACTGCGTGCTCGTCGGCGACCCTCACAGAAACGGCGTCGCCGTCATCTCCGATGAAATCGATCTTCCAACCGCCAGCTTCGTGCTCGATCCTCGTATCCGCCAGATGCATGTCAACCCGCCTTCCTGTTCTTGAGGTCGGCCTCGAGGCTCTTGCGAAGCGCATCCATGATGTTGACCACGTTGGAAGCCGGAGCGGCCTGATCCTTCTTTCCCTTGGCCGCCTTCTTCGGCTTGAGAAGCTTCTTCTTCTCCTCGATGAGCTTCAGCAGGGCATCCTGTATCGGATCGCTGGCCATCTCCGGCGACCAGTGCGCCGACTTCTGCTTGATGAGCTTCTGGACGAGAGGAACGAGATCGGGGTCCGCCTCTTCGTTGATATCCTCGAAGTACGAATCCTCTGGCCGCACCTCGTCGCCAAACCGCAGGCTCCAAAGAATGATGCCTTCATCACGCGGTTCCAGGATGACGGCGCGTTCGCGGCGACCCATCACCAGCTTCGAGACGCCGAATACCTTATCCGCCTTCATGGCATCGCGGATGACGGCGAACGCCTCATTGCCAACCGGGTCGTCAGGCATGAGGTAATGCGGCTTCTCGAGATAGGTCCACTCGATTGAGTCGGCAGGCACAAACTTTTCGATGTCGATCGTCTTCACCGTGTCCAGTGCGACCCGGTCGAGATCGTCTTCCGTCAGGATAATATAGTCGCTCTCGCCGCGCGCGTAGCCCTTGGCCTCGTTCTCGTCCTTGACGGGCTTTCCGGTCACGGAGTCGACGTACTGCGAAACCACTCGGTTCCCAGTCGCCTTATTCAGCGTATGGAAGCGAACCTTCTCGGATTCCGAAGTCGCCGGGGTCATCGCCACGGGGCAGGTGACGAGTGACAGCTTAAGATAGCCCTTCCAGTAATAACTCGGAGCCATGACCGATCTCCCTAGCTGGCCTTGCGCCGCGGAGCAGCCCCGGAAGAGGCGGCTTTCGAGGCCACTCCGCGCGCGGCGCGCTCCCGACCGGCGCCTTTATTGGCGTTGGCGGCAGTGCGTTTCGGTTTGTTGTCGGAGACCGTGCCAGCCTTGAGAAGCCCGGCACTCTCGCGAAGGGCGGCCAGCAGATCGTTCGGCTTCGAAATCTCGACCTTCTTCGGCTTCGGAAGCGCCTTGCCTTCCAACTTCGCCTTCACGAGCTCAGCCAGGGCGGCTTCGTACCGGTCCTCAAACGTCGCCGGATCGAACTCGCCTCTCTTTGTTGAAATGATGTGCTTTGCGAGGTCGAGCATCTCGCCTTCGATCTTCAACTTCGGCATCTTTTCGAAAGCCTTTTTCGAGGAGCGAACTTCGTAGTCGTAGTTGAGCGTGGTGGCGATCAAGCCCTTGCCGTGCGGGCGAATGAGCACCGTCCGGACTCGCCGGAAGAGGACGGCACGCGCGATTGCCACGACATTCGAATTCTTCATGGCCTCGCGGAGGGCGACAAAGGCGTCGGCGTTCATCTTGTCAGGCGTGAGGTAATACGGCTTGTCGAAGAAAATGTCATCGATCTCGTTGCAGGGGATGAACGCCTGCACTTCGAGCGTTTTGTTGCTTTCCGGGATGGTTGCGGCCACTTCCTCGGGATCGATAATGATGTACTGCCCGTTGTCGATCTCGAAGCCCTTCGTCTGTGCCTCGCGCTCCACGCGCTCTTCGGTCTCGCTGTCGATGAACACGCGGTTGACCCGATTGCCTGTCTTCGCGTTGATCGTATTGAACGTGATGCGCTCGGATGTGCTGGCGGCTGTGTAGAGCGCCACGCCGCAGCTTACCTCGCCAAACCGTAAGAAGCCCTTCCACTGCGCGCGATGTCCCGATGCCATGGACGCATCCTCCGAATCACTAAGTCGCGACTCAAAGACGTGCGAAGGTGATTCGTTCCGACTCGAAACGAATCATTTTTCAATGATTTAGGAATTTTTCTTCCGAGTTCGATTCAATTTCATCTCGAGGTTGCGGCGGCAGGTTTCCGGTCCTGTTCTCCGGGAAATTTATGGTGTTATGTAGCAATTGCCACCAACTCCCGGTCCAACGAAGCCAGGGGCGTTCACGCAAACTATTGCTTCCCATGCACCATGAATTGAGCGCACAATCCAACTGGCTCACTAAGCCGAAGGACTACGCTGGGGGCGGTCCATGCCCACATAGCGGCTGGCGGTTGGACCTACCCACCCGCCTGTTGCAATGGCAACGATGTCGATGGTGACAGCCAATCGATTCCGAGTTCGGACGTCACGAAAGGGCCGTTCGGATTCTCAATTCACCTTCACCCGGGAGACCATCATCTTGTGACCAGAAATCAGCTATTGGTAATCCCCTACGGAAAGAAGCTTCCGTCTCACGACTATAACTATCACATCTGCCTTCAGCCAACAGACGACCGTTCTGAAGCTGCGGGAATGGGGAAGGAAGGGAAATACCGCGTTAACTGCTTCTTTGTGCCTCCCGACGGTGTTTGATTGGTAATCCTCTCGTCTTTCCGCGATGGCAGCAGGCACGAGGTGCGCAGTTCAGTCGTGGTCACTCCTGCCAGAAAGCTGCCAACACGTAACCTCCACCGGCCGCTCGAGGCCAAGGGCGCCAGCCCTAAAGAACTATCCGTCGGGCTTCAATCCCTGACGGGTTCGCCAAGAGTATGCATCAGGCGGTTCGCCCAGCCGAAGATCGCCGACGACAGGACAAGATCGAGGGATTCAAGCTCGGACAGACCGACATCGGCCAGATCCTGTGCGTCCGCCTGCGTCGTAGGCGACTCCGTTGCGGAGCCACCGGGCCTTCTCGCCCTTATGGCCGCTGCCCTTGTAGCCGCGGATCGTATCCGCAAGAATCCCGGTTCGGATCAGGTTTCCGGCGTTGTCGACGACTGTCATCTCGCGGCGTCGTTTGCCAGATCAAAACGTCGGAAAGCATGTATGGCTACTCTGAGGTTATCCCGCTCACCTCGGACACAGCAAAGGTTCTCGCAGGTGCTTGGTCAACCGCCGGAGCAGCGATCGCGGTGGGATTGGTAGCCTATTTCTATGGCACGAATTCTGGAGAGCAGTTCACCAGCAAGACGATCTCACTCGGCGGCGGACTGCAAGGCGAACTGAGCGGAAATATCGACAACGGGTATCTAACGCTGAGCATCCAATACCCGGATAAAACATCAGCTATCATAAAACTAGGTGTGACAGGAACATATGGCAAATTGGCCGTCGAGTCCGCCTATGGAGCCGATGGTTTCGCGCTGGAAAATCTTTGCATGCAGCTATACGGTAGTCCTGGGACCAATGAGGTGTTCCGATGAGCATTCATCGGAATCATATGAAAATACATGGCGTTGTTGATCCTTATGGATTTATGCACGCCAGGGATTTTGTCGAAACCTGCAATTCTTTTTGCGCAGGGTGTCTTCAGGATCTTCTGATAGAAAATCCTGAATTCTGGTTTATGTGGGAAGACTTAGAGAAATTGCTAGCGCTTCCCGGCCGTTTCGAGAACGTATTGGAAAATGGGTAACTGCACATGTTCTTGAGCAAATTGGTACCGGGGATAAACAAGAAGGTTGGCGCCCGACTTTATTATCCCGAAGATGTGCCGCCAGTGGACTGCCAACACGATGGCGTATGTTTCAATACGATCACTGTCACAACAACAGACGGTTTGTCGATTTCGGGACTGGCGACACAAGCGCCTCTCGACGCCAGATGCTGCGTCGTCTTTTTCCATGGAAATAGCGGGAGTGCAGCTCAATGCGCTCCCCTCGTTGCACCGCTTTACCAGCTTGGTGCCCAAATTATTGTTGCAGACTATCGCGGTTACGGTGGAAATGAGGGGCATCCCTCGGAAGAAGGACTGATGCACGATGCACGGGCCTTTTACGGACATGCGACAGCCGTCTCGAACTTGCCTGTTCTACTCGTAGGTCATTCGCTTGGCGGTAACATTGCTATCCAGCTTGCCGCCGAAGGAGATCGAAATATAGTCGGTCTGGTTACAGTCAATGCTGTCGCGTCCGTTGTGGCGTTTGTGCCCGCCTATATCCGCCGCTTCGTAGCAGATCGATTTGAAGCAGCCGCCAAAGCTCGGCTCATTACGATTCCGTGGACAATCGCGCACGATATCGGTGATCAAGTCGTGCCACTCACGCACGGATTGGCACTTTGCCATGATGCATTTCAGAACGTAAATATGCGGCTGGTAACCCTTAATAATCGGCGACACGACTTTGTCGTTCAGTCGATTGCTCCACTTATTTCCGAACATCTTTCGATCTTGGCTGGGGGGATGCGCCGCTGGGCGATGTGAGCCGTTAGATGTTTTCGGTCAATGACGGCCATCTGGCTGCGCTGACTTCCTTCCGGCAACGCCTCAAGCTCGAGCAGCTCAATCAGTTCGGCGGGCGACATTACCCGGTGCTCAGCGGAGCCATCTGGGCTTAGGAACATGGCTTGCCATTCGCCCTCCCTAAGCCGCAAATTGTGCGATGGCGGGGGCCTCCATTGCGACCTTCCCGTGGTTATGCCTGACTGTATTTTTCGGCCCGGATCAGGCCTACACGAATGATCACATCACCTACCAAAACGGGATGATGACGTGGTGGGGATTGCTGGAAGCCGTCGAATTACTTGCAGAGATAGCTATGTTCGGTATTGCTGCCGGGGGACTGTTCTGGTTGGTAGCCGCCTCAGGCGTCAAAGGAAGATCACCTGTGGCAGGTCATCCGTCGCGCGGATCGATGGGCGGCAACGACCGGCTGGACGCCTGCTGTTTCTGACGCCTAGAAGAGGGGTTCGCATTCACGACTGCAGCCCCGTGTGATCACCGTCCATGCAGCTTTACCAAGCCGTGCATCAACTTAGCCGCCGCCGCGGGCGGGATTTCAAGGGCGAGCGGCTAAAGTCTGCGATCATTGCGGGCACCTTTGGTCAAGACGTAAACCACTCCATCAGCGCATTCTGGGCGTGCAGCAGGAATGCTTTCGCCAGACGGCTTTGACAAGAGGGATGCAACATCGAGTCTCTAGCGCTGCCCGGGCCTCGGTTGTCAGGGACTGCGCCGAGTGCTGCCGATGGCTGCAAAGTCCTAGCGAGGATAAATACTTGGGCCGTTTGATTTTTGTTCTCGCTGTCGGGCTAGCGACAGGCACCGCGCATGCAGACCAGGTTCCATTTTTTCCCAATGCCAGTATCCCAGACTACAGTGCGAAGATGGTCGTGCGGGAGACGTATGGGGATGGGAAAGACAGCTTGCGGATCGTTAATCACCACGACGGCTGGACGCATGTCGAGGAATCAAAGGGCGACGAGACGCATATCTGGTACGGCCACTTCTCTCAGAACATTGTTTTGTCGACGAGCAAAAGGAGCGGGGAGGAGATAAATCACTTCACTATCCGTCAGGCTGATCCGTCGCGCGACTATTAGGCATCAAAGAAACGAAGGAAACGAATGAAGTTGAAACCGTGGGTGGCGAGGACTGCCGCTGGAGGCAAGTAGTTCGGAGGCCCTCGTCAGAAGGACCCGTTTGGCTGACCTGCTTGACCAGCGACGGAATCGAGGTTGCAACAAAAGTCCTTTTTTCCCAAGGTGAAGTGATGACCGAGGAGCGGCTGACAGAAATCAAGCGTGGTCCTGTCCCGGAAGCCGACGTGTTGCCATCGCGACAGCTATTTGATGCAACCACATGGCTCAAACCTCTGCGCAACTACCCGGATCGCCCGCAGAGTGCCATCGACTTCGAGGCGAAATTAGTTGCGACGGCGTCGGATAATCCCTCGGTAAACCGAACGTCCACGGTAAGGCTATTACGACATTATCCATGGTGGTTTCGTCAACGCGATGGCAAGGATGGGTCGGTCCGGGTCATGGTTTGGAACGAGCTTGAAAATCAAGGTATTTTGTATTCGTCATCAAAGTGGGAACGCAGGCTCGAAGCCGCTCGTTCTCCTGTGGACCCAAAGCGTCCCTGGGCTGGTTTCGACATTCCAACCGAAATGGAAAACCTGGGCAAACAGGACCAATTTCTTGGCGAGAACTGCACATGGTATGACTTAACGCCGAATATGGCCGATGCAGGTCAGAAACAGTGCATCACGTCGGATGGTATACCGCTGAAAGATGATTACTGGTCTGGGTGGAGCGCGGTGGAGAGCTTTGAAACGGTGGAGTTTAAACGTCGCACCGTAGATATTGGCGAAATGTTGCCGCCTCGCGAGTACCTCGATCCTACGGCATGGGGATTTGAGTTCCGATAGCCGGAGAGCCGGCAGGGATGCCATTTTCGCGCAGGTAAGCTGGCCGGTTCCGGTATCACCTCGTCGCCGGTGGGTGCCAATCGCGGATGTCGTTACTCGCGAACTTCGAGACTGTCTCCGTATTTCAGGGCGAGCCGCCTGCAATCTTCGCAATCAAGCTCAATGCCGTCCAGTGTGACTGTCGCAGCCGCCGTGCTGCAAACGGACTGATCCAACCTAGCGACACGAAGAATGGCGTTGCCAAGCAGCATATCACATGGAGCATGCTCTACTTCAGGGCCGCCCACGCTGTGGGTGACAATACCCCTCACCGTGGCAAGCCATTTGCGCTTTCGGATGATGTTTCTGTCCTCGACCACGAGCGTGTCTCTACCGGAAACCCGGTCAGCTCACGTCGAACTGACAGAGTCACTGCTAGGAAAACCCGTTTCAGAATTCCTTGTTCCCCGGGGAAAACCACTCTCGATGAGGGTCGTGACAACTCTTCGCAAGGGCAAGGCCTGAGCTTTGTGCCTTACGACTTCAGCTAGCATTCTTCTGTCGAGAAACCTTTAATAATGGTGGGAGCAGTGCTATCTTATTAAAGGTTGATGCGGTAAAATTTAATATATCTCGCCGTCAGTGGCTGTGTTAAAGGATAAGTGGGTGAACAGGAACGATCTTTCCGAAGCGGTGAGGCAAACCTTGCGGCGGTTTGCTGAACCATACAACGCCCACTATGGCGTCGTCCCTCCTGCGCCGACTGAAGATAGCGTGCCATTGCAAGGGGTGGCCGTCCCGGTCGGCGAAGCGCATGCAGCGCTCAGAGAAGCCGCCATCATAGCCGCGAACCTGCCGGACAATTACCTGCTGTCTCGTATACCAATGAGAAAAGAAGCACTGAGCAGTTCCTCCATCGAAGGAACCAACAGTACGTTGGACGAACTGCTGCTTGTAGAAGAAGACGGCCACGCCAGTGAGGCGGCGTCTCAAGTCCGAGACTACGCCATCGCCCTCGAAACGGTCGTGCCGTTGGCCAAGGAGAGGGGCACCAGCATCTTCGACCTTGGCTTGATCAGTGATTTGCACACATCGACAATGAAGTCAGACAGCGAGTATCGCGACCCCCTGGGAAGCTTCCGGAACCGAGTGGTCTGGATCGGCGGTGGTGGGGACATCAGTCGGTCGACCTACAATCCGCCTCCGCCAGCGTTTGTCCATTCCTGCATGGAGGATCATGTCCATTACCTTCATGGTGACGGAATGCAGACGATGAACCAGGACTTCATCACGCGCATGGCCATCGCCCACGCACATTTTGAAGGTGTTCACCCATTCCGCGATGGCAACGGTCGCGTTGGTCGTCTGCTTCTACCTGTGATGATGGCTGCCGAAGGATACGAACCGGTCTATCTTTCGCCTTTCATCGAAGACAACAAGCAGCGATATTACGACAGCCTGAAGGCGGCGCAACAGCGGATGGATTACTCGCCCCTGACAGTTTTCATGGCGAACGCTATTCGGGATTCGGTTCACGAGCTGAAACGTCTACGGGCAGACCTCGCAGAGCTTCGGAACGACTGGTTGACGCGCGATAATTTCCGTGAGGGGTCCGCTGCTCGGCGGGCGCTCGAGGTTTTGCACGAATACCCCGTCCTCACTGTCGGAAGACTGGCAGGGCTACTTGCGGTTTCGTTCCCTGCGGCGTCTGGCGCGATGGCCAAACTGGTGGAAAGTGGCATTCTCGAAGAGAAGACCGGATATGCCCGAAATCGCATCTTCTCTGCCCACGAAGCTGTAAAACTCCTGAACAGGCCGTTCGGCGAATACGAAGAAGTCATCCCATTGAATTTCAGAACGTAGTGACATGTTGCATTGCAATTCCCTGCGGGGAAGTCGTGGCGACGAAGTGACAGAGTATACGGACCAATCCTCCTGTAGGGGGGATCGTCTTCAAGACTGCAAGGAATATCTCGGAAGCGAATTTCACCTGATGACCTCAGCGTCGGCTGGTCTCTCGACGAAGTGGCCGTCGCCGTCAATGGCCTCGTCGCGGAGGAGATCGCAGTGCCGGAGCGGGCGATCACCCTGCATTGAAAGCCATGACTGACCGTTGAGCCTGTTGCTCTGATGGGTATCCGAAGGACAACGCGGACGAGTTACCGTGGCTGGCGCTTCCCGGAGAGCAGTTCCCAGGCGCGACGTATTTTCCCGAGCCTGGAGGAAATTCGCTCCTTTGCGGGAGGAGCCAACATGCCGTTGCGGAAATCAGCCAGGGCTTGGGCTTCCAGCCTGGTTCGTTCGCTTATCCCCTCACGGTCGGCGATCGGCTCGCCTGTCTGGCGATCCATTATCTTGTCAAAGCTGGCTAGAGGCGCGACATTGTCAGCCAGTTAGAAACGCGACACTGGCTCTGATGGTCAGCCCCCGATCCGGCCGGCTGGGCCGGGTTGAAAGGGCGGAGCGGGGGCGGGTGAGAGGCACCCCTTCGGCTTTAGCTTTCTCAGTAGCAATTGTTCCGTCGCCGGCTGATACTCCTTTACACCGCATGGGGCGGATAGGGATCAAAGCCGCACGATGCTTCCGGAAATAAAGCTGCAGGGTGACGTCGATGTCGCCGCGCTGTCACCTCTTCTTCGCGGCATGCTTCTGTCCGTTGCCTATGCTGACGGCGAGGGTGGCATAGGATTGACGGCGACCGGCGCCATGAACCGCAAGTTCGTGCATTGGGCCGCTGTGAACTTCCTCTGGCCCGACTTCACAGCCGAAGACCTCTACAGCGTGAACAAGGTGCTGAACGAAAGCGACATGCCGCCGCTCTGGGTCGTGCGGGACATGACCCGCCATCTGAAGCTTCTCCGCCGGAAAAAGGATGTGCTGCTGCCAACCAGACGTGGCCGCGAGTTCCTGATGAACCCGCAAGCCTTCTTCGATCTCGTCGCCACGGATTATCTCTATTCCTATGTCCACGCCACCGAGCGCCAAGAAGAGATACAAGCTCGGTTACGTTGGTGGCGCATGTTCCTCAATCTTCTCAATATCAAGGCGAGAGAGGGCTGCACGCCATTGGACGTTGTAAAGATTCTCTATCCAGACATGGCACCTCTGTCCGACACCGAAATGACCCTGGAAGCCTGGGAGCTGAAATCCGATCTCCAATATGGTGTCCTGCGGCGCCTGTGCTGGCTGGGCCTGCTTTATGAGGCACGAGAGGGGCTCACGCTTCTTCAAGACGGAGCCTTCCACAAGACGCCGCTTTGGTCCGCCTGCCTGCAGCTGGAATCAGATACGCAAAGCGACATTGGCGTGCATTGACGATCTTTATTCCGCCGCTGGCTGCCTCAATAGCGCTTTCTCTCGCCGCGCAATCACCTCAGGATCATTCATGAAATCCGTCCGCCGCCCCGGCTTGCGACCACGCTTCTGATAGCCGTTGGCTGTGCTACCGTCCCGAATGCCAAACATATGATCCTTCTGCCCGGTGCGGCGCGGACCGCTCTTGCTGCGCTGCTGTTCGCGGTCGGCCTGCATCTCGGCGACGATCGACAGCATGTCGTCCAGCCGCTTGTTGTCGACGACCTCCGCACGATGCACCGAGCGCAACGTGTCGAACGTTCGGTAGGGCAGGGTGAAGCTCTCGTGCATGATCTCGAGGCGTCCGTCTGGATAGTCGCAGACCACGACCTTCTGACCTGCCAATGGCCTGGAAATCTCGGTCGGATCGAGAATGAACAGCACCTTGTCGTAGCGTAGCGTCAGCGATTGCGACAGGGTGCGCACTTCCTTGCGGCACATGGCGCCATCGAGGTTCTCATGATCGGCCAGCGGTCGGTGCATGTCTTTCGGATTGCGTGGCGGCTTGCCAAAGCGCGCGTTGAAATCCGCCATGAACTCAGGCGCATAGGCATTGGCAGCCTCGATCGTATCGATGCCGCGAAGCCGCATCTCCTTGACCAGCCGATCCTGCAATGTCTGGTTGGCACGTTCCACCCGACCCTTGGCCTGAGGGGTGTTGGCGCAGATGATATCGATGTTGAGCTCATCGAGCGCCCGGCCGAACTGCGTCAGACCGCTTGTCCTGTCCTTCTTCGACGGATGCGTCGATCGAAAGACACCATGTTTGTCGCTGTAGAAAGCCAGCGGCTTGCCCCATTGCTGCAGATAAGCCTTCGTCGCATGCAGATAGTCGAACGTGTTCTCCGATCCGGCAAAGCGAAGATGCAAGAGCTTGCCGGTGGCGTCATCGATATAGACAAGCAGGGCGCATTTGGGGCCGCGGTTCTCGAACATGGAGTAATCGCGGCGCGGGCGCCCTGGCCGTATTTTGGCTGGCGAGGGTGGTTGCCCCCGATAAGATGGAAACATGGGCTCTCGATTGGAACCGGGCCCAAACATCGGATGGAGGCAACCGTGAACCAATATATTGGGCTTGATGTTTCGTTGAAAGATACCGCGATTTCGATTCGACAGGATGGAAAGCGGATCTGGCGGGGAAAGTGTCCTTCGGATCCAAAGCTCCTGGCTGAGGTGATCCGCAAACACGCCCCGCAGGTCAGGGGCGTCGTCTTTGAAACAGGGCCGTTGTCGACGTGGTTCTATCATGCCCTGACGGCCGAGGGGGTGCCGGCGATCTGCATTGAAGCGCGGCACGCGCAAAAGGTACTGAACGAGACGCTCAACAAGACCGACGCCAATGATGCGGATGGCTTAGCGCAACTCGCTGAAGCAGGCTTTTACAAAGCGGTTCGCGTCAAGTCGTTTGACGCTATGATGGCCCGCACATTGGTGGCTGCCCGCGAACAACTCCTGTACATCTCAACACAACTTGGCAATCAAATCCGCGGCCTGATGAAGACCTTCGGTCTGATCATCCCGAAAGGGAAGGGTTGGGTCTTTGATGGCGATGTGCGGAAGCTTTTAGATGGTAACAACGAGCTCGCGAAGATTATCTTGCCTCTTTTGGAGGCCTGGCACGATATCCGCAAGCGCGCAGCCGATCTTGGTCGCCAGTTGCTCATTGTGGCACGTCGGAGCGAAGCCACGAAGCTATTGATGACGATTCCGGGAATCGGCGCGGTCACGGCGGTGTCCTACGTTACGGCAATTGAAAATCCAGAAAACTTTCGAATCACGAAACGTATTGCGCTTGATCTCGCGGTAAATCGTCGAGCGGTGACGGCCAAGCTGACGGGCCATCTCGTTGACCGGAACTTTTGCCGCCACCAGTTGATGTAGGCGTCGCCGGTCGGCGAGGGTGATCTGCGTATAGCATCGAGACATGCCAAAATCTCCAAAGTGAAGCCATTGAAATTACTGGCATGTCGCACTTGGAAATAGAATGTACCCCGCTACACATCTTGATCGCATAAGATAGCTTATGGAACTGATCGTAGTCAAAATGCAGAATGCAGCCGGGTGGCGAAGGTCCGCGGTGACTTTTCCCCTCCGTGCATCGCGTCAGGCACCCCCGGGCCATCGCCACGGTCAGAGGGGTCAACGAGACAGCGTTCTGGATCCCGCGGATGTAAGAGCAGCTTGACGGAGCTCCCTGCTTCGATCCCTCCGAGATCGACGCCCGCGAGCCGCACAAACTTTTCTATGGAATCGCCACTCGCGAGATATGAGACGACAGCAGTCGGATAGATGTTTTCATCGCATGCAACATATCGAGTGGCTAGAACCCTGCCCTCGACGTGACGCCAGTTTTGGCGTCGGTAGTTCAACAAAGTTGCATCGACACAGCGAAGCAAAAGAAGGGCGGTGACGGCTACACCGATTAGCAGGATTTCCATTCTGCGACCTTCCTGATGTTTTCAGAAGCGCCAGAGCCGGCACCGACCCTGGCCTCTCTACGACCGTTTATCAGGCGTTGTTCTTCTTCCACTCTTCGTAGCGCGCCTTGTTTTCGGCGTTCGCAGGGTACAGGCCGGGCAGCGCTGCGCCATTGTTGACTTCTTGCATAATCCAGCCCTCCAGGCGCTCCTGCTCCGTGGCGGCTTCGAGAATGTCGTCAATCATGGCTGCCGGGATGACAACAGCACCGTCGTTGTCGACAACGATGACGTCGTTGGGGAATACGGCAACACCACCGCAGCCCACGGGCTGGTCCCAATCGACGAACGTCAAGCCGGCGACAGACGGAGGGGCGGCCGCGCCAGAGCACCATACCGGCAGGTTTGTGCCAACCACGCCGTCAAGATCGCGCACCACGCCATCCGTGACAAGCGCGGCGACGTCCCGTTTCGCCATACGCGCGCAGAGAATGTCGCCGAAAATTCCGGCATCCTTGATGCCCATCGCATCGACGACCGCGATGCAACCGTCGGGCATGGCTTCGATGGCCGCGCGCGTGGACTTGGGAGAGGACCAGGATTCCGGTGTCGCCAGGTCTTCGCGTGCAGGAACAAACCGGAGCGTGAAGGCACGACCGACGATGCGGCCCTGGCCGGGCTTGATCGGCATTGCTCCGCGCATCCACACATTGCGCAGGCCTTTCTTCAGGAGAATGGTCGTCAGCGTGGCTGTGGTGACGGTCGCGAGCGTGGATTTGATTTCTGCATCGGTTGCCATGGGACTTTATCTTCCTCGTTCTTTCCGTTGTTAAATACTTGCAATCATGCCGCCCTCGATACGGATAATGCTGCCCGTGATGAAGGACGCGCGGTCGCTCGCCAGAAAGGCGACGGTGTCACCATATTCCTTCGGCCTGCCGTAACGACCGACCGGGATGGTCGCTGTGCTTTCGGCAGCCACATCCTCCACGGTCCGTCCTTCCCTTTTCGCCTTCTGCTCGTCGAGGAAGGTAATCCGCGGGGTCGCGATGCGACCGGGCAGGACGATGTTGGCTGTGATGCCCGCGCCGCCGACCTCCTTGGCCAACGTCTTTGACCAGCCGACGAGAGTGCTGCGCAATGCGTTGGAAAGCCCGAGATTGGGAATCGGAGCCACGACTCCGGAAGAGGTAGACGTGATAACTCGACCCCATCCGGCAGCCTTCATGCCGGGAAGAACCCGGTCTGTCAGGGCGATTACGGAGAGGACCATGGACTGGAAGAATTTTGACCACTGTTCGGGTGCCTGACCGGAAACCGGTGTTGGCGGCGGGCCGCCCGTGTTGTTGATCAGGATCGCAACGTTGTCATAGCGGCTCTCAATAAGCGAGACGTTCCGTTCGATCACGGAGAGATCGCTGATATCCCACTTGATCGAGAAGGCTTCGCCACCCTTGGAGGTGATCGCCTTAGCCGTCTGTTCGGCGGCATCCAGGTCGATGTCCGCAACAACGACCTTTGCGCCCTCACCAGCCAACGCTTCGGCGATCGCGCCGCCCAGGCCTCCGCCAGCGCCCAGTACCAGTGCGCACTTACCTGCAATTCCCAAATCCATCGCTCAATCCTCGCTATTTACTTGAGCGACGCGCACGCGTCTGCGATCCTCTCGCAGGCATCACGAAGTCGATCCGTCGATGTCGCAAAGGAAATTCGAAAATACGGCCCCTGGCCAAAAGCCGAACCCGGCACGACGGCGACGCCGACGGACTCCAGGAGGTAGGTCGCGAAATCGACGTCGGTCACAAGAACCTTGCCAGTCGGCGCTTGTTTGCCGATGACGCCAGCGCACGATGGAAAGAGGTAGAAGGCACCATCAGGTTTTTTGCAGCTCAAACCATCGATGCCGCTGAAAGCGGCGAGGCAGAGATCGCGACGGTCTTGAAAGACGGCATTGCGTTCGGCCAAGAAGTCGAGCGGGCCTGTTAGTGCCGCCACAGCGGCGGCTTGTGACACCGAACTTGGGTTGGTCGTGCTTTGCGACTGGATGGTCGCCATGGCCCTGATCAAGTCAACCGGACCGCCTGCGTAGCCGATGCGCCATCCGGTCATCGCGTAAGCCTTGGACACGCCGTTACAGGTGAGCACCCGTTCGCGCAGCCGGGGCTCGACGGCGGCAATCGTATGGAATGCCCAACCATCATAACGGATATGCTCGTACATATCATCGGTGATCACCAAAACCCGGGGATGACGAAGCAGAACCTCGGCGATAGCCTTCAACTCCGCGGCGGAGTAACCTGCTCCGGTAGGGTTGCTGGGCGAATTGAGAACCAGCCACTTTGTTCTCGGCGTGATCGCGCCGTCGAGCGCCTCCGCCGTAAGCTTGAATCCGGAATTTTCGTCGCACGAGACCGCGACTGGAACGCCGCCAGTGAGCAACACCATATCGGGATACGATACCCAATACGGGGCCGGAATGATAACCTCGTCACCCTCGTCGAGTGTTGCCGAGAAAGCGTTGAAAATGACCTGCTTGCCTCCGGTGCCGACGGAAATGTTGGCCACCTCGTAATCAAGCCCGTTTTCGTTCTTGAACTTGTCGACGATGGCGCGCTTGAGTGCGGGTGTACCATCGACGTCGGTGTATTTCGTTTCGCCGCTGTCGATGGCGTTTTTGGCCGCGATCTTGATGTGGTCGGGCGTATCGAAGTCGGGCTCCCCCTGAGAAAGCGCGATGACATTCTTTCCGTTTCGACGCATCTCTGCGGCGAGCCTGGTGATCGCGATCGTTGGCGAAGGTTTTACCGTCTTCAGCCTTGCGGAAAGGCTTTCGCGGTTGAATTGGAGAGTCATCGTATTCCTCTAGGTCGGAAAATCGAGGAGAGATTGACATTAACTTCGACATTAGAAAATATGTGTTTTCGTGACTTTAAAACACAGGAATTCTTAATTTGGAGACCCGGTTCCTAAAGACTTTCCTCAATGTCGTCGAGCTGACGTCGGTTGCTGCCGCCGCTCGAATGGAGTCGTTGACCCCGTCGGCCGTAGTTCAGCGGATCAGGGCTTTGGAGGCCGATGTCGGGGCGGTGCTGCTTCGACGATCCGGACACTCGACGCGGCCGACCGAGGCGGGGGTAGCGATACTCGAAATGGCCCGCCAGCTGATCGAAGGAACGGAGAGCCTAAAGGCGATCGCCACTCGCAACGAGGAGGTGGGAACGATACGGGTCGGCGTCATTCATTCGATGATCACGGGGCTTCTGCCGGAAATACTGACTGCTATGAAGGAGGCACGCCCCGGAATCCTGGTCGACGTTCACCCTGGTCAGTCTGTTGATCTCTATCAGAAAGTGCTGGACGGAACGCTCGACGCGGCAATCCTGGTAGAACCCCCTTTCGCCGTATCTAAAGAGCACGTCTGGCGGGAACTTCGGCGCGACCGGTTGATCGTTCTCACGAGTTCGACGGAACAGGAGACGGATGTCCTAACCATCTTGCGGCAGGCTCCGTTCATTCGCTACGATCGCAAGCACTGGGGCGGACGCACCGTCGAAGCCTATCTCCGGCGGGAGAAACTTTCTCCCCTGGATCGCTACGAGCTCGATTCCCTGGAGGCGATTGTGGTCCTTGTGGGCCGCGGGCTCGGGGTATCGCTGATCCCCGATTGGCTGCCACCCTGGCCTGAGGGACTTCTATTGCGGAAGATCGCCGTCGACGGGGCCCCGACTCGAAATGTCGGGGTTATCTACAGGCAGCTTTCATCGAAGGACAGGCTGGTCGAAGCCTTTTCGCAGGAAGCCTGCAAGGCCGCAAAGGCGAAAGAGCTCACGTTGCGGCTTTGAGACGACGGGGTGGGTTCAGGCGACGAGTTTCGTTGCAGAGACAAGGTTCTCGTAGAGGCGTTCGCTTGTCGTGTTGATTTCGCTCATGGCGGAGTATGCTTGCCGGAGGAATTTCTCGTAGGAGCCCTTTCCTTTGTGGGCCTCGAAGATATCGATGTAGCCGGGGGTTTGCGTCCACGTCATTAGCGATTGCGCGCCGCACTCCGAATGAAACTGCGTCGACAATGCGTGTTCGCCGACGGCGAGGACCTGTATGGGCGAAACTTCCGAACTGCCGAGAATTTGTGCGCCGGGCGACGCGGCGGAGACTTCGGCCATATGCCATTGGACGACCTTGTGACGTTCGGACAGCCCCGCCACCAACGGGTTGGGATTGCGCGGGATATCGATATTGAAGACTCCGTGCTCGCCGACGTCTGAAAGGCCGACCTTCCCACCTAGCGAGTCTGCCAGGAGTTGGTGACCGAGGCAAACGCCGAAGTATGGTTTCGCCCGTTCTGCGACCCAATCCTTGATCGCCTGTTTTTCCATGTGCAGCCATGGATATTTATCCTCTTCCCACATATCCTGCGGCCCCCCAAGCACGAACATAAGATCATGGGACGCAAGGTGAGGCACCTCTTCGCCTGACCTCGTCGATCTTCTTGAGATCGTTGGTGAGTTCGGTGCCGTCGACGATGATCTGGCCCTTCTGATGTTCCTCCAGGCGGTCGATGCAGCGGATCATCGTCGATTTGCCCGAGCCCGATGGACCGGCGATGACGATGCGCTCTGCTTCCGTACCGTGCGAGATACCACAGCGTTTCAGAACCAGGATAACAGTACTATGCGAGAAATAATCCCGGCCAGCGCGCTCAAGATAGCGACTACTGCAACGCTTCGGAGTCTAGGCACCGAAGCGATGAGAATCGAAAGACCTGGAAGATCGAGTGGATTGAGCAGAAATGCCGAACTATGAATGATTTGCTCGTTTGGAATCGGGAGCTCTTTTTGGATATCGAATAGCAGCGCCACTGCTGCGCTCGATCCCGCCAGGAACTTTGTGAGGAAGAGTAGAACATCTTGTTGGGAAATACCGAGCAGTCGGAGCAATGGTCGAATAATGGAAGTGAACGCTGAAAGTGCTCCGGTATTTTGAATCAGCTTTATCAGCGCAAGTGAGATCACCAGCACCGGCAGGATCGCAGCAATGACCCGAATGGCATCGGTGCCACCGCGGTTGATTGCTGCTAACAGGTCGAGCCTTCCCGTGCCGTGACGGACCGCCTCGTCATCGGAACAGATGCTTTCAGGTGAAGAGGAACGACGGCCGACGATCCAACATGCTAGAGTCGAAGCAACGAGCGCACCGCAAATGCCGTTCGATATTATCCAAGCGGGATCGATCCCGATGGTGGCAAGCGGCAAGCTCGCGTTTGCCGGGGCCGCCGCAAGCACTGCCGCAAAGGCTGCCGCAAGCAATTTGTCTGGTATCTTTTTGTGTACCATAAGCGACAGGGCCGCGATCGGAGCGGCCGAGCTCACAAAGCTGAGCTGCACGACCGCCAAGACACCCAAGCCATCCAAACCGAAGACTCTGAAGATTGGATTGGCTTTGGCAGCGAGCAATCGTAACGTGCTCCTACTTTCGAGGTAGCGCGTCAGCGAGAATGTCACGATCATTAACGGCAGAAACGTGAATATCGCGATGTCGACGGCGCTTCGCCCGGCATCCAGGATGGCGGTGATCAGAATTGTCATGGGAATGAAAGTGAGATTGATGGCCGCGTCGAACTGCGCGGCCAGGTCTGATTGAAGAAGCGGGCTCGGATATGTAATCCCGAGCCCTGTTTTTCAGAACTTATTCCGGTTTGAATGATTCATCGAAGAAATCGGCAACCTCGCAATAGGCCTGCATGCGATTGCTCTCCAAAAGGGCGAGGTGCGTCGCCTGTCCGATTTCAACCCATCGCCGGTATGAGGCGCCGGTGAGCTGCTCGAAATAAGCCCGCGCCAGATCAAGCGGAACGTCGATGTCCCATTCCCCATGCAACAGCAGCACCGGAGCGCGGATATCGCCCGGGCGATAGTAGGGGTTATTGGCTCGCCAATAAGTGCGAATGTCCTGGATCGGCCCGTTGGTAGCCCGGAGTTTTCCCTGCTCCCGGTCGACATCCGAAGTCTCTTCCGCGAGTGTGAATTGTGCCCAGAGATCGAACCAGCCTTCCGGAATAAGATGGTCACGCGCGTATTCGGGTACGGTGCTCAGCCAACGGGCCAAGGCCGCATGGACCGGAACGAGCCGATAAGATCCCAAGGGGCCGCCCAGGTCGATGGGAATGGGAGCGTCGCTCAGCCATTGCGGGGCGAGAAGCGCAAGCTTGACGACCTTGTCGCCATTGGACGCAGCATATGCGCCGGCGACAGTACCACCCCACGACATGGCAAAGATGTTGACGGCCCTGAGATCGCGAAGGCGAAGGACGAAGTCGACAGCCGTTGCAAAGTCCGTGACGCCGGTGTCGGTGGCGACAAGTGGCGGATTGAGATCGGGCTTTACCTGCATCTCAGGTGGGCGGCTGGACTTTCCATAACCGCGAACGTCAACCGCAAAGACATCGAAGCCCTGATGTGCAAGGAAGTCGATAAAGGACATCCCACTGAAAGGGACGTCGTAAAGGCTTCCGGATGAGAAGGTCGCACCGTGCACCATCACGATCGTCTTTTCGGCGAGAAAGGCCTTATGGTCTTTCCGCCTCTTGTTGCGGACATGGAGCTTGATGCCGGCGGTATCGCTGTCGACATAGTGCTCTTCGAACACGATCTCGTTTGCGTCAAAACTGAAAGATGGGAGCGTGTTCTTAGGCATAGGACCACCTGAATTTTTCGCCGTCGCGGGTGACATATCCAGCAGATGAACCGGGGAAATGAGTTGAGAAGTACATCGCGCGATTGTCGGCTGCGAGTTCGAGCACGCGCCGTCTGGACAGGGTCGCTTGATCCAGAAACTCGCAGAAGACGGTGTTGAGGTCGGGCCGTTCCACCTGGATTGGATGGTGCATGACATCACCACCGAATATCGCCGCTTCATTGTCCGATTCCAGCAAAACGGACATGTGACCAATGCTGTGCCCTGGGGTCGGCAAGAAGGTAAATCGATCCAGAAAGGGGCCGCCCGTGCTGTCGATGAAATCGGCGTGTCCCGCCTCGATGATGGGCCACACACTGTCTTCATAGACGCCGAAGCTTGGAATATTGACATCGTTATGGCTGGCCGCCGACGAGTAGTATTCCTGCTCGGCGCGCGGAAAGATATAGCGCGCATTTTTGAAAGTGGGGACCCATTTTCCATCCCGGAGCACGGTATTCCAGCCGGAGTGATCGACGTGGAGATGGGTATTGATAACGAAGTCGACGTCTTCCGGCGCAACGCCGGCATCACGCAGCTTGTCCAGAAATGGAATTGCCTGATGATGGAAGCTGGGATTGCGAGGC
Organism: Rhizobium pisi; assembly: GCF_003938655.1. GTDB lineage: Bacteria > Pseudomonadota > Alphaproteobacteria > Rhizobiales > Rhizobiaceae > Rhizobium > Rhizobium pisi. Next base: position 260,097 of record NZ_RJJT01000005.1, read on the forward strand.
CTTTCCTTGTCGTTGCCGGAGCCGGTGTCGATCAGGATGACATGGTCCGGTGTCCTGACAAGCCAAGTATGGATACTGACGACGAGAGTATCTCGGTCCTCGCCCATATCGACCGCTGCCAGCTTTGGCTCCAGCGCTTTGATCTCTCCGGATTTGGCATTTGGGTAGAGGAAGGAAGGAGGTACATTATGCAGATACTGCTCCTGCACCTTCCTCACCATCGCGCCGGCAAGATGATACTCTTTTCCAAGATCGCTCATGGAACGTCCTCTTTTGAATTGAACTGAAACCGCGGGCAGCGCTGTCCGATGGCTATGGACAATAGACGCCTTTCGTGTAACGATCAAATCGATGAACGAAATTGTCTCCATCGATCATTTCAATTTGTGGTCTTTCGACCTAAACCTGCTTGTGGCGTTCGATGCGCTCATGAAAGAGCGGAGCGTGACGAAGGCTGCCGTTCGTCTGAAGATCCAGCAGCCTGCCATGAGCCATAATCTCTCAACTCTCCGAACACTGCTCCGGGACGAGCTGTTTGTCCGCGTCGGCCAGGTGATGCAGCCGACCCATCGGGCCTTGCATTTCGCGGAAGCCGTAGAACAGATACTCAGCCGCACGCAGCAGGCCATCGTAAGTCCGACGACCTTCGAACCTGATCGCGCAGAGCAGATCTTCCGCATCGGCTTTTCCAGCGAGTTGGAGGTCCTGCTCGTGCCGCGTCTCGCCTCTATCTTGAACGAGACGGCTCCCGGTATCAGGGTGCTTGCCCGCTCAGCCGATCCGGAACTGGTTCACAAGCTGCTCGACGATAACGGCATTGATCTCGGCGTCGGCTGCTACGACGAGGGCAATAACAGGCATCGCCGGAGCCTGCTATTCGAGCAATCACTGATGTGTTGCTACAATCCGAAGCTTCTTGCCCTGCCCAAAACATTGGATCGCGACACCTTTATCGGTCTAAAGCACGCGCTGGTTTCGCAGAAAGATGCCATCGAAGGATGCATCGACGATGCATTGAAGCGGATCAATGTCCGGCTCGACGTGTCGGTGGCGGCGCCGGAATTTTTGACTGTGCTGACCGCTGTCCTGGAAGCGCCATTGATCGCGACCTTGCCGGCCAGAATCGTGAAGCGATATGCAGGCCTATTTGGTTTGGCAGTAGCTGAAGTTCCGCTCGATTTGGCTGTAAGCCCTATATCGATGGTATGGTCCGTCGCGAGCGAAAACGATCCTGCTAATCGATGGATGCGATCTCAGGTAATACGCCTGGTTTCTGCTTACAGCTGATCTGATTCCACTGGCTGCCCAGGTTCAGAGAGCGAACCTTCTAGGGTTCCGGAAGCGAACATCGTTGCTACGCACCGCCTGATAGAGAGGTCAGGTTTCCAGTTGCTGAATGAGCGGGGTCGCGCACGACCTGTGGCAAATTGAAGCCAAAAGGAGATTTTACGCTGTGGCATATTGTGTCCGGCATTGCGTCATACAGCTTAACAATGCTCCAAACCGGAATTCACATCCGTGCGCTTGCGTGTATCGAGGATGAAGTGAACATGCGCATATTGCTTGTTGAAGACGACAGCATTCTCGGCTCATCGCTGAAAAAGGCGCTCGAGAAGCACGCCTATGGCGTTGACTGGATGCGCGATGGCCAGTCGGGTCTGGAAGCGGCGGAGCATTCCGATTTTGCGGCCGTTATACTCGACATCAACCTTCCGATCCTGAGTGGCATCGACGTTTTGAAAGGAATGCGACGGGCCGGAAATTCCGTTCCGATCCTGCTGCTGACAGCCCTCGATGCGATAAGGCGCAAGGTTGAAGGCCTTGATGAGGGAGCGGACGATTATATGGTCAAGCCCTTCGACCTCGATGAACTGCTTGCCCGCCTGCGGGCGCTCATCCGGCGCCGCGACGGGCGCACGGAAAGCCTGCTGCGGTGCGGCGACGTCGAGGTGGATCCGTCGGCGATGGTCGCACGAAAAGCCAATATGCAGCTGCATATTACGGCCAAGGAATTTCACCTCCTCAAGGTGCTGATGGAGCGTAGCGGCCGATACGTGACGAAGAACGACATAGAATATGCGCTCTACGATGCCTACAGCACGGTCGAAAGCAATGCCATCGAGGTTACGATCTACAATCTGCGCAAGAAGCTCGGCACCGACTTCATCAAGTCCATCCGCGGCGTCGGGTACATGATCGACCGATGAGGAAATCCACCCTTACCCGCAAGCTCTTCCTCAGGATCGCGCCAGTCGTGGTGGTGGCGATCATGGTGATTGGCGCTTTCGCCTTCAACAGCGCCACGCGCGAGATCAACAATATCTACGACGCGCAGCTCATAAACGACGCGAACGTGTTGTGGAGATTGCTGCATTATCGGCTGAAGCATTCGTTGGATCGAACGCCCCAGCAGGTCGACGACATCGACTTCAGCATGGATAACCAGCTTGCCTTCAATGAAGACGCCGACGATTACGCCGATGCGCATATGTTCCGCGCCTGGGTGAACGACAAGATCATGTATTACAGCAGCACGGCCTTCCCGCCCGAAGTGCCCTACCAGAAGGTCGGCTTCACCGACCTGGCCTATAAGGGAGAGAATTGGCGCGTTTATTCGCTGCCGATCCCCGATTCCGGCATTATCATGGAAGTCGGCGAGAAGATTTCGCTGCGCCAGACGCTGGTCTCCAACATCCTCCTGAACCTCTTCTTTCCGCTGCTCATTCTGGTGCCGGTCATCGGTTTCCTGATCTGGCTTGGCATCCGCAGCGGCCTGCGCGGCATTTACGGGTTGGTCTATCAGATCCGCACGCGCTCGCCAGACGACCTTTCGGCCATCCTCGTCGAGGATCTGCCGCGGGATCTCCTGCCGCTTGGCCGTTCGATCAACCACCTGCTCGAAAAGCTCGGCCGCTCCCTGACGCTGGAGCGTCGGTTTTCGGATCTTGCCGCCCATCAACTGCGCACGCCCCAGGCAAGCGTCAAGCTGCTCCTGCAGATGCTGGACAAGAGCGACAGCGAACAGGAACGCAAGCCGATCATCGCGGATCTGGTGGCCAGCAACAACAGGGCAATGCACCTGATCGAACAGTTGCTGCGCCTGGCACGCGTGAGCCACCATCCGCTCAATCTGATGCCGGTTTCACTTTATGGGTTGGTCGCGTCGACGCTCGCGGATTTCGGCAAGATCATCTCCAGCCGAGGTCTCGACGTTTCCCTGGAGGGTGCGGAAGCGGCTCAGGTTCGGACAGACGAATCCTTGCTGCAGGTGATGATCAGCAACCTGCTGGATAACGCCATCAAATATACCCCCGTCGGCGGCAGGATCGAAGTCATGGTCTCCCCGGAGGCGGGTTACTGGCTGATCTCGATCAGCGACAGCGGACCTGGAATCCCCGAGGAGGAGCGTGAGGCCGTCTTCAAGCGGTTCTATCGCCTAGACACGCTGCATGCCGAGGGCGCCGGCCTTGGGCTTGCGATCGTCGCCGATACCGCCGAACGCCTTTCCGTGTCGGTTGCGCTTTCGACACCTCCCTGGGGTAACGGCCTGCGGGTCGAATTGCGCCTGCCCAGAGACTGAGGCGCTGCCGCCAGCGTCCGTTCATTTTTCATTTTCGCATCATTTTGCCCTCAGGCTTGCCTCATCGACCTTCGGTAAACACAGCCGCGGATCAAGTCGAAGGGCCACTGGATGCAAGTATTTTCCGATTTTGACGGTACGATTTCCATTCAGGATGTGACGGATATCGTCCTGTCCTGCTTTGCGGATTCGCAATGGGAAGACATCGAGCAGGAATGGAAGGACGGTCGGATCGGCTCGGCCGAGTGCATGCGCCGCCAGATCCCCCTCATCCGGGCAACCCGGCACGAGCTCGACGCACTCCTCGACACCGTGGCAATCGATCCCGGCTTCGTGGCCTTCCGTGATTACTGCAGCGAAAGCGGCCTGCCGGTCACCGTCGTCAGCGACGGCGTCGATTATTTCATTCGCCACGTCCTTGCGCTGAACGGCATCAGGGATCTGCCCGTCATCGCCAATATCCTGACCCATCGGGGGGTCGAGGGTCAGGACACCTATGCGCTTGCACCTTCGGCGGCGACAGCCGGCTGTTCAGCAGGCTCAGGCGTTTGCAAATGCAAGGTCATCGGCGGCATCGAGCGGCAGATCTACATCGGCGACGGACGGAGCGATTTCTGCGTCTCCGGCCGAGCCGGTCTCGTCTTCGCCAAGGGCAAGCTCGCCGAATACTGCCGCGACCAGGGCATTTCCTACATCGCCTTCGACGATTTCACCGACTTGATCCCCAAGATGCAAGCCGCCCTTCCCGGCATCGCGCGGGCCCCCCGCGCACTGCTCCAATCTTCAATCGCATAACCAGACCGAGAGGTTCATTATGAACATTGTCAACGCCGAAGCCTTCAAGGAAAACACCGCGCTCACCGAAAGATCGGAAGCCGAGCTGCGGTTTTTGGAGGAGACCTATTGCTCGCATGGCGATACGGTCCATTACGCGGCGGAACCGAAATTCTTCGAGGAATGCGAAGGCTCCTACGTCTATGACGCAAAGGGGACACCGTTTCTCGATCTGCAGATGTGGTATTCCGCCGTGAATTTCGGCTATCGCAACGAAAGGCTGAATGCCGCCGTCCATCGGCAGCTCGACCGGCTGCCGCAAGTCGCCTCGCAATATCTGCATCGTGAGAAGGTCGAGCTTGCGACGATGATCGCGCAGGATGCCGAGCGCAAGTTCGGCCGCAAGGGGCGCGTTCATTTCAATGTCGGCGGCTCGCAGGCGGTTGAAGATTCGCTGAAGCTGGTGCGCAATTATACAGGCGGCAAAAGCCTGATGTTCGCCTTCGAAGGCGGCTATCACGGCCGCACCCTCGGCGCCTCGGCCATCACCTCCAGCTACCGCTATCGCCGCCGCTTCGGCCATTTCGGCGAACGAGCGCAATTCATCGAGTTTCCCTATCACTTCCGCGGCCCGAAGGGCATGTCGAAGGAAGAATACGGAGAGCATTGCGTGCGCAAGTTCGCGCGCCTCTTTGAAAGCGAATATAACGGCGTCTGGGATCCCAAGGTCGGCAGCGCCGAATATGCGGCCTTTTATATCGAGCCGATCCAGGGCACCGGCGGCTATGTCATTCCGCCGATGAACTTCTTCACCGAACTCAAGAAGGTCCTGGATCAGCACGGCATCCTGCTTGTCGTCGACGAGATCCAGATGGGCGTCTACCGGACCGGAAAACTCTGGTCGATCGAGCATTTCGGCGTCTCGCCCGACGTTCTCGTCTTCGGCAAGGCGATCACCAATGGGCTTAACCCCCTCTCGGGTGTCTGGGCCAGGGAGGAAATGATCAATCCGACCGTCTTCCCGCCCGGCTCCACCCATTCCACCTTTGCCAGCAATCCGATGGGAACAGCCGTTGCGCTCGAAACCATGAAGATGCTGGAAGAGGAGGATTTCGGCGCGGCGATCATGGCCAAGGGCGCCTATTTCCTCGATGGCCTGAAGCAGCTTCAGAAGCGCCATGCGATCGTCGGCGACGTCGACGGGCTCGGATTGGCTCTGAGATGCGAAATCTGCAAGGAAGACGGCTTCACGCCCGACAAGGCGACGATGGACTGGCTTTGCGACGAGGGCATGAAGGGCGATCTCCAGGTCGGCAACAAGGTCTATGGCCTCGTTCTCGATGTCGGCGGCTACCACAAAAACGTCATCACCCTGGCGCCGAACCTGCTGATCTCACACGAAGAGATCGATCTGGCGCTGACGCTGCTCGACCAGCTCTTCACGCGCGCGGCCCGGAGGTAGCACGGTGCAGCTTCTCCTCCTTCATCTCGACGATGCTTTGGAGTTGCAGCCGGACTTCGTGCGCGCCTGCACGCTTGCAGGCGCGTGCCACCATGTCGACAAGCGGGGCGGCAGTGCAATCAGATTGTGGGGCAGGCAGAAGATGCTTTCCGACCTTGGCCGGGATATCTCCCGGTCACTGCCCTCTCGAGGCAGGGGTCCACAGCTTGCCTTCATGGGTTCTGGCGATTTCCACCATGTGACAGCTCTGCTTCTCGATACGGCCCTCGAACGGCGGCCGGTTTCGACCACTCTCGTTCATTTCGACAATCACCCGGACTGGGTGAATTTCGAGGGCGGCATGCATTGCGGCTCGTGGATCAACAGCGCCCTGTCGAACCCCAGGATAGAAAAGGTCGTCACGGTCGGCGTCTGCAGCAGCGATCTGCGCAACCCCGAACGCAAGGGCGCCAATCTGCGCTGGCTGAGGGAAGGCAAGCTGGAGCTTTACCCTTACGAGCATCCGCCAAGCCGCGTCTCTGCCGAATACGGCAGAGGCGCGAGCTACCGGCAGGATGGGCGTGCCCTCTACTGGAATTCCATCTCCGAGATCGGCGAAGAGAATTTCATCGATCTGATCCTCAGCCGCATCGGCACCGAGGCGGTCTATTTCACGATCGACAAGGATGTGCTTGCCGCCGATGACGCCGTGACCAACTGGGATCAGGGTCGCATGCGCCTGCCCTATCTGATGGCGCTGATCAGCGAGATCGGCAGCCGCCATCGCGTCGTCGGCGCCGACGTCATCGGCGATTATTCGGCGCCGAGCTACGCCGGCGGCCTCAAGACCCGGCTCCTGAAGCAGGCGGAAATCTTTATCGATCAGCCGCGGCTGCGGCAGGCGGCGGACGCCGTGCGCAACATCAACAGCGCCGCAAATCACGCGTTGCTGGAAGTCCTGGCGGAATCGATGGAATGACCGGCGGCCTCACCTTGCCGATGTTCGGCCTGATCTTGTTCTGCGTGGTCGCCGAAACCGCCCGCGAGGTCTGCTTCAAGCAGGCGGCCAGCGACAGCGCCGTTCTAGCAACCCTGGCCAAGCCGCTGACCTGGCTCGGCATCGCCTTCTGGGCGATCGAACTGCTTGCCTGGGCGGCCGTGCTCGCCCGCGTGCCACTGACCATCGCCTTTCCGCTGATGGCGCTGAGCTACGTCGGGACCGTCGTCGCCGGTGCCGCCGTCTTTAAAGAAAATATCAACCTTCGCCACGCGGCGGGCGTGTTTCTCATTACCGCCGGCGTGGCCTGCGTGGGAGCAACCGGACTATGAAAATCTTTGCTCATACCAGATGGGATGCCGCCCCCGTGCTTGCGGCCTTCGCGCATCTCGTCTTTGACGTCTACCTGATCGTCGGCTTCGAAAGCCGGCCGCTCTGGGTCTCCGCGATCCTGGGTTGCCTCTATGCCGTATCGATATCCTGGAACATCAACAGCATCTCGCACAATTTCATCCACACGCCCTATTTCAAGCCGCGCTGGATGAATTACGGCTTCAGCCTGCTGGAGTCGGTGGCGATCGGTTTTTCTCAGACCTATTACCACTGGGTGCACCTGCGCCATCACTCCGGCAACAGCGACCGGCCGGACGAAAACGGCGGCACGATTGATCTCCTGTCGATCTACCGCTACGGCCGGAACGGCGAGCCGGAGAATGTCTGGTCCTACACGCTGAAGAGCTTCTTCCGCGACAGTCTCGGCGATATTCATAAGGCCATCGCCAAGAACCGTCCTTTCGACGCCGCATGGGGCCGTTTCGAACTGCTTGCCTTCCTCGGCCTGGCGGCGATCGCGCTGATCTACGATTGGAAGGCCGTGCTGTTCTTCGTTCCGTTCTATTACGCCGGCAACTGCCTGTCGTCGCTCAACGGCTATTACGAACACCTGCATGGCGATCCGGACGAACCGATTGCCTGGGGCGTCAGCAGCCACAAGCCGTTCTACAACTGGCTTTGGTTCGGCAATGGTTACCATGCCGAACATCATTATCGGCCGCGCACCCACTGGACGAAGCTTGCGGCACTGCACGAACAGATCAGGGAAGACCAGGAAAAAGCCGGCACGCATGTGATCAGCACCTGCCATGCCCTGGGCTTCATGGCTCCGGAAAACCGCGAGCTGGAGCTTCGGCATGAGGTCTGAGCAGTTGAGCTTCTTCCTGCCGGGAACGAACGGCAAAGGTGTGCTGCTGATCCACGGCTTGACGGGCGCGCCGGCCGAAATGAAGCTCGTGGCGCGCCAGCTCAACCGGCGCGGTTACAGCGTTCACGCGCCGTTGCTGGCCGGTCATGGCGAAGACATCAGGACGCTGCGCCGCACGCACTGGGAAGACTGGCTGGCAAGTGTCGTGCGCGGATCTGAATTCCTGGCAGAGCGCACGCAAGCGGTTTTTGCCGCCGGCATCTGCGTCGGCGGCAAGCTGTCTTTGCTGGCTGCCAAGCGCCGGCCGGACCTGATCAAGGCAGTGGCGATCTACTCGCCCTGCTTCCACTATGACGGCTGGGACGTTCCGCGACATTATACGATGCTGTCGCCGCATATCGGCTGGCTATCGCGGGTGCCGTTTCTCGACCGGCTCAATTTCAGGGAAAACCAATCGCTCGGCATCAAGGATGATCGCATGCGCCGCCTGGTCGAGGACATGGCGGGCGAAGGCATGCTCGACAAATTCCCGGGCCGCGGCATCGTCGAGATGTATCGATTGGGTAAGGCGCTTCGCGGAACCCTGCCTGAGATCCAGACGCCAACCCTGATCCTCCACGCCGAAGAGGACGATCTCAGCAACCCTCGGCATGCGCTTTACATATCCGACCATATCGGCGGGCCGCATGAACTCAAGTGGATCAAGGACAGCTACCACATGATCCATCTCGACCGCCAGCATCGACAGGTCGCGGAATTCACGGCCAATTTCTTTGAGGCAGGCCATGCTGAAGCTCGCATATAGACAATTTCCCGCCGAAGACGGCGAGCCGGTCGCACAGGTCTACGACACGATCCGCGCCATCGGGCGCGAAGCGTGGAATGCCTGCTACCGCAGCCAGGTCGAAGATTATGATTGCCTGCTTGCAATCGAAGACGCCTGCATCGGCGAATTCGATTGGCGCTACATTACGATCGTCGAGAACGGAAGGATCAGCGCCGCCATGCCGGCGTTTCTGTGCCCCTATCCGCTGGACACGACATTGGAAGAGGGTTTGCCGCGCCGCTTGATCCGCCGCGTGCGACAACACGTTTCAGGTTTCCTGGTGCTGCGGCTTGCCTGCCTCGGTTCGCCGTGCACCGAAAACGGCGTCATAGGATTTCATGCCGAGGTGCCGGAGGAACGTCGTAAGACACTGCTCGGCGCACTGCTCGTCGCCTTCGAAAGTCTTGCGGCTCAGGAAGGCTGCGCGCTGATGGGGATCAAGGATATTCCCGCGCCGGTCGCCCTGGAATTCGGCACCCTGTTTTCGGAACGGCGCTATGCCGCAATCGGCGGCCTGCCATCCGCCTGGCTCGATATCGATTTTCGGACGATCGACGAATACATGGCCCGGCTGTCTGCGGGCACGCGCAAGGACATGCGGCGCAAGATGAAGTCCTTCGACGCCGTCCGGGTCGAAATCAGAACGGATGTGGGTGACGTGCTGCCGCGGATCATGGCGCTCTACCACGATACGCGCAATCGCAGCGAATGGCAGTTCGAAGAGCTGACGCCCGCCTATTTCGAGGGGATCCTGACCCATATGCGCGGCCGTTCGTTCTGCGTCCTCTATTTTGCCGAGGACGAGCTGCTGGCTGCCAATCTCATCGTTCATGATGATCGCGTCGCGATCGACAAGTTCTTCTGCATGGATGGCGAACAGGGACGGCCGTACAATCTCTATTTCCTGAGCTGGTTCACCAATCTGCGTTATTGCCTCGATCACGGTCTCAGCCGTTACCAGAGCGGCCAGGCATATTATGAAAACAAGGTGCGGCTCGGCAGCCAGCTGACGGCCAACACCATGTTTTTCCGTCACCGAAATCCCGTGCTGCAGGCACTGTTGCGGCTGGTCTCCCCGCTTTTTTCCGCAGAGCAGGCCAAGTGATGACGTCGATGCGCCTGACATGGCTTGCGGTGCCTGTTCTCAATACGCTGTTTCAGATTTTTATGAAGCTCGGCGCGACGCAGTTGAACGGTACCGAGGCGGCGACCTTGCTGCACGATGCGCTCGCCTCGCACTGGATCCTGGCGGCCCTCGTCGTCGAGATCGTCTGCTTCTTCGTCTGGATGACCATTCTGGCCGAACTCGACCTCAGCCGGGCCTTCCCGCTCTCGGGTATCAGCTATGTCCTGATCATTGCGAGCGGCTGGTTGATGTTCGGCGAGCCGGTCGTCGCACTCCAGATGGTCGGCAGCGGCCTGATCCTTGCCGGCGTTTGGCTGATCGCCGGCGCATCGGAGGCGACGCGCGCGGTCAGTGACCCCCGTAGCGGGCACGCCCTCCCCCGCCCCCATCTTGGCAAGGATCGGTGATGGCACAGACACAAGGCTTCCTCTTCGAGAGGATCGGCGCGGCGGCTGCGGCCTTCACCAACTGGATCATGGCGCGGGCGCTTTCTCGCATCGTCACCCACGGCTCCCTCGACATTACCACGTCCAATGGCCGCCTGCTCTCCTTCGGTGACGCATCCGGTGAGCGGGTGCATGTGCGCTTCGCCGATCTTGCTGCGCAATGGGCCTTCCTGATCGATGCCGATATGCGGCTCGGCGAACTCTACATGGACCGCCGCTTTCTCGTCGAGCATGGTTCACTTTACGACTTCCTGGCAATGATGTTGCGTGAAGCGCAAAACGCCAGGCATCCCCTCGTCGCCCGGCTTATCGATGGTGCCCGCACCCGGTTGCGCACCTTCCGCCATCGCAATCTGCCGACGCGCTCGAAAGCCAATGTCGCGCATCACTACGATCTCGACGGCCGGCTCTATGAGCTCTTCCTCGACACGGACCGGCAATATTCCTGCGCCTATTTTGAAAGCCCCGACCAGTCGCTCGATGGCGCGCAGCTTGCCAAAAAACGGCATCTCGCCGCCAAACTGCAGGTCGCCCCCGGCAACAGCGTGCTCGATATCGGCTGCGGCTGGGGCGGGCTGGCCCTGCATATGGCGGGTCATGCACGCGGTGGCCATGTGCTTGGTATCACGCTGTCGGAAGAGCAGCATGCATACGCGATGAAACGGACCGCCCAACGCGGGGAAAGCTCAGCGGCGGTCGAGTTTGCGCTGCAAGACTACCGCAGCCTGACGGGACGCTTCGACCGGATTGTCTCGGTCGGCATGTTCGAGCATGTCGGGCTGGCATCCTATCGCGCCTTCTTCGAAAAATGCGCGGAACTGCTGGAAGACGATGGCGTGATGGTCTTGCATACGATCGGCTGTTCGGCGACGCCCGGCTTCACCACGCCGTGGCTCGACAAATATATCTTTCCCGGCGGCTATATTCCCGCCTTGTCCGAAATCATCCCGGAAATCGAGGAGGCCGGGCTCTTCGTCACCGATATCGAGGTGCTGCGCCTCCATTATGCATGGACGCTGGCAGAGTGGCGAAGACGCTTCATGGCAAGATGGGACGAGGCTGCAGCGCTTTACGATGAGCGCTTCTGCCTGATGTGGGAATATTACCTTGCCAGCGCGGAAGCCGCATTCCGCTACGAGGACCTGGTGGTTTTCCAGATCCAGTTGACCAAGCGCAATGACACCCTTCCGGTGACACGCGACTATATCGGGGCACATGAGAAGGCGGCGGCGCGGCGCTTAGAAGCCGATCTGGAAGGAACGGTTGAGGGCAAAGCCGATCACGTTTTGATCGGCTGAGCCGATCTTCGAGGTGATCGGACTGTCGGCCGCATCGCCGACCAGGCGGCTGTATTTGTCATAGACCTGGACGCTCCAGGCCGGCGACAGCGTATAGGTCGCTGCGGCGGTGAAGCCGATCGATTTCACACCGCCACTGGCGCCGAACGCATCGACGCGCCCGTTGCTCGCGGCTTCGGTGGCCGAGACCCCGAAATTGTTGCGCATATAGGTGGAGTTCGCCAGAGACAGGCGCGGGCCGGCAGACAGAAGCCAGCGATCCCCAAGCGGCTGAAACCAGTCGAGATAGAGATCGGCAAGCAGACCGTCGCCACCCCAGAGCGCGTGACGCGTTTCGGCCCGCACGCGCAGGCGATCCTCTATCGGCCAATATTGCATGTAGACACCGGCATCGAAATTCCAATGTACTCGGCGCAGACCGTGCAAGTCGGAATCGTCGAGCGGCGACCGCCCGCCTCTCAGGCCAACAACCGGGCCGATCTCGACACCACCGATGTCAAACAGACCATAGTCGATATTGTCGTCGGGAGCGCTGTATTCCGCCGCATCTCCCAGGCGCCTGACATCAAAGGACGGCATGCCGCTGACGGAAAGATGCTTCGACCCTTCAGAGGACGGACCATATTCGGCGGAACCGCCGAGGGTGACGATCCATTGGCTCTTCGCCGACGTCGCATCCTGGCTCATTCCCGGGTGAGCATCGATCAATGTCAGTCCCAGGGAAACGGCTGCAATCGCAGGTGACGCCTTCCAAAAAGAGACCATATACGCTCAACTCCGCGGCACCCAGGCAGACGATTACGCAGCCGCAAAACTCTTCTACAGCCAAAGCCCTGGCTCGGCCATAGTCGGATCGTCCTGCGGTTCCCAAAAGATGGGTGCTCCGTCGGCCTAGGATATCGGCTTGGCAGACCGGCAGCGACTGGGCAGCTTGCCGCAGACCATGCAGGCGCGGAAATTTCCGGGGGCGTTACCTCAGTGACAGAATGCTCTCCGCGGCCTTCTCGGCATCATGATGACAGGCGAGTTGGTGTTACCCGAGATGATGGTCGGCATGATCGAGGCATCGACCACCCGCAGTCTCGTCAGCCCATGCACCCGCAATTGCGGATCGACAACCGCCATCGCGTCGCTGGCCATGTTTTCAAACCGTGCTTGGCAATTCGACCAAGACGTTGCGACTCCGCCTAACCCGGCGAGGCGTCCTGCCCGCCGGCGGCTCTTTGAATTAAGCGGGCAACCACCTCAGTCCGGTTCTGCGCCTGCAATTTGCGCATGATGTGTTGCAGATGCATCTTCACCGTATGCCCCGACAAATTGAGTTTTCCTGCAATGACCTTATTTGAGCAGCCGGATTGCAGTTCTGCGAGGATATCCGCTTCCCGGGGGGTGAAATCAGCAATCGCCAGGTATTGCGTCCTGTCATCCAAGCGTTTTTCGGCCTCATTTCTGGCCGGACGATGCCCGTTTGAGCCGGTTGTATCGGCGCCCAACAGCTGCGGGAAAAATGTTCCTCCTGCCAGAACAAGACGAAGACCGGCAAGGGCGATGTCAACGGCGAGCGACGTCGAGAATAGGCCGCGAATGCCCATCTTGAGCGCCTGACGGGCCACGACCACATCATCCGCACCTGAGAGCAACGTGATAGGTGCCTCAGGAAAACGTGCAGCAATGGCCGCGAGGTCATCACGCAGGCTGATGCTCTCGATACCTCTGCCGACCAAATCCAATACAATCAAACGCACCTCAGCTCCGAGAGCCCGGTCGAGACTCTCGGTCGAGATCAAATCGATCACATTCCACCCGGCGAGTTCACGCTCAAGAAGCTTCACCACGGTGGTGCGCGCGAGTGTAGAATGCTCGATAATGATCACAGTTGGTGCGTTGCGCCCCGTACGGCGCTTAGTTTTAGCACTGTCGGACACTTGCGTGCTCCCCAGAAGGTTTGCAACCCAACAGCCGCTGACATTATTCCTGTTCTCGCTTCATGTCATGATAAAAAACGCGTGTTTTCTCGATGAAAATAGTCTGATCTCTCATGATAATTCTTATAGTCTATAAGACATAGGCGAGATACAACTGAGCTCGCAGAGCATTTTGGAAAGCGTATCTATAAGGTTGTAATGGATCGACTTGCCGCTACGGAGTTTCCAGTCTTCGCCAAGTTCACGTATGGAAAGCGGCTCAACAAAACTTTCAAAGGCACTGAAAAGGCACCCGATCTGCTACAGATCCATTCAGAAAATATCTGTTGAATATTACGAGCTGCCGATCGATTGGGCTTTGTGTCCCTACCTCAATTCAAATCCGTCGCAGACCTCGACAGCAAGGCGACGAACACGAAAAGCGACAAAAAGTCTGAGATCGCCGGTAACTCATTATGATTACTGAATAACTCCGCCCTATCGACGCATTAATGCCGGCTGCCACCTCAATCCAAATTAATCGGTCCCGAGCTTAGCCGAAATAGACATGAATCAATACTTCCCGGTGGTTTTGGCAATGCGTTGTCGGACCGGACGGGTTTCAATCGTCCCTGGGTTAGCACGCCAAAGAGAGACGACCATGACCAACAGGATTACCCCACCATAACAGTCTTTGAACGGTCGCCCGATGGCGGCCGGGGACTGGCGCGTGACATGCCCGTTCGCTGGGCGCTCGAAGAAGTGGAACAGTCTTACGAGGTTCGCCTTGTTTCGTTCAAAGCGATGAAGGAGCCGGCGCACCGCGCGCTTCAGCCTTTCGGGCAAATCCCGACCTATGAGGAAGGCGATCTCGCCCTGTTCGAGTCAGGGGCGATCGTGTTCCATATCGCAGAGCACCATACAGGCCTCCTGCCACACGATGCGAATGCCCGAGCACGCGCGATCACCTGGATGTTCGCTGCGCTCAACACGATGGAGCCGCCGATCATCAACCGCGGCTCCGACGAGCCTTGGTACGAGCAGCGCCGGCCTCTCGTCGAGGTAAGGATCCGTGATCGACTGGGTGACCTTTCCAGTCGGCTTGGTGATTGCCGACTGGCTCGACGGTGCCTTCACCGCCGGCGACTTGATGATGGTGTCGGTGCTGCGCAGGTTGAAAAGATCGGGCATGCTGGATGAATATCCGAACCTCTTTGCCTATGTCGCCCGCGGCGAAGCGCGGCCAGCCTTCGAGCGTGCTTTCGATGCTCAGTTGGCGGTTTTCACCGCCGCATCGACCGGCTGAGATCCATCGGAGGCTCGCAGTCGTTTTGCGAGATTTGTTCGGTTGATGGGTGGTGATCCCTAGCTGTGCATGAAGCCCAGAATGTCGTCGACAAGAGCCGAATGGGCGTCGGTAAGGTTGCCCTCTCCGCTATGCCCCCCGATCCCGGCCAGCTGGAGTGCATGCTGGTCGTAGAGAACATGATCGATCTGTTGGGCATCTGCCGTCCCACCGGCGGGAACGGCAAGGTTGATGGGATGGAAATAGGCGAAATTGATGTCGACCATGCTGCCGGTCGACGATCCGACCCCGCCGCCTCCGCCCGCATGGTTGCCGGTAAAAATCGTGTCCGACGACAGGTTGAAGCCACCGCCATTGCCGCCGATGCCCGCGATCTGCACAGCGCCTTGATCGAAAATGACATTGTTTGTCTGATGGGCCTCCGCCGAGCCGCCCGCGGCGCCGACGGCGATGTTGATCGGTGAGAAGATGGCGATACTCACGTCGACCATAGCGCCGACGAAATACCCATCGCCGCCGTGGCCCGCGTAATAGTCACCGGTCAATGTCAGCGACGTTCCCTGGCTCATCGGCGTGCCATGACCCGCGACGTTATGGTCTCCGCCCGAGCCGCCCATGCCGCCCATCTGGGTTGCGCCCTGCAGGAACAGGGCGTTGTTCGATTGGTCGGCGTGAGCCTCCGAGCCAGGGCCTGCAGCCACGGCCGTATTGACGGGGGCAAACAGCGCGACTTCGGTGCTGACGAGCCCGCCATAGAAGAGGCCATTGCCGCCGGAGCCGGCATGGCTGCCGCCATCGCCGCTGCCGATGGCAACATTGCCGCTTCCACCATTCCCGCCTATCCCGGCCATTTCGGTGGGATGCTGATTGATGAGCGCATCGTTGCCCTGGAGTGCTTCGGCACTGGAATGAGGTCCTGCCATGGCGGCATTGGACGGCATGAAGACGGCCAACGCGTTGCTGCTGATCACGCCTTCGCTTATTCCATCGCCACCGCTGCCGGCGGAACTATAGTTTGGACCGGAAGCGACATCCAATGGAAGCCAGGTCGGCACCAATGCCAGATGCCCCGCAGCCAGGTTGGAGGCGAGGTGTTGATCGGTGCCTGCCTTGGGCAGGTCTTCCATTGAGGGACGAGTTTCCGCCATTACTGTCTCCATTTCGCGGTCAACCGAACGTCCACCGAGCGTGTGGCGCGATGCCTGAATTGCTCGGGCATTGTGCATCTGAACGCAGGAAAAGCAGAGCCTGCAATTCGTCTACATCTGGTCGGCTAGTGCTGTAGCCATTTGGCTGTCATGGCCGCAGCGACCGTCGTGCAAGTTTGCGAGCATGACATCCGTCTGCGGGTTAGAGGCCCTGCATCTTGCACCCTCGTTGTTCGCGGCGAGTGACGAAAGTTATCGGCCCCAGGCAGGGTCTCCCTCGCCAGGCACAGCCCGATCAGAATCCCGGAAAACGGCGCTGCTTCAACGAAGTAGCAGGCATGGTCATGCTATCCGGCGCCAAATCACTTCGTGCTAATCCAAAATAATTCTCTGTCACCTCCAAGTATACATCCGAAAGAGCGTCGCCGAATATCTAGATGGTTCATAGATTAAATCGCAGGCAATATTCCACTGCGGTTGTATTGGCTGGCGGTGACATCTGAATACCCACGCCGTAAGGGGACGCCGTAAAAAAGAACACGGACGAAACGAAGTAGAAGGAGCGACATCAATGCCTATTCCACAAATATCTGACACGATCTATCTCCATAACCCGGATGCAGGCGACGCGAATGCCGGCAACGGCGGCGATGGCATCAATCATGGTAACATTGACTACAACCCGGTTGCCTATGTGGACCCCGTGCAAACGGTCGACGGGGCATCTACCCATCTGCACAACGGCGATCACGTTTGGCAGACCGCAGATTGGGACGCCGGCGGTGGCGGAGCCGGTGGCTACAGCCAGGCACAGAATGGCTTCCTGGCATCGCTCACTAGCGGCGCCGGCGGCGCGGGCGGAAGCGCCCACTCCAACGGTGATCAAGAAAACACGAGCGGCGGCGACACGGCTACGGTGAATGCGGCTACAACAGGGACACAATATACGCAGCTCATGGCCGATCAGCATGCCACCATCCTCGCAGGCGTCGGCGGCAACGGCGGCAACGGCAACATGGCTCGGGGCGGAGATATCGCGTCAGCGTTGGTTCACACGGATCCCGAAACGACGACGGTGAACAATTCTCTCGATCATTTCATAAATGCCTTCGGCCATATCGACGTCAGCCATCTCGGCTGATGAACTCAGACCCTGAGGGTCGCCGGTTTCGGCTGGCGGCCCTCCTGAATTGCTGACCCAGCACGCAGTCTTTTCTCGTCAGTCTCAAATGCAGCGAGATCTGATAATGACAACGATTTCCATAAAGCCATTGCGCCCGCAGACACAGCTCGTTGTCGCGCTCCGAGCCTGTGCCGGAGCCTTCGGATTGGTCTTTCTCTATAGCTGCGGCTACAATCTCTTTCTTCTGGCGCCGTCCATCTATCTCCTGCAGATCTATGACAGGGTCCTGTCGAGCAGAAGCGCCGACACGCTCCTGATGCTGACGATGATCATCGCCGTCGCCGTGGTGGTCGGGTCCTTGCTGGATATCGTGCGCAGGGCAGCTCTTTCGCGCATCGGCAGTTGGCTGGACCACAGGCTGCGCCCTATGGTGCTCACCGCATCATTCGAATATGCCACGCGCGCCGATACGGGAGCCGCTACGGAGTGCTACAGGGACCTGGCTACATTACGCCAGTTTCTCGATTCACCGGCAAGCTCGCTTTTTTTTGACGTTCCCTGGGCGCCGGTCTTCCTGCTCCTGCTGTTTCTCGTTCATCCGCTGCTTGGGACCATCGGTCTTCTGAGCGCACTTGCACTTCTGCTGTTTGCGTTCCTGACGGAACTGGCGACGCGGGAACCGCTTGCCCATGCCAATCTTGCCCTTTCGATGAGCTATCTCAGGTTCGCGACCGCTCTCAAAAACATCGAGGTCATCCGGGCAATGGGCATGCAGGATGGCGCAGCGCAGATCGTCTATCGCGATGCGGAAATGGCAAGAAGGGCGCAGGACATTGCGATGCGTCGCACGGAGATCATTATTGGTTTCTCCAAATCGATCCGCACGCTTGCGCAGATCCTCATGATGGGATCGGCGACATGGTTGGTGCTCATAAACAGCGGCAGTCCCGGGATCATCTTCGTTGCGAGCCTGCTGCTCGGGCGCGGGCTTGCGCCCATCGAGGGCGCGATAGGTGCATGGCGCTCCTTTACCTTCGCGCGCAATGCCTTCCGTCGCTTGAACAGAATGCTGATCGCAGTTGCATCGGAACGCGACGGCCGAATGGTGCCGATACCGGAACCCAATGGCCTCGTTCTCGATAACGTCAGCTATGTCAGGCCATTCGCCAATCGACCGATATTGACAGGCATCAACTTGCGCCTCGCGCCAGGCGATTGCGTGGCGGTCATCGGCCCATCGGGATCGGGAAAATCGACGCTCGGTCGCGTCATCGCAGGCGTTGTGCAGGCAACGAGCGGATGCGCTCTTCTTGGCGGGGTGGATATCTCGGCTCTGCGCCTTTGCGGGGGGACTCGCCATGTCGGATACCTGCCGCAGGACATCGAACTCTTCGGCGGAGCAATCAAGGATGTGATCGGCCGGCTGGACGGAGGAGATCCCGGGAAAGCGATCGACGCCGCGAAGCTGGTGGGATTGCACGAAGCGATCATGCGGCTGCCCCAGGGCTATGAGACCGATATCGGTGAAGGTGGAAACCTGCTCCTTCGAGCACAGCGCCAACAGCTGGGACTGGCACGGGCGGCCTATGGAAATCCATCACTTGTCGTTCTCGACGATCCGAATTCGAGCCTGGATTATGACGGCGAACGCATGCTGTTCAGGGCGATCGAGCGCATGAAATCCAGGGGGATGACCGTCGTTATCATAACGCACCGGATGGGGATCCTGCCTGTTACCAACAAGATTGCCATCATGCGTGACGGGACGGTGGCCGCCTTCGGCGACAGCGAGCGGATTTATGAAACCTATCTCCAACCGCCGGCTCGAACAGGAACATAGGGAAGGACGTTGCCGTGACCGTTGTTCAATTGAACCCAACGCCGGCGAGAATTTCAGATTCGTCAGGGGGTCAGCGGTTGGCTCAACAACCGACGTCGACATCCAGGCGACAGACGGTATATTTACCGGTGATCGAGTCAAAACAGCGCGGCCCCGCCGCCCCTTCGCCCATGCCGGGGCTCAGAGGCGTTGTCTGGATGGGCAACCTGTTGATCCTGGTCTTCATCGTCGGATTGGGGATCTGGTCGGTTCTGGCGCCGCTGAAAAGCGCTGCGATCGCATCGGGCATCATTGAACCGGAAACCAGCCGCAAGACCATTCAGCATCTGGAAGGCGGGATCGTGCGACGGATCCTCGTCAAAAACGGCGATGCCGTCATGGCCGGGCAAATCGTCATCGAGCTCGACGATACGAAGTCTCGCTCAGAGCGCGACAGCATTCAAGGGCAACTTTGGGAGGCCGAAGGAAGCCGCGCTCGCCTGGCTGCGGAGCAGACGGGCGGCGACCATGTCGCCTATCCCGGCAATCTCAGGGCAGCCATGGCCAAATATCCCTTGGTCGGCGCGATTCTGATCGGGCAACAGAAAATCTTCGAAGCCCGTCGCCAGGTCATGCAGGCGGAAATTCAGATCGCCAATGAAAAAATCGCGCAGGTGCGGCAGGAAATCGTCGGACTTGGCGCGCAGAAGGCGGCGCTGGCCGACAGGGCCGCGATCTCGCGGCAGGAACTGGATCAGGTTACCGCCCTTACCGCCAAAGGACTGGAAACAAGAAGCAGGCTTCTCAACCTCCAGCGGGAAAAGGCAGACTTGGATGGCCAGCAGGGTGAAGTGGACGCGCAGATCTCCCGCGCCTACCAGGTGATCAGCGGGTCACAGGCCGATCTCGCAAAGCTTGAGAGCGACCGGTTGAGCGAAGTCGCCCAAGGCATGCGCGAGACGGAAAGCCGGATCATGCAACTGCGCGAGCGCTTGCGGGCGATCGACGACCAGCTTTCAAGGACCTATATCCGCGCTCCCGACGATGGAACGATCATGAACCTGCGCATCCACACGTCAGGTGGGGTGATCGGCGCGGGCGAACCGCTCGTCGATCTCTTGCCACGCACCGATCGCCTTATCGTGTCTGCCCACGTCAGGCCTGAGGACATCAATCTCGTCCGTGCGGGGCTCGAGGCGCAGGTTCACCTCCTTCCATACAATCAGCGGCGCGTTCCTCTCCTGAAGGGCCGGGTCGAGTATGTTTCGGCGGACCGTCTCATCGATCCGCAGAGCGGCCAACCCTATTTTGCCGCGACGATCCGTGTCACGGACGAGCGGCTGGCGAAAATGAAGGATGTCGAACTGGTTGCGGGCATGCCCGCGCAGACACTGATCGAAACGGGCCAAAGCAGCGTGGCGCTCTATGCCATCAGACCACTCCTCGACAGTTTCAACAGAGCATTTCGCGAGGACTGAGACGGTGATGGGCAAGAGAAAATTCGACGACGACCAGATTACGGGCATTCTGAAAGAGCACCAGGCCGGGGTGACGGTGGCGGACGTTTGCCACAGGTACGGCATCAGCGAGCCGACTTTCTATCGGTGGCAATCGCTGAAGTACGGAAATGTCGGCCTCTATGCCAGAAGGGTGAAAGCGCTGGAGGAAGAGAACCAGAAGCTCAAGAAGCTTTTGGCCGAAGCCATGCTCTCAGCGGCGACGCTGAGCGAGATGCTGGCGAAGACTTCCAAAGGGTGAAACCAGCCTTCCGGCTCTGTGTATCAGGAGCGCGGCTCGAAAAGTCGCACCGTGCCGGGGTCAGCCGAGCGCGTGTCCGGCCAATGCGTATATTTTCGGCGTGCCGGCGGTGTGGCGATCTCGGACTGCCAGCCACGGGCGGCCGCGCGACATGGTGGTGACGGTATCGAAAACGGAAAGGCCGCAACGGGAGAGGAAGTCGGAAAAGGCTCCGCTTTTTTCGCGCGTGTCGAGCCGCAGGAACTTGCCCGCGTGCTCGGCGACGTGCGGGCGGATGACGGCGATGGCGTCAGCGTCGCTGGCTGCCGCAACCGGGCCGATGACCTGCCCGCGGCCGAACCGTCGACAGAAGGAGAAGGCTTCGATTTTTCCGTTGCGGACTAACCCGAAGCCGCTGGACGAGGGAAGGATTCGGCTGAGAAGTGCGGTGCGATCGGCACCGAAGGCCTCTTTGTCCAAGGCGGCAATGGCCGCGAGATCGGAGATATCGAGCGCCCGAAGTTCGGCGCCGGGCGGTGTTTCCGCGGGAGGGGCAGAGATAGCCTCGCCCTGACATTGGGAGACGACGGCCTCGGTGGTGAAGTCGAGCGACCGATAAAGGCGCCGCGCTGCCCGCGTGGCATTGAGACCCAGATTGCACTGGGGAACCTGGGTAAGAACGTGGTCCATCAGCCATTGGCCGGCGCCCTGGGCCTGCAGGCGCGGTGAGGTGATGACGAGCCCGATTGTGGCGAAATCCTCGCCATAGGGAAACCACATGGCCGATCCCAAAACGCGCCCGACCTCGTCAAGCGCCACGACACCCTTGCCGAGTTCGCGCGCAAATTGCCAGTCGTCGGCGCGGTGCGGCCAGCCGACGCCGATCGACAGGGCATGCAACTGTTCGAGATCGACCGTATTGATGTCGGCGATGCGCATCTCGAAGCTGTCGACCAGTCTCGATTTCCCAGCGACCACGCGATTCCTCCAAAATTGATCCCCATGGCAACGCCGGCCAGGATAACATCCCGACGCCCCCTCCAACCAGATTAGGGGAAAGCGGTCAGCAGAAATCGCTGGTCAAACCCATTCCGGCGCAACAATCAACCAAATCGCCCTGGCTTTCGGCATCTAAAGCCTCGCGTCTTGGAAAAGATTCCAGTCGGCGGTGTCGCCATTCACTCAAGAGGTTGGGAATGTCTTCTCCCGTCAGCGTTGCACGCCGTTTCAGGACCGCGCCGGATGCTTCCGGTGTCGGTGGCCGTGTCGAGGTTACCGGGCCGGACATGCCAGGGGGATACACATGCACGTAGTCGAGATCCTCCGGAAGCTGGTCGGCTTTCCCTCCGTCGTCGGCACCTCCAATGACGCCATTGTCGGCTGGATCGATGCCCATCTCCGCGCCTTCGGCGTCGAAGCCCATATTCTTCCCGGTCCCGAGGGCGACCGGGCCAATCTCTTTGCCACCATCGGCCCCTCCGATAGGCCGGGCTACGTTCTCTCCGGCCATATGGATGTCGTTCCCGCCCATGAAGCGGGCTGGCGCACCGATCCCTTCGAGCTCAGAGCCGAAGATGAGCGGCTCTATGGCCGCGGCACCTCCGATATGAAAGGTTTCCTCGCCGCGGTCCTTGCCGCCGTTCCGGCGTTGACAGCGAGGCCGCTTGCCCGCCCGGTCCATCTCGCCTTTTCCTATGACGAGGAAGCCGGCTGCCGCGGTGTGCCCCACCTGCTTGCCCGGCTCCCCGATCTCTGCGCGCCGCCGCTCGGCGCGGTGATCGGCGAACCGAGCGGCATGCGGGCCATTCTCGCCCACAAAGGCAAGGCTGCTGCCCGCATCAACGTCAAGGGCCGCTCGGGCCATTCCTCCCGGCCCGATCTCGGGCTCAACGCCGTGCATGCCATGGCCGACGTGCTGAACGCGGCGATTGCAACGGCCGAGAATCTGGCTGAAGGCCCCTTCGACGACGCATTCGAACCGCCCTACTCATCTCTGCAGGCCGGAACCATCGTCGGCGGTCAGGCCGTCAACATCATTCCCGATCTCTGCACGCTGGAGGTCGAGGCGCGGGCGATATCCAGCATCGATCCCATCTCCCTGCTTGCCCGCTTGCGCGAGGCCGCGGAAGCACTGAGAGCGCGGGGTTTTGCCGTCGAATGGGAAATTCTCAGCGCCTATCCCGCTCTCTCGCTGCCGCCGACCGCAGCGCTCGCCGGCCTCCTGCGGGAGTTGACCGGCAAGGCGCCCCTTGCGGCCGTCAGCTACGGCACGGAGGCTGGCCTCTATCAGCGCGCGGGCGTGGATGCGATCATCTGCGGTCCGGGTGACATAGCGCGCGCCCACAAGCCCGACGAGTTCATTCTGGCGAGCGAGCTTGCCGCCTGCCAGGCGATGGTAGAGGCGCTCGCCGCCCGCTGCCGCGCCTGAGTTGCCGAGATCAAGGATTCCGGACGATGACCTTTCTCTTCAATTCCGACGCTCGCCGCGGCGCCGTCTTCCAGGAGATTTTCGCGCGCGAGCTGCCGGATCTGCCTTTCTCGATGGAGCCGGCGACCGTCGATCCCGATGCGGTGCGCTACCTGATCAGCTGGACGGTCCCTGCCGACCTCTCGCGGTACCGCAATCTCGAAGTGCTGTTTTCCATCGGCGCAGGCGTCGATCAGTTCCAGATTGCCGACGTGCCGGATCATGTGAAGGTGGTGCGCATGGTCGAGGAAGGCATCGTGCGCATGATGCAGGAATATGTGACGCTCGCGGTGCTGGCACTTCACCGCAACCTGCCCGCCTATCTCGGCCAGCAGCGCGAGCGGGTCTGGAAGGCTCTCCCCCAGCTTCAGGCTCCAGAGCGTCGCATCGGCGTTCTCGGCCTCGGCGTGCTTGGCCGTGCCGTGCTCGAGCGGTTGAAGCCTTTCGGGTTTCCGCTGTCGGGGTGGAGCCGCTCAATGCATGAGATCGAGGGAGTGATCTGCCATGCCGGAGATGCCGGGCTCGAAGCCATGCTTGCCGAGACCGACATTTTGGTCTGCCTTCTGCCGCTGACCGATGAAACCCGCGGCTTTCTCAACGCCGATCTGTTCGCCCGCCTGCCGCAGGGGGCGGCGATCGTTCATGCCGGCCGTGGGCCGCAGCTCGACCACGAGGCCCTGATTGCCGCTTTGGACGATGGGCATCTCTCCGGCGCGGTGATCGACGTCACCGATCCGGAACCGCTGCCGGCGGGCCACGCCTTCTGGAGCCACCCGCGCCTGTTTCTCACGCCCCACGTCGCAAGCGTCACCCAGCCTCATAGCGCTGCCCGCGCCGTCACCGAGAACATCAAGCGAATGCGCGCCGGCCTGGAGCCGATCGGATTGATCGACCGCCGTCGCGGTTACTGACCATTCAACCTCCAAAGGAAAAACCATGCCGCTTCTCAAGACCATCGACCCGAATCCTACCTCCGCGCCGCGCGAAAACCTGCCGCTGCCGGAGCGGCTGATCTCAGGCAATCCCGAGTTCAAGACCTGGGCGCAGGACGTTGCCCGCGGCGAGATGATCCATACCGGCATCTGGGAAGCCACTCCCGGCGTCACGCGCTCGATCAAGGGAGAGACCTTCGAATTCTGCCACATCCTGTCCGGTATCGTCGAAATCACGCCGGAGGGCGGCGATCCCGTCGTCTACAAGGCGGGCGACAGCTTCGTCATGAAGCCCGGTTTCATCGGTGTCTGGAAGACCATCGAGACGGTCCGCAAGATCTACGTCACCGTCATGGCCTGACGGCGCCAAACAATAAGCTGTCGGGCGGCGGCAGAACGGGTTTTTCCGCTGTCGCCCCCACTGCCATCGGATCAAGCTACTTCGACCGATCGGCTAGCCTTGCTCTCAGTGATGCGAGGTATTGCCATGACGCTGAGTTTCGATCCCGACAGCCTTTCCCTTCCCATCGGGCATCTCGTTGGAGATCGCCTCATGCCGGCGGAGGGCGTCATTCCCATGCATCGCCCGTCCGACGGCAATGCCTATGCCGATTGCCCTGTTGCTGGGGCAGATCTGGTCGACCAGGCCGTTCAATCGGCGAAATCAGCGCTCAAAGCCAGCAACTGGGGCGGCGTTCGCCCGCGGGAGCGCTTGAAGGTGCTGCACCGATGGGCCGACCTGATCGAGCAGGAGGCGCCTGATCTCGCAAGGCTGGAGGCGCTGTCGTCGACTCGTCCCGTCGGCCATCTGGTGGAAGGCGATATTGCGGTTTCGGCCGAGCAGATCCGCTTCTTCGCCGAGTTCGCCGACAAGGAAGGCAGCGATCTTGTGCCGACCGACGACGGCAATCTCGGCATGATCATGACGGAACCCTATGGCGTGGTCGGCGCAATCACGCCATGGAATTTTCCGGTATCGATGGCGGCATGGAAGCTCGGCCCGGCGCTCGCCGCCGGCAATGCCGTGGTTCTGAAGCCGTCCGAGATGACGCCCTTCTCGACCATACGCATGGCCGAACTCGCGCTTCGCGCAGGCCTGCCGGCCGGGCTGATCAATATCGTGCTGGGGGACGGCCCGGTCACTGGCACGGCAATAACCGGGCATCCCGACATCGCCAAGGTCAGCTTCACCGGCTCCACGCGGGCGGGATCGGCGATCATGGAAAACATCGCGCGGACCGGCATCAAGCCGATGACGCTGGAGCTTGGCGGCAAGAGCCCGCAGCTCGTCTTTGCCGATGCTGACATCGGCAAGGCGGCCGCCGCGATTGCCGCCGGCATCATGAGCAATGCCGGCCAGGCCTGTGTCGCCGGCTCCCGTCTCATCGTTGAGGAGGCCGCTGCCGGCCCGCTCGTCGAGGCGATCGTTGCCCGGATGAAGACCGCTATTGCCGCGCCCACCTGGGATGGGGCTGCGCAATACTCCCCGATCATTTCCGAAAGGCAGCAGCATCGCATCCATGCGATCGTTTCGGCGGCGGTCGAGGCCGGCGGCGAATGCCTGACCGGCGGCACGCCGATGGATGCTCGGGGGTTTTTCTACAGCCCAACCCTCATCGCCGGGATCGACAGGAATTCGCCTGCTATCACCGAAGAGATTTTCGGCCCCGTGCTTACGCTGCAGACATTCCGGGACGAGGAAGAGGCGCTCCTGCTGGCCGACCATCCGACCTACGGTCTGGCGGCGGGCCTCTTCACCCGAGACCTGTCGCGGGCGATCCGGCTCACCCGGCGCCTGCAGGCCGGAACGGTCTGGGTCAATCGCTACAACCGCTCGCGCGATCACATCCTTCCCACCGGCGGCTACAAGCAGTCGGGCATCGGCAAGGATCTCGGCCGCGAGGCCTATCATGCCAACCGCAAGAGCAAGAGCGTCTTGATCAGCCTTTGAGGAGGATATCGCCATGACAACCTACCGGATCGCTCTCATCCCCGGCGACGGCATCGGGCGCGATGTCACCGCCGCCGCCTGGTCGGTGCTGCAGAAGGCGGCCGATAAGGCCGGCTTTACGCTCGACGGCCAGGAGTTCCCCTGGTCCTGCGCCTTCTACAAGCAAACCGGCACGATGATGCCGGCCGACGGCATCGAGACGCTGCGCGGCTTCGACGCCATCCTGCTCGGCGCTGTGGGATGGCCGGCGGAGGTACCGGATTCGGTCTCGCTGCATGGCCTGCTGCTGCCGATCCGCAAGAGCTTCGTGCAATATGCCAATATCCGCCCCCATCGACTGCTTCCGGGCGTCAAGGGACCGCTGAGGTCCGAAGGCTTCGACATTCTCTGCATCCGCGAAAACACCGAGGGCGAATATTCCGGCGCCGGCGGCCGTGTCCATCAGGGCACGGCGGACGAGGTTGCTGTGGAGACGTCGATCTTCACCCGCACCGGCGTCGAGCGCATCCTGCGCTTCGCATTCGAACAGGCGCGCGCCCGCCGCGGCAAGCTCGCCTCGGTGACGAAATCGAACGCGCAGAAATTTTCGATGGTCTTCTGGGACGAGGTCACCCGCAAGCTTGCCGGCGAATATGCCGATGTCGAGGTGACGAGCTACCACATCGATGCCATGGCGGCCCGCATGGTGATGGCGCCGGAAAGCCTCGACGTGGTCGTCGCCTCCAATCTCTTCGGCGATATCCTCACCGATCTCGGCGCCGCCATTCAGGGCGGGCTGGGCTTTGCCGCCTCGGCCAACATCAATCCGGATCGCAGCACGCCGTCGATGTTCGAACCCGTGCACGGATCGGCCCCGGACATTGCCCATCAGGGCATTGCCAATCCCATCGCCGCCATCTGGTCCGGCGCCATGATGCTCGACCATCTCGGCGAGAAGGCCGCGGCTGCCGCCATCATGGCCGCGATCGAACGAACGACTGCCGATGACGTCGGAACGATCCAGGGCAAGGACAGGACCGAGGCGATAACCGCCGCCATTCTCGCTCAGCTTTGATTTTCTTCACCAGGGGATAGATAGATGCAGAACTTGAAGGAAGCCGGCCTCTTCCGGCAACAGGCACTTGTTGGCGGAAAGTGGATTCCGGCCTCTTCCGGCAACAGCGTCGACGTCATCGATCCGGCTACCCAAACGGTCATCGGGACGGTGCCCGACATGGGCGCGGCCGAAACGCGCGCCGCTATCGAGGCCGCGCAAGCAGCCTATGGCCCGTGGAAGAAGAGGACGCATGCCGAGCGCGCCGCGCTCCTGGAGGCCTGGCACGCCCTGATGATCGAACATATCGAGGATCTCTCGCTGATCCTGACCACCGAACAGGGCAAGCCGCTCGATGAAGCGCGCGGTGAAATCCGCTACGGCGCTTCCTTCGTGAAATGGTTTGCCGAGGAAGCCCGCCGCATCGGCGGCCACACCATCCCCTCGCCGACGCCTGATCGTCGCATCGTCGTCCTGAAGGAGCCGGTCGGCGTCTGCGGCATCATCACGCCCTGGAACTTCCCCAATGCGATGATTACCCGCAAGGTGGCGCCGGCTCTTGCCGCCGGCTGCACCGTCGTCATCAAGCCCTCCGAGTTCACGCCCTATTCGGCGCTCGCCATCGGCTGGCTTGCCGAAAAGGCCGGCATTCCGGCCGGTGTGATCAACATCGTCACCGGCTTGCCCGACGGGATCGGCGACGAAATCATGGCCAACGAGACGGTTCGCAAGATTTCCTTCACCGGCTCGACCCGCGTCGGCTCGCTGCTGATGCGCGGTGCGGCCGACAGCGTGAAGCGGCTTTCCCTGGAACTCGGCGGCAATGCTCCTTTCATCGTCTTCGACGATGCTGACATAGACGCCGCCGTCGAGGGCGCGATCGCCTCGAAATTCCGCAACGGCGGCCAGACCTGCGTCTGCGCCAACCGCATTCTCGTCCAAACAGGCGTCTATGACGCCTTCGCCGAAAAGCTCGCGGCCCGGGTCGACAGGATGAAGGTCGGCCCGGGCACGGAAGCAGGCGTTGCGATCGGGCCGATGATCAACGAAGCGGCGATCGCCAAGATCAATCGCCATGTCGAGGATGCGCTCGCCAAGGGTGCTGCGATCGTCACCAGAAGGGCGGAGCTGCCGCCCGGCCGGCAATATACCGCGCCCCTGGTGCTCACCGGCGCCACCACCGAAATGCAGCTCGCCAGCGAAGAGACGTTCGGCCCGGTCGCACCACTCTTCCGCTTCGAGCGCGAGGAAGAGGCGCTGGCGATCGCCAACGGCACGCCCTACGGCCTTGCCGCCTATTTCTATACCGAGAGCCTGAAGCGCGCATGGCGGGTCGGCGAAGCGCTTGAGTTCGGCATGATCGGCCTCAATACCGGGGCCATCTCGACCGAGGTCGCCCCTTTCGGCGGCGTCAAGCAGTCGGGGCTTGGCCGCGAAGGCGCACAGGCCGGCATCGAGGAATATCTGGAAATAAAGTCCTTCCATATCGGCGGGCTCGCCTGAACAGGAAAAGTCGAGGGGTTGCTTTTCGCAACCCCTCGATCCCCAGATGGAGAACGACGCAGCCGGCTTACCGGATCTTGTCGAGCATCTTGTAATAGAGCCCGACGAGCGGCAGGAACCAGGGCTTGCCGAAGTGGCCGGGAACCGCGGGCCATTCCAGTCCCTTGAGCGGATTATGGTCCGGGCGGCCGAGGATCGCGTCGGCGATCGTCATTCCGAGATGGGTGGAGAGCTGCGCCCCATGGCCGGAATAGCCCATCGCATACCAGGCGCCGTCCTGGTATCCGGCGCGGGGGTATCGGTCCTTGGTCATGTCGACCAGCCCGCCCCAGCAATAGTCGATCCCGACATCGGCAAGCTGCGGAAAGATCCGGCTGAGGCTGTCATGCAGGATCGCGCCGCTTTTGGCATCGGAGCGCTGATCCGAGGTGGCCGAGAAGCGCGCCCTCCCCCCGAAGATCAGCCGGTTATCAGGCGCCAGGCGCCAGTAGTTGCCGATGTTCATCGAGTTGACGCAGGTGCGGTTACCGGGCATCGTTGCCGCGATTTCCGTTTCCGTCAGCGGCCGCGTGGCGATGATGAAGCTGCCGACCGCGATGATGCGGCGGCGGAAATAACCGAAATTGGGTGTCGTATAGGCTCCCGTGGCGATCAGCACCTGATCCGCCGTCACGACGCCTTTTGCCGTCTTCAGTACATGTTTGCCGTCCACCTGGCGATGGTCGGTGACGCCAGCCTTTTCGACGATCGTTGCACCATGGCGCCTGGCGGCCTCCGCCAGTCCGACGACATAGCGCCCCATATGCATCATGGCGCTCTTTTTCGACAGCATCGCCCCATGAAAGGCCGCGCCGACCTCGCTTCTCAGGTCGCTCGCCGACAACAGGGCCGTCTCGGCATCCACCTCCGCGTGGACAGCCTCGAAATTGCGGGCGATCGCATCGTAGTGCTGCGGCTTGGATGCGAGCTTCAACTTTCCGGCGCGGCGGAAATTGCACTCGATCCCCTCCTCGGCGATGATCGCCTCGATGGTGTCGATCGAGGCATCGAACGCCTTGTAGAGCGCGATGGCGCGCTCCTTGCCGAGCTCGGCCTTGGCGGCAAGGAAACTGTGGGCAAGGCCGTTGTTGAGATGGCCGCCGTTGCGCCCCGAGGCTCCCCAGCCGACCGTTTCGGCTTCCAGCACGATGACGCGGACACCCGCCTTGGCGAGCTGGCGCGCCGCGGCAAGCCCGGTAAAGCCGGCGCCGACGACCGCAATGTCATAGTGACCTTCCAAAGGCCCTTGAGCCGCATTGGCAAAGGCCGGGGCCGTATCGTGCCAGTAGGATTGGAGCTTCATCGCCTGACTCCCTCAGAGCCCGACGACGCCGGGCAAGCCCGAAATATCGGCGATTTCGACATAGCCGTAATAGGGGTTGGCAGGCTCGTGGCCGCGATTGACCCACACCTTGTTCTTGATCCCGAGGTCATGGGCCGACATCAGGTCGTAGCGGAAGGACGACGAGCAATGCAGAATGTCCTCAGGGCCGCAGCCCAGCATGTCGAACATGTATTCGAAGGCTTGGAAGCGCGGTTTGTAGGCATTGGCCTGCTCAGCGGTATAGACCGCATGGAAGGGCGCCCCGAGCTTTTCGACGTTCGACATGATCTGCGCGTTCATGGCGTTGGAAAGGATCACCAGCGGGATTTCCTTGGCGACTTTTGCAAGGCCCGCGGGAACGTCGGCATGCGGTCCCCAGCTCGGCACGCGCTCATAGACCATCCGTGCGGCTTCCTCGCGGAATATTATGCCGTTGCGCTTGCAGGCCCGCTCGAGGGAATTGTGCACCACCTCGTTATAGGGCTTCCAGTCGCCCAGGATCTCGTCGAGACGATAGGCGGCGAAGTTCCTGATGAACTCCACCATATGAGGTTCGCTCAGCTGCTCGCCATAGAGATCGCGGGCGGCTTCGGCCATTTGGAAGTTCGTCAGCGTGCCGTAGCAGTCGAAGGTGATGTATTTCGGACGGAAGTGAGCCATGAGGGTGTCCTGAATGTTCCAGCTGTTGCGCCTGCCTTCATCATAGGCCGCGGTCCAGCGGTCCGCTCGACTGAAATCCGGACCGCCGAAGCAGAATGTTTCGTATCCTGAGCCGGCTTTGGCAGAAGGTTGCGTGCGGCCGATGCCGCCATGGCTCGTTTTGGCGGAGAGGTTTGTGAAGTCACAGCGCCTGCCAGCATAAGATGCGGCGGGCCATCCGGGCAACGCTATAAGATACTGCCGGGAGCGGCGCCTTCAGACGATCTGCCGGTCGATCCTGCACCACACTTGCCGGCAAGAGATGAAGGACATCGCAATGCAGACAAGTCAGATCGATCTCGTGGCATTCGGCTCCGAACACCTGGAGGCCGCAGTGCAGCTCTCCCGGCAGGCGGGCTGGCCGCACCGGCTGGAGGATTGGCAGATGGCCTTTATCCTGAGCAAAGGCGCCGTTGCGATCGAAGGAGGCCGCGTCGTCGGAACCGTTCTGACGACGAGCTACGGGGCCGACTGCGCCGCCATCAACATGGTGATCGTCGACGAATCCATGCGTGGGCGCGGCCTTGGCCGCAAGCTGATGGATGCCGCATTGGAGATCGCGGGCAGCCGCCCCCTCCGGCTGGTTGCGACCGAGCAAGGTTTGCCGCTCTATGAAAAACTCGGCTTCCAGAAGACGGGCGCCATCCGCCAGCACCAGGGCGTGGCGGGAGAGATTGCCGCTTCGCCGGGGACGGAAGCGGCGACCGAAGGCGACATGGATGCAATCATCGAACTGGACCGCAGCGCCTTCGGCGCCAATCGCGGGCGGTTGCTCTCCTACCTCGCGGCATCAGGCGAATTTGCGGTGATGCGCCGGAACGGCCGCGTTTGCGGCTTCGCCGCGCTTCGGGCTTTCGGCCGCGGCGAGGTCATCGGTCCCGTCGTCGCCGCCGGCCTCGACGATGCCAAAGCCCTTGTCGCCCACTTCATCGCCCGGCGCCCCGGGCAGTTTTTGCGGGTCGATACAACAGTCGATACCGGGCTTGCGCCCTGGCTTGCCGCACAGGGTCTTGCCCATGTCGGAGGCGGGATCGCCATGGCAAAGCCGCCAATCCCTCGCGGCGCCGATCCGGCGGCCACGACTTTCGCCCTCGTCAATCAGGCCCTCGGCTGAGGCAGGAGACATCAATGTACAGCAATTCTCTCATCGAGCTCGACCGCGCCCATCTCATTCATCCCGTTGCCTCCTATCGCGGTCATGAAGCGCAGGGCGTGCGGGTTCTCGCCTCGGCCAAGGGGGCGACGGTGACCGACGCTTATGGCCGCCAGCTGATCGACGGCTTCGCCGGCCTCTGGTGCGTCAATGCCGGCTATGGTCACGAATCGATCGTCGAGGCCGCAACGCGCCAGATGCGTGAGCTGCCTTATGCGACAGCCTATTTCGGCCTGGGTTCCGAACCCGCGATCCGCCTTGCCGCCGAGCTCGCCGAGCGCGCGCCCGGAGATCTGAACCATATCTATTTCACGCTCGGCGGTTCCGACGCCGTCGACAGCACGATCCGCTTCATCCGCTATTACTGGATCGCCCGCGGAAAGCCGCGGCGCGACCAGTTCATTTCGCTGGAGCAGGGCTATCACGGTTCCTCGACGGTCGGAGCGGGATTGACCGCGCTGCCGAACTTCCACGCCGGCTTCGGCATTCCTTTCGACTGGCAGCACAAGATTCCGTCGCCCTACCCTTATCGCAATCCCGCCGGCGACGATCCGAAATGGATCATCGCGGCATCGCTTGCCGCGCTCCGCGCCAAGGTCGAGGCGATCGGCGCCGACCGCGTCGCCGCCTTCTATGTCGAGCCGATCCAGGGGTCGGGCGGCGTCATCGTGCCGCCCAAGGGCTGGCTGAAGGCCATGCGCGACCTATGCCGCGAGCTCGACATTCTGTTCGTCGCCGACGAGGTGATCACCGGCTTCGGCCGTACCGGCCCGCTGTTTGCCTGCTCGGAGGAGGATATCGTTCCCGACTTCATGACGACAGCCAAGGGGTTGACCTCGGGCTATGTGCCGATGGGCGCAGTCTTCATGGCCGACCACGTCTACCAGACGATCGCCGAGGGCGCGGGCGCTTCTGCGGTCGGTCACGGCTATACCTATTCCGCCCATCCGGTCAGCGCCGCCGTCGCCCTCGAAGTGCTGAAGCTTTATGAGGGCGGCCTGCTGGAGAATGGCGTCAAGGCAGGCGCCCGATTGATGGCGGGCCTCGAGGCGATGCGAGATCACCCCCTGGTCGGCGACGTGCGCGGACGCGGCATGCTGGCCGCCATCGAACTCGTGACCGACAAGACGGCCCGCACGCCGCTTCCCGCCGAGGCGCAGCCTGCCCGGCGCATTTTCGATCGCGCCTGGGAGAACGGCCTGGTGATCCGCGCCTTCGCCAACGGCGTTCTCGGCTATGCCCCGCCGCTCTGCTGCACCGATGCCGACATCGACGCGATCCTCGAGAAAACCGCCAAGACGCTCGACCAGACATTGGAGGATCCCGACGTCAGGCGGGCGCTGAGGGATTGAACCGCAGCCGGCGAAATACCGCCGGATGCCGATATTCGGAATTTTGTGCCGCATCACGGCGTCTATTCGGCGCAAACGATGCGGAGAAGGTGCCAAACTCCAAGTGAAGAGAAGCCACGGACCCACAGAAATTGGGGGCTTCATCATAAGGACCCGGGCCAAGCCGGGCCGGGAACGACATAAATTTTGCGAAGCGCAGCAGTCCATGCCGCTTCGCCTGACACTGGGGACACGAAATGACGAAGTCTCTGCCTGAATTCAAATATATGAGTTTCGACGTCGTCGGAACGCTGATCGATTTCGAGAGCGGCCTCACGTCCTGCCTTCAGGAGATCGCGGCCGAAGCCGGCGTGACGATCGACGGCGAAGAAGCGCTGACGCTTTATCGCGCCGCCCGCTACAGCGAAGATGCCTCTCTCTTCCCTGACGATCTCGTGCGCGTCTATCTCGCAATCGCGCCCGATCTCGGCCTGCCGGTCGATAAGCGCTATGGCGAGCGCCTGCGCGATTCCGCCAGAACCTGGAAGGCATTTCCCGACAGCGCGGCGGCGATGGAGCGGCTTGCCCGCGACTACCGCTTGATTGCCATGACGAATGCCCGCCGCTGGGCGTTCGACTGTTTTTCCGCCGAACTCGGCAACCCGTTCCACGCCGCCTTTACGGCTGACGACACCGGCACGGAAAAGCCGGATCCGGCCTTCTTCGAGAGCGTCTTCGATTTCGTGGCCGGCGAAGGCGCGTCCAAAAGCGATATTCTGCATGTGGCCCAGAGCCAGTATCATGACATCGGCGTCTCACGCGCGCTCGGCATGACCAATTGCTGGATCGAGCGCCGCCATGCGCAGAAGGGATATGGCGGCACCATCGAACCCGCCGAATTCACCGAACCCGACTACCACTTTGCATCCATGGCCGGCCTTGCCGAGGCCGTGGCCGCAGCGCGGAGCTGATCCGCGGGAAGACCCGACCAGGGCCAAGCCCGCGTGGAGACGGGCAGCCCCCAACCAGACGACAAAAAGGGGAATGACATGACCGATAAAATCACCAACTGGACTGCGTCGGATGACGCAAAGATCGAAAACGCCATCCGCCGCGGAGCAACCCGGCGGGAGCTTCTGCAGATGATGCTGGCAGGCGGTGTCGCGATGTCGGCCGGCGGCCTGATCCTCGGCCGCGCCTCACAGGCGGTCGCGGCGACGCCGGTTGCCGGCGGCGCCCTCAAGGCGGCCGGCTGGTCGTCCTCGACGGCCGACACGCTCGACCCGGCGAAGGCCTCGCTCTCGACCGACTATGTGCGCTGCTGCTCCTTCTACAATCGCCTGACCTTCCTCGATAAGTCGGGCACGCCGCAGATGGAGCTTGCCGAGGCGATTGAATCCAAGGATGCCAAAGTCTGGACCGTCAAGCTGCGCAGCGGCGTGACCTTCCATGACGGAAAGCCCTTGACCGCTGATGACGTCGTCTTCTCGCTGAAGCGTCACCTCGATCCGGCTGTTGGTTCCAAGGTCGCCAAGATCGCAGCACAGATCACCGACGTAAAAGCGGTCGACAAACAGACCGCTGAGATCACGCTCGCCAATCCGAACGCCGACCTGCCGACGATCCTGTCGATGCACCACTTCATGATCGTCGCTGCCGGCACCACCGATTTTTCCAAGGCCAACGGCACCGGCGCCTTCGTCAGGGAAGTATTCGAGCCTGGCGTGCGCTCGGTCGGCATCAAGAACAAGAACTACTGGAAATCCGGCCCGAACGTCGATTCCTTCGAATATTTCGCGATCAGCGACGACAATGCCCGCGTCAACGCGCTGCTGTCGGGCGACATCCATCTTGCCGCCTCGATCAATCCGCGCTCGATGCGTCTGGTCGAGAGCCAGGGCGCCGGCTTCGTGCTGTCGAAGACGACATCAGGCAATTATACCAATCTCAACATCCGCCTCGACATGGAGCCGGGCAGCAAGCAGTCCTTCATCGAAGGCATGAAATATCTCGTCAATCGCGAGCAGATTGTAAAGTCGGCGCTGCGGGGCCTGGGTGAAGTCGGCAACGACCAGCCGGTTTCTCCGGTCAACTTCTATCGCGACGCCAATCTCAAGCCGAAATCCTTCGACCCCGACAAGGCGAAGTTCCTGTTCCAGAAGGCCGGCGTCCTCGGACAGTCGATCCCGATGATCGCGTCGGAAGCGGCCAACTCCTCGATCGACATGGCCATGATCATCCAGGCCTCGGGTGCGGAGATCGGCATGAAGCTCGACGTCCAGCGGGTTCCGTCGGACGGTTACTGGGACAATTACTGGCTCAAGGCGCCTGTTCATTTCGGCAACATCAATCCGCGCCCGACGCCCGACATTCTGTTCTCGCTGCTCTACGCCTCGGACGCGCCCTGGAACGAAAGCCAGTACAAGTCCGAGAAATTCGACAAGATGCTGCTGGAGGCGCGCGGCCTGCTCGACCAGGAGAAGCGCAAAGCCATCTATAACGAGATGCAGGGCATGATCGCCGACCAGGCCGGCACGATCATTCCGGCTTATCTCTCCAACGTCGACGCGACCTCCGCCAAGCTCAAAGGCCTGGAACCCAGCCCGCTCGGCGGCCAGATGGGTTACGCCTTCGCGGAATATGTCTGGCTCGAAGCCTGATAAAGAGAGCAGCCGGGGACGAAAATTGTCCCCGGCCCGCTTTCCCCCGCGTTATATTAGTCTCAATGCCAAAGGGAGCGCGCGCGTGAACAAAGAGGTGCTGTCTCTCATATCGAGCCGGTTGCTCATCGCCCTGATCACCCTGATGATCGTCTCCTTCGCCGTGTTTTTCGCCACGACGATGCTGCCGGGCGACACGGCGACGATCCTTCTCGGGCAGGCGGCAACACCCGAAGCCGTCGAAGGCCTGCGCAAGGCCATGCATCTGGACCAGCCGGCTTTCCTGCGGTTCCTCAGCTGGCTTTTCGGCCTGCTCTCGGGCGATCTCGGCACGTCCTATGCCAACGACATGCCGATCAGCCAGCTGATCGGCGGCCGCTTCGTCAACACGCTGAAACTCGCCGGCGTGACCGCGCTGTTCTCAGTGCCGATCGCGCTGACGCTCGGTATCACCGCCGCCATGCTGCGCGGCTCCGTTTACGACCGGATTGTGACCGTCGTGACCATCGGCGTGATATCAGTGCCCGAGTTTATGGTGGCGACCTCGGCGGTGCTGATTTTCGCCGTCTATCTCCGCTGGCTGCCGGCGCTGTCGCTTGCCAATGAAGTCCACTCCTTTGCCGATATGCTGCGCGTCTACGCCATGCCCGTCATTACGCTCACCTTCGTCGTTTCGGCGCAGATGATCCGCATGACGCGCGCCGCCGTCGTCGAGACCCTGAACACGCCCTATGTCGAGATGGCTCTTCTAAAAGGTGCGTCGCGAACCCGCATCGTTCTGCGGCACGCCCTTCCCAATGCCCTCGGTCCGATCGTCAACGCGATCGCCCTGTCGCTGTCCTATCTCCTCGGCGGGGTGATCATCGTCGAGACCATCTTCAACTATCCCGGCATCGCCAAACTAATGGTCGATGCGGTGGCTACACGCGACCTGCCGCTGATCCAGAGCTGCGCGATGATCTTCTGCCTCGGCTACCTGATCCTGATCACGCTTGCCGACATTGTCGCCATTCTTTCCAATCCGAGGCTGCGATGACATCCCATATCGAACAACGTCCCGCCGTGACACGCCGGCCCGGCTACCGCTTCAATCTCGTCGGGCTGCTCGGGCTTGCCGTCATTCTCGTCTGGGCCTTCATCGCGATTTTCGCGCCTTTGCTGATCCCCTACCCCGTCGGCGAGATCGTCGATACCGATTATTTCGGCCCGATGTCCCAGCAGTTCTGGATGGGGTCGGATTATCTCGGCCGCGATGTCTTCTCGCGCATCCTGATGGGCGCGCGCTATACGGTCGGCATCTCGCTGGCGGCGGTGACCATCGCCTGCTTCAGCGGCGTCGTGCTCGGAATGATCGCGGCCGTCGCCGGAGGCTGGCTCGATACGCTGCTCTCCCGCTTCCTCGATGCGCTGAATTCCATCCCGGGCAAGCTCTTCGGTCTCGTCGTGGTCGCTGCCGTCGGTTCGTCGATCCCGGTGCTGATTCTGACGCTTTCGGTGATCTACATACCGGGGTCCTACCGGTTCGCCCGGGCGCTTGCCGTCAACGTCAACTCCATGGACTTCATCACTGTCGCCCGCATCCGCGGCGAAAACACGCTGTATCTCATCCGCTCGGAAATCCTGCCCAACATCGTGGGTCCGGTGCTTGCCGATCTTGGGCTCCGCTTCGTCTTCATCGTCCTCCTGCTCTCCGGCCTTTCCTTCCTGGGGCTCGGCGTGCAGCCACCCTATGCGGACTGGGGGGCGCTCGTGCGTGAAAACATCGGCGGCCTGCCTTTCGGGGCTCCCGCCGTCATGTTCCCGTCGCTTGCGATCGCGAGCCTCACGATCAGCGTGAACCTCTTGATCGACAATCTGCCGCAGAAAATTCGAGATCGGAGCGAATGATGGCCAATCTCGTCGAAATCCGCGACCTCAGGGTCGAAGCCACCACCGATTCCGGCCGTCGCGTCGAAATCATCCGGGGCGTCAGCCTCGACATCGCCGAGGGCGAGATCGTCGCGCTGATCGGCGAAAGCGGCTCCGGCAAGACGACCATCGCGCTAAGCCTGATGGGACATTCCAGGCCGGGCTGTCGCATTTCCGGCGGTAGCGTTTCGCTTGCCGGCAAGGATATGGTCCGGCTCGGCGAAAAGCAGCGCGCCAGGTTGCGTGGCACCGAGGTCGCCTATGTGCCGCAATCGGCCGCCGCCGCCTTCAACCCCGCCATCACAATCATGGATCAGGTGATCGAGGTCACGCGCATCCACAGGCTGATGCCGGCCGAGGAGGCGAGAAGTCGGGCGGTCGAACTCTTCCGGACGCTTTCCCTGCCCGAACCGGAGATCATCGGCACACGCTACCCCCACCAGGTTTCCGGCGGCCAGCTGCAGCGCCTTTCGGCGGCCATGGCCCTGATCGGCGACCCGAAGCTGATGATCTTCGACGAGCCGACGACGGCGCTCGACGTGACGACGCAGATCGAAGTGCTGCGCGCCTTCAAATCGGCCATGAAGAAAGGCGGTATATCAGGCGTCTACGTCTCGCACGACCTTGCCGTCGTCGCCCAGATCGCCGACCGCATCGTCGTGCTGAAGGGCGGCGAGGTCCAGGAAACCGGCACGACGGAAGAAATCCTGACCGCGGCGAAACATCCCTATACCCGCGAACTGCTTGCCGCTTTCGAGCCGAAGGCCCGCAATCCCGAAGCCGATGGCAAGGCAGCGCCGGCGCCGCTCTTGACGATCGAAGACGTCATCGCCGGTTACGGCCGGCGCCAGGCCGATGGCCGGCCTCTGGTCTGCGCCGTCCAGCAGGTGAGCCTCAAGGTCGAGAAAGGGCGCAATCTCGGCATCATCGGCGAATCCGGCTGCGGCAAATCCACCCTTGCCCGCACCATCGCCGGCATCCTGCCCGCCGCCTTCGGCAAGATCGTCTTCGATGGCAAGGAACTCGGCCACAGCGCCCGCGAACGCTCGCGCGATCAGCTGCGCGAGATGCAGATCGTCTTTCAATATGCCGATACGGCGCTCAATCCGGCAAAATCGGTCGAGGACATACTCGACCGGCCGCTCGTCTTCTACCACGGCATGCCGGCCAAGGCGCGCAGCGCGCGCATCGACGAATTGATGGACATGGTCCGCCTGCCGCGCAGCCTTCGCCATCGCCGGCCGGCAGAGCTTTCAGGCGGACAGAAGCAGCGCGTGAATTTCGCCCGGGCACTTGCCGCCGATCCGAAACTGATCCTGTGCGACGAGATTACCTCGGCTCTCGACACCGTGGTCGCCGCCGCCGTGATCGATCTCCTCAAGGAATTGCAGCGGGAGCTCGGCCTCTCCTACATCTTCATCAGCCACGATCTTTCGGTGGTGGAGGCGATCTGCGACGAGATCGTCGTGATGTATGACGGCAGGAAGGTCGAGGAAATCACGCCCGCGAAGATCAGGGCGGCCCAGCACCCCTACTCCCAGCTGCTCTTCTCCTCGGTGCCGAAGCTCGATCCAGCCTGGCTCGACGGGTTGACGCAGGATCCGGAGCTGGTGCGCGCCTACAGCAGGGGGTAAGACACAGCCCCCAGCACTGTGAGCGCAGGACCATTCGTGTAGCGGAGTATTGTCCTAAAGCGGAAACAGGCTCGTCAGCGGCATATGCGCCCTGACGATCGGCGACTTCAGAACGACGAAGCTGAAATATTTGTCGATGCCGACATCCATGTCGGTGAGACGCTCCATGATCGTCTGGTACTCGCCGATCCCCGACGTAACGAATTTGACGAGGTAGTCGTAGCCGCCGGACACGAGATGGCACTCGATGACCTGCTCGACCTTCTCGATCGCCGCCAGGAAGCGGGCAAAATCGATCTGCCGGTGGTTCTTCAGGGTGATCTCGGTAAACACCGTCAGGGTCTGGCCGAGCTTGCCGACGTTGATCTGCGCCGAGTAGCCTTCGATGTAGCCCTCCGCCTGCAGCTTTTTCACCCGCATCAGGCAGGGGCTCGGGGACAGCGCCACGAGGTCTGCCAATTCCACATTCGTGATGCGCCCGTTCTTCTGCAGTTCGTGGAGGATCTTGACGTCGATTCGATCGAGTTTCACGAAGCACCTTTTCGGGTTACAGCAGGTGGAGGACGCGGCAGATTATGCTGTCGCCTTCCCTTGATTGAGGGTAACACATTGCGCCTCCCTGTCTATTTTGTTTTGCTGGCCGGCGCGAAGCACAACTGTCTGCGTGCTTCCGGCAAGACGGCATGTTGTGCTGCCGGCCGGTCGAACTCCAGCAACGCGACATCGGCAAACCCCGCTAGATTATGTCGCAACCGGAGACCGCCTCATGCCCGCACCGCTGAAACTCGTTGAGTCACCCCTTACACTTCCCGCGGCTGCCGATGCCGTGGTGATCGGCGGCGGCATCATCGGCGTCTTCACGGCCTATTACCTGGCGCTGCGGGGCCAGAAGGTCGTTCTCGTCGAGAAGGGCCGGATCGGCGCGGAACAGTCGAGCCGGAACTGGGGCTGGTGCCGCCAGCAGAACCGCGATGCGCGGGAGCTGCCGATGGCGACGAAGAGCCTCGACCTGTGGGAACGCTTCGCAGCCGAATCCGGTGAGGATACGGGCTTTCGCCGCTGTGGACTCTTCTATCTGAGCAACAGCGACGAAGAGCTCGCCGGCTGGGCGCGCTGGCGCGACTTTGCCCGCACCGCGGGCGTCACCACCCATATGCTCGACGGCACCCAGGCGAGTGAGCGCGGCCGCGCGACCGGCAAAACGTGGAAGGGCGGCGTTTTTTCCCCCACCGACGGGACGGCCGACCCGGCGAACGCTGCTCCGGCCGTTGCGCGCGCGATCCTGAAGCTCGGAGGCACGGTGCGCCAATCCTGTGCCGCCCGCGGCATCGAAACCGAGGGCGGGCGGCTTTCCGCCGTCGTCACCGAACACGGCACCATTCGCACCAGGACTGCGGTTCTTGCCGGCGGCGCCTGGGCCTCGGCCTTCTGCCACCAGCTCGGCATCCGCTTTCCCCAGGCTTCGATCCGCTCGTCGATCCTGTCGGTTTCACCGCCCGCCGCAGCCTTGCCGGATGCGCTGCACACCTCCGCCGTCTCAGCCACGCGCCGCGGCGACGGCGGTTATACGCTTGCCATCAGCGGCGGCGGCCGCGTCGACCTGACGCCGCAGCAATTCCGCTACGCGCCGCAGTTTCTGCCGATGTTCATCCGGCGTTGGCGAAGCCTGGCGCCCGGCGGATGGGAGGGGATGAGATCCGGCCACGAAACCTTGAGGCGATGGCGTCTGGACGCACCCACCCCGATGGAGCGGATGCGCATTCTCGATCCAAAGGTCGATCAGGCGACGATCGAGCGGACCCACGCACGCGCGCTTGAGCTTCTGCCCGACCTCAGAACCACTGAAATTACCGCCGCCTGGGCGGGGTATGTCGACAGCACGCCGGATGGAGTGCCCGGGATCGGCGAGATCACTGATATACCCGGCTTCATTCTGGCCGCCGGCTTCAGCGGTCATGGCTTCGGCATCGGTCCGGGCGCCGGCCATCTCATCGCCGATATCGTCAGCGGCGACACGCCGATCGTCGATCCCAGGCCCTATCATCCGAAGCGGTTCAAGACATCGGCCTGGGGCCAGGTCGCTGATTTTTAGACGAGCTAGGCATCATGGGATATGAGGTGCGCTGACCGACCTGACGTTCCAATCCCGCAGGGCATCGCAGACTTCCGCCCGGCTCGGAGCGCCGATGCGGCCCCCGAATACCTGGCATTTGAGCGCTGCCGCCATGGACGACAAGCGCATCGTCTCTTCGATCGGCATGCCTTCGGCGATCGCGAGCGCGAAAGCGCCGTGGAAGATATCGCCGGCCGCCAGCGTATCGACGGCGTTCACCTCAGGCGCAGTGAGATGACGGATTTCGCTCGTGGTGTCATCGAACCAATACGAGCCGTTTTCGCCTGACGTGACGCTGACGAAGGCCTGGTCGTATTTTCGTTTCAGACGGCCGACGATCTCCCTGAGATCGGTCGCTCCGGCAAGGCGCTCGGCCGCCGGCTGGGAGAAGACGATGTGGCTTGCCGCCGGCGCCAGCATCTCGATCACGCCGTCGCCGGCAACGTCGCCGTCGAGGATGGCGGGCTTGCCCGCCTCCCTTGCCGCGAGCAGCGTCGCCAGCGCAAGCTTCGGCCACCGCACGTCGACCAGCACCGCATCGAAGGACGAGACATCCCGTGCCGCGACCGGCCTGACCGTGTCGTGCAGCCGTGCATCGTAGAAAGGTACGATCAGGCGCTCGCCCCGATCATCGATCAGGATCGTCGAGACGGCCGAGCGCGCGCCTTCCGCCCGCAGCATGCCGTCCGTGTCGATGCCGCTCTTGCCGAGGTCGGTTAGGATGCGGTCGCCGGTGGCGTCGTCGCCGACCGCGCCCCAGAGGCTGGCATGGCCGCCGAGGCGGGCGACCGCGAATGCCGCGCTCGAGGCCATGCCCTCGGCGACCTGCAGCATCTCGTAGGGCAGGATCTTGCCCTGGCCGGTCGGCAGCGAGCGCACGCGAAACAGGGTGTCCAGAACCGCCGCGCCGACACAGAGGACGCGGCGCGGCGGGCCGGAAGGCGGATCGAAGGCGGAAGAAGCCATCAGAATCTCTGTCTCACCTGCTTACTTGACGGCTCCGGCCGTCAGGCCCGCCACGATCTGCCGTTGCGCAAACACCGTCAATATCAGCACCGGCAAGGTGACGATCAACGCCGCCGCGGCAAGCGGTCCCCAGCTCACCTGTTCGAAGGAAAGCATGTTGTAGACCGCGACCGGAAGCGTGCGCGTCTCCCGGCTGGCGAGCACGATGCCGAAGACGAAGTTGTTCCAGGAAAAGATGACCGACAGGATGAAGGCGACGACGATGCCGGGTTTTGCGATCGGCAGGGCGACCATGCGGAAGACCTGCCAGGGCGTCGCGCCGTCGATGCTTGCCGCCTCTTCCAACTCCATCGGCGTCGTCTCGAAATAGCCGATCATGATCCACACGACGATCGGCACGGTGACCACGAGATGGATGATGATCTGCGGCATGAGCGTGCCTAAGAGGTTCAGCCACTGGAACAGCAGGAAGAGCGGTATCAGGAAGGAAAGGCCTGGCGTCATGCGCGCGATCATGATGACCATCGCCGATTTCTCCGCCTTGAGGCGCGCAATGCCATATCCGGCGGGCACGCCTATCAAGAGTGCCAGAAGCGTGGCTGCACCCGTCACCAGCACCGAATTCCAGAGGTAGAGGAAGAAGTTGTTCTCCTCGAAGACCTTCACATAGTTCGACCAGGCGAAACGCTCCGGGATGAAGATCGGCGGATAGGCGCCGTTGTCGATTTCATATTTCAGCGACAGCGAGATCATCCAGAGGAAAAACAGGACGACCGGCGAGATCATCACCAGGGCGACGAACAGCAATCCGATGCGGTCGAGCGTCTTGCGCTTCATCAGCGTGCCTCCCCGTCGGACCAGTTGACGCGCTGCCGGACCATCATAAGGACGAAGGAGAGCAGGACGATGAGGAGGAAGAAGACGACCGCCATGGCCGAGCCGTAGCCGATGTCGTAATAGGCGAAGGCGGTGTTGTAGAGATAGATGTTGATCGTTTCCGATGCGGTGCCCGGGCCGCCCTGGGTCATGGCATAGATAATGTCGAAGCTCTTCACGGCATCGATGCTGCGGATGATGACCGCGATCATCAGGAACGGCGCGATCATCGGCAGTGTGAGGTAACGGAATTTCTGCCAGACATTGGCGCCGTCGATCTCGGCACTTTCATAGGGCTCGCGCGGGACGGCCGCCAGGCCGCCGAGCACGATCAGCATGACGAGCGGCGTCCACTGCCAGCTTTCGACCAGCACCAGCGAGGGAATGACGCTGCTCTGATTGTAGATCCACTCCTGCGGTCCGATGCCTGCGAAGGAGAGGAGATAGTTGAGGACGCCGAGCTGCGGATGGAACATCATCGTCCAGACGAGCGCGATAGCGACCGGGGTCGCCATCATCGGCATCACGAATATGCCGCGCAGAAGTCCGCGCAGCGGAAATTGGGCATCGAAGATCAGCGCCGCGAGCGTTCCCAGGAACAGAGGAACCACCACGGAGAGCGTCGTATAGAGCACCGTATGCCAGAGCGACTCCCAGAAGCGCATGTCGCCGGCGAGACGGATGTAATTGTCCAGCCCCGCAAAGGTCTGCGACTGCCCGAGCGTCCAACTGTTGACGCTCATCCACACCGTAAACACCCACGGAAAAACGATGACGGCTGATATGACGATCAGCGCCGGGATGACGAAGGGCCAGTAGTTGGGAGCAAACCGGCCCGGTTTGCTCCCCGTTTTCGAGGCCCTGGCCATGGCGGCCGTTTCGATGCCCGCCGAAGCCATTATCCCTCGCTTTTCGCCAGGACGGGTTCGAACTGGGCCGTTGCCGACTTCAGCTCGGCCGCAGGATCGGCGCCGCCGATCATGTTGGTGAGGCCGACGCCATAGATGTCGCGGAACTCGGTGACCGGAATGATTACCGGCAGCGCGAGCTGCGAGATCTTGCCGGAACCGACGACGGCATCCAGCCATGTGGCCGGCATCTTGACGCCCTCACGGACTTTCGCATCTTCGAGGATCGACTGGCGGAACGGAACGCCGGCGCCGGCCTGCAGCAGGCGTGCACCCATTTCATGCGAAATCGCCCATTGGCAGAAGAGGTAGGCGGCTTCCTTCTTCTGGCTGG
Organism: Rhizobium pisi; assembly: GCF_003938655.1. Lineage (GTDB taxonomy): Bacteria > Pseudomonadota > Alphaproteobacteria > Rhizobiales > Rhizobiaceae > Rhizobium > Rhizobium pisi. The sequence continues at coordinate 304,654 of NZ_RJJT01000005.1, forward strand.
CCGCGACGACGCCGAGCCCGTCGCCGAAGGTGCCGGCGGCCTGCGCCTTTGGACCCTTCGGCATGATGCCGTAGCCGACCTGGCCGACGACGCGCGATTTTTCCGGGTTCTCGATTGGCGGAGCAAAGCCGACGCCATCAAGCCACATGCCGATCTTGCCCTGCAGGAAGGCCGACTGCGCCTCGGCCCAGTTGAAACCGGAAACCCCGGGAGGGGCGGTCTTGGTCATCAGCTTCTGGTAAAGCTTGGCCGCATCCACCGCATCTTCCGATGTCGTGCGCAGCTTGCCGTCGGGTCCAAGCGGGCTCGAACCATAGCCGAGCAGCAGCGTCGTCCAGACCGGCGTATTGGCGTTCTTCAGGCCGCGGGCGACGAAGCCGTAGGTGTTGGTCGAGGCATCGGTGAGCGCCTCGGCAGCACTTGCCAGTTCCTCGAAGGTCGAGGGGTAGGCAAGCCCCTTCTTCTCGAACAGCGCCTTGTTCCAGTAGATGATCCAGTAATCGACCGAGAAAGGCAGAGAGCGCAGGACGCCGCCGGCGTCCTTGGCGAAGGCGAGGCCGGCTTCGGCGAAGTCGCTTTCCGCCAAAGACGGGTCGGTCAGGGAGGGGTCCTTGAGGAAGCCGCTGATATCGGCAAGCCAGCCACCCTTTTCGAACTGCCGTTTCTGGACATGGTAGCTCATGTGCACGACGTCGAAGCTCGGTTTTCCCGAACTCAGCTCGATGGTCGTCTTCTGGCGCTGCTGCTGTTCGGGTGTCGCTTCGGCATTGACCTTGATGCCGGTCAGCGCCTCGAATTCGGAGAGGTACTTCATAAGTATTTCGCTGCGCGGGCTCTTGACCAGGTTCACTTCGAGCGTGGTGCCGGTGAAGCGCTTCCAGTCGACGGCGGCGGATGCAGGGCGCATGCCGAGCATGCTGCCGGCCCCAAGCGCGGCCGTACCCGCCAGGAAGCCTCGCCTCGTCGGATTGAAGAATGATGGCATGTGACTCCTCCTCCTTTTGCCGGCGATCTCCTCACCTCCGGCTGCTTATTCCCGATTAAATTCCCAGCGCACGATCCCTTGCGTGATTGATATGTGTGACAAGGCTGTTGACGGCGTCCTCCACCGATCGCCGCTCGATCGCCTCGAGGACCTTCAGGTGCTCGCCCATGACAGGCCCGACGTGACCCTCGATGCGGAAACGATCCTGACTGATCAGGCGCATCTTGATCGAGTTCACGCGGTAGGCATTCGAAATGATGGTATTGCCAAGCGCATCGATGAAGGCGTCGTGCATGCCCCAGTCGACGGCTTGCGCGCGCAATTCCAGTTCGTGCGACCCGTCGCCGCTGCGAATGGCGTCGGCGATATCCCGATGCTGCTTCAGAAGCCCGGCGATCGTCTCGTCCGAGGCTGACCGGGTGAAAAGCGCCACGGCTTCCTTTTCTAGGAACACGCGCAGCTGGAAGGCCTCGCGAATGAGGTTGAGATCGATATGCGCAATCTGCAGCCCCCGCTGCGGCACGGTCTTGATCAGGCCCTCGGCTTCGAGCCTCGGAATGAGCTCGCGGATGGCGCCGAGCGGCAGTCCCGTCAGCTCCACGAGGCGGCGCTGGGAAACGAACTGCCCGGGACGCACGTCACGCGCGAGAAGGTGGCGCGTGAAGCTCGCATACGCCTTTTCCCGCAGTGTCGGTTGCTCCTCGGTTCCGTCCATCGCCTCCTCCAGAAACATCTCTGACCTACGCCGCTTTCGAGCGGAAAAGAGTATCGAAAGCAAGAGCGAGCTGCGCCTGTCCTTCGCCGGATATTGAAACGAGCGGCGGGCGAACCGTAAGCCAGATCTCCTCCGAGGTCACGCGCGCGACCATCGCCTTCACGGCCGCGATGACGGAATATTTCAGCAATTCGGGCACGAAATCCTCAACGCGGGGGTCGTCCTTGCCTTCCTCGGCCATCAGCCTGACTTCGCGGGGCAGGAAATTCGCCATGCCGGAGATCGCACCCTGGCCGCCGAGCCGAACGCCTCTGGCGAGGTGGCGTTCGTCGCCTATCAGAATGATGAGATCGCCATGCGCTTTGAGAAGCGCTTCCGTATAAGGCCAGTCGCCGGAGGAATCCTTGACGCCCGTGACGATCTTGGGAAAGGCAGCCCGCAGCCGGCCGATCAGCGATACGCTGAGCGGCACCATAGTGACCGAAGGAAGATTGTAGACGATGATGTCTCGCGCCTTTTCGCCCAGTATGGTGAAGACGGCCGAGAACCACTGGAAGACGCCGTCGTCGCTGACGTTCTTGAAATAGGACGGCGGGGCGAGAAGGATGTTGCGGGCTCCCTTGGAAAGAGCATGGGCGGCCTGGAGGGCCGCATCCTCGGCGGCATCGACCAGCACGCCGACGACGACGGTCTTTGCCGCGATGCCGGCATCGAGGAAGGCTGAAAGGACGCGCTCGCGTTCCAGCCTTCCGATGGAGGACCCCTCGCCCGTCGTCCCGAACAGCGTCACACTGGAGCATCCGGCGGCCAGGCATCGCCGCGCCTGCACGATCATCGCATCGATCGCAATCCCGCCATTCTCGTCGAACGGCGTGGCAAGAGCGACCGAAAGCCCGAATTTCTGTGTCACCGTCATTTTCTCCCAACTGATGAGTTAGGAGTAGCAGACTAACATGTTATTTGTAAAGACGTGATTGTTTACTGTGCAGTTATATCGACCTAGCCTCGCTCCTCGACTATGTTCTTTGCACCTCCGAAAGGGCCAAATCCGATGATTTCAGACACTGTCATCGTCTGGAGGCGCGGTGGTGGGTAATCTTATCCCCGGGGCGCTGTTGCCGCCCAGTGACGGGGGATCTCATTTGGCGATAATCAGGTTAGATACAGTGCTCGGCGGCAATGAAATGTCTTTGCCTCGTATATGTCAGGCATTTACTCAAATTTGGTGACAGGTCGGTGGTTCAGATCCCTTCAAGGCGGCTAAGCCGAATGTGTCCGACCCGGGTGATAATTTCGCGCCGGCTCGCCGAGCAGACTTTCGGTAAAACTCGATTTTCAAGTTTTTCCGCGAGTGAGGACTATCACCAGCGTCCGCGAAATTTCGCCATTCATTGACTTTTCGAGGAAAAGTCTGCTGCAAGCGACGCTGGAACTAACGGCCGTTGGTCATGTTATCCATTCGTGCTCCATCGCGACAAGGGCGCTCCATCAAGAACACTAGCTTGATGATGCTGCGAGCGATCACGCCTTGGAGGAGAGTGCGATGGACGATAATGAGAAAAAAGAAGGCACTGCGGGCGTTATGCCTACCCGGCTAGGCGTCGTCCCGCCAGATCGTGAGGGTCAGGCAACCTTAACAGCCCACCAAGAAGAGATCGTAAACGCCTACCGCGCCGGCCGAATGGACGAGATGCAGTTTCAGAGGTATTTGACCGACGATCCTATTATCGCCGCGTATGTTCGCCGCATCGCGCACCCGCGAGACGATCCCGCGGCCTGCGGATTGGGCACGCGACAAGCGTCGCGATGGATAGCGCAGGCAACAAAACCCGTATTCGACCGCCGCACCGGCGAGATAGCTGCCGGTCGGGCCTCATACTGGCTCGCCCGAACAGGAATGTAGTTTTTGGGGCTTATCCTGGAACAAATTGCGGACGCACCAAAGCTGATCGATTGGTCCTTCCCGGGGCCGTCTGCCCGACATGACTAAAGGCAGGGAAGTAAACTCATGACCTCCCGATACCGCGACATTGCTCGATGATGCCGCCGATCGGATCGCGGATATCTCCCGGCCGGATCTCCAGACCATCCTTCGCCGGGCCGCGCTGCGGCTGCGCAATGCCCGGGCCGTGTCGATGGAAGATGATGTCGAAGACGCCTTGCGCGACCTCGCCAGCGAGTTTGGCGTGACGCGCAACGACATGATCAGATATATCGTCCGGGAGTGGATGGAGAAGAACACCTATCTCCCGGTCCGTAATCTGGACAAAGACGGCAAGGTGGATATTTACAAAGCGCTGGCGGAGCGGTTTTGACGAGGTTTGGTCATGGAACTATCGCATCAGCAAATGCTTAGAATGCCGTCAAGCGATGATCCTGCGCAAAATCGGAATGAGCCTTCCATGACTGATCAATACCAACCAATCTACACATGGCGCCAGGCATGGCCAGGAGAAGGATATCAGGACTTCACCGGGTACGACGGTGAACAGTCTTTTGGCCGCATCCAGCTTGACCAAACGAACCACGGCAAGGCTGGCATGTGGAAATGGAACGCTACGCCCCTGCCGTGGGTCCGAGAGCACATAGCGCCTAACAGTGGATGGGAGGAAACCTCGCGGGAGGCATGCCGTATCCGAGAGGGCGTCAATTCCGACGCGTTGCTCGATGGAGACGACCGTTTCGACGATTGCCATATCGGGGGCACAAGTACGGGCGCAACTGGCCCTATCAAGAAGCGGCCCCGGTACCTCTACAATTTCCGTCTGACGCGCGGCATGGGCGAATGGAGGAGATCCGATAATGCGCTCGAACGCACGACTGAAAGACGCCTCCGAATCATATCAAACCCGCTGGGCCACGTCTGGAATCCTCACTGTGCCGTGCTTGATCCACTGCCTCGCTTACGTTCATCTGGCGGTACAGTAGGCTTACTCCAGATCAGCTCCGGCGAAGATCGATGCGGCTCGTGACCACTGCCTTGCCAGTCTTTGGATCGGTATCGACTGTCGTAAGACGCATGCCCGAGGCCCCGACCTTCTCGATCGTCATCTGTGCTTTGCGGTCGCCGTTAACTTCCTTCGCCCAGGTGATTCCGAGATTGATGGTGTCGCCAGCGCGTCGTCCCCCGAGGCCAGCGGTACCCGTGCCCGCGCCGACATAGGATCCAGAGTACCTGTTGCCGGTCGCCTTGAGGTCCGCGGTGATCACGCGGGAGAAGATGGCAAGGCTGGTGCACTTTCCGTCCAGCGACAGAGATGCGGCAGTCGTATCGGACTTAAAGCGACAGGTCACGTTAATGGTTGGCGCATTAACGCGCACCTTGACGGTGCCTTTTCCATTCCAGCTTCCAGCCAGTGATTTGAGGAAGGGGGCCTCGTCGGCGTGAGCAATGCTGCCCGAAAAGAGGGCGAGCGCAATCGATAGGGACTGCGCGATATACGGGTTCATGTTTTCGTCTTTCAGACCGCGCGCCGCCGTCTGGCGTGGCAGATCGATGAGGAAGGTATACTGGTGAACAACGGCGCTGCGGCTTTGTTCCATGCGCTGTGCAATCGTTCTGCAGCAAGGGCTGTGGCGCGTGCGTTAAAGCAAGGGGACTTTTGACGCCGCGTGTGCCACACCGCTAAAGTCTTCAGCTATCTCATTCGCATCCTGTGTGCCAAGCTGGACGAATCTCCTTGCGGTCGGTCCCGCCGGCAGCCCGGTCGCCGTATTGATGATCTGCCGGGGTCCGACCTGTTCTTAGGTCGAGACGAATGGATTCGGTCAGGACCAGGGCGTCCGGCGCCGCCGCAAGCGGGCCGATCGCCAGGTCGTTGTCGCGACGCCTCAGATCACTCATCACAGCCTCCCGGGTAGTCGGCTTGCGCCGGATGTCGAACCCGGGGGCGGAGATGCGCATCTCTGCCATCAAAGCCGGCATCAGTACCAGGTCCGTATAGTCCGAGCCCCCGATCGAAACGGTGCGAACCGCGTGGCCGGGATTGAAGGCGCCGGTCTCGACCAGTGCGGCGCGCACCGGCCGTCAGTGCGTGCGTGATTGGCGCGTTCAGCGCTTCGGCGCGCGGCGTCGGGCCTGACCCCGCCGGCATGCCTGATGAAAAGCGGGTCGCCCAACAACTGGCGCAGCCGGGACAGGGCGTGGCTCACCGCGGGCTGGGTCAGGCCGAGAGCTTCGCCGGAACGGCCGACGTGCCGTTCCCGCATGACGGTCTCAAACACGACAAGCAGGTTGAGGTCGACTCGACGAAAATCAATTTCATGCATGTACGATGATCACAACAATCGACTGGATTAATGAACAGAAATCCGCGACAAGGGTTATCAGCTAGGAACTTCGAACTTGCGGACCACGTTCGGAGGCGAAAATGCCTCGCTGGCGAATGGCCTTCAGACCGTCGCATTGAACCGCGAAATTCCGCAACGATGCGATCGATGATCGTTTTGGGCGCGTTGCGTCGATAGTTGCATCGAGATCATCGATGATGTCGGTCATCTTTGAGCCAGTCGCACCGTATCCCTTGACTTCAGTCGCGATGCAAGGCCGGTTCAGTCGCAGGTACAGCGACATCGCATTTTGCCGTCTCCGGTGAAGGTGCAGCGTGTTTCGTAGGTGCCTCCAAAAACTCGTTAACCATCGCCGCTGCGAAGTCCTCGAGGCTTTAGCGGGGCGCGTCCCTTTGCTTTCGTTCCGATGTAGAGGCGCGACGTGCCGTCGGAGACGAGTCGATGGGTCTCCGGTAAGGCGTCAACGGCTGGTGCCCAAGACCGCCTTCCATAGGAGGCGAATTTTCTCGAGGCGCGGCTTTATGCGCTCAGCAGTTGGCTTCGCCATACCGTTACGGAAATCTGCAAGTGCCTGCGCCTCCAGCCGGGTACGGAACGTCGGAGCCGCGCCGGAGGCGGGCAGTCGGGTCATTTGGTCCACGACCGTCCAACCGCCGTCATGCTCCTGAATTTCGTACCTGGTCATCAACGGTCTCTCGCTTTGCCACGTTCAGTTCAACGCATACCGGATCGTCGTTAATTTCTCCGCACGTCTCAGCCGTTCGCCGCACAAGAGTTTTAAAGACGATGAACGTCAAGTTAAATACACCACTTCCTGCTAGGGGAAGTGATTGCAGTCTCCCACGCGCCAGGCGAGAACGAGCAGGAAAAATGCATGGTGCGACTTGAGAATAGCGTCAGCACGGGATGGCCAGAAGGCTAGCAAATGGGAGTTAACCTCGCCCACCGCAAACAAATCCATAGTGAAACGACAGAGCAAGCAGCCACGGATCAACGGTAGGACATCAGAGAAACCTGCGGCGGCCGCGATATGCGTGTTGAACGCGAGAGTGGAAAACCGGTTCTGCTTCACGCCCTGCATTTAAGTGCCAGTCGATCGCGTCGCCGGGGAATGTCGGCACGCTGATTGTCCAGCGGAAACCTTGGAAGCGAGCGCATTACCAGGCGGCGGGGCATCGCTTTCGGAATAGGCCACGAGCGGCAACTTCCCGCCATTATGAGATGTAGACCGAGGTCTCAAGTGCGCCAATAGCAAAAATTGACAATCTTAAACGAGGGAGCAAGATGATCTCCATCCGGCGGCCGGCCACACGGTTAGCCATCGATCGCTATGCTAACCGCGCGAAGATCACGCCTCGTGTTTGCAGATGGAACGGCGTTAAGGGAACAGGCGGACTAATCATGGTGCCACCTAGCCGACTGATTGAACCAGCTCTGAGTATCGGTGCCCTTCTGTTACTGACTGTTGGTTGCGCACTTGTGCTTTGGCCCTTTCTGTCGGCAATCCTGTGGGCCGCAGTGATTTGTTTCTCGACTTGGCCAATCTACCGCCAATGCGAACGTGCTGTCGGGGGCTACCGAGCGCCGGCTGCCGCAGCTATGACGATATTGGTGGTCATTGCTGTGGTCGCACCGCTTGCTGTCCTCGTAACGGCGCTCGCCGACGACATAACCAAACTCGCCGGGGGAATAACGCGCGTCCTGGAGCAGGGTCCTTCCGCGCCACCAAACTGGGTGAGAGGCCTGCCGATTGTTGGCGAGAGCGTGGCTGTTTACTGGGAAAACCTCACTGACGACGCTCCTGCGTTTATCATCGAGCTCAAGAGGCTGACCGGTCCTGTCACCGATATTGCTGTCGCTGGCGGCGCAGCTTTCGGCACCGGCCTCCTCGAACTCGGGCTAAGCATATTCATCACCTTCTTTTTGTTCCTGCACGGCCGACGCATGATCAGTTTCATGCGTCAGATCAGTGAGCGCGTTGCAGGTCCTCGTGCCAAGAGGTTGCTCACGATAATCGGCATGACGGTGAAGGGTGTCGTCTACGGAATGATCGGAACGGCCCTTGCGCAAGGCCTACTGGCTGGCATCGGTTTCTGGATCGCCGGCGTACCTCAATCGCTGTTGTTGGGCTGCCTGACCTTTGCGCTGTCGTTTGTGCCCGCCGGACCACCGTTCTTGTGGGGACCGGTTGCCCTTTGGTTGCTCCTGCAAGGATCAGTAGGATGGGGCATCTTCATCGCGCTCTGGGGCTTGCTTCTCGTCAGCAGCATTGACAATTTCCTTCGACCGTATCTGCTTAACCAAAACAGTAACCTACCTGTGCTGCTCGGCCTGTTTGGGCTTATTGGCGGTGTCTTGGCGTTCGGCCTGATTGGGCTTTTTCTCGGGCCGGCCTTGTTGGCGGTTGCCTACAACCTTTTTCTCGAGTGGGCTGCAGCGCAAACGAAAGACCGCATACAATCTGCGTCCCCGATCCCTGCTTCTGACCAGCATTTGGAATCTAGTAGATGATGTCGCGAGGAATGGGTGCAGCATTCGGCGGAGGCCGGGTTTGTCGGCGAAAGCCGTAGAGAAGGGATATGTAGTTCCAGAGGTCGCTCTTGAGGTTCAGGGCGATCCGACGACCGCCCATTCGAACCGTCGCCGGTGAGCTATTTGGCCACGTGCCACACTCCTCCAACGCCATCGCCGTTGGCTTCACCGGCTTTCTTATCCTCGACATAGGTGTAAAGCGGCTTACCCTCATAGGCCCACATCTCTTTGCCATCCGCTGCTTTGACTAGAGACCATTCGCCTTCCGCCTTGGCCTTGGCTCCAGCGTGGAACGCCGGCCACTTCTTCAGGCAATCGCTATCGCAGTTGGATTTGCCTTTTGCATCTTTGTCGAATGTGTAAAGCACCATGCCTTTTTCAGTGGCCAGGACCTTGCCCATTTTCGTCTCGATCATCTTGGCCGGCTCGGCCGCAAAAGCAGACCCGGTTAAAGCAGACAGCGCACCTATCGCGATTAATATCGCTCTCATGATTTTTCTCCCATTCGGCAGTGCCGGCGGAATGCCAACAGTCCCCCGATCTAACTGACAAAAACGCCTAACTATGAAAGCAGTTCCATCCGCGGGGGACGAACACGACAGGCCGGCAATGGTTGCGAAAGGACCGCAAGGGTCGCCGGTTCATTTCCTTTCAAGGCGGCCAAGCCCAAGGTGTCCGACCCGGGTGACAATCTCGCGCCGGCTACCGAGCCGACGCTCGGTAAAAACTCGATTTTCACGCTTTCCCGCGAGTGGGGACTATCACCAGCGTCCACGAAATTTCGCTATTCATTGACTTTTCGAGGAAAAGTCTGCTGCAAGCGACGCTGGAACTAACGGCCGTTGGTCATGTTATCCATTCGTGCTCCATCGCGACAAGGGCGCTCCATCAAGAACACTAGCTTGATGATGCTGCGAGCGATCACGCCTTGGAGGAGAGTGCGATGGACGATAATGAGAAAAAAGAAGGCACTGCGGGCGCTATGCCTAACCGGCTAAGCGTCGTCCCGCCAGAGCGTGAGGGTCAGGCAACCTTAACCGCCCACCAAGAAGAGATCGTAAAGGCCTACCGCGCCGGCCGAATGGACGAGATGCAGTTTCAGAGGTATTTGACCGACGATCCTATTATCGCCGCGTATGTTCGCCGCATCGCGCACCCGCGAGACGATCCGCGACCTGCGGATTGGGCACGCGACAAGCGTCGCAATGGATAGCGCAGGCAACAAAACCCACCGCCATTCCGTTACTCAAGACGTATGGATTGGACGTCGGGGGGCTCTGCGAGCGCCACAATAACGCCGATCAGTGCTGATCGCTCCCCAGCACCGCTAGAGTCCAATAGTCCGGTTCCGCGCCGAAGACCGTCGATAGCTGGACGACGGTGAGACGACCGTTCTGGTAGTGGAAGGGAAGCGCTCATTCGCTTCGTCGCGGTCGACGTCCTCGAAGAGACGACGGCTACATGGTCTTTGAGGCGAGCTCCGAAGAAAGGGGTTCGACTGCGCCCGTTGCAGCACCACCTGCCGCTCCTGTTACCGTCGACGACTGCGCAAAGGCCGACGTCGATGCCAACAACGGCAATTCCTACTGCTTTGATATTCATATGTTTCCTCCGTTGATTCGGTTGGTTCCGCTGGGGCCAAACCGTCAAACAGAGGAACTGTTCGAGGACTTCATACCGAGGCTATCTACCTTAGTACCTTAGTCCCAGCCCGTCTAAATCCCGTCGGCTACTGCCGGGGAAACGGCTCAGCATCCGGTCCTGGACGTTCTCCTGACCGACGATCATCGCCGCAAGCGAGATGGCTTTCTCGCGGTCTGCGGTGTTTGTTATGTAGCCTTCGAGCAGGACGACAGGGCCGAGCATCCTGATCTGGATGGCACAGCCGTCGATGTTTGAATCGGCGGAAAGGGCTGCTTCGATTGTCGCGATGGTCGACGCCGAACTATGGCCTTGTGAACAGCACCCTTCATGGCCGTAGACTGTCAGAGCTGAACTTCATATCTTCCTCCCGTTCCGCCCCCTCAGCGGACCTATACGTGACCTCAATCTAATACATGAGTAGTGGCTTCTGAGGTTGTTAGCCCGACTTAAGTCCGACTTTCCCGCGGCATCATCTGACTTAAGTATCATTCTCGCCGATTAGCTGAGTGAAATTAAGAACGTTCAGTAAACAGCGAAAGGCGCGGGAGCGCCTTGGCCCAGGCCGCTGGAAACGGATTGTCGCCGGACATCGCTCGCCCCGGTGTGCTAGAGCGTAAGAAATCGATCCTCGGGAAACCAGAGTGAATGGACCTTTATATCGTCACTCTGACCATCCTCGGGGTTGTCGTCCTTCTTACGGCCTGGTTGCCGCTGATGATGAGAAGGCTCCCCTTGTCGCTTCCAATCGCCTGTCTGGCCATTGGCGCGCTTCTTGCGTGGTCGCCGTTCCCACTTCTGCCGCGGTTCAATCCTCTCGAGAACCGCGAATTCACCGAACGGATGACCGAGATCGTCGTCATCGTCGCTTTGATGGGTGCGGGTTTGAAACTCGACCGTCCGATCGGATGGAAGCGGTGGATGACGACATGGCGACTTCTCGGCATAGCCATGCCGCTGACCATCGTCGCACTCGCATTCCTCGGGTCATGGATACTGGGTCTCGGAGCGGCTTCTGCTCTTTTGCTCGGAGCCTGCCTTGCCCCGACCGATCCGGTGCTCGCCAGCGATGTGCAGGTCGGGCCACCGCAGACAGGAGAGGAGGACGAGGTCCGTTTTGCGCTCACCTCCGAAGCAGGGCTTAACGACGGCTTGAGCTTTCCGTTCGTCCACCTTGCCATCGCCCTGGCGCTTGCCGCAAAGGAGGGCGTCTCCCTGTTGCAACATTGGGCAATTCTGGGGAAGGCTTTCGGTTTTTGTCGTTCAGGATGATGGGAAGCAGCCTCGCAAAAACGAAGGACGGCTTCGTCGCTCTTGGAATGACCTTTACCACGTATGGGTTGACTCAACTAATCGGTGGCTACGGCTTCGTCGCCGTGTTCCTTGCGGCGATCGCGTTCAGAGCGAGTGAACGAGACCACGATTTTCACGAGCAGCTTCATGATTTCGCGGAGCAGATAGAACGCTTGCTGATGATGGTACTCCTTGTCTGCCTCGGGTCAATCGCGGCAAGCGGGCAGCTTCTGGCAGGTATCGATTGGCGGGTCTCGGCCTTCGTCGTTTTGGCGATCGCGTTCGTTCGTCCAATCATCGGCTGGCTGAGTTTACTCGGAGCCGGACATTCGCCCGGCGAAACTGTGATTATCGCCGTCTTCGGCATCAGAGGGCTTGGGTCGATCTATTATCTCGCATACGCCACGGGTCAAGCCGAGTTCGAGAACGTCCAGACCGTCTGGGCGACAGTGCTCCTGATCATCCTTGTTTCGATCGTGGTGCACGGTATCGCGGTTACTCCCACGATGAGATGGATCGATGGTCGGAGGTCCCGAGCCGCTCGGCGGCAACCGGCGCGTTCAGTTCACTAAAACGATGATCGAAACCTTATCCCATGCGGGACGATCAAGGTAGCCGCTCCGTTGATCGGTTCAGAGCCATCCGGGAGCGTCGCCACTGCGGCGAGCGTCCGTTCTCCTTGTAGGCGGAAGCGCAGATCAGCTCCATAATTGGATCGGTAGCACCTTCAAATACCTGCCGGCACCACGAGATGCCCTGCAAGCCACCGCGACTTTTCTCGTTCTAGGCGGGATAGCTAATCTTGGGAGGACAAGATGATACTGGTACGGTTCCACTACGCAGGACCTAATGATCCACTCGTCTTCATTAATCCTGAACACGTTGTCGCCGTCCGGCCTTTTCCCCAGCAGCACCCACATCTATGTCTCCGTGTTGCAGAAGGATGGCGGACCGAGCTATTATCCGGTCAAAGAGACGATTGATGAAGTCGTCAAGCTACTAACGGCTTAGCCGGCCGCCACCCGAGACCCGGGAGCGATTGGAGCATCAGTTAAATTCAACTGTGGGCCCAGCTTTTCACCAGACGCCCAAGAACGACACGGATCGCCCGAGCAGCGGCACTCTGCCGAGGGTGAAAATCGATCCGTCGCGGGCAAACCGCAATCGATGCCGAGTGCCCGGAACTTCTATGCTAACTCGATGTTGTAATCGGCATGAGCCAAACAGACCAAAAAGCCGCAAAAGGCATGATCAAATTGGTGCTGACTATCTTCGTTATCGCGATCATTCTTGCTGTGGCGTATCTCACTTTTTTCACCCCAGGAGAAGTCGAGCCACGACCGTCGGCGTCGCCGACAGTGAGGGAGGGCGGCCAGTGACCGCGCGAGCAACTGCTTTCGGGATCGGCGTAGGTGCCGGTCTTGGCGCGGCGTGCGGTTGGGCGGCTTCTAAGCGAAAGAAATAATCGGAAGCATCACTTCCATCGCGCGGAGTGCTGCTTATCCGCGTGGACTGGCCTCGATCGCGCACTGGACGATCTGCTTGCCACCCACGGGGCTGAGGTGTAACGGCTATGCCGATTGCCATTCCAATTGGGACGCTGTCGAGCATCGTTGCACCGAATGCCGCCCCCCGCCGGCACCGTAACGTTAACCGGCCATCGATCAAAATGTGGGATCTGGCGGCATGACCAGATTTGCCCGCGATCCTCTTTATCGTCGCCACCGATTTCCAGCGGAGGTGATTGTTCATGCCGTTTGGCTC
>NZ_RJJT01000060.1 GCF_003938655.1 Rhizobium pisi
TGCGGAAGAACAGCGTCGTGAAGCCGAGGCCGTAGACGACATGGACGAAGACCAGATTGACCGTCGAATTGCCGAAGCCGAAGCTGAGGCCCGTGGCGTTCTGCAGCGTCACCCCGAAGCGGCCGAGCGAGCCGAGGATCGTCGCCATCGGCAACAGCACCGACTGGAACGGGATGAAGCAGGCAAACAGCATCAGCCCGAACACCAGCGTATGGCCGGGGAAGCGCCATTTGGTCAGGATATAGCCGTTGAGCGCCCCCATGATGGTGGAGATCGCCACCGCCGGCACCACCATCTTGATCGAGTTCCAGAAGTAGCCCTTGATGCCGGCGCAGGTCAGCCCGACGCAGGCCTCGCCCCAGGCCTTCACCCAGGGATCGAAGGTTGGCGACTGCGGCAGCGCCAGCATATTGCCGTTCTGGATCTCGTCCATGGTCTTGAACGAAGTGGTCAGCATGACGAAGAGCGGCATCAGGTAGAGGACGGCGAAGATCACCAGCAGGCCGTAGATGACGATGCGGCCGATCCAGCGGGCATTGTTGTTCCTGCTGTCGCTGGCCTGCGAAAGCGTTGCTGCCGAGGTTACTGTTGAAGAGGTCACGCTGCTCATCGGGCCTTCTCCTTCAGTTCGGAATAGAGATAGGGCACGATGATCGCCGAGATCGTCATCAGCATGATGATGGCGCTGGCCGAGCCGACGGCCATCTCGTTGCGCTTGAAGGTGTATTCGTACATGAAGTTGGACGGCAGCCAGGCCGAGCCGCCCGGCCCGCCCGAGGTCAGCGCCACCACCAGGTCGTAGGACTTGATCGCCATATGGGCGAGCACGATGAAGGCCGACAGGAAGATCGGCCGCAACAGCGGAATGACGATGCGCCGGTAGAGCTGGAACGGCGAGGCCCCGTCGATCTCAGCCGCCTTCATGATCTCGCCGTCGATGCCGCGAAGCCCGGCGAGGAACATCGCCATGACGAAGCCCGACGCCTGCCAGACGCCGGCGATGACGACGGTGTAGATGACGAAGTCCTTGTTCTTGATCCAGTCGAAGTGGAAGCTCGTCCAGCCGAAGTGGTGCAGCGTCTGTTCGAGCCCGAGGCCCGGATCGAGGAACCACTTCCAGGCAACGCCTGTGACGATGAAGGAGAGCGCCATCGGATAGAGGAAGATCGGCCGGAGCAGCCCCTCGCCGCGGATCTTCTGGTCGAGCAGGATGGCAAGCAGCAGGCCGAGCGCCAGGCAGATGCCGACATAGAGGAAGCCGAAGATCGCCATGTTGGTGATCGACGTATACCAGGAGGACGGCGGATCGCTTTCGAAGGTCCAGCGCCACAGCCGCTCATAGGCGCGTGTGCCGGTCAGCGCATAGGAGGGAAAGGTCTTGGAATTGGTGAAGGAGAGATAGGCCGTCCAGACGATGAAGCCGTAGACGAAGATGATGGTGATCAGGAAGCTCGGCGCCAGCACGATCTTCGGCAGCGCATCCTGCAGCCGCCCGCGAATGGACGCTCTCGTCCCGCGCGTTGTGATCGCGGGTTCTGTGGTTGCGACAGAACTCATTGGCTCATCTCCGGAAAGTCATCGGCATCAGGGCCTTCCCCGATCGCTTGACCGGGGAAGGCATGCGCTATCGTTTTAGCGGGCGTCGTCGATCGCCTGGACGAGCTGCTTGACGGCCTCATCCGAGGTCTTGATCTGGCCGTGGACGAACTTCGAGACGACATCCTTATAGGCATTGGCGATCGCCGGAGGTGCGCCGTAACCCTGGGCCAGCGAGCCGAACAGCGTGCCGCCTTCGTTGGC
>NZ_RJJT01000061.1 GCF_003938655.1 Rhizobium pisi
TCCTGACCAAATGGCGCTTCCCCGGCCATACGCTGGTGTTCGGGCTGATGCTGTTTGCCTGCTTCATCCCGTTCCAGTCGGTGCTGTTGCCGATGGCGACGATCCTCGGCTCGCTCGGCCGCTTCGGGGTGACGCTGCAGAACGCCACGGGCCTCAGCTTCGGCTTCGGCAATTCGACGGTCAATCTGGTCTTCGTCCATGTCGTCTACGGCCTCGGCTTCACGACGCTGTTCTTCCGCAATTTCTACGAGGCCTTTCCGACCGAGCTGGTGCGGGCCGCCCAGGTCGACGGCGCGAGCTTCTTCCAGATCTTCCGCCGCATCATGCTGCCGAACTCGCTGCCGATCATCGTCGTCACCGTCATCTACCAGTTCACCAACATCTGGAACGACTTCCTGTTTGCCTCGGCCTATGCCGGCACGGGTGACTCCATGCCGATGACGGTGGCGCTCAACAATGTCGTCAACACCTCGACCGGGGTGGTCGAATACAATGTCAACATGGCGGCGGCGATGATCGCCGCCGTGCCGACGCTCATCGTCTATATCCTCGCCGGCCGCTACTTCGTGCGTGGCCTGATGGCGGGGGCTGTCAAAGGGTAACCCATGGCCTTCCTGGAAATCTCCGGTCTCAGAAAGCGCTTCGGCGCCGTCGACATCCTCAAGGGGATCGATCTCGAACTCGAAAAGGGCGGCTTCCTGGTGCTGGTCGGCCCGTCCGGCTGCGGCAAGTCGACCCTGCTCAACACCATTGCCGGGCTGGAGACGATCACCTCGGGCGATATCAGGATCGACGGGCGCTCGATCGCCGGCCTGCATCCCTCCAAGCGCGACATCGCCATGGTGTTCCAGTCCTATGCGCTCTATCCGAACATGACGGTGGCGGGCAACATCGCCTTCGGCATGGAGATCCGCGGTGTTGCCAAGGACGAGCGCGAAAAGGCGATCAGGCAGGTCTCCGACATGCTGCAGATCGGCCATCTGCTCGACCGCAAGCCTTCCCAGCTGTCGGGCGGCCAGCGCCAGCGCGTCGCCATGGGCCGGGCGCTGGTGCGCAATCCGCAGGTCTTCCTGTTCGACGAACCCTTGTCCAATCTCGACGCCAAGCTGCGCGTCGACATGCGCACCGAGATCAAGCGGCTGCACCAGCGCATGGGCACAACGATCGTCTACGTCACCCACGACCAGATCGAGGCGATGACGCTGGCGACCAAGATCGCCGTGCTCAAGGATGGCGTGCTGCAGCAGTTCGGCACGCCGGCCGAGATCTACAACAATCCCGCCAATATCTTCGTCGCCGACTTCATGGGATCGCCGGCGATGAACCTGCTCAACGCCACCGTCGAGAACGGCGGGGGTGGGCTGGAGGTCTCGCTCGAACGGCCGCATGGCGGACCGCTGAGGCTGCCGGTCATATCAGCCGGCAACGGCCTGTCCTCCTATGCCGGCAAACAGGTGATCTTCGGCATCCGCCCCGAAGCGCTGACCGATCCCGATGGCGCCGACCGCAAGGCGCGCTCGCTGACCGAAGGCGACTGCCTGATCGAGGTCGTCGAACCGGCCGGCTCCGACACCTTCGCCGTCACCAAACTCGGCGGCAAGTCCGTCATCGCCCGCCTGCGCGCCGATGCCGGCATCGCCCCAGGGCAAAACACACGCCTCGCCTTCAATCTCGACAAGGCCGTCTTCTTCGATCCCCAAACCCAGGCAAGGATAACGTGA
>NZ_RJJT01000062.1 GCF_003938655.1 Rhizobium pisi
GACCAACCAGCCGCACGGCGAGTTTTTGACCTTCATCCATAACTAGGTGTCCACCTCTTTTAGGTGGACACCTAATGCCAAAGCTCAATCAACTACAGAAGGTGCGGAGAAATTCGCGCTTACCCTGCTCCGGCTAGCAAGGCGAGGTGATAGTGTCGTTTTTGTCGGTACTCAGACAGACCGAACCGACGAGGAAAGTAGAGGCAATATCCTCGGCATGGCCGAGATCGGATTTGAACCTTTAAAGACGCTTGATCTGGTCGGTCGAGCAGACCTCGATGAACGGGATTTCGATGCTGCCGGAAACTTCAAGTTTCCGCACGCCGTGGCGCTGACCCGCGCGTGGCGGTTCGAACCGGCTCCTCTGTTGACCCGAACGCTCTCTAGGCAGTTGGCCATGGTGGCGACGTCGGGCGTGCAGGAGATCGAAGAGCCTTCCGACGTCGCCGCGATCTTCGCACTGCAAACAGTCGAAATCGATTTGCCGACCTTGCCGGCGCTGGAAGCAATGCGCCGGATGAATGACGCGCTTCGCAACACGACTGGTCCTCGACCGAGCGGCGCAGGTTACGAGGTCAATCCGCCTGTCGGCGGCGAAGCGTGGACCTATGGACTACGGTTCGGCAAACGAGACGTCTGGAAGATCGGCTGGGCAACCGATGTCGATGGCAGATGCACCGACATCAATCAGCATATCCCTATCGAGCTTGGCCTGGAGCAATGGGGCGTCGTCCTTCGGCAACGCATGAACAGTCGCGATGCGGCCTATGACATGGAGCAACGCGTTCTTGAGTTATTGGCGAATAAGCGGAAAGGTTATGAGCGTGTCCATTGCTCGCGGAGCGAGATTGATTCCGCCTGGCAGCAGGCATTCGTCGATGTCATCCGCGGGAAATGACGCAAGATCAGATCCTCGCGGCGGGGCCGGTGCGCTCGGCGTTTTCCCCGTTTCGTGCGACATCGACCGCGGGGTTCACGGCGTGTGTGTGGGGGCAGCCATTAATTATGGAACTTATGTCTGTTGTCCAAACCTGATGATGGCGCCCGCGTAGTAGGTCATCTCAATCTTTTGTATATCCTCTCGTTCCAGTATGTACTCAGGCTTATATAGGGTTTGAACGATGTTCTTCGAAAGTTGAGGTCCAGTCTCACAGGAGACGTTCACTTCCGATTTGTTGTGATATAGCGCCTCTCCCCAGACACTCTGAAGAACCTCATGATCATATATTCGGTCTGCTGTTTTACGTGCAAACTGAAGCTTGGGTTATTGAGTGGCATCGCGGGCACTGTAAACTTAACGCTCTGAAAGCAAGATCTCGGAGTGAGGTTTTGATTCATGCGGTGTGAAGACGTGCGATTTGGCGCCAAGTATCCAAGGCTGCCGCTCGCAGTTCGCGATGGTGGGCGG
>NZ_RJJT01000063.1 GCF_003938655.1 Rhizobium pisi
GATCGTGTCCCATGGAGTGGTGTAGCTGGATTTCATAGCCATCGGTGATTTCCGGTAGGGTCGGGTTGCTTAGAGCCAACCTGAGGGACACCACCGATGACCGACGACATGATGAACCTGCGCTCACTCGTTGAGAAGAGCGCCGATGCCGATTTGCTGCGCGAGATGATCGGCTTTGCTGCCGAGAAGCTGATGGCGCTGGAGGTCGGCACGAAGACCGGCGCGGGCTATGGCGAGAAGAATGGCTTCCGACTGGCCCAGCGTAACGGCTATCGCGACCGGGATTGGGAGACACGGGCGGGCACCGTCGAGCTGCGCATTCCCAAGCTTCGCACAGGCAGCTATTTCCCGAGCTTTCTCGAACCACGCCGGATGGCCGAGAAGGCCCTGACGGCGGTCATCCAAGAAGCCTATATCCAAGGCGTTTCGACCCGATCCGTCGATGACCTCGTCAAGGCCATGGGCATGAGCGGCATCTCCAAAAGCCAGGTATCCCGGCTCTGCGAAGAGATCGACGAGAAGGTGAAGGTCTTCCTCGACAGGCCCATCGAAGGAGAATGGCCCTACCTGTGGATCGATGCGACCTACCTCAAGGTTCGGCGCGGTGGTCGTATTGTCTCCGTCGCCGTAATCATCGCCGTCGGCGTCAACACCGACGGTCGACGCGAGGTGCTCGGCATGGAGATCGGCACGTCCGAGGCCGAGGCGATCTGGACCGAGTTTCTCCGAAAGCTGACCAGGCGGGGTCTGCGTGGCGTGAAGCTCGTTGTCTCCGATGCGCATGAGGGCATCAAGGCCGCAGTATCGAAGGTGCTCTTCGCCACCTGGCAGCGCTGCAGGGTCCACTTCATGCGCAATGCCTTGGCCCATGCTGGAAAGAGCGGACGCCGAGTTGTCTCCGCCTTCATTGCCACGGCCTTCGCTCAGGACACGCCGGAGGCGGCAAGCACTCAGTGGCGCAACGTCGCCGACCAGATCAGGCCAAAGGTACCGAAGCTCGCCAGTCTTATGGACAGCGCCGAGCAAGACGTGCTCGCCTACATGACCTTTCCCAAGCAGCATTGGGCCAAACTTCACTCGACCAACCCGATTGAGCGATTGAACGGCGAGATCAAGCGGCGGACAGAGGTCGTCGGCATCTTCCCCAACGACGACGCCATCGTGCGCCTGGTCGGTGCGCTGCTGCTCGAACAGAACGATGAATGGGCCGTCCAGCGATCCCGCTACATGACACTTGAGACAATCGCCACAATGAGCGATGATCCCCTCATCAGCCTGCCAGCAGCAAGCTGACACTCATCCGGCCCTCTGGGATGAGCCGTGGTCGTCTAAGCTACACCACGTCCTGGGACATGATC
>NZ_RJJT01000064.1 GCF_003938655.1 Rhizobium pisi
GGATTCTTTGCCGGTCGTGTTGGCAGAGGGCGAAGAAGGAGGTTTCGGCTTACGCCGTGGCCGGTTTTGGTGCTTTTGTCAGGGCCATTGCGATCTTCTTGATGTTTTGGGCGGCCGCAGCCAACAGGCACTGGCATGCGACGCGGGTGCGACTTCGGAAGCGGGCATAGCGATGCCCGTGAAGCTGCTTGGCATCGGCAAATGATCGCTCGACCGTCTCCTTGCGGCGCTTGTAGATTGCCTTGCCCCAAGGGGTCAGGCGGTTGGCGTCGGTGCGCTGGCGGGCATCGGCCCAGATATGGCGGGTTATGGTGCGTGTCGCCGTGGCGTTATTGGTGCAGGAGGCCAGCAACGGACAATCGCGGCAGAGGGCAGGATCCGAACGATAGTGGCGATAACCGTTGCGGTCGGTGGTGGCATAGGCGAGCAGTTGGCCTTCGGGGCATCGGTAACCGTCTGTCTCGGGCTCATAGCCGAATTTCGACTTGCGCATCATGCCGGCTCTGGGCGGGGTCGGGTTGCGATAGCCGGTGACACCGAGGATGGTGCGGTCCTCAAGACCCTTGGCGATGCCGGATGTCGCATAGCCGGCATCCAGCCCGACAGCACCGACCTCGAAGCCGAACCGCTCACGCTGGCGGTCCAGCCGCTCGAGATAGACGATACTGTCATGCACATTGGCGGGCGTGACATGGGTATCGGTGATGATCGCAAGCTTGCCATCCACCGTGCGGTGATCGAGGTAGAAGAAGCCCTTCGGCTTGCCATCGCGCACCATGTAGCCGCTGTCGGGATCGGTGCGCGACACCTTGGTTTCCTTCACCTGCGGCTCGCGCTCCTTTTCCTTCAAGGGCTTCTGGCCGTGGAGTGCTCGCTCGGCCTCAATCGCCCGGTCGAGATCGGCCCAGTAATCGGAGCGCGACTTTTCGATCATCGCAAGATCATATTTGCCCTTGTTGGCATTCGCCTTCAGATGCGTTGAATCCGTATAAAGCACCCTGCCATCCACCAGGCCATGACGGATCGCCTGCTCGACGATGTGGTCAAAAATGTCCTGCGCCACGCTCGTGTCGTTGAAGCGCCGGCGGCGGTTCTGCGACAGCGTCGAGGCGTCAAACACACCATCCGTCAGCTTCATCTGCAGAAACCAGCGATAGGCGACGTTGACCTCGATCTCGCGCACCAGCTGACGCTCCGAGCGGATGCCGAACAGGTAGCCAATGAACAGCGCCTTGAACATCAAGGTCGGATCGAGCGGTGGGCGGCCGTTGTCGGCGCAATAAAGCCCCGCAACGCGATCGTGGATGAAGGAAAAGTCGATCACCGCGTCGATCTTGCGAAGCAGGTGATCCT
>NZ_RJJT01000065.1 GCF_003938655.1 Rhizobium pisi
TGACCTGCCACTGAGAATTTCCTCCAGAATGGATTAGAGTCCGGCCTATTAAGGGACGGACGAATGAAGAAGCAGAGATTTACGGAAGAGCAGATTATCGGTGTGCTGAAGGAGCAGGAGGCTGGCGCGAAGGCGGCCGACCTCTGCCGCAAGCACGGGATTTCAGAAGCGACGTTTTATAACTGGAAAGCCAAATATGGCGGCATGGAAGTCTCCGAGGCGAAGCGGCTGAAGGCGCTTGAGGACGAGAATACCAGGCTGAAGAAGCTGTTGGCCGAACAGATGCTTGATGCAGCCGCGCTCCGCGAGCTTCTTGCAAAAAAATGGTAGGGCCTGCCGCCAAGCGTGAAGCCGTCACGCATCTGAAGGCCGTCATGGGTCTTTCGGAACGGCGGGCCTGCCAGATCGTATCCGCCGACCGCAAGACGATCCGTTATCGGTCCAATCGACCGCCGGAGGTCGATCTGCGAGCGAAGCTGCGTGACCTCGCTAATGAGCGACGGCGTTTCGGCTACCGGCGGCTATTCATCCTGCTTCGGCGAGACGGAGAGCCGTCCGGGGTCAATCGCATATACCGTCTTTATCGCGAGGAAGGGCTTTCCGTTCGCAAGCGAAAGGCCCGTCGGCGTGCTGTCGGCACGCGTGCGCCGATCCTGGTCGAAGCGAAGGCCAATGCCCGCTGGTCGCTGGATTTCGTCCACGACCAGTTTGCCTGCGGTAGACGCTTCCGGGTGCTAAACGTTGTCGATGATGTGACGCGCGAATGCCTGGCGGCAATCCCCGACACGTCGATCTCCGGTCGCCGTGTTGCTCGGGAACTGACGACGCTGATCGAACGACGCGGCAAGCCTGACATGATTGTCTCCGACAACGGCACCGAATTCACCTCGAATGCCATTCTTGCCTGGTCGAAGGATCACAAGGTCGAGTGGCACTACATCGCGCCGGGAAAGCCAATGCAGAACGGCTATGTCGAGAGTTTCAACGGTCGCATGCGCGACGAGTTGCTCAACGAGAGCCTCTTCTTCGGCCTCGATCATGCCCGCAGCGCCATCGCTGAATGGGCTGAGGATTATAACCATTTCCGGCCGCACTCATCGCTCGGATATCAGACCCCGGCAGACTATGCCGGGACCATCGCCGCAACCGGCTCCAACGCTGCGCAAGATGAAAGCTTCGCGTTTCCGCCGGTTGCTCACACCGCGCCATTTGGCGTATTCAAAGCCGCCGAGGCTCTAACCGCCGCTGGATGAAAGTTCAGTGGCAGGTCA
>NZ_RJJT01000066.1 GCF_003938655.1 Rhizobium pisi
GCGATGACCACCCTTTGTCTCCTTCATCGGCTTCAGAGATCAATGCCGCGTCTGCGGTTAACCGTGCGCTGGCGCCGTTCCGAGACGATCTTGTCGCTGCTCTCGAGTCGGACGGTCTGCTGCAGGACCTTCAGCCTTTCCTGCATCGCCTCGAAGGCGCGACGCTGTGTTTGTGGCACACGGTGGATGAGATCCTCCTCCTCCCGAAGGATGGCATTGCGACCGAAGCGCTCGTCGAGCGTCCGACTGACAGTGGCAAACTCCCCGCGAATGTTGGGGTCAATAAAGGCCGCCGATGCACTCAGCTTGTGGCCGTTATTCTTCGCCTCGGCAGTCAGGCGTGTCAGCACTTCTTCGGCCGCCTTCGACAGGCCGGGGATGGCAACCGCCATGCGCTGTCGCTCTTCGGCAATAGCCTGGCGTTCGGCATCAAGGGTGCTGGCATAGGCTCCGCCGAGCGACCGTAGGCGAGCGGCTGCTTCGGGTACGGCCTGCACCGCCTCTTTCCGCTCCCGGCCGGCAGCCAGCATCCGATCCATGAGGCGATCGGACCCCCGCAATGCACCGTAGGCTGAGGGGTCGTTGGTCACTGCGGCGGCGATGCGGTCGCCAGCAAAACCTTTGGCAAGCAGCTCTTCGATCTTGCCGACGGCGCCGGCCGGATCACGCCAGATCGTGCGTGCCACGGCGGCCAGTGCCGCTCGCTGTTGGCGATAGAGAGAGCCGGCCAGAGCACGCGATCTCACCTCTTCCTCGATCGGAGTCTTGAACTCGGTGACGGCGGCAAGCATGGGGATATTCTCCTTCTGCGGATCGGCACTGGCGCTGGCGACGATCTTCGAACGATCCCGCCGTTCGGCGAGATGCTGCTCGTCGGCAAAGCGCCTCACGGCCTCGAACAGCCGGGTCAACTTCTCGTCTCTGATGCTTGTGGGGTCTTCCGGCATACGCTCGACCATGTTGCGTTCGGCAGCCGCATCGGCTTTGGATGTGAAGGCGCTCCAACCGAAGCGAGCGGTGAGCGCCTCGCTGACCGCCTTGATCTCCTGCACGACGGCACGGTCCTCGGCGGCGAGTGCGAAGGCGCTCCTGTAGGCATCGTCCCCTCCTTGCCTGCGCACCGCCTCGATCTCGATGAGACGTGCCACCGCCTTCTTTGAGAGCGCTGGGATCGACAATGACATATACGCGCGGCGTTGTTGCTCGCGGCTTTCGAACCGCTCGGCGTTTCTGCGGAACTCCGTCGCGT
>NZ_RJJT01000067.1 GCF_003938655.1 Rhizobium pisi
GTTTTTAAGTTCGGCGGCTATTGCTGTTGTGATGATGGCTGGTCTTGGTGGCGCGCAGGCAGCCGATGTGAAGGAAGTGCAGATGCTGCACTGGTGGACGTCGGGCGGCGAGGCTGCGGCTTTGAACGTGCTGAAGCAGGATCTGTCGAAGGAAGGTTTTGCCTGGAAGGACGTGCCGGTGGCTGGTGGTGGCGGTGACGCGGCGATGACGGCGCTGAAGGCGATGGTGGCGGCCGGTACTTATCCGACGGCCTCGCAGATGCTGGGTTATACCGTGCTCGACTATGCCCAGGCCGGCGTCATGGGCGACCTGACGGAGACGGCGAAGAAGGAAGGCTGGGACAAGTCGGTGCCGGCGGCGCTGCAGAAGTTCTCCGTCTATGACGGCAAGTGGGTGGCAGCCCCGGTCAACGTCCATTCGGTCAACTGGCTGTGGATCAACAAGGCTGTGATGGACAAGATCGGCGGCAAACAGCCGAAGAGCTTCGACGAGCTGATCGCGCTGCTCGACAAGGCCAAGGCCGCAGGCGTCATCCCGTTGGCACTCGGTGGCCAGAACTGGCAGGAAGCGACGATGTTCGATTCCATCGTGCTGTCGACCGGCGGACCGGAGTTCTACAAGAAGGCCTTCAACGACCTCGACGAGGCATCGCTGAAGTCCGACACGATGAAGACGTCGTTCGATAACCTCGCCACCATCATCAAGTATGTCGATCCGAACTTCTCCGGCCGCGACTGGAATCTGGCGACCGCCATGGTCATCAAGGGTGACGCGCTGGTGCAGGTGATGGGCGACTGGGCC
Organism: Rhizobium pisi; assembly: GCF_003938655.1. Taxonomy (GTDB): domain Bacteria; phylum Pseudomonadota; class Alphaproteobacteria; order Rhizobiales; family Rhizobiaceae; genus Rhizobium; species Rhizobium pisi. The sequence goes on from NZ_RJJT01000067.1 coordinate 803, forward strand.
AAGGGCGAGTTCGTCGCCGCCAAGAAGAAGCCGGATACCGACTTCCTCTGCTACCGCTTCCCCGGCACCGAAGGCAGCGTGATCTACAACTCCGACATGTTCGGCATGTTCAACGTTCCGGATGACCGCAAGGCCGCCCAGGTGGCGCTGGCAACGGCAACGCTGTCGAAGAGCTTCCAGTCGGCCTTCAACGTCGTCAAGGGTTCGGTGCCGGCCCGCACCGACGTTCCCGACACCGACTTCGATGCCTGCGGCAAGAAGGGCATCGCCGACTTGAAGGCCGCCAACGAAGGCGGCACGCTGTTCGGCTCGCTGGCCCAGGGTTACGGCGCACCTCCGGCGATCGCCAATGCCTATAAGGATGTCGTCTCGAAGTTCGTCCACGGCCAGATCAAGACCTCGGATGAGG
>NZ_RJJT01000068.1 GCF_003938655.1 Rhizobium pisi
TTACTCGACGATGCTCGCGACGATACCGGCGCCGACGGTGCGGCCGCCTTCGCGGATAGCGAAGCGCAGCTTTTCTTCCATCGCGATCGGAACGATCAGCTCGACGGCAACCGTGACGTTGTCGCCCGGCATAACCATCTCCGTACCTTCCGGCAGCGTCACAATGCCCGTCACGTCGGTCGTGCGGAAGTAGAACTGCGGACGGTAGTTCGTGAAGAACGGCGTATGACGGCCGCCCTCTTCCTTCGTCAGGATGTAGGCTTCAGCCATGAACTTCTTGTGCGGCTTGACAGAGCCGGGCTTGCACAGGATCTGGCCACGCTCAACGCCATCACGGTTCACACCGCGAACCAGAGCGCCGATGTTGTCGCCGGCCTGGCCCTGGTCGAGCAGCTTGCGGAACATTTCAACGCCGGTCACCGTCGTCTTCGAGGTCGGACGGATGCCGACGATCTCGACTTCTTCACCAACCTTGACAATGCCACGCTCGACGCGGCCGGTCACGACAGTGCCGCGGCCCGAGATCGAGAACACGTCTTCGATCGGCATCAGGAACGGCTGGTCGATCGGACGCTCAGGCGTCGGGATGTAAGCGTCGACAGCAGCCATCAGCTCGCGGATCGCGTCTTCGCCGATCTTCTTGTCGCTGTCTTCGAGAGCAGCAAGCGCCGAACCCTTGACAACCGGAATGTCGTCGCCCGGGAAGTCGTAGGACGACAGCAGTTCGCGAACTTCGAGCTCGACCAGCTCGAGAAGCTCGGCGTCGTCAACCTGGTCGACCTTGTTCAGGAACACAACGATCGCCGGAACGCCGACCTGGCGGGCGAGAAGGATGTGTTCGCGCGTCTGCGGCATCGGGCCGTCGGCAGCCGAGCACACCAGGATCGCGCCGTCCATCTGCGCAGCACCGGTGATCATGTTCTTCACGTAGTCGGCATGGCCGGGGCAGTCGACGTGCGCGTAGTGGCGGGCAGGCGTCTCGTATTCGACGTGAGCCGTCGAAATGGTGATGCCGCGTGCCTTTTCTTCCGGAGCAGCGTCGATCTGGTCGTACGCCTTGAACTCACCGAAGTACTTCGTGATCGCTGCCGTCAGAGACGTCTTGCCGTGGTCAACGTGGCCGATCGTGCCAATGTTGACGTGCGGCTTGTTGCGCTCAAACTTACTCTTTGCCATTT
>NZ_RJJT01000069.1 GCF_003938655.1 Rhizobium pisi
CCCCCTTGTAACTTGACGCCATCCGCCAGCAGCCTAGCTAGCGCTTGCGGTGACGGAGCCGAGCCCGCAACCCCCTCGGGTTTAAAAGCCTGTGGCAGAGCAAGGGATGGCTCCGTCGTTCCATCGAACCCGAACAGTCGCTTGGGCCGCTCGCGAAGGCGAAGCCCGCTTGGACAAGGATGGGATCAGATGGACGTTGTGGTTGGCATTGATGTTTCGAAAGACCGGTTGGATGTGCATGTACTGCCGTCAGGCAAAAGCTTTGCCGTTGCCAATGATGATGAAAGCCTGGATGGGCTTGCCGCAAGGCTCTTGAGCCTGAAGGCGGATGTCGTCGCGCTGGAGGCGACGGGTGGCTATGAGATGCTTGCGGCAGCCGCTCTTTCGGGGGCGGGTCTTGCGGTGATCGTCATCAACCCGGCGCAGGTGCGCGCCTATGCCAATGCTCTCGGCAAGCGCGCCAAGACCGATCCGATCGACGCCGAAGTGATCGCCGCCTTCGTGGCTGCGACCAAGCCCGCGATCAGGCCGTTGCGCGACGAAGAGAATCGGGCGCTGGCAGCCCTTCTTGCCCGCCGCCGGCAGATCCTGGCGATGATTGCAGCCGAAGAGCAGCGCACGCGCATGGCGCTTGCCAAGGAGGCGCAAAGGAGCATCAAGCGTTTGCTTGCCGCACTCAGGCGTGAGCTCGACAGTCTCGACGCCGATATCGACGACCATATCCGCACGTCGCCTTTGTGGCGGGTACGCGAGGCGCTTCTGACTTCGGTGCCGGGTGTGGGGCGGGTGACCGCCCGCACGCTGCTTGCCGAGATGCCAGAGCTCGGCAGTCTCGATCGGCGGCAGGTCGCCTCGCTTGCCGGTCTTGCGCCCTGGACGCGCCAATCCGGCAAATGGAAAGGCAAGAGCTTCATTGGCGGCGGTCGGGCAACGGTGCGCGCCGTGCTGTTCATGGCCACGTTGGTGGCCTGCCGCCATAACCCGGTTCTAAAAGCCTTCCGCGATCGCCTGGTCGCTTCAGGCAAGTCGAAGATCGTCGCAACCGCGGCTGCCATGCGCAAACTGCTCACCATCCTCAACGCCATCATTCGGGACCAGAAAGCATGGCAAAACGCTTGACTTCCAAGACAGTCGCTCTGCCCTGCCGGGCATCTCCCCCACA